>CBHTVR010000001.1:0-154030 GCA_966096795.1 uncultured Gammaproteobacteria bacterium
ACTTCCTGCGCTTCTGGAGCTGGCTGACCACGGCGACGGTGACCAAGGAATGGGTCGCGGTGCATCGCAAGCACCACGCCCGTTGCGAAACCGCCGAAGATCCGCACAGTCCGCGCTTCGCCGGCATCAACGCCGTGCTCTGGCGCGGCGCCGAGTTGTACCAGACGGCTGCGAAAGACCGCGAGATGCTCGAGCAGTACGGCAAGGGCACGCCCGATGACTGGGTCGAGCGCCATGTCTACACCGGCCGAAGGAACTGGGGCATCTTCGCCTTGTTGGCGATCAACACCGCGCTGTTCGGCTTGCCGGGCATCGCGATCTGGGCCCTGCAGATGGCGCTGATGCCGTTCTGCGCGGCCGGCGTCATCAATGGCCTGGGCCATTGGTGGGGTTACCGCAATTTCGACACCGCCGACACCGCCACCAATCTCTCGCCCTGGGGCCTGCTGATCGGCGGCGAAGAGTTGCACAACAACCACCACGCCTTCCCAAGCTCGGCGAAGTTCGCGCTGCGCAAGTTCGAGTTCGACATCGGCTGGGCCGTGCTGTGGACCTTGCAGAAGCTGCGCCTGGCCAAGGTGCTGCGCGTGGCGCCCAAGCTCGACCTGCGCCCGAACATCGCCGTGCCCGACGCCGAGACCCTGCGCGCGATGATGGCGCACCGCTGGCAAGTTGCCACCGACTACTTCAAGACCGTGCTGCGCCCGCAATTGAAGCAGGAAGCTTCGGCCCTGCCGCGCCGCATCCGCCGCGCCTTCCGCAGCGAAGGCCGCTGGCTGGACCCCGCTCATCGCGAACGCCTGCAAGCCTTCGTGGCCGCGCGGCCGCAGCTGGCCACGCTGGTGGAATATCGCCGGCGCCTGCTGGCGATCTACGAGATCAAGAGCGCGGAAGCGGATGCCAAGATCGAGGCGCTGAGGGCCTGGTGCCACGAGGCGGAAGAGTCGGGCATTGCCGCGCTGCAGGAGTTTTCTGCGCGCCTGAAGGGCTACGCCCTGGTGCCCGTTCGTGCCTGATCGGCCGTTGGCGCGCGCGGGCGTAGCGCGGCTTGGTCAGCGTGCCCTGCGCCACTGCTCCAGCACGTCCCGAAGCTTGGTTTTCGCCTCCGCCGAGTACAACACTGGCTGATAGAGGGTCACCGGCTCTCCCTTCGAAGGAGTGATGTCGAAGCGGAATACGAAGATGGATTGGCCTTCTTCGTAAAGCCACGAGCTTGCCTTGGGGCCTGCATCAACGGGTTTGGCCGAGCCCGTCCAGTGCTCGCCCTTCACCACCACCTTGTCGTCGACGAGCACGGGGCTTGCCGTTTCGTCGGGTGCGACGCGCGTAACCGACACGCGCTCGATCCTGCCGATGGCCTTGTTCTCGAATCCGAACTGCCAGACGATTGCCGTAGTGTGCCATTCGTCTTTGGATCGGACGAAAAGCATGCCGGCGTCCTCGATCCTGATCTGCGGGCTTTCCGCAGGCACCGTGCCGGCATCTGTCACAGGCAGCATCAGAGTCTTTCCGCCAGCGATGCGAAAAGGCATGTCGGAAACCTTGTAGCCCATGTACTGCTTTGCGGTCGCAACGAGAGTTGCAAACGACAGCAGGATAAGTAGCGCGACCGGCTTCATGTGCTCGCCTTCCTATCGGTGGACCTGTAGAAGCCGCAAGGCCCGGAGCCCCGGGAGTCCGGCGCTCGGGTGCCATGGGCCCGCGCAGCCAGAGTAAGGCCTCGCGGGTGCTTCGGCCAGCGCAACGGTGATGACATCGGATGTGCGCGTTCCTTCGCGATTCTGAGACGGGCTCGCGCCGGAATGGTCTAATAAGCCATCGCCCCCAGGGAGACCCGCCATGTCCTCCGCCTTGCATCCAGTACCGGCAGACTTCGCCGCCGCCGCGCGCCTAGATCGCGAAGGTTACCAACGGCTTTACGCGGAATCGGTGTCGGATCCAAACGCTTTCTGGGGGCGCGTGGGCCAGCGCCTGGACTGGATGCGGCCTTATACGCAGGTCAAGGACACCAGCTTCGACGTCGACAACTTCCATATCCGCTGGTTTGCCGACGGGCAGCTCAATGTCAGCGCCAACTGCCTGGACCGGCACTTGAGCGCGCGTGGCGACAAGACCGCCATCCTGTTCGAGCCGGACGATCCGAAGGCGCCGGCCCAGCACATCAGCTACCGCGAACTGCATGCGCGTGTGTGCAAGCTGGCCAATGCGCTGACCCAGCTGGGTATTCGCAAGGGCGACCGCATCACCATCTACTTGCCGATGATTCCCGAGGCAGCGGTGGCCATGCTCGCCTGCGCGCGCATCGGCGCCGTGCACTCGGTGGTGTTCGGCGGCTTCTCGCCCGATTCCATCGCCGGGCGGATTGCCGACTGCGACAGCAAGCTGGTGATCACCGCCGACGAGGGCCGGCGCGGGGGCAAGACCATTCCCTTGAAGGCCAATGTCGATGAGGCCCTGCGTCGGCCGGGCACGAATGCGGTGGAGACGGTGCTGGTCGTGCGCCATACCGGCTGCGCGGTGCCGATGCAGATGCCGCGCGACCGCTGGTTCGATGCGGTCGTCGACCCGCAGTCGGCCGTGCATGCGGCCCAGGCCATGGATGCAGAGGATCCACTGTTCATCCTCTATACCTCGGGCAGCACCGGCAAGCCCAAGGGTGTGCTGCACACCAGCGGCGGTTACCTGGTGCATGCCAGCTACACGCACGAATGCGTGTTCGACCTGCGCGAGGACGATATCTACTGGTGCACCGCGGATGTGGGTTGGGTCACCGGCCACAGCTATATCGTTTACGGGCCGCTGGCCAATGGCGCCACCGCGCTGATGTTCGAAGGCATTCCAACCTACCCGGATCCTGGCCGCTTCTGGCAGGTGATCGACAAGCACCAGGTGACCATCTTCTACACCGCGCCCACGGCCATCCGCGCCCTGATGCGCGAGGGCGATGCGCCGGTGACGGCGACATCGCGCAGTTCCCTGCGCCTGCTTGGCACGGTCGGCGAGCCCATCAACCCCGAGGCATGGGAGTGGTATTGGCGCGTGGTCGGTGACGGCCGCTGCCCGGTGGTGGACACCTGGTGGCAGACCGAGACGGGCGGCATCCTGATCTCGCCCCTGCCAGGTGCGACGGACCTCAAGCCCGGTTCCGCGACCACGCCCTTCTTCGGCGTGCAGCCGGCGCTGGTGGATGCCAACGGCAAGATCCTGGAAGGCGCGACCGAAGGCAACCTCGTGCTGCTCGATTCCTGGCCGGGCCAGATGCGCACGGTCTATGGTGATCACGCACGTTTCATCGACACCTATTTCCGCGCCTACCCGGGCATGTACTTTACCGGTGACGGCTGCCGCCGCGACGAGGACGGCTATTACTGGATTACCGGTCGCGTGGACGATGTGATCAATGTGTCGGGCCATCGCATGGGCACGGCGGAAGTGGAAAGCGCGCTGGTCTCGCACCCCGATGTCGCCGAAGCCGCCGTGGTCGGCGCGCCGCATGACATCAAGGGCCAGGGCATCTATGCCTACGTGACGCTGAAGTCGGGCGTGGAAGCGACCGAGGTCTTGCGCAAGGCGCTCATCGCCCATGTCCGCCACGAGATCGGCCCGATCGCCGCGCCGGACTGGCTGCAGTGGGCGCCGGGCCTGCCCAAGACGCGCTCGGGCAAGATCATGCGCCGCATCCTGCGCAAGATCGCCGAGAACGTGCCCGAGCAATTGGGCGACATTTCTACCTTGGCCGATCCGGCCGTCGTAGCTTCGCTGGTCGATGAGCGCCTGGTGCGCTAGCTCGGGCGCTGGTGACTCAATCCCCTAGCGCAAGATCGCCTTGCGCGGCTGGCCGCTGGGCCGGGCGAATACGCGAGAAGGCCAGCAGATCACCTAGCCGGGCATTGTTCTTTTTCCAGTCCCAGAACATTGACTCGCCGATCAGGGCGTAATGCCAGACCCGGTCTCCTCGTTGTTCCGGCGGCAGGTCATTGATGCGCTCGCACCAGACCGCAGCTGCTTTCAGTTTTCGCTGCACATTGGGGTGACCTACCTGCTCTTGCGCCTTGGTCTCGGCAAGGTAGACAGCATCCGCTGTGCGGACCATGAAGTCGGGGAAGTAGAAAGCCGGGAGGCCGTCATTCTTGACGTAGCGTAGCCTGGCGAATTCGTGGCGGTTCTCGCTGATCTTGCAGAATGCCTCGATGTGGCTGTCGGCGCCGGCCCAATCAATGAACGCGCGCTCCAGCCCGCCACTGCGGCTGGGATAGGCCAGCCGGGTGTAGATGCACTTTTCCACCGGTAGGGACGCGCTCTCGCGCACCATAATTTTTCCGACTTCAGACAGGTTTCGATAGCGGACCTCGGTCTCGCCAATGATCGCGCGATCCTCGGCTCGCACCAGCGCCAGCCCGAAGACCTTCACGATGTGGTCTACCACTGGCTGGAGAAGCAGCAAGCGCCAGGCTTCGTCCTCAAATGGTTCGTAGATCTCGCTGAACAGGCGTTCGCGAATGTAGTCGTCCAGCGCCGTCGCCAGACCGACGGTATTCATTTGCAGGTAGGGCATCGCCAGGTGTTCGGCAATTCGGTTGCCCTTGGGTAGCGGTTGGCTGAGTGCTTGGCTGATGCGTCGAGTCAGGCGCGACAGCAGTTCGTTGTAACCGCTCACATTCATGACGGCGCCGTCCACCCGGTAGTCGCCGAACAGGGTGCTGCTTTGCAGGTCTTGCGAGGTGAAGGTGTCGCCCTTGCCCAGCAGCTTCACCAACTCGGAGCGGCTCAGTGCCCCGAACGGGGCCAAAGCCGCAACGTCGATTGGGTTGTGCTCCAGGCTTTCGTCGGCCTCGCGCAAGATGAAGGGAATGGCGAAGTCATAGCGCGAAAATCCTTCGCGAAGTTCAGCCGGAAGCAGATCGCCGGCGCTGTCGCCGCCCTCATCATCGCCGGTGCTGCCGACCAAGCCCTCGGCCATCAGTTCATCGTAGAAGCCCTGGAACGCCGGATGCTCGATGATTGAAAGGATGTCCACCAAGCTGCCCGGCTCCTCGCCGCGGTTGATGCGCTCACGGTTCTCGCGCTTGAGATCGGAAAACTCCGGGTCCCGCCACATCAGGCGCAGGCCACGACCAATGGTCTGCTCCAGCAGAATCTGCGCGCCGCTGGCACGCAGGGGCACGATCACGCAGATATTGTTGACGTCAAATCCCTCGCGCAACATCAGCACACTGACGATTACGCGCGGCTGGGAATGCTTGTCGACGTTGAACAGCCGCTGACGCAGGGGCGCCCATTCTTTCTCGCCAAGCTCGGCCTTGCGGCCCGAGTCGACGGTAAGGACATCGTCGTCCTTCAAGCCTTCCTGCATCAGGAACTGAGTCACCAGTGGCGAGACCGTGGTGTCCTCGCACACGACTAGCATCTTGGGATAGCGATTGGCATCCACGCGGGCGAAGTCGGCTTCGAGCTTGCGCAGCTTTTGCAGGCCAGCGCGCAGCATCACCCGCTGGCCATCGGAGAGGGCGACATTGCCGTCGCTGTCGCGTTCGGCCTTGAACTCCAGCGGCAGCGCGCCGAGTTCCTTGCGCTTGTCCAGCACCAGAGACTTCACGAGGCCCTGGCGCATTGCGGCCTTTAGGTCGAAGTCCACCACAATGTGAGGGAAATAGACCTTTCGCTTGTTCTTGCCGCCACCCACGTCGTTGTAGGGAGTCGCCGAGAAGTCCACCTGAACGAATCGCCGACCCTTGGACTCGGCAATGATGGACAGGCTCTTTTGCCACTCCACTTCGCTGGTCTCACCTTCCTTCTTCAGCTCGTGGATGTGGTGCGCTTCGTCGTTGAACACCAACAGGTCCGGCAGGTCGGCCAAGTACGCGAGAACATTGCCGCGTGCCCAGCGGCGATCCAGCACGTCCAGGCTGTTTCCTGTCGCGCGGCCAGGCGTGAGAGGTAGCAATTGGTAGGCCATGACAGAGGGCTCGGCGATCACAGCCGGAGCATCCAGCCGTTCCGAATCCTCCAGATCTTCCATGTCCTCAGCCGCATCCACCAACAGGTGCCAGTTGGTGATGGCGATCATGCCGTTGCCCGTAGCCTTCAGGCCGATTTCCTGCTTGGTGCAGACGTTGCTGCGCACGAACTGCTGGATCCGTTCGCGCCGGGAGGGCGGTGTGAATAGATCTTCGTAGCTGGCAAAGTCGGAGCTGGCAAAGTCGCGGCTCTTGTCTTCCTTTTCCTTGCCGAGGAAGGCATCAAGCAATCGCTCGTAGACGATCAAGCCAGGGGCGACAACAAGGAAGCGCCGGGTAAAGCGTGGGTCGTCGCGTCCCTCGTCCAGTACCGCCGTTTTGTTTAAGAGTTGCCAGATCAGTAGGGCCTGCAGCACCCAGGTCTTGCCGGTGCCGGTGGCCATCTTCAAGCAATATTTTGGGTGCCCGTGCTTGCCCTGAGCGAGCTCAGTCAGTCGCGTATCGGCCAGCAGGGCCTCGGCGCACACCTGCGTGTACAGATCGACAAGGTTTGGGCTGGCCAGGACCTCGTGGGCGACGATGACATTCAGGATGGCCTGGCGTTGCCCAGCATGGAAGTTGAACTCGCGCGACTGGCAGGCATCCTCTCCAAACCACCAGCGCAGTAACTCGCCGGTGACGGGCGACACCAAGTCGTACAAGTCGGCGATGCCGTGTTCCAACCCCACGCACAGTTGCTCGGTCCGGTGCGTCAGCGCCGCGGACAGAGCCAACTGCTCGTCGGCCTTCATGCCTTGCTGTCCGCGACCACCTGCACGACTTCGGCTTCGAAGCCGAACACGTCCACCGCCCGCACGCAGACGCGGCGTTCGCCAGTCTTGTGCGGCATGCTGAAGCGGGCTTCAGAGACCACTCGAAGCGGGTCGTCGTCATTGGCGGTATTGCCGCGGTAGTCCTGCCAGACCGAGCGGAAGATTTCACCGTCGTAATCCGGGTCCACCGCCCAGTATTCGATCAGCGCCAACGGTTCGGCATTCATCACCTTGTGCAGCTTCTGGCGATTTTCGTCGTCCAGATTGATCGCCTCGGGTGAAAGCAGCACATAGTTGGCCAAGCGGACGTGGATCTGGTCCTCGTCGCCTTGCCTTGTCCGCTTGACCGGATGCGCCGTGAGGTATTGCAGACTTGAAAAGCGTACCTGGCCGCGCAGCTTTTCGATGCCACCCTTCTTTTTCAGCCGGTCGAGCAGGTCGGGCGGAATCACCAGCACTTCCAGACGCGGGTCATTGAGCGCGGTGATGCTCTGGCCGATGGCCGGCTCGAAGTTCCAGCCCAGCACCACCACGCGATCCCAGCCGCCGAGCAGATTGTCGCGCTGGGCGATGGCCTTCTTCAGGGTAGCGTCGCCGGTGAGCTTGTTTGGCGAGTCCACCAGCACCAGGGTCTTTTTGCCGCCGAACACCACCGCGCCCAAGTTGCGAAGCGGGTTGTCCTCGGGCTGCAGCGGCAACGCGCCGTATAGGGAGAGGACGATGGCTGACAGATCGCCGATGCGGAAGCTGCGGCCCATGGCTGATTTGGCCGCCTCGACCTGGTAGTCGCCGATGGCCTGATACAGGAAAGGCTTGGCGCCTTGGTCGATCAGGCGCTTGCGCATGATCATGCAGGCCGGTTTGCCGAGGTCGGTGGTGATCCACCGCCGCCCGAGTTTTTCGGCGACGGCGGCTGTTGTGCCGGAGCCTCCAAACACATCAAGGACAAGTCCTCCTTCTTCGCAGGAGGAGGCAATAACTCGCTCAAGGAGACCTTCGGGTTTCTGGGTGGCGTAGTCGACTCGTTCCTTGGCCACAGGGTTTACTGGTGGGAGGTCATCCCAAACGGAGTCGATGATGTCTCCCTCCACTTCATCGAGGTAGATTTTTCGACTGCCTCCGCCAGTTGGGTTCACGTCGCTACGACAAAGGCGCCCGGTCTCGTCCGGCTTAAACCGCTTCAGGTACTCGGAGTTGTGGGGCCTGTATTGGGTCTTCCAAAAGTAGTCATTTGACTTGGCGTATGAAAAAAGAAGGTCGTGCTTCTGCGGAAACTTCTTTGATGTTGAGCGCTTGAACCCGAAGTAGCTCCATACAACCTCATTTCGAAAGTTCGCTTTGCCGAAGATCTCATCCAGGGCCATCTTCACGTAGTGGCTTACATGCCAATCCAGATGCACATAGATCGAGCCGGTGTCGCTCAGTAGCTCTCGCATCAGGATCAGGCGCGGCGTGATCATCGCCAAGTAGGAGGCCGTGCCGTCGGACCAGGTGTCGGAATAGGCGAATTGCTCGATCACCGTCGGCCGTTGCTCCAATTCGACGCCGGGCAGGCTGACCTTGGTGCGGTAGTCGGCCTTGGAGTCGAAGGGCGGGTCGATATAGATCAGGTCCACCCGGCCGCGCAGGCTGGGCGTGTTTTCGTCGCCAGCCAGCAAGGCGGCCATGGCCAGCAGGTTGTCGCCGTAGATCAACCGGTTGGTCCAGGCGTCTGCGGGCTCGCCGTGAAGTTGGGTGCGTCGGTTGGCGGCAGCGATCCAGTCACCGGCGGCGCTGTCGCGCGACGGCAGTACCCATTCGCGGGTCTGCAGGCCGACCCGGTGTCGCCCTTCCAGTCCCTCCAGGATGCGCTCCGCCTGCTTGCGGCCATTGGCCACAATTTCAGGCAGTTGCTCCAGCAGGGATTTGGCCATCAACAGGCTTGGCGTTCGGGGGCGGACTCCCTATGAAAGCAAAACTAGAATGATTATGAAAGCACAACGTGAACGCTCGCCGGCGCGGCTGGTCAAGCTTTCCGGTCATGAGCGACGAAAAGACCGACTTCGCCAAGCATTTGGCCGCAGCCATGCGCGCCAAGGGCTGGGGCACACGCCCGGTTGACCTGGAGAAGCGCTTCAATTCAAGGTATTCGGGCCGCTCGGTTACCTTCCAAACGGTTTCGGCCTGGCTTGGCGGGCGTTCCATGCCGCGACCTGAGAAACTCCAAGCCTTGGCAGACCTGCTGGGCGTGGAGCCCCAAGCACTGGTGTACGGCGGGCCGAAGGGCGGCAACCGGGTGCGCGATCCGGCGCTGGCCTGGCCTGGAAGTATCAGTGAACCAGATCGACAGGCATTGGTGACTTATCTCGAGTTGCCTGTCCCCCAGCGCAAACTCGTTCGAGAGCTTATCGGTGCTCTCCAGGACTCTGCCAAATCTGGGTCACGGTAGCGGCCGGTTTTAGATTTCTGGCGACCGGCCTGTATCAGCCCGGCGTCGCTTCGGGCCAAAGTCGGGATGTTGCCAGCGCTAACAGCGCGCCCGCGACCTGCGCCAGCACGAAGCCGCCCACGTCTTCCGGGCGAATGCCCGCAAAGGTCGTGGTGAGCGAACGCGCCAGCGTCACCGCCGGATTGGCAAACGAAGTGCTGGCGGTAAACCAATAGGCCGCGAAGATATAGGCGGCCACCAGCGGCGGCACCGCCGCGGGCCGGTGCCGAACACCGAGCAGGATGGTCAGCAGCAGCCCGAAGCTCGCGACGCCTTCACTCAGCCACTGCGCGCCGCCGGTGCGTACGTGCGTGCCGACCTGCAACACCGGCAAGTCGAACATCGCGTGCGCCAGAAGCACGCCGAAAATCGCGCCCAGTATCTGGACCAGGACGTAGGCGAAAAAATCGCGCGGGCGCAGTTCTCCGCGCAAGTGCATCACCAAGCTCACCACCGGATTGAAGTGCGCACCGGAAATCGGACCCAGGCAGACGATCAGCACATACAAGGCGCCGGCGGTGGCGCCGGCGTTGGCGAGCAGGGCGATGGCATCGTTTCCGCCCGACAAGTTCACGCCCATGATGCCCGAGCCGACCACACAGGCCAGCAGCAAAGCGGTGCCGATGAACTCGGCGGCGGCACGCCGCGCCGACGTCGTCACAGCGAGGCCAGCAACTGCTTCACGCGCGCGGAGATCTCGTCGCGCACGCCGCGGTATTGCGCTTCGTCCATGTCGCGCGGATCGGGCAGGGCCCAGTCCTCGCGCCGGCGCGCCGGCACCCAGGGGCAGCTGTCGCCGCAGCCCATGGTCACCACCGCGTCGAATTCGCCATCGATGTCATCGAGCGATTTCGAGGCATGCGTGCTCAGGTCGTAGCCCAGTTCCGCCATCGCCTTCATGGCCTTCGGATTGATTTTGCCCGAAGGTCGCGAGCCGGCGCTGAAGGCCTCGACCTGCGCTCCGCCGTGGATGCGCACAAAGGCCTCAGCCATCTGGCTGCGATTGGAATTTTCCACGCAAACAAACAACACACGTTTCATTCGGAATATGGCCTTTGGTCAGGTGTTATCGGCGATCTGGCGGAGCTGCTGTTCGCGGGCGAGGCGATCAAGCTTGTCCAGGGGCAGGGCGAGCATGAGCTCGATACGACGACGCAAGAGCAGCCAGGCGTCCTTGAAGGCGCCCACATCGTCGGGCGTCAGCGCCGGATCCGGAATGCCCCAGTGGGCCATCGCCGGCATGCCCGGCCATACCGGGCAGACTTCGCCGGCCGCGTTGTCGCAGACGGTGATGACGAAGTCCATTACCGGCGCGCCGGGACGGGCGAATTCGTCCCAGCTCTTGCTGCGCAGCGTTTCGACCGGATATCCAGCATCGCCAATCAGCTTGGCCGCCAAGGGCTGCACCGTTCCGGAAGGCTGGCTACCGGCACTGTACCCTCGAATTCGGCCTTTGCTCATCAGGGTGATCAGGGCCTCGGCCATCTGGCTGCGTGCGGAATTTCCCGTGCAAAGGAACAAGGCGTTGTACTGGTGCTCGCTCATCTTCGGGCCCCTGGGCTATTCAGCAGCAGCCGGAGGTCGGCGAGCAGCAGGATGCGCCCTTCTCGACCTTGGGCTTCATGGCAGCGACATTCGGCGTGCAGGCGGCGCCGTCGGTGGCGCAGGCCGAATCGGCGGCGTAATAGGTCGTCGCTTCGCCGTGGGTATGGAAGCTTTCCCAGCGCGTGCCCTGCGGGTCTTCGGTCCACAGCTTGTCGGACTTGGCGTAGCAGCAGACGGTGGCGTCTTCGGGCAGCACGCTGGTGCCGGCGCTCTCGAGGCGGCGGCCGATTTCGCTCAACTCCTCGCCGGTCTCGGCCTGGATGCCCAGGTGATCGATGCCGGCCGCTCGACCGGTATTGGAAATGGCGAAGTTCACCCGCGGATCGTCGAGCATCCACTTGGCGTAGTCGGGCTTGAGCACGGTGGGCTCGGCGGCGAAAAGGGCAGAGTAGAAACGGATGCTGGCCGGCAGGTCGGCGACATTCAGGTGCACATGGAAGCGGTTCATGCGGATTTTCCTTTCTTGGCGGGGGCGCAGCCGGCAGCCGGGGCGCAGGCCCCGCTGTCGGCGCAGCAGTTTTCGGTGAGGTAGGCGATCAGCGCGTCCATGCGCGCGAAGTCGGCGCGCACGCGGATGCTGCGGCCCTGGCGCTCGTCGCCGGCCAGGCCGGCGGCGCGCAGGACGTTGAGGTGGGCGGACAGCGTGGCCGGGGCGAGGTCGAGGTGTTCGCGCAGTTCGCCCACCGGCAGCCCTTCCGGCCCGGCCTGAACGAGGCGACGGAAAGCCGCCAGCCGGGTTTCGTGGCTGAGGGCATTGAGGGCGGCGACGGCGGTCTTGTTATCCATGGATTCCATGGTTCCGGAATTATGGAACTATGTCAACGGGCCTGGCCCGGAAAAGAAAAAGCCCCGCCGAAGCGGGGCTCTTTCAAGGGGCGGAGCGGCAACGCCGCAACCGCGGGGGTCTTACTTGATCTTGGCTTCCTTGTACGCCACGTGCTTGCGCACGACCGGGTCGTACTTCAGGAATTCCATCTTGTTCGGCGTGGTCTTCTTGTTCTTGTCGGTCGTGTAGAAGTGACCGGTGCCAGCCGTGGAGATCAGGCGGATCTTGTCGCGCTTGGAAGACATGTGATTGCTCCTTAGACCTTTTCGCCGCGATGGCGGATTTCAGCGAGCACCACGTCAATACCCACCTTGTCGATGGTACGCAGGCCATGGGACGAAACGCGCAGCTTGACCCAGCGGTTTTCGCTGGCGACCCAGAAGCGACGTTCGTGGATGTTGGGGTGGAACTTGCGGCGGGTGGCATTGTTGGCGTGCGAGACGTTGTTGCCGCTCTGCACGCTCTTGCCGGTGACCTGACAAATGCGGCTCATGACCTTCCTCGACTATCGGTGGCTTCGCCCATGGCCCGGGCGAAATCGGCCTCCCTGCGACGGCCAGATGGCCTGAAAAACCTGCAGCGAGCCGACGAGTATGCCTTTTAATCCCTTGCCAATCAAGTTCTTGGTTCGGGCGGGACATCCAGCCGGGGTCCGGTGCGTCAGCGCGGGGGACGCCGTGAATCCGTCCATGGAGGCTCTTCGGCGACATCCGTGTCGCCGAAGCCCCCGCGCTGACGCACCGGACCCCGACTGGATGTCTCACCGACTGTCGCGATTGGCAGGAGATGCAAGGCGCTTCGCGGCCGGCCTTCTGCGGTCTGCAGGAATCAAGCCTGTGGCTCCAGCCCCCTCTCAACCCCGCCCCAGCAGAGGCGGTCCGGGGAACCTAGTGCGAGGCGCGGTCTCTGTGCCAGCCGCGATGCTTGATGTCCAGGTACAGGCTGTAGACGGCTGTGAAGCTCGGGAACAGGTTTTGCAGCACGCCGACGGCGTCTTGTTTGGCCGAGAACATGAAGTAGCTCAGCGTCATCAGGCTGCCGATGATGCTCATGTACCAGAACAGGCGCGGGATCACCGGCTTGCCATGGCGGCGTGAGGCGATGAACTGCACCAGCCAGCGGCCGCCGAACATCAGGGCGCCGATGATGCCGATCAGCTTCCACGGCGTGAAGTGGACGCCGAAGCCGCTCAGCCAGACGATCTGCTCGTTCACGGGCGCGCGGCCTCGCGCACGGCAGTGCGCTTGCTGCGCTTGATCAGCCAGCCCACGCCACGCAGGTCGGCCAAGCCGACCCAGGCGCGGTGGAGGTTGTTGTACTTGGACACGCCGGTCGAGCGCTCGCGGTGGTTCACCGGCACGCTGACGCATTGCCAGCCGGCGCGCTTCATCAGTGCCGGCAGGTAGCGGTGCATGTGGTCGAAGTAGGGCAGGTCCAAAAAGGCTTCGCGCTCGAACAGCTTGATGCCGCAGCCGGTGTCAGGCGTTTCGTCGCGCAGCAGGCGCGAGCGGATGGCGTTGGCGAACTTCGAGGCCCAGCGCTTGGAACCGGTGTCGCGGCGATTCACGCGCCAGCCGGCGAACAGCTTCATCTCCGGCGCTGATTGCTCGCGCATGGCCAGAAGCTTGGGGATGTCGGCCGGATCGTTCTGGCCGTCGCCGTCGAGCGTGGCGATCCAGGCGCCGCGCGCGGCCTTCACGCCGGTGCGGATGGCGGTGCTCTGGCCGCTCTGGTTCACGTGGCCGAGTACGCGAAGCTCGGGCGTGCTGGCCATCAGCGCCGTGAGCACCGCGAAGCTGTCGTCCTTCGAGCAATCGTCAACGTAAACGATCTCGAAGTCGGTCTTACCGCGCAGCGCGGCGACAATCTCACCCACCAGTGGGCCGATATTGTCGCGTTCGTTGAAGACCGGTACGACAACCGACAGCGCCGGACTCATGCCCGCTCTCCACCACGCAGCTTCTCGATGATGCCGTCGAGCGCTTCCAGGCCGTGGTACTGGATGATCAGCTTGCCGCGGCCGCCGCGGCCGTGTTGCACGGCGACCTTGGCGTTCAATTTCTCGGACAGTTCGCGCTCGAGCGTGGCGATGTCGGCGTCGGCCTTGCGCGCGGGCTTGGCGTCCTTGCGCGTCGGGATCTTGCCTTGCGAGAGCTGCTGCGCGCGGCGTTCGACTTCGCGCACGGAAAGACCCTGCGCGGCGGCTTCGCGGGCCAGGCCGATGGCGGCGGCCGGGGCGAGCGTCAGCAGGGCGCGCGCGTGGCCCATTTCCAGCTGGCGCGATTCGAGCAGGCTGCGGATTTCTTCCGGCAACTCCAGCAGGCGCAGCAGGTTCGACACCGCGGCGCGCGAGCGACCCACGGCTTCGGCGGCATTCTGGTGGGTGAGCGAGAACTCGTCGATCAGGCGACTCAGCGCGAGCGCTTCTTCCAGCGGGTTGAGGTCTTCGCGCTGGATATTTTCAATCAGCGCCATGGCGATGACCGAGCGGTCATCGGCTTCGCGCAGCACCACCGGCACGTCTTTCAGGCCGGCTTCGCGGGCGGCGCGCCAACGGCGCTCACCGGCGATGATTTCAAAACGGCCCTTGGAAATTTCGCGCGCGACGATCGGCTGGATCACGCCCTGGGCGCGGATGGAGTCGGCCAGTTCGGTCAGGGCGCCAGCATCCATGGCGCTGCGCGGCTGGTACTTGCCGGGCTGCAACAATTCCACGGCGATCTTGCGCAGGCCTTCGCCGGCCAGTTCGGCGGGCGTGGCCTGGGTCGGGCTCTGGCTGCGGCTACCGCTTCCGAGCAGGGCTTCCAGGCCGCGGCCCAGGCCCGTCTTCTTGGTCGCCATCAGGCGTGTTCCTTCTTGCTGTCTTTTTCGCGCCGCAGGATTTCGCCGGCCAGCCCGAGGTAGGCGACACCGCCGCGCGAAGACTTGTCGTAGCCGACGATGCTCTGGCCGTGGCTGGGCGCCTCGGCCAGGCGCACGTTGCGCGGGATGATCGAACGGAAAACGATGTCGCCGAAATGCCGGGTCAGTTCACCGGACACGGCATTGGCCAGGTTGTTGCGCACGTCGAACATGGTGCGCACCACGCCGAAGATCTCCAGGCGCGGATTGAGTTTTTGCTTGAGCGCATCGATGGTGTTGATCAGGGCGCTCAGGCCTTCGAGCGCGTAGTACTCGCATTGCATGGGTACCAGCACGCCATCGGCGGCGGCGAGCGCGTTCAAGGTCAGCAGCGACAACGACGGCGGACAATCGATCAGGATGTAGTGGTATTTCTGGCCGAGCGTGGCCAGCGCCGTCTTCAGGCGGGTGTCGCGCTCGGGCTCGTCCATCAGCTGGATCTCGACCGCCGTCAGGTCGATGTTGCCTGGCAACAGGTCGTAGCCTTCCCCCGTCGTCAGGATCGCATCGCTGGCGCTGCATTCGCGCAGCAGCACCTCGGTGACGGAATTTTCAAGCTCGCGCTTGTCCACGCCCGAACCCATGGTCGCATTGCCCTGCGGGTCGATGTCCACCAGCAGGACCTTGCGCGCCGACTGCGCCAGCGCCGCTGCCAGGTTCACCGCCGTGGTGGTCTTGCCGACGCCGCCCTTCTGGTTGGCGATTGCGATGATCCGGGTCATGGGTTGGTCCTGTCGGGTCGGCAATTATGCCGCCTCGGCCGCGCCGCGTCTTACTTCGACCAGGTGGCGCTCGGCTGGCAGGCCCGGGACGCTCAGGGTATGGACGGCGCTGGCGACCCAGCCTGGGGGAAGTTCAGCGATTTCGTCCGCAGGATGCACGCCCTTCATGGCCAGCAGCCGCCCGCCGGGAGCCAGCAGGTGGCCGCCCACGTCAAGAATGCCGGCGAGGCGGTCGAGGGCGCGGGCGGTGATCAGCTCGAAGCCGCCGGGCTCGGCCACGGCCTCGGCGCGGGACTCGATCACCCGGGCATTGCCCAGGCTCAAGGAGCGCACGGCCTCGCGCAGGAAGCGCGCCTTCTTGCCATTGCTTTCGACCAGCGCGACCTGAAGACCGGGCCGGGCGATGGCGAGGGGAATGCCCGGCAGGCCCGGGCCGGTGCCGAGGTCGGCGAGCCGGCCGCTCTCGACGAAGCGCGCCATGGCCAGGGAGTCGAGCAGGTGCTTGACCAGCATCTCGCGCGGGTCGCGGATGGCGGTGAGGTTGTAGGTACGGTTCCAGCGCTCGAGCAAGGCCAGGTAATCGAGCAGGCGCGGGGCGAGGGCGCGATCGAGGCCGAGGGCGTCGAGGCCGGATTCGAGTTCGGGCAGCAGGTGCGACAGCGGGTTCATGCCCGCATTGTCGCTGTTTCAGCCCAGATGCAGGGAGCAGCGGATGACACGCAGGCCCAATTGCCCGACCCGGCGGTTGAGTTCGTGCTTGAACTGCTCGGGCGATTGCTCCGGCCCGCGCAAGGCTTCGCGGGCCTGGCCCGCGACCCAGTCGTCCACCGAATCGAGCGTGGCGCCGGCCTTTTCGGGCTCGAGGATCTGGTAGTACAGCTCGGCCTGGCCGTGGGCACCGCCGGCCTGGATGCTGACGTGGTGGCCGATCAGGTCCACGCCGGCGCCGGAACGGTCCAGCCCCGGCAGCAGCCAGTGCCAGCCCGGGCCGAGCGTGCGCCGATAGCGGCCGAAGCGGCGCACGGTGAGCGAGCGTTGCGCGGGAACGCGGCGCAAACCGGCGGCGACAAAGGCCATGGGCAAGCCCGTTGCAAGGAGAATGAGTCCGTTCATAAATCCTGCGAAAACAACCGATTGGCCATCCTTTATCAACTCAGGCCTCAGTAACGTGAGGATTCCCACAAATCGGACATCAGGATTTGTCGCGATGTTGCGAAGCGTGAGCGCCAGCGCGTGGTTATGCTCGAAGCCATCAGGCAGGGAGAAGCAGGCATGGCGGTAGTGCTGGTAACCGGAGGCGCCGGATTTCTCGGCCAACACCTGTTGCGCGAGTTGAAGGCCGAGGGCGCCGAGGTGCGCGCCTTGTCGCGGCGGCCGGACACCGATGCCATCCTGGCGGGCCTTGGCGCGCAGCCGGTGCGCGGCGATGTCACCGACCTCGAGTCCTTGCGCGCGGCCATGCGCGGCGTGGACAGCGTGTTCCATGTGGCCGCCGACACCAACACCTGGCGCCCGAACAATGCCGCGCAGACGCGTACCAATGTCGGCGGCGCGCAGAACCTCGTCACCGCGGCGCGCGAAGCCGGCGTGTCGGCTTTCATCCACACTTCCAGCGTCTCGGCGTATTCGCACCTGGTGCATACGACTCTGCGCGAGGACACGCCACAACGCGGCGGCGAGAGCTGGGTGAACTACGAGCGCACGAAATTCCAGGCCGAGCAGATCGTGCGCGCCAGCGGCCTGCCCTTCGTGATCGCGCAGCCGGCACATGTGTTCGGACCAGGCGACACCCACAACTGGTCGCGCCTGATTGGCCTGGTGCAGCGCGGTGAATTACCAGGCGTGCCACCGGGCGCGGGTTCCTTCGCCGATGTGCGCGAGATCGCCAAGGCGCAGGTGCGGGCTTGGCGCGGCCGACATTTTGGCGAGGCGTACTTGCTGGGCGGCGAGCAGGCGAGCTTCCTGGAACTGATCACGCGCATCGGCGCCATCCTCGGCAAGCCGGTACCGCGCCGCGCCACGCCGGAGTTCGCGCTGCGCCTGGTGGCGCGCCTGATGTGTGCCAAGTCGCTGTTGACGCGGCGCATTCCGCAGATCACGCCGGAAGCGGCAGAGTTCACCTGTCACAAGCTTTCGGTGGATTCGGGCAAGGCCACGCGCGAGCTTGGCTATCGGCTGACGCCATTGCAAAAACTGCTGGAAGACACCATTGCCTGGATGCGCGCCGAGCAACTTCTCGGCTGAGCCGCATCAGCCCAGTTCGAGATGGGTTTGCCGTTCCATCAGGTCGAGCATGGAAGTCGGGCGCGCGAACAGGAAACCCTGGCCCAGGGTGAGCCCGAGCAGGCGCAGCTGCTGGCGCTGTTCCTCGGTTTCGATGCCTTCGGCCACCACTTCCAGGCCCAGGGAATCGGCCATCAGGCGAATGGCGCGCACGATGGCGGTGCTGCCGCCGCTCTCGCCGTACTGCAGCGCCGCCACGAAGCTGCGGTCGATCTTCAGCCCCTGCAGCGGGAAGCGGTGCAGGTAGGACAGCGAGGAGAAGCCGGTGCCGAAATCGTCGAGCAGGGTCTGCACGCCGGCGGCACGCAACTGGCCCAGGCAGAGCTGCACCTGGTCGGGATTTTCGAGCAGGGCGCCTTCGGTCACTTCCAGGCGCAGGCGCGAGGGATCCACTTCATGGCTGGCCAGCAGCGCCAGCAAGCGCTCGCTGAAGGCATGCGCGCGCAGGTGCCGCGGCGAAACGTTGATGGTGACGTAGGCGCCACGCGCGCTCAGGGCGCGGATGTCGCAGCAGACGTGGTCGTAGATCTGCCAGTCGATCTGCGAGAGCGTTCCGGTCTCTTCGGCGGTGTCGAGGAAGTAGCCCGGTTCCATGCAGCCGCGCTCGGGATTGAGCCAGCGCATCAAGGCTTCGTAACCGACCACGGCGCCATCGCTCAGGCGCACGATCGGCTGGTAGTAGGGTTCGAATTCGGCGCGCTGCACGGCGCGGCGCAGGTCGCCTTCCAGTTCCAGTTGGCGCAGCGCGTCCTCGTGCAAGCCCTCGTCGAACAGGGCGAAGCGCTGGCGGCCGGCAGCCTTGGCGCGGTACATCGCCACGTCGGCGTCGCGCAGGAGTTCTTCGGGATTGCGATAGCGCTCGTGGGCGAAGGCGATGCCGATGCTGGCTGAGGTGTAGAGCTCCTTGCCGCCAATGCGCATGGGCTCGGACAGGCGGTTGATGACGCGCTCGGCCACCGACACCGCTTCGGCGGCGTCCTGCACGCGGTCGAGCACGAGGGCGAACTCGTCGCCGCCCAGGCGGGCGACGATGTCGGGTTCGCGGATGCATTCACCGATGCGCGCGGCGGCTTCCTTGAGCAACTCGTCGCCGACCAGGTGGCCGACCGAGTCGTTGACGATCTTGAAGCGGTCCAGGTCCAGGAACAGCACCGCGAAGGCCAGGGACTTGTCCTGGCGAAAGCGCGCCAGCGAACGCGTCAGCGCCAGCAGCAGCTGGCTGCGATTGGGCAGGCCGGTGAGGGCATCGTGCAGGGCCTCATGCTTGAGCTTGTCCTCGACGCTCTCGCGCACGGTGATCTGCGCGCGCAGTTCGCGGTTGGCATCGGCCAGCTCGCGGGTGCGGTGATCGACCCGCTGCTCGAGCTCGGCATACGCCTGGCGCAGCGCTTCGTCGGCCTGGCGCCGTTGCAGGGCGTTGGCGATGTGGAAGCTGACGAAGCTCAGCAATTCCTCGTCGCGCGTCGTGTACAGGTAATCCGGCGTATAACTTTGCACGGTGATCAGGCCGCAGGCGCGGTTGCCGACCATCAGCGGCACGCCCAGCCAGCACACCGACTTGGTGCCGACCGACACCACTTCGCCAATCGCCTCCAGCGCCTCGATGCCGTGGCGATCGGCCAGCAGGGGCTGGGCGGTGCGCAACACGTATTCGCTCAGGCCGCGGCCGAGCGAGCGGCGCGGGTGGCGCTGGTCGCGTTCGTCGATCGAGTAGGGGAATTCCAGCTCGGTGTCGTTGTTGGTGAGCAGGGCGATGTAGAAGTTGCGGGCGTCGAGCAGCTCGCCGACGATCTCGTGCACCGAGGTGTAGAAGGCTTCCATGCTGTCGCTGGCCATGGACAGCTCGGCGATGCGGTACAGGGCGCGCTGCAGCTGTTCGCTGCGCTCGCGGTCGCGGATTTCCTTGCGCAATTCCAGGGTGCGCACTTCGACGCGGCGCTCGAGCTCTTCCTGGGCTTCGCGCCGCGAGAGGGCGCTGAGGATGTGCTGGGCCACGTAGCCGAGCAGGGCCTGGTCGGACTCGCTGTAGCGCACGGCGGGATCGTAGCTTTGCACCACCACGGCGCCGCGCACGATGCCATCTTCAAGGATGGGCACGCCCAGCCAGTCTTCGGCGTCCGGGCCCAGGCCTTCGTCGAGCGGGGCGTTGAGCACCTGGCGCAACCCGCGCGAAGGGCCGCGCACCGGCTTGCCGTGGCGAAGCAGGTGCAGGGTCAGCGAGTTGCCCATTTCCAGGGGCGAAAGTTCTTCTTCCGGATCCGGCGTCTCGGGGTCGTGGCTGTCGGCGAAGTACAGGAAGCGGATGGCCTGGCGGTCCGGGTCGAAGCGCACGATGTAGAAATTCTCGGCATACATCAGGCTGCCGACGATCTGGTGCAGGCCGTGCAGCACTTCGGCCGTGCTCAGGTCGGAACTGGCGATGTCGCTGATGGCGAACAAGGCGCGCTGCAGTCGTTCTGCGCTGGCGAGGCGTTCCACGTCCACTTGCAGGCGTTGCGTGTACAGCAGCGACTGGCTGCGCACCGCGAGCGCGGACACCGCCTCCTGCCAGTCCGCCGCCAATCCGGTGGCCGGAATGCGCGCGGCCAGGGCGACCCACAGGCCGGTGTTCTGCGCCAACACTTCCACCCGCAACACGCCTTCGGGGCCCGCCGGGGAATCGGCGCGTCCGCCTTGCCGGCGGGCTGCATCGAGCAGCGCGAGCACGGACGGCGTCGGCGACTGGTCATCGGAGGTGTGCAGGGCGGCGCTGCCGCCCGGTGCGTGGTTCCACACCAGCTGCACATCGCGCAGGCCCATCGCGCGCAAGTGGGCGACCGCGATGAACGCGAGCGTCGAGGTGTCCTGCGCGCCCAGCAAGGCGTGCACGAAGGACTCCGGCGTCTCCTGCGCGGGCGGGCGGTTCAGCTTGGGCATAAACGATTGTTCAACAAATCCCGCTCGGTAGGTAGCCAGTCAATGCAAGGCCGATGCCAAGTCCCCGGCAGCCGTCCCCTCGTCGGCCTCCCTGCCCTGGCCCCAGGCTTCCCCGGCCCGGTCCAGCCACTCGTCGGCCGGTCCTGGCCCCCGCAAGTGCCCACCCTGCATCAGTGCGGCCCGATCCGCCAGCGCTTTGGCGGCGGCCAGGTCATGGGTGATGAAAAGCATGGCCAGACCCTGCCCGACCTTGAGACGCGCCAGCAGGGCCAGGATGTCGGCCCGGTGGCGCGCGTCCAGGGCCGACACGGCTTCGTCGCAGATCAGCAGGTCCGGCCGGCAGGCCAGGGCGCGGGCAATGGCAATGCGCTGGCGCTGGCCGCCGGAGAACTGATGGGGATAACGCTCGGACAGCCCTGGATCGGCCAGTCCGACCTGGGCCAGCAGCTCGGCCACCCGGGCCTGGCGCTCCTGGGGGCCGAGCGTGGCGTGGATGCGCAGGGGCTCGGCGACGATCTCGCCCACGCGCATGCGCGGGTCGAGCGAGGCGTAGGGGTCCTGGAAGACCACGCCTATGCGCCCGCGCAGGCCCCGCAGCGCGGCGCGGTCGGCCTGCAGCAGGTCTTCACCGAGGAAGCTCACGCGGCCGCTGACGCCCTGGCGCAGCAGCCGTAACAAGGCGCGGCCAAGCGAGCTCTTGCCGCTGCCGCTGGCGCCGATCAGCGCCAGGCATTCGCCACGCCGAAGTTGCAGGCGGGCGTCGCGGACCGCTGGTTCCGGGCTGCGCGGATACCGCACCTGCAGCGCTTCAACCTCGAGCACGACCTCGCCGGCATCGGCCGGTGCTGGCGCAGGCAGGTGTTCGGCGGCCAGCAGGTCGCGGGTGTAGGCGGCGCGCGGGGCGGCGAAGATATCGCTGGCGCGGCCGGATTCGACTTCGCGACCACCCTGCAGGATCAGCACGCGATCGGCGTGGCGACCGACCAGGGGCAGGTCGTGGCTGACCAGTACCAGGCCCAGGCCGCGCTCGCGGCGCAGGCGCTCGAGCAAGGCCAGCATTTCATTCGCCAGGCGTGGATCCAGGGCGGACGTGGGTTCGTCGGCGAGCAAGATACGCGGCGCGCCGCTCAGGGCCAGGGCCAGGCCGACGCGCTGGCGTTGGCCGCCGGAAATCTGGTGCGGGTAACGTTCGAGCAACTGCGCCGGCGTCGGTAGTTCCATTTCTTCAAACAGGCGCCGGGATTCGGCGCGCGCGCGGCCGGCATCCAGGCCGCGCCGCCGCTGCAGGCTTTCGCGCAGTTGTGCTCCCAGCGTGCGCAAGGGATGCAGGCTGGCCTGCGGGTCCTGCGGCATCCAGGCGATTTCGCGGCCGCGCAGCGCGCGTTGTTGCGCGGAACTCCAAGCCACAGGCGCGCCATTCCACAGCAGCGTGCCGCTCGCGCTCAGGCCGGGCGGCAACAGGTTCATCAGCGACAGCACGGTCAGGCTTTTGCCGCTACCCGATTCGCCGATCAGGCCCAGGCATTCACCGGCGCGCAGCTGCAAATCCAGCGGGCCCAGCAGGGGCGCTTCGCGGCCGGCCAGTTGCACGCGCAAGCCTTGTACTTGCAGCAGGGGCGCGTGGGTTTCGAGTTCGCTGGCAAGCGCGCTCATCGCGACTCCGAACGCACGTCCAGCCAGTCACGCAGGCTGTCGCCGAGGAATTGGAAACTCGCCAGCGTGGCGATCAGCAATCCCGCTGGAAACAACAGAGTCCACGGCGCGCTGTCGAGTTCCTGGCTGCCTTCGAACAGCAGCGTGCCCCAACTCGCCGAGGGCTCATCCACCGATAGGCCCAGGAAACCGAGAAAGCTTTCCACCAGGATGGCCTGCGGCAGGATCAGGCCCAGGTATACCAGCGCCAGCGGCAACAGGTTCGGAATCAGGTGCCAGCGCAATTGCTGCCCGAAACTCGCGCCCGCTGCGCGCGCGGCCAGCACGAAGGCGGACTCGCGCAGGCGCCCGGCTTCGGCGCGCATCACCCGCGCCAGGTCAATCCAGACATAGCCGCCGATGGCAGCGAGCAACAGCGGTAGCGAGCGTCCGAACAGGGCCAGCAGCAGGATCACGATCAGCAGGAAGGGCAGGGCCGAGAGTACGTCCAGCGCGCGCAGCATCGCGCGCTCGATGCCGCCGCCGGCCAGGCCGGCAATCGCGCCATAGCCCAGGCCAATCACCAGCGCGATCACGCTGGCCATGGCGCCGATGCCCAGCGACAGCCGGCCACCGGCCAGACTGCGCGCCAGCACGTCGCGGCCGATAGCGTCGGTGCCAAACCAATGCCCGTTCGCCAGTGAAGGCGCGGCCGAGAGCCAGTTCCAGTCCGGCGAATGCGCATCGAACGCCAGCAGCCAGGGCCCGATCACGCAGGCCAGCGCCAGCAGTCCCAGCAGGAGCAGGCAGGCGCGGGCCGCGCGCGGCAAGGGTCGGGCCAAGGGCATGGCGACATCCTAGCGCGGCCGCGGCGTTATCATGGGCGCATGCCCTGGAGTGCTTGAATGGCCTTTCCCCATATCCGCCCGCGGCGCATGCGCCGTGATGATTTTTCCCGCCGCCTGATGCGTGAGAACCGCCTGAGCGCGGACGACCTGATCCTGCCGGTGTTCATCCACGAACTGCAGGGCCGCGCCGCAGTGGCGTCCATGCCCGGCGTCGAGCGCCTGTCCATTGACGAGCTGTTGCGCGTGGCCGAGCAGGCCGTGGCCCTGAAGATTCCAGCCATCACCCTGTTCCCGGTGACCGCGCCCGAGGCCAAGTCGCTCGATGGCCGCGCCGCTTGGGCCGGCGACGGCCTGGCCCAGCGCGCCATCCGCGCGCTGAAGTCGCGCTTCCCGGACTTGGGCGTGGTCACCGACGTCGCGCTCGACCCCTACACCACGCACGGGCAGGACGGTCTGATCGACGAGTCCGGCTACGTGATGAACGACGAGACCAATGCCGCGCTCGTCAAGCAGGCCCTGTCGCATGCCGAAGCCGGCGCCGACATCGTCGCGCCCAGCGACATGATGGACGGGCGCATCGGCGCCATCCGCGCCGCGCTGGAAGCCGGCGGCCACGTGCACACGCGCATCCTGGCCTATTCGGCCAAGTACGCCTCCAGTTTCTACGGCCCCTTCCGCGACGCGGTCGGTTCCGCCGGCAGCCTGGGCAAGGGCAACAAGTACACCTACCAGATGGACCCGGCCAATTCCGACGAAGCCCTGCGCGAAGTCGCGCTGGATCTGGCTGAAGGCGCCGATATGGTGATGATCAAGCCGGGCATGCCGTATTTGGACATCGTGCGCCGGGTGAAGGACAAGTTCGGCGCGCCGACTTTCGTTTACCAGGTGAGTGGCGAGTACGCGATGCTCAAGGCCGCTGCCCTCAATGGCTGGCTGGACGAGCGCGCCTGCATGCTCGAAGCGCTGGTGTCGATCAAGCGCGCCGGTGCGGACGGCATCCTGACCTACTTCGCGCTCGATGCCGCGCGCGCCTTGCAAGAGCAGCACTAGACATCACCGCAAACTTTCGGGAGTGACATGAGCCAGTACTTCGCCGTGTTCGGACATCCTGTCGCGCATTCGTTGTCGCCGCGCATCCACGCCGAGTTCGCGCGCCAGTTCGGCATCGCCCTGCAGTACGAGGCGATTGATGCCGAGCCCTGGCAATTGTCGGGCGCGCTGGCCGACTTCGCCGCCGCCGGCGGGCGCGGCGCCAACCTGACGCTGCCGCACAAGCAGGCGGGCCTCGCGCTCTGCGCCAGCTTGTCGGCGCGTGCGCGCGCCGCCGGTGCCGTGAATACGCTGGTGCACGAAGCCGAAGGCTGGCATGGCGACAACACCGATGGCGCTGGCCTGGTGCGCGACCTGACCGAACGCAATGCGCTCGACATCCGCGGGCGCCGCACCCTGTTGCTGGGCGCGGGCGGCGCGGCGCATGGCGTGGCTCCGGCCTTGCTCGAGGCCGGCATCGGCGAGCTGTACATCATCAATCGCGATTCGGCCAAGGCCGATGCCCTGGCCGACATCCTCGGCCAGCCCGGCCGCGTGCACACGCGATACCTGGATGATTTGGCGACGCTGGGCGCTTTCGACCTGATCATCAACGCTACCTCGGCCGGGCGCAGCGGCGCAGCACTGGCGCTGCCCTTCGGCATCGCCGGCGCGCGCACGACGGCCGTGGACCTGAGCTACGGTGAAGCGGCTATCGGTTTTCTGGCCTGGGCCCGCGGCGCGGCTTGCGCACAAGCGATCGACGGGCTGGGCATGCTGGTGGAACAGGCGGCGCTGGCCTTCGAGCTTTGGCAGGGCAAGCATCCGGATACGCAGCCGGTGTATGAAGCCTTGCGCGCCGATGACGCGCGCCTGCGGACGGCGGACTAAAGCAGGCCTTCGCGCTTGACCGCGAGGTAGCGCTGCACCAGCGCAGCCGGCAGCTGCGCGCAGGTGACGTCCAGCACCATCACGCCCTGGCTGCGCAGGCTTTGGTGGGCGCGATTGCGTTCTTCCAGGTAGCGCGCCAGGGCGCCGGCGCCGATCGCCTGTTCGAGGGTCTCCACCGGCTTTTCCAGGGTCTGGTCGAGCGCCTGTTCGCGCAGGCTGGCCACGCAGACCAGATGGCGTTTCTGAAGCAAGCGCACGGCGGACAGAAGGTCCTCGATGTCTTCGTCGCGGACATTGGTCACCAGCATCACCAAGGCGCGCCGCCGCTGGCGCAGCGCCAGTTGCGTGGCCGCTTCCAGGTAGTCGGTAGCCACGGCCTGTGCTTCCAGGTCGAAGACGGTGTTGAGCAAGGTGTCCACCGCGCCCAGGCCGCGCTGCGGCGCCAGCCAGCGCGAAGCGCCACCGCTGGCCATCAGGCCGACCGCATCGCCGCGGCGCAGTGCCAGGTAAGACACCACCAGGCTGGCATTGAGCACATGGTCGAAGTGCGAGAGGGCATCGTCGCGCGCCAGCATGCGCCGACCGGTGTCGAGCAGCATCAGCACCTGCTGGTTGCGCTCGTGCTGGTAGTCGCGCGAGATCAGCTTGCGCGCGCGCTGGCTGGCCTTCCAGTCAATCTGGCGCAGGCTGTCGCCGACGCGGTATTCGCGCAATTGGTGGAACTCGGTGCCTTCGCCGCGGTTGCGCTGCACGTGCGCACCGACCACGCGCGAGGCTTGTTCAGCGCTAAAAAGCGCGAAGCGCGCCAGCGGCGCAAAGTTGGGATACACGCGCACGGCCTGTTGCAACGCGACCTGCCGGCGTTGCCGCCACAAGCGCAGCGGCGAGCGCAGGCGAAGCTGGCAGCCGACGAACTCGAAGCTGCCGCGGCGGTTCGGCGTGAAGCGGTAGCTCAGCGATGTCTCGCTGCCGGGCGTGAGGTCAAGCGCGCGCGGCAGGCCTTGCAGCGGCCATTCACCCGGCAGCAGGTCGAACACCTCCACATGCAGGCCGTGCCCGTCGCCGGTTTCCAGTTGCAGCAGGCATTCGCGCTCCACGCCCACCGGCACCACGCCCGGCAACAGGCGCCGCACCGTCGGCGTGGCGCGCCGCGCCAGCACCCAGGCGTCGGCCAGCGCCAGCAGCGCCAGGCTGGCGCCCGCCACCGACCAGGCCAGCATCGGCAGCAGCTCCAGCGCGCAGGCGAGGCCGAGCGCGGCCCAGCCCAGCAAGGCGGCAATGAGGGCGGAACCTGGCCTCATCGGCGCGGCGCTTCGACCTTGCTCAGCAGGGCATCGATCACCGCGTCCATGCGCATGCCTTCGATCTGCAATTCCGGCGCCAGGCTCAGGCGATGGCGCAGCGCGGGCTTGGCGATCGCGCGGATATCGTCGGGCGTGACGAAGTCGCGACCCTGCAGCACCGCCCAGGCGCGCGCCGCGCGCACCAGCGCCAGGCTGCCGCGCGGGCCCGCGCCCATCGCGATGCCCGGCCATTCGCGGGTGGCGCGCGCCACCCGCACGGCGTAGTCCAGCACCACCGGATCAATGGCGACCAGCGACGTGCCCGCCTGCATCGCGCTGATCTGCGCGCGGTCGAGCACGCGCTGCACCTTCGACAGGTCGAAGTCGTGGGCATTGCGGCCGGTGCTGACGTTACCGACCATACGCACTTCGTCCTCGTGCTCGGGATAGGCCATCAGGATCTTGAGCAGGAAGCGATCGAGTTGTGCTTCCGGCAGCGGATAGGTGCCTTCCTGTTCGACCGGATTCTGCGTGGCAATGGCCAGGAAGGGCGGCGCCAGCGGGTAGCTGCGGCCTTCGATGGTGACTTGCTGTTCCTGCATCACTTCCAGCAGCGCGGCCTGGGTCTTGGCCGGCGCGCGATTGATTTCATCGGCCAGCAACAGGTTGGTGAAGATCGGGCCGCGGCGGATCTTGAAGCCTTCGCTCTTGGGGTCGTAGAAAGCGTGGCCGCTGATGTCGCTGGGCATCAGGTCGGGCGTGAATTGCACGCGCGCGAAGCTACAGTCCATGGCCGTGGCCAGCGCGCGCACCAGCAAAGTCTTACCCAGTCCCGGTACGCCTTCCAGCAGCACGTGGCCGCCGGCCAGCAGCGCCACCAGAATCTGGTCCAGCACTTCGGCCTGGCCTACGAAGGCCTGGGAAACCTGGGCGCGGACGGCATCGACCTGCGCGAACAAGGCCTCGCCGGTCAGCGGCGCGGGGGCGGGGGATTCGAGGCTCATAGTCGGTTCCTCATCAGCAGAAGGGTGGAGATGCATTGCAGGAAAGTGTCCGGGCGTTGCAGGCCGACCGGGGAAAGCGCCTGGCGGATGCGCGCGGGATCAATGTCCAGGCGCGTCGCCAGCGATTGCACCAACAACTCGCCGTCCAGCGCCGCGAGCAAGGGCTCGCGCTGCGACAAACGCTTGCGGAACAGGTCGAACACGGCGCGGTGCAGGGCCAGCATGCGGCCGCGGCGGAAGGCCAGTTCCCCGGCCGCTTGCACATGCTCGAGCAGGGCGCGGCGATCGCGCGAGGGCGCCGGCATCGGCGAACCGAATCGTTGCCCGCGCATCAGCAGCCACGCCAGCAACGCCAGCAGCGCCGGCAGCAGCGCCTGCCATCCGCGTTCAAGCATCAGCCGCCACAGCGAGGGCACGTCCGCCGAATACACCAGGTGCACGCTGCCGCGACCGAGGCGCGGGGCCAGGATCTGCCAGGCAACTTGTGCGGGTATAGGCTGGTCGAGGTAGTCGTTGCTCAGGAAATCGGTGGACGTCACCGTCACCACGCCTTGGCCCAGGCCCAGGCGTCCGAGGCGATAGCCACGGGTGTCGCTGCCGTCGCTGAAGATGAAACCCTCGCGCCGGCTGATGAAGCGCGGATCGCACAGGTTCATCGGCAGCGGATCGACCTTTTTCGTCTTGCCGTTGGTGACGACATCCACCTTGGGCCCGCCGGTGGCGATGCGCGTGCACTGGGCCAGGTAGTCGAGGCCATCGCCCTCGCCGTCGTCGTCCGATTTGGGACCCGGCAGCGCGCGCAACTCGAGACGGTTCGCCAGCGGCCCGGGGTCGGAGCCAAAGCCGGGGCCGGGCATGACCAAGTGCCCGCCCTCGGCGACCCAGGCCAGCAGGCGATCCGATTGCGCGGCGCTGATCGCTTCCGGCTGCGTGTACAGAACCAGGGTGTCGTTGCGACCCAGTTCCAGTGCCGTGGGATTGAGGCTGGGATAGGAACGCGCCTGGATGCCTTGCGCCAGCAGCGCTTGCTTGAGCGCATACAGCGGGTTGTAGGCGGCCTCGCCCTTGGCGGGCAGCGTGATCTGGTGCGACTCGCGCTTGAACAGATACAGGAAGCCGCCCACGCCGGCCGCGATCACCAGCAAGCCGAGCAAGGCGAACCCCAGCGTGCGCCGGTTCATGCCCGCGCCTCGAAATGATCCTGCCAGCCGGCCAGCAAGGCTTCGAATTCCTCACTGTCGGGATAACGCCAGGCATAGGCGGCGGCCTGCCAGGCGCGCACGGTGCGGGCGAACTGCTGCTGCATGGCGGCTTCGGGAAGTCGGCGCGAACGGCGCAGGCAATCGGCCTCGGTGGCACCGGCAGGAAAGGGCGCGCCCAACACTTCGGCGATGCGCTCGACGCTGGCGCGATAGAGCAGGGCCAATGCTTCGCGACGATGACCCTGCTGCCACAGGCCGCGGGCACTGGCGCGAATGTCGCCAGGTAGCGGCGCGATGGGTGTTGCCGGCGTCTGCACCAGCGCGCTCGCTTCAGGCGGCACCTGCACCCGCTCGCGGACCCAGGGCAGCCATTTCGGTAGGTGCCACAACACCCAGCCCAACAACAAGGCCGCGAGCACCCACAGCCCGTATTCGGAAATGGCGCCGATGATCATGCTGACCAGTTCAATCCACGGCGCTTGCTTGCCGGCCTTGGCTTCGCGCGGCTTGGGCGGATTCTTGAGCACCCATTCGCGCACTTCCTGCTTCGGCGCGAGCAGCGGATCCTGCATCGCCTTGCGCACGGCCGGCGGAAAGCGCGGATCGGGTGTCTGCCACAACGCATCGCCGACGAACTGCCGGGCATTCAAAGTGGGCGGCTCGGGCTTGGCGGCTTTCTTGCCAACACTCGCCGATGCTGCGGTGGCGGCAGTGTCCCGCGCGAAACCAGGCGCAGGCGCCGTTGCCAGCAGCAGCGCCAGCACCAGGGCCAGCGCGGATGCTCCGGCGCGCAATGCCGTGGCGCGTTCGGCCAAGCGCCGGAAGCCCAACTCCACGTCCCAGGCTTCGAGCTGCGTACGCCGGTTGAGGTACAGGCCGAAGCCGGCGCCGATGTAGAACGGTTCGATCAGGCTGGTCGCCAACCACAGGCCCAGGTTCAGCAGCATCTGCGCCCAACGTGGCGGTTCTTCCATGAAGGTTTGCCACATCTGCTGCGCGGCCGGTCCGAGGAATTCGGTGGGCACGAACAACAACACCAAGGTCCAGGCCGAGACCAGCACCACGAATTCAAAACTGATGCAGGCCAGGCCCAGCCCGAAAGCCTGCGCGCTGATCGCGCGTTGCAGCACCGCGCAACGGGCGCTGCGGCGGGCGCCGCGCAGGCCTTCCAGCAAATCCACCGGCAACAGCAGGGCGCGCGCCGGATGCAGGCGGCGCCACGACAGCCAAGGCAGCAGCGAACGCCAGGCCCATAGTTCGCGCGCGCCCAGGGTCTGGCGAACGCCCGGCACGTTGCCAAACACCGCGCGCGAAAGCACGAACAGCGGAATGCGATCGAACAAGGGCTTGAGCCACCACATCAGCAGCGCCGCCAGCCAGATTTCATCTGCGGCCCAGGCCAGGGCATTGGTCGCCAGCAGGAAGGGCAGGCTCAGCAGGAACCAAGGCCGCCAGATGGCGCGCGCGTGGCGGCGCACCAGGGCGGCGCCCAGGTCGGTCGCTTCCCAGGGACCGCGTTGGCGCAAGGCCACGCTGATCTGCTCAAGCCGCATCACGGCCCCCGCGCCAGAGCCAATAGACAATGCCCAGCCACAGGCCGATGCCGAACGGGAACTTCACCCACGAGGGCATCCAGCCGATCGAAGACCAATAGGCTTCAATAAACGCCGCCAGCACGAGCAAGGCGAAGGTGCCGATCGCAATCTGCCCGCCGTCCTTTGCGGCCTCCACCAGCGCCTGGCGTCGCCCCATGCGCCCCGGCGCCAGCAGCGCCCAACCAATGCGAAGGCCCGCCGCGCCGGCCAGCACCACCGAGCTCAGCTCCGGCCCCGAATGTCCCACCACAAAGCGCCAGAAGGGACCGCCGTAACCAATCACGGTCAGGTGTCCGGCGACGGTGCCGATCATCAGGCCATTCATCAGCAGCACGAAGATCGAGCCGATGCCAAACACCAATCCGCTGGCGAAGGTACGGAACGCGATGCCGACATTGTTGAAGATGTAGTAGCCGAACATCTGCAGGTTGGTGCCACTCTCACGGCCCATGGCGTGCTCGCGCGCGCCCGGGTCGTACATGTCTTCCAGGCGCGAGAGCTCCATCGGGCCGAACATCGAATGCGCCAGTTCCGGGTAGTACTGCAGCAGCACGATCATCGCCACCAGCGGCACGAAGAACAGCAGCGCCGACAGCGCCACGAAACGGCGATGGCGACGGATCAGGCGCGGGTAGTCGCGGCTGAAGAAGTCGAGCACGCGGCGCAGGCGCAGGGTCGGCGGCCGGTAGAGCACGTCGTGGCCACGCTGCACCAGCTGCTCCAGGCGTTGCAGCACCAGCGGGCTGTAGCCGCGGCGTTGGGCAATGGCCAATTGCTGGCAGGCGCGCCGGTAGCGCGCGGCGAAATCAATGTCGTCCAGGCTGCCCGCGCCAAACTGCGCGCGCTCCTTGGCCGATGGCCGCGCGCGCCGGTCCAGCCACAGCTCCAGCGTCAGCCATTCGGCCTGGTAGCGCGCCAGGAAATCGTCCTGCTTCACCGCCGCCCCAGCAGGTAGTTGGCCAGGCCCAGCACGGCGGGCACCGAAGCGTTGCCGCGCGCACCGGTGACCGGCTCGAGCAGGCTGGCCAATTCGGCCTGGCGTTCGAAGGTCATCTGCGGGCTGCGCTCGGCGAAGGCGACGATGACGCCTTGCTCGTCCTGGCGCAGCGGCAGGGGCGGTGCGATGGCCTCCGCCGGCGGCGCTGGCAGGCGCGCGGCCTCGCGCTCGGCGTACACCACCATCGTGCCCGCGGCGAGGTCGCCCAGTCGGCGGCCATGCGCGTCCAGCAGGCCGCTGAGCAGCCCGAAACCGTAGCCGAAAGGCAGCATGTCCACGGTGCGCAGCAGGTTGCGCACGATCGAAGGCACCCAGGTGACAGGCGTGCCGTTGTCGTTGATCACGCGCAGGCCCATCACCCGCTTGCCCAGGGTCTGGCCATCGCGCAGCACCTCGAACACGATCGGGTAGCCCCAATACACCACGAACATGGTGATCAGCATCAGGCCACTGCCGGCCTTGCCCATCAGCGAGAGCACCGTGCCCAGGCCAATCACCACGCCCAGGCGCACGCCAAAATCCAGCAGCCAGGCGTAGGCGCGCGCCGCCACTCCCGCGCTGCGCAGGCTCAGGGCCAGTCCTTCGGGTGTTTCAACCTGCCGCAGCGTGTCGAGCATCAAGCGTCCGCGGTCGGAAAGAGGTATCGATCCTTGAGCCGCACGTAGTGCTTGGCCGAGTAATACAGCTGCTCGATTTCCTTCTCGCTGAGCTTGCGCACGCATTTGGCCGGATTGCCCAGCCACAATTCGCCGCTGCCCACGACCTTGCCGGGCGGTATCACCGCGCCGGCGCCGACGAAACCGTTGCGGCACACACGCGCGCCGTCGAGCACGGTGGCGCCCATGCCGATCAGGCAGGCGTCTTCAATCACGCAGGCATGGACGATCGCGCCATGGCCGATGGTGACGTCTTCGCCGATCACCGTGGCCAGCCCGCCGGGCTGGCCGTAGGGACCATCGTGGGTGACGTGGATGACGCTGCCGTCCTGGATATTGCTGCGCGCGCCGATGCGGATGAAGTTCACATCGCCGCGGATCACCGTGCCCGGCCAGACCGAAACATCGTCGCCCAGCACCACGTCGCCGATAACGGTGGCGGCATCGTCGACGTAAACGCGCTCGCCCAACTGGGGATGGATTGCCTGGAAACTTCGGATCGCCATGGCCCGATTGTATGCGGCCGCCGCCCGGGCGTGGGCGGCCCGCGCTAGACTGCCGGCATGACCACGCCCAACACGCCCATTGACCAGCTGCGCCCGATGTTCGATCGCCTGCGCGCGGCCCACCTGGCCCATATTCCCAGCTACGGCGAGCGCCTGGCCGCGCTGGAACGGCTGGAAGCGGCCGTGCGCAAATATGCGACAGAAGTGGTCGAGGCCTGCTCGGCCGATTTCGGCCGGCGTGCGCCGCTGGAAACCCTGGGCGCGGACATCGTCGTCAGCCTCGAGGAAATCCGCCACGCCCGCAAACACTTGCGGCGCTGGATGCGCCCGGAGAAGCGCCGCGTCAACTGGACCTTCCTGCCGGCGCGCGGCGAGCTGCGCTACACGCCGCTGGGCGTGGTCGGCATCATCGCGCCCTGGAATTACCCCTTCCAACTGGTGATCGTGCCGCTGGCCAGCGCCATCGCCGCTGGCAACCGGGTCATGATCAAGCCCTCGGAGTTCACACCGCGGGTACAGGAAGTGCTGGCGCGCCTGGTCGCCGAAGTCTTCAGTGCCGATGAAGTGGCGCTGGTGCAGGGCGAACACGAGCTCAGCGCGGCGTTCTCGCACCTGCCCTTCGACCACATCCTGTTTACCGGATCGACCGCCGTGGGTCGTCAGGTGATGGCGGCCGCCGCCGCCAACCTGACGCCGGTGACACTGGAGCTGGGCGGCAAATGCCCGGCCCTGATCGCGCCCGATTATCCGATCGAACACGCGGCCGATCGCATCGCCTTCGGAAAATGTTTCAACGGCGGCCAGACCTGCGTGGCGCCCGACTACGTGCTGGTGCCGCGCGCCAAGCGCGACGCTTTCGTTGCCGCCTTCATGGCCAGCCTGGCGCGGCGCTACCCCAGCCTTGCCGGCAATCCCGACTACACCGTCACCATCAACGAGCGCCAAGCCACGCGCCTGCGCGACTGGCTGGCCGATGCCGAACGCCTGGGTGTGAAGATCCTGCGATACCAGCCCGCAGGCGAGAGCGCGCCCGCCGACCTGAATTTCCTGCCGCCCACGGTGGTGATCGACCCGCCGCCGGAAGCGATCGTGATGCAGCAGGAAATCTTCGGCCCGGTGCTGGTGCTGTGCAGCTACGACGACCACGATGCCGCCCTGGCCGGCGTGCTCGCGCGTGACAAGCCGCTGGCTTTCTATGCCTTCGACCGCAACGCCGATCGCGCCGAAAAAACCCTGGACCGGGTCTGCGCGGGCATGGCCTGCGTGAATGACGTGATCATCCAGTTCGGCCAGAGCGAGTTCCCGATCGGCGGCGTCGGCGCCAGCGGCATGGGCGCCTACCACGGCCGCACCGGCTTCCTGACCTTCAGCAAGGCCATGCCGGTGATGTACCAGTCGCGCATCAATGGCATGAAGCTGTTCGACGCGCCCTACAGCAAGCTCGCGCACCGGATGCTGTCCTGGCTGACTCGCGCCTGAAAGCCCGGAGGCGCGGCACGTTCGCGGGGCGCGGCTTGGGTTTAGATTGTGCTGGCACCTTCCTTGGAGTCTCGCCATGCGCACCCGCCACCTGATTGTCGGCCTGATGCTTTCCACGCTCGCCTTCGCCGCCCAGGCCAAGCACCGGCACCTCGACTACGCGGCCTATGCGGGCGAGCCCATTGCCGAATTCCACTACACCCAGCTCTACAACTGGCAGCACACGGGCGACCACGCCGTGGTGGTCTGGACCAAGCCGACCAAGGCTTACCTGCTGACCCTGCGCAACAACTGCTCGGCCTTGGCGGGCGAGTACCACATCGAAATCGGTGGCGTGGACGGTATCGAGACCCGGGTGCGGGCCGGCACCGACAACGTCCGCGTCGGCCAGCTGCGCTGCCGCATTGACGCCATCCAGCCGCTCGACCTGGCGCGCATGAAGTCCGAACGCGTCTGATTTGCCCCGCGGGCCGGTGACCGCTTGAAATTGGTCGCCGGCCCCGTCACCTTGGGGGTATGAACTCCCTTCCGAACCCCCTGCTCGCCGATGGCGAGCTTCCTGCCTTTTCGGCCATTGCCGCCGACCAGGTCCTGCCCGCCATCGACCGCGTGCTCGCCGACTACCAGGCCCTGGTGGATCGGCTGGTGGCCGATCCCGCGGCCCGCGACTTCGACCGCCTGATCGCGCCGCTGGAAGCGATGGAAGAACGCCTGGGTCGGGTGTTCGCGCCGGTCTCGCACCTGCATGGCGTGAAGGATTCGCCCGAGCTGCGCGAAGCCTATTCGGCGGCGCTGGAAAAAATCACCGAGCACGGCACGCGCCTCGGCCAGAACCGCGAGCTCTTCCAGGCAGTGCGCGATGTGCGCGAAGGCGCCGGCTTCGAAGCGCTCGATCGCGCGCGCAAAACCCTGGTGGAAGACAGCCTGCGCGATTTCCGCCTGTCGGGCGTGGCGCTGGAAGAACCGGCGCGCAGCCGCTTCGGCGAAATCCAGAACGAGCTGAGCAAGGTCGAGACCGAGTTCGAGGAAGCCGTGCTCGATGCCACCGATGCCTGGACGCGTCCGGTCAGCGAAGCCGAATTGGCCGGCCTGCCGGAATCGGCGCGCGCCATGCTGGCGCAAGCTGCAGCCTCGCGTGGACAAGATGGCTGGATGGCCACGCTGAAAGGCCCGGTCGTGCAGGCGGTGCTGACCTATGCCGATGATCGCGCCCTGCGCGAAACCCTCTACGCCGCCTACAACACGCGCGCCTCCGACCAGGGCCCGATGGCCGGGCGTTTCGACAATGGCGAGCGCATCGCCCGCATTCTCTCGCTGCGCCACGAGGCCGCGGCCTTGCTCGGCTTCGCCTCCAGTGCCGAGTTGTCGCTGCAGGACAAGATGGCCGGCTCGCCGCAGCGCGTGCTCGGCTTCCTGCGCGAGCTCGCTGCCAAGGCACGCCCGGTGGCGCAGGCCGAGCTCAAGACCCTTCGCGAGTTCGCCGCCAGTGAACTGGGCATCGCCGACCTGCAGCCCTGGGACATCGGCTACGCCAGCGAAAAGCTGCGCGAGCGCCGCTACGATTTTTCCGAAGAAGACATCAAGCCCTACTTCCCGCTGCCCAAGGTGATGGCCGGCCTGTTCGCGCTGGCCGAACGCGTGCTGGGCGCGCGTCTGGTCGAGCGCGAGGGCGTGGACGTGTGGCACCCGGACGTGCAGTACTTCGATGTGCTCGATGGCGATGGCAGTGTGCGCGCCGGCGTGTACCTGGACCACTTCGCCCGCGAGGGCAAGCGTGGCGGCGCCTGGATGGATGTCTGCCGCGCTCCGCTGCTGGAAGCCGATGGCCGGCGTCGCCCGGTGGCCTTCCTTACCTGCAATTTCAGCCCGGGCACCGATGGCAAGCCGGCCCTGCTCACGCACAACGACGTGCTCACGCTGTTCCATGAATTCGGCCACGGCCTGCATCACCTGCTGACCGAAGTGCACTGGCCCAGCGTCGGCGGCATCAATGGCGTGGAATGGGACGCGGTGGAGCTGCCCAGCCAGTTCATGGAGAACTTCGGCTGGCAGCGCGAGGCGCTGGACGGTTTCGCGCGCCACTGGCAGACCGACGCGCCGCTGCCGCAGGACCTGTTCGAGAAAATGACCGCAGCGCGGCATTTCCACGCCGGCCTGTTCCTGATGCGCCAGCTGGAATTCGCGCTGTTCGACTTCCGCCTGCACCACGAGTTCGATCCGGCGCGCGGCGCACGCACGCTCGAGCTGCTGCGCGAAGTGCGCCAGGAAGTGGCGGTGGTATTCCCACCGGAATGGCATCGCTCGCCGCATGCCTTCACGCATATCTTCAGCGGCGGCTATGCGGCCGGCTATTACGGCTACCTGTGGGCCGAAGTGCTGAGCGCGGATGCGTTCTCGGCCTTCGAAGAGGCCGGCGTGTTCGATCCCGCCACCGGTGCGCGTTACCGGCGCGAGATTCTGGCGGTGGGTGGTTCACGCCCGGCGCTGGAAAGCTTTGTCGCTTTCCGTGGCCGCGAGCCGGAGCCCGAAGCTCTGTTACGTAGCCACGGACTGGCGGCCTAGCCGATTCGGTTCAGGCGAAAAATTCGCGGAAGGCGACGAGCGTGCGCTCGACGCCTTCATCGTCCACGTCCAGGTGCAGCACGATGCGCGAGCGCGCGCCGGCAAAGGCCAGGCGGATGTGGCGCGACTGCAGGAAGACATCCAGCGCGGCCACGCGTTCGGCCGGCACGGTGACGAACAGCATGCTGGTGTGCGGGCCGTCCACCTGGACCTGTGGAATGGCGCGCAGGCCTTCGGCGAGCACCGCCGCGCGGCGATGGTCTTCAGCCAAGCGGCCAACGTTGTGGTCCAGCGCATACGCGGCCATCGCGGCGACCACGCCGGCTTGGCGCCAGCCGCCGCCCACTACCTTGCGCCAACGTCGCGCCCTGGCGATGAGTTCGTGCGAGCCAAGCAGCATCGAACCCATCGGCGCGCCCAGCCCCTTCGAGAAGCACACCGACACGCTGTCGAAATGGCGCGCGATCTCGTGCGCCGAGTGGTGGCTGGCGAGGGCCGCGTTGAACAGGCGCGCGCCGTCGAGGTGGAAGCCCAGGCCATGTTTACGCGCCAGGGCGCCGGCTTGCTCGATATAGTCGAGCGGCAGCACACGGCCCCACCAGGTGTTCTCCAACGCCAGCAGCCGCGTGCGCGCGTAGTGCGGGTCGCCGACCGGCTTGACGGCCTTCGCGACCAGATCCAGCGGCAGCGTGCCGTCGTTGGCCTGCGGGATCGGCTGCGGCTGGATCGAACCCAGCACCGCCGCGCCGCCGCCTTCGGACTTGTAGGTATGCGCCTCGCTGCCGACGATGTATTCGTCGCCGCGCTCGCAATGCGCCATCAGGCCGAGCAGGTTGGACTGCGTGCCGCTGGACACGAACAGTCCCGCTTCGAATCCCAGCGCCGCGGACAGCCGGTCCTGCAGCGCGTTCACGGTAGGGTCTTCGCCCATCACGTCGTCGCCCACCGGCACGGTCAGCGCGGCTTCGCGCATGGCGGCGCTGGGCCGGGTTACGGTGTCGGTCCTCAGGTCCACCCACTGCATGGCATCGCTCCCATCCGTCTCGCCAGCATGATGCCACCGGGTTAGCATCGCCGGCATGAAGATCGCCAGCTGGAACGTCAATTCGCTCAATGTCCGCCTGCCGCACCTGCAGGAATGGCTGCGTGCGGCCGCGCCCGACGTGGTCGGCCTGCAGGAAACCAAGCTCGAGGACAGCCGCTTCCCCGACTCGGCCCTGGCCGAACTGGGCTACCGCAGCGTGTTCAGCGGCCAGAAAACCTACAACGGCGTGGCCATCCTCAGCCGCAGCCCGGCCACTGATGTGCAGGCCGGCATTCCCGGGTTCGACGACGAGCAAAAGCGCGCCATCGCCGCCACCGTGGACGGCCTGCGCATCGTCAACCTGTACGTGGTGAATGGCCAGGCCGTGGGCACGGAAAAATACGAGTACAAGCTGCGCTGGCTCGAGGCCGTGCACGGCTGGCTGGCCGATGAGCTCAAGCGCCACGACAAGCTGGTGGTGCTGGGCGATTTCAATATCGCGCCGGATGATCGCGACGTGCACGATCCGCTGGTGTGGAATGACGACAGCATCCTGACCTCCACCGCCGAACGCGCGGCGCTGCGCCGGCTCGAAGCGCTGGGCCTGCATGACAGCTTCCGCCTGCATCATGAAGAAGGCGGGCAGTTCAGCTGGTGGGATTACCGCGCCGCGGGTTTTCGCCGCAACCTGGGCCTGCGCATTGACCTGGCCTTGGTCAGCACGGCTTTGCGCGAACGCAGCGTTGAATCGGGCATTGATCGCGAGCCGCGGCTATGGGATCGCCCGAGCGATCACGCGCCGGTTTGGGTGAGGCTGGATTTTCCCGCCTGAAAAGCCTGGCCTGACCAGCTCATCGGGCGTCCGCGCGTTTTCCTGAACTCGCGGCGGTGTCCCGCGACCCATCGAAGAGCGGCGAGGACGAAACCAGCGTCCACTCCCGATTTTCCTTGAAGGAATGCAGCAAGGTTTCCAAGGCCCAGACCTCGACGGGTGCGACGCGGCCATAGTCGTAAACTTCCCACGTCTGGTTTCGGGATCGCGCGCGCATGAGCGCGCCGGAGTCGTCCGTCCACGCACCTGCATATTGGGATTCTCGGGCTGCGCCTTTGGCCAGGTCCACCAGTTGGGTCAGCCGGGCATACTCAAGTATCGAGATACTACTGGTGTAGTGATGCTTCCTTCGCTCGGACCAGTCTTCCGTCACCAGCGTGGCGTGACCGTCCTTGTAGAACGTGACCTGATAGATCGGGCACCGCCCGAGGCAGGGTGTGCGTTCCAGCGAGATGCTGTCGAAGGGCAGCAGCGACTTGACGTACTCGGGGGAGGCGTCGGGGAAACCGAAATCACCGCGCTGCACGAGCTCCTGCAGGTTCCGGGGAACCGTGCCTGTGGCTGTGGGCTGCGACTCGTAGGGCTGGTGGTGCAGCACCGGCCACCAGATGGCGGCGGCAGTAAGCAGCGACAAGCCCAGTGCCGTCGCCAGCACGCCGGCCCAGCGAACCGAACGAGCCGGGCTCACGGTCCACCCTGGGCGTTGTGGCCCATCAGCCGCAAGGCCCGAACACGCCTTCCAGCTCCACCGCCAGCTCGCGCCGGCAGACATCGCCCTGCACATACACCACGCGCTCGCGCGGCAGGCCCGATTCGGCAATCACTGCCTGCGCGTTGGACAGATCGGCTGGGTCGCGCAGGTACACGCGCAAGGCTTCGCAGCTGGCGAAGGAGAAGCTGCATCCGGCCTTGGCGCTGCCTTCGGCTAGCAGGGCCTTCAGGTTCTCCAGGCTTTCGATCAGTTGCGCGCGGGTGTCGCCCACATGCTGCGACACATGGCCGACGATGCTGGCCGTGCCCGAGGCCAGCAAGCGCGGGTGCGCGCTGTCGGCTTCCAGCAAGGCGCCACGCGAGAAGCCCGGCGATACCGGGCCGAACTCGCGCGGGTAACGCCAGGCCGGCGTCTGCCGCGGGTTTTCCAGCGCGATGGCGGGCGTGCGCGAACACAGCGCGATGACCTGCAATTCGCCGCTGGCCTCGCTGGCGCCGATGGCCGTGGCCGCGGGCGGCGGATCGTTGAAGCTGCCATCCACGCCTTCGGCGCGGCCAACGCAAAAACGGCGGTAACGCTCGCCATCGCCTTCGCCCTGGTTGATGGCCGGGAAATAATTCCAGATGCGGATCAGGTAGGGATGGTTCGAGGGCCGCACGCAGGTGATCAGGCGCTCGTAGGCATGGCGCGCGGCGGCTTCGATATCGCCAGCCTGCTCGGGCACGCCCAGGGCCACCACCGCGTACTGCTCGCCGTGTGCCCAGGCGGCGCCGCAGGTGTCGGCGGTTTCACTCAGCTCGCCCGCCCACCACCATTCGCCTTCATCGGGCCCGGCCAGGCGGGCGCAGGGAATGCGCAGCGGGTTGCCCGGCGAGGTCTCGCCACCGAAGGTGAAACGGATCAGGGCGCCCTCGCACTCGGCATGGGTGATGCGTAGCCGGGCGGGGGCGGGGGTGGGTTCGCTCATCGTCGCGGCGAATTATAGCCGCAGGCCAGCGGCTATCATGGCCGCCAGCATGTTCAAGGGCGCGGCAATGGACCAGTTGGCGGCAGTGGAAACCTATTTGCGCGACTTGCAGGACCGCATCTGTGCTGCGCTGGCCGCAGCCGATGGCGGCGCGGATTTCGCCGAGGACCGCTGGCAGCGCGAGCCGGGTGAAGGCAGCGGCCTGGTCCTGGCTGGCGGCGGGCGTTCGCGCGTGCTCAAGCAGGGCGTGGTGTTCGAACAGGCCGGCGTGGGCTTTTCCGATGTCAGCGGTGAAGCGCTGCCAGCGTCGGCGACGGCGCATCGCCCGGAACTGGCCGGTGCGCGCTGGCGCGCGCTGGGCGTGTCCCTCGTGATCCACCCGCGCAATCCTTATGTGCCCACCAGCCACGCCAATGTGCGCTTCTTCCAGGCGCAGCCGGCGCAGGGCGAGGCGATCTGGTGGTTCGGCGGCGGCTTCGACCTGACGCCCTTTTATCCTTTCGACGAAGACGTGCGCCATTGGCATGGCGTGGCGCGTGATCTTTGCGCGCCCTTCGGTGCCCAGCGCTACGCCGAGCACAAGGCCTGGTGCGACCGCTACTTCTTCCTCAAGCACCGCAATGAAACGCGCGGTGTCGGTGGCCTGTTCTTCGACGACCTCAACCAGGACGGTTTCGAGCAGAGCTTTGCCTACCAGCGCGCAGTCGGTAACGGCTTCATTGATGCGTATCTGCCGATCGTGCAAGAGCGCAAGGACACGCCCTACGGCGAACGCGAGCGCGAGTTCCAGCTGTACCGGCGCGGCCGCTATGTCGAGTTCAACCTGGTGTGGGATCGCGGCACGCTGTTCGGCCTGCAAAGCGGTGGCCGCACCGAGTCCATCCTGATGAGCCTGCCGCCGCGGGTGCGTTTCGAATATGGCTATGTTCCGGAGGCGGGTTCGGCCGAAGCGCGACTGGCGGACTACCTGGTGCCGCGCGAGTGGGTTTAGCCCGCAAATAAAAACCCCGCAAGCCAGGGGAAGCTTGCGGGGCCGGGGGTTGGAACGGGAGTGGGGAGACTCCTTGGTTCCTGCGGATCACTCAGGGGAGGGAGTGAATCCAACGACGGACGTTGCATCCGTCGCAGCTAGTTGACCACCGGCGGCATTAGGAGTTCGTGAACGAGCCGAAACCGGCCAAGCCCGGTTCAGGAAACGTTTACTTTGCGGGGAAAACGTGAAAAAAGCGTGACGCGGCACTCAGTGCGCCTGCTCCCAGTTCAGGCCCGTGCCGGTATCGACCACCAGGGGGACGCGCAGTTCCGCGGCGCCTTCCATACGCGCCTTCACCGCCGGCAGCAGGGTGCCGAGGAAATCCTCGTCGCACTCGAACACCAGTTCGTCGTGCACCTGCATCAGCATCAGGGCGCGGCCCAGTGCCTCGGCTTGCAGCCAGGCGTCCACGGCCACCATGGCGCGCTTGATGATGTCGGCCGCGGTGCCCTGCATGGGCGCATTGATCGCCGCGCGCTCGGCGCCGGCGCGCTGGCCCTGGTTCTTCGAACGGATCTCCGGCAGGGACAGGCGGCGACCGAACACCGTCTCGACAAAGCCGTCTTCCTTGGCCTGCGCACGCGTACGTTCCATGTAATCGCGCACGCCGGGGTAACGCGAGAAGTACAGGGCGATGTAGTCCTGCGCTTCGCCACGGCCGATGCCGAGTTGGCGCGCGAGCCCGAAGGCGCTCATGCCATACATCAGGCCGAAGTTGATGGCCTTGGCCGCGCGCCGCTGGTCGCCGCTGACTTCATCCGCCGTGACGCCGAACACTTCGGCGGCGGTGGCGCGGTGCACGTCCTGGCCGCTGGCGAAGGCTTGCACCAGGCCCGGGTCGCCCGACAGGTGGGCCATGATGCGCAACTCGATCTGCGAATAGTCGCAAGCCAAAATCTTGCGGCCCGGCGGCGCGATGAACGCCTTGCGGATGCGGCGGCCGTCTTCGCTGCGGATGGGGATGTTCTGCAGGTTGGGGTCGCTCGAGCTCAGGCGGCCAGTCGCGGCGCCGGCCTGGTGGTAGCTGGTGTGCACGCGCCCAGAGTCGGGGTTGAGCATCAGCGGCAGCTTTTCGGTGTAGGTGCTGCGCAGCTTGGCCATGCCGCGGTTTTCCAGGATCAGGCGCGGCAGCTCGTGCTGGTCGGCGATGGCTTCCAGCGCTTCCTCATTGGTCGAAGGCGCGCCGCTGGGGGTCTTCACCAGCGCCGGCAGCTTCAGCTCCTCGAACAGCAGCTGGCCTAGTTGCTTGGGCGAGTCCATGTTGAAGGCGCGGCCGGCCACTTCGTGCGCGCGCTGCTGGCAGCGCAGCATGCGCTGCGACAGGTCGGCGCTTTGACGGCGCAATTCGTCCATGTCAATGCACACGCCATTGGCTTCCATGCGCTCGAGCACCGGCACCAGCGGCATTTCGATATCGCGATACACCGATTCCAGGCGCGGCTCGGCGGCCAGCTTCGGGCGCATCACCGCGTGCAGGCGCAGGGTGATGTCGGCATCTTCGGCGGCGTATTCGCAGGCGCGCTCCAGGTCCACTTCGGCGAAGCTGATCTGTTTGGCGCCCTTGCCGGCGACGTCTTCGTAGTGAATGGTCTGGTAGCCCAGGTAACGCGCGGCCAGCGTGTCCATGTCGTGGCGCTGGCCGCCAGCATTGAGCACGAAGCTCTGCAGCATGGTGTCTTCGCTGTAGCCGCGCACTTCCAGGCCATGACGACGCAGCACGTGCAGGTCGTACTTGCCGTGCTGGCCGACTTTCGGTTTCTGCGGGTCGGCCAGCACTGGACGCAGCGCATCGAGCACCTGCGCCATCGGCAGTTGCGCCGGCACGCCGGGATAGTGGTGGCCGACCGGGATGTAGCAGGCCTCGCCGGTCTGCACCGACAGGCTGATGCCGACCAGGCTGGCGCGCATCGGGTCCAGCGCATCGGTTTCGGTGTCGAAAGACACCAGGTCTGCCGCGCGGATGCGCCCGACCCAAGCCCCCAGCGCCTCAGCATCGCGCACCAGTTCGTAGCGACCCTTGGCCGACAGCGCCGGATCCGGCGCTTCCACCGGCGTGGGCGCAGCGGCATGCATATTGAGGCTGGGTCGGCCACTGTCCTGCACGCGGCCGGCGGGCGCAGCGCCGGCGCCTTGCAGCTCGCGCAGCGCCGCGTGGAAGCCGTAGCGCGTGTACAGCTCGGCCAGGTCTTCGACATGGCGCGGGCGCAATTTGAGTTGCTCGGGTGACTGATCGAGGGCCACGTCCTGCTTGATCGTCACCAACTGCCGGTTCAGCGGCAGCCGCTGCAGCGCGGCGCGCAGGTTCTCGCCGATCTTGCCGCCAATCTTGTCGGCCTGCGCCATCACCGTGTCGAGGTCGCCGTACTCGGCCAGCCATTTGGCCGCGGTCTTCGGCCCGCATTTGTCCACGCCCGGAATGTTGTCGACCGTATCGCCCATCAGCGAGAGGAAATCGATGATCTGGTCGGGGCGCACGCCGAAGCGTTCCTGCACGCCGGCTTCGTCCATCACGCTGCCGGTCATGGTGTTGGTGAGCGTGATACCCGGGCGCACCAGCTGGGCGAAATCCTTGTCGCCGGTGGAGATGGTGACGGGAATGCCTTTCGCGTGTGCCTGTACCGCCAGCGTGCCGATGACATCGTCCGCTTCCACGCCCGACACACGCAGGATCGGAAAGCCCAGGGCCTCGACGATCTTCATCATCGGTTCCACCTGGGCGCGCAGGTCCTCGGGCATGGCGCTGCGCGTGGCCTTGTATTCGGGATACATCTCGTCGCGGAAGGTCGGCCCGCAGGCATCCACCACGAAGGCCGTGTAGTCCGGGTTCTCCTTCAGCGTCGCGCGCAGCATGTTGACGATGCCGAACAGGGCGCCGGTGGGCGAACCATCGGGCGCAGTCAGCGGCGGCAGCGCATGAAAGGCGCGGTAGAGATAGGACGAACCGTCAATCAGGACCAGGCGGGACATGGCGGTGCTCGTTTCGGCTTCAGCCATTGTAAAGCCCCGCGCTTGAGCACGGCGCTGGCTTGGGCCATGCTGGGGGCATGGAAAAGACCCCGTTCATCCTCGTTTGCGCGCTTGCACTGGCGCTGGCTTCGGCACCGGCTTCGGCCACGGCGACGGCCGGCAAGGACGTGCCGATCCCGAAGAAAATTCCCTCGCCCGTGTCCGAGTCGAGTGGGCCGACCGTAACCATCCACACCGGCGGCAACGGCGATCGCATCGAGGAATACCGCGAAGGCGGCAAGCTGACGATGGTGCGCATCACGCCCGTGCGCGGCAAGCCGTACTACCTGTACGACGACAATGGCGATGGCCGCCTGGACCGCAGCGACGCCGACCGCCATTCGATCGCCCCGGTGTACTGGACGATCTACGAGTGGAACTGAGGCGGCCGCAGCCGCCTCTTGCTTACTTCTTCTTCGACTCCACCGCCGGGATCGTCTGCAGGTAAGCCCACAGCGCGTCGATTTCCACGTCGCTCATCTTCGAATAGGCCTGCCAGGGCATGAAGGTATTGATGGCGCTGCCGTCCGGGCGCTTGCCCTCGCGCAGGGCGCGGCGGAAGTCGGCGCTGGTCCAGTGACCGATCGCTGCCGGCGTGAGGTTCTGCGAACTCGGGAAGTCCGGCGGCGTGCCCGGCACATGCTGGCCCGCCAGGCTGGCGCCGTGGCAGCCCTTGCAGCCTTCGGCAACGTACTGGCCGTATTCGGCGGTGGCGGCGATGGCCGGCGCGCTGCGCGAACGCGGCGTGTGGTCGATGGTCTCGGCCGGCAGCAGGGGCAACTTGCCCAGCGCGTACAGCACACGGCCGAGCGGACGAATCTCCCATTGGCCCGGGTCATGGCCATCGGCCGGCAGGGACTGCAGCCAGGCGGCGATGGCGCCGACGTCGCCATCGCTCATGGCGCTGAATTCGGGGCTGGGCATGAACACCATCGGGTGACCATCGGGCTTGACGCCATGGCGGATGGCGGCGGCGATCTGGTCGGCACTGACGCCCTTGAGCACGCCGCCGGGTGTGAGGTTCGGGCCGACGATCTTCATCACCGGGCCGGCTTCGAACACCAGCTTGCCGCGGGCGTCGCCGCCGTGGCAATCGGCGCAGCCGCGGGTCGCGAACAGGTGCGCGCCGTGGGCCAGGGTGTCGGCATCGCGGGCCAGCGCCAGCGGCGGGTCATTGACCACATAGGTTCGCGCCAGGCCCTGGTTGGTCTTGATCCAGGCATAGCCGAACAGCAGCAGCCCCAGGCCCAGCACGATGCCCAACAGGCGGGCCGCCCACTTCAGAATCTTGCGCATGTTTGTTTCATCCCACGGTCGTTGTGCGCGTGTATACGCGGAAGGGCGCCAACCCCGGCCGGGGCCCCGATGCGCACAGTACAACTGCACGCCGAGGCGGTCATGGCCCGTCCGTCACCCTGCCGGATGACCCGGTCCAGGGGTCGCGAATCTGAGCCATCCCGGCCCCGAAGGCAGACGGAGCTTCCGAATGGCCTCCCGCGCGGTTACCATTCCCGAGACTAGGGGTCCTGCGCATGACGACTACACGCCTCGGGCATTACGACATTGTCGAGGAACTCGGCCGCGGCGGCATGGGCGTGGTCTACAAGGGCTATGAAAGCTCGCTGGGTCGTTATGTCGCGATCAAGGTGCTGTCGGCCGCCATGGCGCACGACAAAGTCTTCGTCGAGCGCTTCCTGCGCGAAGCCCGCGCGATGGCGACGCTCAACGACGCCCACATCATCCAGATCTACTTCATCGGCCAGGACGAAGACCAGACCTTCTTCGTCATGGAATACATTGACGGCGAGTCGCTCTCGACCTGCCTGAAGCGCGAAATCCGCCTGGTGCCCAGCGACGCCCTGAAGGTGTTGTTGCACGCCTCGCAGGGCCTGGCCTCGGCGCACGCCCAGGGCGTGATCCACCGCGACATCAAGCCCGGCAACATCATGATCACCTCGCGTGGCCAGGTGAAGGTGGCCGACTTCGGCATCGCCCTGGCCAACCACGACGCCAGCGCCAAGCTCACCAATACCGGCGCCTTCGTCGGCACCCCGGGCTACCTGTCGCCGGAAGTGTGCCTGGGCAAGTCGGTGGACCAGCGTTCGGACATCTTCGCGCTCGGCATCGTGCTGTTCGAAATGCTCAGCGGGCGCATGCCCTTCCAGGACGACAGTCCGCTCAAACTGATGCTGGACGTGGTGCAGGCGGAAACGCCCGATATCCGCGAACTGAATCCCGAAGTGGACGAAGAGATCGCCCGCATCCTGTACAAGATGCTGGCCAAGGATCCGGCCGACCGCTACCAGAGCTGCGACGAGCTCAACAACGACCTCAAGAAGCACCCGCTGGTCATCCAGGACGGGCAGTTGAAGGTGCGCCCCGCCCCCTGGGCCGGAGCCAACGCCTCCAACCCGACGGTGGTTGGCATGCCGACCCCAGCCACCCCTGGTGCGCCCGGAAACATCCGCGCCTCCACGCCGCCGCCCCAGGTGGGAACATCGCGGGCCCTGGGCCAGCCAAGCCCGGGACCCGTCTCGGGACAGGGCCGAGTGTCCGGTCAGGGTCGGGTCACGGCCGAAATTGCCGCCATACCGGCCGCCAAGCACACCACCCGCAACCTGCTGGTCGCGGCGGGTGTCGTGATGCTGGGTGTGGCCGGCTGGATGGGCTGGCAACGCATGGCGCACAAACCCGCGGAAGGCGCAGCCGCAGTCGCCACCGCCACGGATGCAGTGCCCGCCGCCAACGGCACCACGGCTTCCGCAGCGGTTGCCACCGTGCCCTCGCCACCCGCCACCCCAGCGGTCGAGGTGGCTCCCGCCGCCGTGGACGCGGCGACCGGTCAGGCGCCCGTTGCTGACGCCAGCACCGAAACTCCGGTGCAGATGGCGCACTACGGCCACGGTGGTCCCAATACCCAACTCAACCGGGTACGCGTGCGCTACGTGCGCGAGCTGAGCGCGGAAGAACTGCTGGTGCGCGAAGAAGCGCGCAAGCAGAACGAGTTGGCCGCGGCCGCCGCACTGGAACAGCAAAATGCCGCCGCTGCCGCCCCGACCGAGCACAAGCCGGCCGAACAGGCGCCGGCGAAAGAGCGCAAGAGTTTCCTGTGCCGGGTGTTCAAGAAGTGCGATCCGCCCAAGCCGAAGGCTGGCGCCGCCGCACCCACGCCGCCACCAGCTCCCGCCACGCCCTGAGCCGCCAGCAGCGGCGCGCCTGACCTGTCCCTGGCCGCTAGTCGCGGCTCAGAGCGGCGTGAGGTTGGCGTAGGCCAGCACCAGCCATTTCGCGCCGGCCGATTCGAAATTCACCTGCACGCGCGCGTGCCCGCCGCTGCCTTCGGCATCCATCACGATGCCGGCACCGAAACTCGGATGCGACACCCGCTGGCCCAGGCGCAGGCCGTTCGCGGGCGCCACGCCCCCGAGGGAAGCCTGCGGCGTCGGCGACCACCGCGTCTGGCTGATGCCGGCCCGCGGCCGCACTTCGTGCAGCAGCGCAGCGGGAATCTCGCGCAGGAATCGTGAAGGCGTGCCGAGCATTTCCATGCCGTGCAGGCGCCGCGACTCGGCGTGGCTGAGGGTGAGTTTCTGACGCGCGCGGGTCAGGCCCACGTAGGCCAGGCGCCGTTCCTCTTCCAGGCGGCCGTTTTCTTCCATCGAACGCTGGCTGGGGAACAGGCCTTCTTCCAACCCGACCAGGAATACGATCGGAAACTCCAGGCCCTTGGCGCTGTGCAGGGTCATCAGCTGCACGCCGTCTTCTCCGGCCTCGGCCTGGCCTTCGCCGGCTTCCAGCGCGGCATAGGACAGGAAGGCGACCAACTCGCTCATCACCGGTGCGCCGGCCTCGTCTTCGTCTTCGATGCGGCGTTCGAAGCGGCTGGCTACCGACACGAGTTCGTCGAGGTTGTCCACGCGCGAGTCGAGCTGGCCCTTGGACTCGGCGGTGTAATGCACGCGCAGGCCGCTGCGCTCGAGCACGTGGTCGAACTGCTCGTGCAGGGGCATGTCGGCGATTTGCGCAGCGAGACTGTCGATCAGTTCGGAAAACGAGCGCAGGGCATTGCGGGCGCGCCCGGCCAAGGCGTCCGAGCCCGCACTGGCTTGCACGGCGGCGCGCCACAAGGACTGCGAGCCGGCGCGCGCGCTGCGCCGTACTTCGTCCAGCGTGCGCTCGCCGATTCCACGCGGCGGCGTGTTCACCGCGCGCTCGAAGGCGGCGTCATCGTCGCGATTGGCGACCAGGCGCAGGTAGGCCAGCGCGTCCTTGATTTCCATGCGCTCGAAGAAGCGCTGGCCGCCGTACACGCGATAGGGCAGGCGTGCCTGCCCGAGCTGTTCTTCGAAGGCGCGCGATTGCGCGTTGCTGCGGTAGAGCAGGGCGCAGTCGCCGGCATTGCCGCCATCATCAATATGCGCGCGGATGCGCTCGATGACAAAGCGCGCCTCGTCCACCTCGTTGTAGGCGCAGTACACGTCAATCGGCTCGCCCTCGCCGTCGCTGGTCCACAGCTGCTTGCCCAGGCGATCGGGGTTGTGCGCGATGACGGCATTGGCGGCGGCCAGGATATTGCCGGTGGAGCGGTAGTTCTGCTCGAGCTTGAAGGTTTTCGCGCCCGGGTAGTCGCGCAGGAAGCGTTGCACGTTCTCGACCTTGGCACCGCGCCAGCCGTAGATGGCCTGGTCGTCGTCGCCAACCACGAACACCTGGCCGGTGTCGCCGGCGAGCACGCGGATGAAGGCGTACTGGATGGTGTTGGTGTCCTGGAATTCGTCCACCAGGATCTGCCGAAAGCGCTGCTGGTAATGCGCCAGCAGTGCCGGATGGTTCAACCACAATTCGTGCGCGCGCAGCAGGATCTCGGCGAAGTCCACCAGGCCGGCGCGCTGGCAACGCGCTTCATAGTCCTCGTAAGCACGCAGCAGTGTTCGCGTGTAGAAGTCGCCACCCGGCGGCTGGATGGAAGCGGGTCGGCGGCCTTCATCTTTCTGGGCATTGATCCACCACACCACCTGGCGCGGCGGAAAGCGGCCTTCATCGAGCTCCAGCGCCGCGACCACGCGCTTGACCAGGCGCAGCTGGTCGTCCGAGTCCAGCACCTGGAAACCTTCGGGCAGGTTCGCCTCCTGCCAATGCAGGCGCAGCAGGCGGTGCGCCAGGCCATGGAAGGTGCCGACCCACATACCGCGCGTGCCGCCGCGCAGCAGCGACTCGACGCGGCCACGCATTTCCGCCGCCGCCTTGTTGGTGAAGGTCACCGCCAGGATGCCGTGCACTGGCACGCCGAGCACTTCATGCAGCCAGCCGATGCGATGCGTCAGCACGCGGGTCTTGCCCGAGCCGGCGCCGGCCAGCACCAGGTAGTGGCCGGGCGGAGCGGAAACTACTTCACGCTGGGCGGGATTGAGCTCATCGAGCAGATGCGAGACGTCCATGCGCCATTGTAAGCGTCGCCACGACCTCGGAGAACGGCATCGGCCGCGCCAGCAGGTAGCCCTGCACCTGGTCGCAGTCGCGCTCGCGCAGCCAGTCGAACTGGGCCTGGGTTTCCACGCCCTCGGCGATCACCTTCAGGTCGAAGCTGCGCGCCAGCGCCAGGATGGATTCGCAGATGGCGGCGTTGTGTTGTTCGGACTCGACATGGGTGACGAAGCTGCGGTCGATCTTGAGCTTGTCCACCGGCAGTCGGTGCAGGTAGGACATGCTGGAGTAGCCGGTACCGAAGTCATCAATGGACAGCATCACGCCGTGTTGGCGCAGCTCGCGCATCACCGCGATCACCGGCTCGGGGTTTTCCATCACCAGGCTTTCGGTCAACTCCAGCTCAAGCACACCGTGCGGAACCTGGAACTCGCGTAGAAGGCTCGGCACATCGTTTTGCAGCTCACCGCTGAGGAACTGCATGGCCGACACGTTCACCGCGATGGTCAGGTGGCCCAGTCCGGCCGCGGCCAGCAGGCGGTGGTGGCGACAAGCTTCACGCAACACCCAGCGACCCAGGGGCACGATCAGGCCGCTATCCTCGGCCACCGGGATGAATTCTGCGGGCGGCACCAGGCCGCGCTGGGGATGGCGCCAACGGATCAGCGCTTCCAGGCCGATCGGCACGCGATCGGTGCCGTACAAGGGTTGGAAGAACAGCTCGAACTGCTCGCGTTCCATCGCCTCGTGCAGTTGCGACACCAGGTGCTGGCGATCGGTGACACTGCGGTCGAAGTCCGGGCTGTATTCGACGCGCTGGTTGTGGCCGCGCCGGCGCGCCTCGTGACTGGCGATTCCGGCGTTGCGCAGCAATTGCTCCGGGCTGTAGCCATGGTCCGGATAGCGGGCGATGCCGGCATTCAAGCTCAGGTAGTGCAGGGTGGACAGGGCCTGGATCGGCTGCGCCAGGCCGGCCAGCACGCGCTCGATCGCCGCGCACGAATCCGGGCCCGGCAGCAGGGCCAGGAATTCGTTGCCGCCCAGACGCGCCGTGCGATCGACATCGCCGACCAGGGCGCCCAGGCGCGCCGCCACCGCCTGCAACACGGCATCGCCGACTTCGTGGCCGAGGCTGTCGTTGATCAGCTTGAAGTTGTTCAGGTCTATGCAAAGCAGAGTCCAGGGCGCGCTGGCGTCTGCCGCGATCAGGTTTTCCATGGCCGCCAGCACTGCGGCGCGATTGGCCAGGCCGGTCAGGTCGTCGTGGCTGGCGCGGAAGGCCAGCTCGGCCTCGTGGCGCTGGCGTTCGCTGACGTCGTTGATCACGCCCACGAAGTGGGTCAGCTTCGCGTTCTCGTCGCGCACCGGCGACAGCGAGAACTGGTTGTGGAAGAGCTTGCCGTTGCGACGGAAATTTCGCATCAGCACGGTGGTCTCGCGCTGCCCGGCGATGGCGGCGGCCACTTCCTCGAGCGCATCGCGCGCCGAATCCTCGGCCTGCAGGAAGCGGTAGTTGCGGCCGAGCACCTCCGCCTCGGGGTAGCCGGTGATGCGCTCGAAGGCGGGGTTGACGTAGACCAGCGGCAGGCCCTGGTCGAGCGCATCCATCACCACGATGCCGTTGTCCACCGACTCGATCGCGCGCCGCAACAGGCGCAGGTCGACTTCGTCGCGGTGCTGGCGGCTGACATCCATCATGCCGCCGACCATGCGCAGCGGCTTGCCACGGGGGTCGCGTTCGAGCACGCCGCGGTCGAGCACGTGGGTGTAGCTGCCGTCGCCGCGCCGGAAGCGGTACAACGCGCTCCACTCCAGTTCGCGCGACTGGTAGAAGAAGCGCGCCAGCTCGGCATCCACCTTGGGGCGGTCGTCCGGATGCACGCGTTCCTGCCAGGCATCAATGTTGTCGGGCACTTCTTCGGTGCCATAGCCGAACAGTTTGTCGAAGCTCTGGCTGCGCCAGACCTCGCCGGTGACGATGTTCCAGTCGAATACCGCATCGCTGGTGGCGCGCGCGACCAGTTGGAAGCGCGCTTCGCTTTCTTCCAGTTTCTGCTGCGCCTGCAGGCGCTCGGTCACATCCAGTGCCAGCACCAGTCGGGCCGGCTGGCCGCGGAAATTGATGTCGGCCGAATGCACCGACACCCAAAGCAGGCGGCCGTCGCGGCACAGGTGCCGCCAGATCCGGCCGCGGCGCTTTTCCGGACTGCCTTCGCGGGCGATGCGCTCGGCTTCCTCCACGTCCTCGGCCGGGCGCAGGTCGCGCAGATGCATGGACAGGAATTCTTCGCGGCTGTAGCCGTATTGCGTCAGGGCCGCCTCATTCGCTTCCAGGATGCGGAAGTCCTCGCGATGGAAGACCCAGAACGGCATCGGGTTGCGCTCGAACAGCAGCCGGTACTGCGACTCGGCTTCGCGCAGGCGCTCGGTGGCCTCGGTCAGTTCGGTGACGTCCTGGATGGTGCCCACCATGACCTGGCCACCGGTGCCACCCACAATGCGGCCGCGGGCGATGACAATGTGCACACTGCCATCGGGGTGCAGCAGGCGGTAGCGGGTGTCGGGGAAGTGGTCGTCGGCAATGTGGCGCTGGTGTTCTGCGGCCACGAACTCGCGGTCTTCGGGATGGGTGCGCTGCAGGCAGGCTTCAAGATCGATCGGCAGATCCTCCGGCCCGAAGCCGTAGATCGTCATCGATTCGGGTGAAAACTGCACACGGTTACTCGACAGGTCCAGGCGGTACCAGCCCAGCCCGCCGATGCGTTGGGCTTCCAGAAGTGTTTCGCGGCTCGCGGCCAGGCGCCCCAGCAGCAGGGCCTGGCGCCGGTTGGCCCGCCACAGCGTGCGGCCCAACAGCATCCAGCCCAACAAGTAGGCCAGGCCCACCAAGGCAGTGGCCGCCGCGAACACATACCAGCCGCCCAATACCTCCGCGCGCGACAGGCCGATTGACACCATGAAGGGGAAGTCGTCGAGTGCGCGAAAAGCCACGAGCCGGCGCACGCCGTCCACCGGGCTGACCAGGTCCTGCTCGCCTTCCTGTCCGCCTTCCGTCAACGCGCGCAGCAGGGGCGTGCTTGAGAAGTCGGCACCCATGACTTGCGAGGCGCCGCGCCGCGAGCGCGCCAGCAGGCGGCCGCGGCGGTCGAAGATATTGGCCACGCCATCGGCGCCGATGTCCAGGCCGCGGGTCAGTTCGGCCAGTGTTTGCTGGCGCAGGCGTGCCAGCACCCAACCCTTCTGTCCGCCCAGCTCCAGTGGCATGGCTAGCGGCAATAGCCAGGTGCCATCGGCCGCGCGTTGCGGCGGGCCCGAGATCAAACCGTCGCTGCGCCGGCGATTACGCAGATCGCGGGCCCAGGCACTGATGCCCGGATCGCCCAAGGCCGGCGCGGCATCGAGTGGCCGGCCACGTTCGTCCACCAACACGACATCCTGCAGTTCGGCATGGCGATCATCCACGCCCGTCACCAGGCCCAGGCGCAGCCGCCGCGACTCCTCCGGCGATTCCGCCTGCAACTCGGCCGAGTCCCGGGCAATGCCGCGCAGGGCGCGTTCGAGATTACGCATCTCCAGGCTGAGCAGGCGTTCGCTGCCCAGCGCGATGGCTGCGGCGCGGCGCGAGGCGGCGTCGAGCTTGCGCTGGTAGTCGTTCCACAGTGCCGCCATCAGCACGGCCATCAACACCAGGCTCAGGGCCAGGCCGTAAGCCAGGGGCCGCGCGTGCTCGCCCATCGCGGGCGCCTGGGGAGCTTCGAACTCCGTGAAAGGCATGGTGACAGGCCGGCCGGAAATCCGGTCGGCGCCTCAGTCCGGCAAGGAACCGAGGCCGCGCAGCATGTCCTCGAAGGGAGCGGGGCGCGCGAACAGGTAACCCTGCACGCCATCGCAGCCATTGGCCGCCAACCAGGCCCGCTCTTCGCTGACTTCTACGCCCTCGGCGATCACGGTCAGTCCTTTTCCGTGGGCCAGGGAAATGATCGAGCGGCAGATGGCGGCGTTGTTGCCGTCTTCATGCACGCCGCGCACCACACTGCGGTCAATCTTGATCTTGTCGGCCGGCACCCGGTGCAGGGTGGACATGCTCGAATAGCCGGTGCCGAACTCGGCAATGGCCACGCCGACGCCGAGCGCGCGCACGGCGGTGAGGATTTCCACCGCGCGGTTGGGGTTGTGCATGACCGTGCCTTCGGAAAGCTCCAGCTCCAGCGCGCCGGCCGGGATGGAGAACTCGGTGACCAGCTTGCGCAGGTAATCAACCATGCCGGCGTCCTCGAACTGCGCCGTGGACATGTTTACCGACAGGGTCACGCCCGGCCAGCCGGCTTCGACCAGGCGGAAGTGGTAGGCGCAGGCCTCACCCAGCACCCAGCGACCCAGGGGCAGGATCAGTCCGCTGTCCTCGCAGATCGCAAGGAACACCACGGGCGGGATCAGGCCGCGCTCGGGGTGGCGCCAGCGGATCAGGCTCTCCACGGCCACCGGGTGGCCGTCCACGGCGAACTCCGGTTGGAAGAACATCTCGAACTCGCCGTTATCCATCGCCTCGCCCAACCGGGTCACGAGGTCGTCGCGCTCACTCATCATCTTCATTCCCTTGGCATTTCTTCCCTGTGGCATTACAGGGCAGAACGACCCGACGGGGGTGTGAACCGGCCCAGCAGAATGCACGGCCCCCCAGCCAATGCCATCCCCTCAATGGGCCAACGCGAACGAAGGTGAATAGCGGCCTAGGCCTGGGCGACTTCGAGGCGGGTGACTCCCGGCAGGCCCAGCACGTACTCGGCCCCCATCAATTGCGAGGGGGTGTAGTAGCCGCCCGCGGGCCGCGGGCCTTCAAGCAGGCGCTGGACGATGCCCAGCGAGGCGGTGACGGTGAGCAGGTAGCCGTTGGGCGTGCGCAGCTGGGCCTTCACCTCGCGCCCGGCCTCGTCGCGCACCTCGCCCCAGACCCGGCCGTCACTGTTGGCGCGCTGGTCGGCGCCGGGTCCGCGCACTTGCTTGGCCACGCGCCCCTTCAGCCAGGCCTGCACGGGCGCGGCGCCCAGCAAGGGGCCGAGCCAGCGGATCTTGCGCAGGCGACTGGCCGCCGTCGGCGGCACGCCCATGTACACCTCGACATTGGGAATGCCGGTGGACACGTATGAGGTGTACACATCGCCCCAGGGAATGGTCATGGCGAAACGCGACTGCCCGTCGCGTTCGAAGCTGCGCGTCTTCCAGGCCAAGGGCACCTTCTTCAACTCGCCATTGATGCGTGCGCGGCCGCCCTTGCCCAGGCCTTCCACGCCGGTAAGCGCGGTGCCGGGGCTGGGGCCACCGCCGGCTTCGAAGGCCAGCACCAGCGATTGCGCCGTGGGCAGTTCGGCCTTGAGCATCGCCGCCAGGCAGTCGGTGGGCACCACGTCGAAGCCGGTGCCGGGAATGACGACGATGCCGCGCTTCTTGGCGCGCTCGTGCTGGGCATGGCAGTGCGCGAAGACGTCGATCTCGCCGGTGATGTCCAGGTAGTGCGCGCCCAGGTCCAGGCAGGCTTCGAGCATCGGCGCGCAGGTTGCCGAGAACGGCCCCGCGCAATGCAGCACCAGGCCGACGTCCTTGAGTCCCGCGCGAATCGCCGCCGGCGAATCCAGGCCGAAGGCGCGCACCGGCAGGCGCAGTTTCTTCGCCAGCGGCTCGATCGCGCCGGCGTTGCGGCCGGCCAGGATCGGGCGCAGGCCGCGGCGCGCGGCTTCTTCGGCGACCAGGCGGCCGGTGTAGCCATTCGCTCCGTAGATCAGCCACTTCATGGCGAAGCCGCTGCCGAATTGGCCGGCGCCGAGGCGCCACGCAGCGCGGCGGTGCGCTTGAGCATCTGCCGGTAATAGAACTCGGGGAAGAAGCGCTTCAAGCGCCAGAGCATGGGCTCGCGTTGGGTCGGAAGAATCAGGAAGCGACCGGCTTCGGCCTGTTCGAAAGTCTTGTCGGCGACGCTGTCGAGCGTGTCGGGCGCGTTGTCCATCAGCTTGATCACCACGCCCTTGGCGGCCTGGTTGCCGACCACGTGGTCGCAAAGATTGGTGCGGAAGAAACTCGGGCAGATCACGCTGACCGCGATGCCGAGCGGGCCGACTTCGGCGCGCAACTGCTCCGACAGCGCAAGCACGCCCGCCTTCGCCACGCCATAGCTCATGGCGCCTGGCGCGCCGGCGATGGCGGCGAAGCTGGCGGTGTTGATCACCTGGCCCTGGCCCGCCGCCAGCATGCCGGGAACGAACAGGCGGCAACCGCGCACCACGCTGAGCAGATTGGTTTCGAGCACCTGGCGCCATTCGGGCATGGTGGTGTTGACCATCAAGCCGGCCGAGGCGATGCCGGCGTTGTTGACGAGCACGTCCACGCCGCCCCATTGCGATTGCACCGCTTCGTGCAGCGCATCCATGGCTTCGTCGCTGGCGACATTGGCGGCCAAGGCGAGATGGCCGCTGCCCGGCAGCGCGGCGCGGGTGACTTCGCTGCGCTCGACGGTGAGGTCCACGCAGGCCACGCGCGCGCCGCTGGCGGCATAGCGTTTGGCCAGGGCCTGGCCCAGGCCACTGCCCGCGCCGGTGATCAGGACTCGCCGCTGCTGCGCCATGCCAAAACCCCGGTTTTTGCCATGCTAGGCTTTGGAGCATAGCAAGCAGCGGTGACGCTGCAACCGGAGACTTTGAGCGTGACGACGAACCTGTTTGACCTGTCCGGCAAGACCGCCCTGGTGAGCGGCGCCTCGCGTGGCATCGGCGAGGCGATCGCGCGCCTGTTGGCCGCGCAAGGCGCGCATGTGGTCTGCACCAGCCGCAAGCTCGAGGGCTGCGAGGCGGTGGCCGCGGCGATCCGCGCCGAAGGCGGATCCGCGCAGGCCCTGGCCATGCATGTGGGCGATGCGGCGGCGATCGAGGCGGCCTTCGCCGCGCTGGACGCCCAAGGCATCGTGCCCGACATCCTGGTCAACAATGCCGCCGCCAATCCCTATTTCGGGCCCATGCTCGACCAGGACCTGGCCAGTTTCGACAAGACCGTGGAAGTGAACCTGCGCGGCTATTTCTGGACCAGCGTGCAGGCGGCGCGGCGGATGCGCGGCAAGGGCGGGTGCATCGTCAACATCGCCTCGGTGAACGCGCGCCGCTCGGCGCCGGGGCAGGGCGTGTATTCCATGACCAAGGCCGGCATCGTCAACCTGACCGAGGGCTTCGCCAAGGAACTCGCCGCGCACGGCATTCGCGTCAACGCCGTATTGCCGGGCCTGACCGATACCAAGTTCGCCAGCGCGCTCACGTCCAACCCGAAGATCCTGGGCATGATGATGCAGCTCACGCCGCTGGCGCGTGTGGCCCAGCCCGATGAAATCGCCCCGGCCGTGCTCTACCTGTGCAGCCCTGCCAGCAGCTATGTCACCGGCAGCGTGCTGGCGGTGGACGGCGGCTACCTCAGCTAGGCCCGCCGCGCGGGCGTGACTTGTGCCGCATGCGCGTCGCTTGGGGCGGCGCCCATGCTCGAGAACCCTTCCGGAGACCGTCCATGACCTTACGCCTTGCCATTGCCCTCGCCCTGATGACTGCGGGCACCGGGCTCGCCACGCCCGCCTTCGCGGCCGATGCCAAGCCCGCCGCTGCCGCGGCACCGGCCGTGCCGGCCTGGGTCGCAACCAGCAACACTTACGCCAGCGGGCTGCTGCGCGCGCAGGCCGTGTTCTCGCCCGAGGACGCTTCCGGGTCGGGCCTGACCGAATACGACGGCCTGGCCATGGACCTTGGCCCGGGCATCAGCGACCGCTATGTCGCCGCCATGCAGGCCCATCGCGCCAAGCTCGAAGCCGCGCTGCAGTCTGAAGCCAATCCGATGGTGAAGCAGGATTTGCAGATCCTGATCGGTTCGCTCGACCAGGAGATCGAGGGCACGCGCCTGGGCCAGAAATATGACCTGCCCTGGATGGACGTGCCGCGCATCGCCTTCGGCAACCTGCAGGCGCTGTTGCAGGAGCAGCTGCCGGCCGCGCGCCGCGCGAAGGCTTTGGAGTTGCTGCAGCGTTATGTCGGCACGTATCCCGGCAGCACGCCGTTGGCCGAGCAGGCCAAGGCGCGCTTTACCGAACGCCTGGGCCAGGCCGGATTGCGCGGCCCGGTGAAGGCGCGCGTGCTCAAGTCACTCGACAACCTGCCCACCTACATCAAGGGTGTGCGCGAGCTGTTTGGCACGATGAAGATCGAAGGCGCCGGCCCGGCGCTGGATGCCTTCGAAAAGCAGATGACGGCTTACGGTGATTGGGAGCGTGCGAGCGTGCTGCCGGTCGCCCGCGACGATTTCCGCCTGCTGCCCGAGCAGTACGCCTTCCGCCTGAAGGGCTTCGGCATCGACATTGATCCCGCTCTGCTGATCCAGCGCGCCGAAGTGGAGTTCATGGAAACGCGGGCGGCCATGCAGGCGCTGGCGCCGGTGGTGGCGCAGGCGCGCGGCCTCAAGCCCGGCGACTACCGCGCGGTGATCCGCCAACTGAAGTCGCAGACCATTCCCAACGACAAGCTCGAGGCCAGTTACAAGGCGGTGAACACGCAGCTCGAAGCTGCCATTCGCAGCGAGCGCGTGGTGGACGTGCCCAATCGCCCGATGATCATGCGCCTGGCCTCGGAAGCCGAATCCGCCGCGCAGCCGGCCCCGCATATGCAGCCGCCGCCGATGATCGGCAACACCGGCGAGCAGGGCCAGTTCGTCTTGCCCGTGGGCAATCCCGCGGCCGGCGGCAAGGCCGAGGTGTATGACGACTTCAATCATCCGGCGGCGGCGTGGACGCTGAGCGCGCACGAAGGCCGCCCGGGCCACGAACTGCAGTTCAGCGCGATGATTGAACGCGGTGTGTCGCAGGCGCGCGTGCTGTACGCCTTCAACAGCGTGAATGTGGAAGGCTGGGCCCTGTATGCCGAGGCCGAGATGGTGCCGTCCGAGCCGCCGGAAGGGCAGATGATCGCCCTGCAGTTCCGCCTGCTGCGCGCGGCCCGCGCCATGCTCGACCCGATGCTGAACCTGGGCCTGATCAGCCGCGAAGATGCCGGCCGCGTGCTGACCGAGGAAGTGATGCTCTCGCCGGCGATGGCGCGCCAGGAACTGGACCGCTACACCATCAACGCGCCGGGCCAGGCGGGCAGCTATTTCTACGGCTACTCGCGACTTCTGGAACTGCGCGCGGAAACCGAAGTGGCGCTGGGCGCGAAGTTCGACCGCCTGGCCTTCAACAACTTCCTGCTCGACCAGGGCCTGTTGCCGCCGGCCCTGCTGGCCGATGCGGTGCGCAAGGATTTCATCCCGGCGCAGAAGGCGAAAGCGGCGAAGTAAGTTTTCGCGGCGATTGCAGAAAAGAAACCCGGCTTCGGCCGGGTTTCTTTTTGGCGCTTACTTCAGCGTGCGCTCGAACAGCTCGTCAATGCGCCGATATTCGTCGTACCAGCTTTCCGGTTGCACGAAGCTGTGGCGTTCCATCGGATACGGCGCGATTTCCCACTTGTCCTTCTTCAGCTCGATCAGGCGCTGGGTCATGCGCACCGAATCCTGGAAGAACACGTTGTCGTCGATCATGCCGTGGGCGATCAACAGGTGGCCGCGCAGGTTCTGCGCGTACTCGATCGGAGAGGACGTCTTGTAGGCCTCCGGATCGAGCTCAGGCGTGTTGAGGATGTTCGAGGTGTACTCGTGGTTGTAGCTGGTCCAGTCGCTGACCGGGCGCAGCGCGGCACCGGCGACGAATACGTCCGGCGCGCGCATCAGGCCCATGAAGGCCATGAAGCCGCCGTAGCTGCCGCCGTAGATGCCGACCTTCTTGGCATCGCCCTGCTGGTTGGCGACCATCCAGTTCACGCCATCGAGGTAGTCGTCGAGTTCGGGATGGCCCATCTGCCGGTAGATCGCCGTGCGCCAGGCGCGGCCATAGCCTTCCGACGCGCGGTAGTCCATGTCCAGCACGATGTAACCCTGCTGCACCAGCAGGTTATGGAACATCTGCTCGCGGAAATAGGCCGGGTAGCGAGCGCTGACGTTCTGCAGGTAGCCGGCGCCATGCACGAACATCACCACCGGGTATTTCTTGCCTGCCTCAAGTTGCGCCGGGCGATAAAGCTTGGCCCAGATGTTGCCCGCACCATGCGAGGACGGTACCTGCACATACTGCGGCTCGATCCACGTGCGCGCCTTGAACTCGGCAGTTCGGGTGTCGGTCAGGCGCGTCGCTTCACCACCGGCAACGGGCACGGAAGCGAGCTGGCCCGGCAGGTAGCTGGCGGAGTAATTCACCAGCAGGCGCTGGCCGTCGGGCGAAAGCGTGTAGCCCTCCACGCCGTCAAGCGCGGTGACTTCGCGCACGTCGCCACCGCCGGCAGGCACCGCGCAGACTTCATAATCACCCGGCCACTTGCGGTTGCAGACGAAGTAGGCGGTCTTGCCATCGTTCGACCACTGCACCGACGAGGCTTCCCACTTGCCTTGCGTCAGCGCCGTGGCCTTGCCACCGGGCAGTACCGTGTACAGGTGCGAGTAACCGCTGAGCTCGGACAGGAACCAGAGCGTGCGGTTGTCCGGCAGCCAGCCGAAATCGTTGAAGTTCCAGTTGATCCACGCGGGGTCGGTCAAGCGCTCGGCGCTGCGCAAAGTGCCAGCGGCGAAATCCACCGTCGCGATCCAACGGTCCTTGTTGTCGATCGCGCGCATCTGGATGGCGATCTGGCTGCCATCGGCCGACCAGCGGATGGTCGCGGCGCCGCTGTTGTCGCCTTCATTGAGCACGCGCAGCGGGCGGTTGCCTTTCAGCGGGTCGAGCTTCTGCGCCTTGCGCAGGTCGGCCAGCGGATCCACGGCGATGCCCGGCAGGGAGTCGAGCGAAAGATCGCGCACGCTGCCTTGCTTGAGGTCAACCAATTTCAGGCTTTCGGGAATGGGCGAATTGCGGCCCACGCGCACGCGCTCGTCTTCGGATTCCTCGTATCCGGACTCGGTGACATAGCGCGGCAGCTTGCCGATGCGCCCGGTGTCCGCGCCCTTGGGCGAGGTCACCACCAGCAACCAGCGGCCATCGGGCGAGAGCGAGCTGCCATCAATCTGGATGCCCTCGCCCAGGTAGATCGGCGCAGCCGCGCGCGTGCTGTCCTGGCGGCGCGCGAGTTCGGCTTGCTGGCGCAGCGCGTCGCGGTCATCGCTTTGGCGCTTGAGCGTGGCGATCAGGCGCAATTGCATGTCACGCAGCGAGTCTGCAGCGGGCTTGGCGGCGGGGTCCTTCGCCGCCACTGGCAGCGCCACCGGGCTGATGATGCGATCGCGCGCATTCCAGGCGAACCAGTCGGTGCCGATGCTGAACTGCAGGCTGGCGCCGTCAGCGGAATACTGCGGGCTGCCCTCGGCGTCGTTGCTGCGGGTGACCTGGGTCAGGGCACCGCTGCGCATGTCGCGTTCGAAAATGTCGCCGTTGCGCACGAAGGCCATGCGCGTGCGGGCGCGGTCGAACACTGGCGAGTCGGCGTCAATGTTCGCTTGCGCGGCTTCGTCCACGCGCGTGGCGGTGCCACCGGTCGCGGCCAGGGAGAAGGTGTCGCGCAGCGGCGAGCCCTTGCGCTTGAGCTTGTAGTACACGCGCTGGCTGTCCCAGGACCACCACGCGCCCTCCACCGCCGGACCGATCCAGTCCGGATGGGCCATGGCCTGGTCGAGCGTGATCGGGGTTTGCGCCACGGCCGGCAAGCCGGACAGGGCAAGGGCGAGGGCGGCGAATTTCAAGGACAGGCGCATGCATGCTCCGGCAAGGACAAGCCGGCGAAAACCGGCGGGCTAGGGTAGCAAAGCCGCGCACATGAATAACGAAGCACAAACAAACCAATGCTTTCCCCGCCCGGGGTTTGCGGCGACAATCGCCCAACCCCCGAGCGGCAGTCCATGCAGGCCTACGTTTACAAATCCCTGCGCAAGCCCGACACCTACCTGTACCTGCGCGAGAAGGATGCCTTCGGCCTGGTGCCCGAGGGCGTGCGCGCGCCGCTGGGCGCGCTGGCCTTCGTGCTCGAATTCAGCCTGACGCCGGAGCGCAAGCTCGCGCGCGGCGATGCCGAGGTGGTGCGGCACAACCTGGTCTCGCTCGGCTACCACCTGCAAGGTCCGCTGACGGTCGAAGACCCCTTGGTGGAAGGCGGCGTCGGCGATGGCTGAACGCGGCTCGCGCTGGCCGGCGCTCGTCCTGTTGCTGATCGGCGCCGGCCTGGGCTGGCTGCCCCTGCTGCTGTCTTCGCCCCTGGCCTTGGTGGGCCTGGTGCTGGCCCAGCCGGTGCTGGTGATCGGCTGGAGCGCCTGGCGCGGCAGCCGCGACCCGAAGTCGCCGCGCATCCCGCTGCTGGCCGACGCGCTCAGCGTGGCCGCGCTCTGGGGCCTGGCCTTCGGCCTGGAAGCGCTGATCATCGCCTGGCCCCTGCGTGCCCTGCTCGATAACGGCGCCTTGGTGCCGACCCTGGTGCTGAGCCTGTGCCTGGGCTTCGTGCTGCTCGGGCTGTGGCGACTGTGGCCGGCCTTCGCCCAGGCCGCGCGCCACGGCCAGCGCTTCGCCGGGCTGCTCACGGCGGCGGCGCGCCACGGCGGTAGTGAAGCCGTGCGCGGCGGCGTGATCACGGTGCTGGTGTTCGCGGTGCTGTCCCTGGGCCTGGTGCTGATCTGGCCCGGTGTGATTGCGGCGCGCGCGCAGTTGCCGCTGTTGCTGGCCTATCCGCTGCTGAGCTTGCTGGCGCATCTGGAAATCCATCGCCGCGCCGACCGCCAGGCGCTGTCGGCCTCGCTGCCGATTGAAGAGATGCCCTTGCGCGAGTCCGCGCCCGTTGCGGCGGATGCCGAACCCGCCGATGCCAGCCCCGACCAGCGCCTGTACAAGGCCCTGCGCGAAGGCCGCATCGAAGCCGCGCTGGCCGCGCTCGATGCCGGCGCCAACGCCCACAGCCTTCCCGGAGAAGACGACCGCGACCAGCGCAGCCTGCCCATGCTCGCCGCCTTGCAAGGCGACACCCGCGTGCTGCGCAAGCTCATCGCCCAGGGCGCCGACCTGAACCTGCGCCATGGCGGACTGACGCCCCTGCTCGCCGCCACCCGCGACAGCTGGCACGGCCGCCCGGAAACGGTAATGACGCTTTTGGCCAACGGTGCCGACTCGCGCGCCGCCGATGCCGACGGCAACACGCCCCTGCACCACGCCGCACGCAGCACCGACCCCGCCGTCGCGGCGCTGCTGCTCGATGCCGGCGCCCAAGTGGACACACTCAATGGCGAAGGCTTCAGCCCGCTGGCCATTGCCTGCGCATCCGGCAACTGGCGGCTCGCGCGTTTCCTGATCGAACACGGCGCCAAGCCGGAACCTGCAGGCGGGCAACCCGCGCTGCTGGCCGCCGTTGCCGGCGATGACGACCCGGGCGGTGCGCAATTGCTGTTGCGGCACAAGGCGCGCGTGGATGCGCGCGGCGCCGAACAACGCACCGCGCTGATGCAAGCCTGCGCCGCCGGCAATGCCGAAGTGGTGGCGCTCTTGCTCGATGCCGGCGCCGACCGCAATGCCCACGACAGCCAAGGCATGACGCCGCTGCTGGAAGCCTGCGCCCACGCGCACACCCTGGTGGTACAGCGCCTGGCCGCCGCCAAGCCCGACATCAAGGCCGTGGACGCGCAGCAGCGCAACGCCGTGATGCTGGCCTGCATCGGCGGCGCCGAGCCGGAATTGCTGCGCCTGCTGATCACGCTGGGCGCCGACCCCGCGCGCGCCGACGCCGAAGGCCGCAAGCCCATCGATGTGGCGATAGAACACGGGCGCTGGCCGCAGGTGTCGGTGCTCGACCCGAACTATGTGCTTCCTGCCAACGTCGCTGAAGGCCTGGCCGAAGGCGAGGTCGGTCGCACGCCGCGGCAATTGCTGCGCGATGCCCTGGCCGAACGCGATTTCGAGGCCGCCGCTTCGGTGCTCGCCTTGGGCGGTGCCGTCAGCGCCGACGCACTGGCGGAGTTGTTGCTGGAATTTTCCGACGAAGACGATTTGTCGGGCTTCGACTGGCTGCTGCGCCAGGGCGCCAGCGCCGAACGCGCGATCCGCGGCAACAGCGTGCTGCAGCGCCTGCTCGACAATGCGGGTGCGCGGCCGTTGCCGCTGCAGCATTTGCTCGACCGCGGCCAGGGCGTGTCCGGCCAGGGCGGGCTGGCACGCATGCTCGCCGCCTGCCTGAGCGGCGAGCATGTGTCGCGCAGCGCCGAACAACTCGCGCTGGGCTTGCTCGAACGCGGTGCCGATGCCTTCGGCGCATTGCCCGCGCAAGACCCGCCGCTGTCGATCGCCATTCGCCTGGGTTGGCAGCGCCTGGTGGATGCGCTGCTGGCGTTGGGCGTGGATCCCAATGCCCGCGACCAGCGCGGCCACGGTCCCTTGCAGGTGGCCGCCGCGCTCGGCCGCGAAGCCGCCTTGCGCGCACTCATCCGCGCTGGCGCCCAGCCGCAGGCGCGTTCGCCCGATGGCCAGACCGCGCTGGGCATGGCGCTCGCTTCCGGCCGCGGCGACCTGACGCAATGGCTCGAATGGCGCGGCTGGACCTTGCCCGGGCGACCCTTGCTGCCGATGGATCTGCCCGCGGCGGCGATGGCCGGCGACGTGGACGCCGTGCTGCGCCTGCTCGAACTGGGCCTGCCGGTGGATGCCGGCGATGCCCAAGGTTGCACCGCCTTGCTGCGCGCGTCCGGCGGCGGGCAAGTCGAACTCGCGCGCCGCCTGCTCGCGCGCGGCGCCGATCCGAGCGCGCGCGCCCGCACCGGCGCCACGCCGCTGTCGGCGGCCATCAGCATGCGCCACACCGCGGTGGTCGAAGCGCTGTTGCAAGCCGGCGCCGATGCCGATCAAGCCTTGCCCGGTGGCGTGACGCCGCTGATGTTGGCGGCCGCCCTGGGCCTGCCGGAAATCGCTGGCCGCTTGCTGGCGCAAGGCGCCAAGGTGGATGCGGTGGACGAACAAGGCCTGAGTGCGCTGCACTGCGCCGCATTGCATGCCTTCACCGCCCGCGATCGTGCCCGCGTGCTGGCCCTGTTTGATTTGCTGCTGATGGCCGAGCTGCCGGCCGATGCCGCCAATGCCAGTGGCCACACGCCGCTGTTGCTGCTGCTAGGCGCGCGCGCCGAAGCCGGCGCCGCCTGCGACGAAGACGTGCTGTTGGCCGTGCTGGACCGCTTGTTGAATGAAGGCGTGTCAATGGACGTGCAGGACCAGCGCGGGCTGGGCGCCTTGCACTTGGCGGCGATGCACGGCCTGCTCGGCGTGGTGCGGCGCCTGCTGCGCGAAGGCGGCAACCGCCAGCTGCGCGATTCCCTGGGGCGTACGCCCTACGACCTGGCGCTGCTGCGCGGTTACGTGGACATTGCCGCCGAGTTCGAACCGGCGCGTCCGCCGCCCTCGCTTGCCCGCTTCCTGCGCGAGCCGCGCTGACTCAGTCGGGCTTGGTTTCGTCGGCCTCGAACAGTTTCTCGAGGTCGCGCCGCGCCTGCTCCGACGAAGCGATCAGCGCCGCTTCATCGTCATAGACCAGGTGCTGTTCACGCAGCATCTTCTCGTCGTGCTTGCGGAAGCGCTCGCGCCGTTCGGCCGCCAGTTCCGGCGGGATGCCCAGTGACTCGAGCACCTGCTGGCCCATCTCCAGGCTGGAATGGAAGGTCTCGCGCACGATCACTTCCACGCCCAGGTCCATCAGCTTGAAGGCGTGCTGGCGGTTGCGGGCGCGGGCGAACACCTTCAAGTGCGGGTACAGGCGCTTGAGGATGCGCGCGGTGCGGATGGTGGTTTCCGGGTCGTCGGTGGTCAGCACGAAGACTTCGGCGCGGTCGGCATGCGCGGCGCGCAACAAGTCGGCGCGGGTCGGGTCGCCGAAATAAATCATCGTTCCGAAGCGGCGCGAGGTCTCGACCTGTTCGACGCTGTGCTCGAGCGCGGTATAGGGAATGCCCTGCGCGCGCAGCATGCGGCCGATGATCTGGCCCATGCGCCCGAAGCCGGCGATGATTACGCGCGGGTTCTCGTGGTCGATCGGATCGGCGGCGCGCTCGACTTTCTTTTCCGGGTGTTCGAGCAACCAGCGCGACACCGCGATTACCGTCAGCGGCGTGGCCGCCATGCTCAGGCCGACGATGGCCACCAGCCGGTCGCGCAGCACCGAATCGATCAGGCCCGCGCGCAGCGCCTCGCCGAACACCACGAAGGCGAACTCGCCGCCCAGGGCCAGCACCGCGCCCAACATCAGCGCTTCGCGTATCGGCAAGCGCCCCGGGAACAGGCCCAGCGCGACCAGAATGACCGACTTCACCAGCAGCAGGGCCAGTACGCCCTCGGCGATCAGCATCGGTTCGGCCATCACCCGGTGCACGTCAATGCTCATGCCCACGGCGATGAAGAACAGGCCCAGCAGCAAGCCCTTGAAGGGTTCAATCTGGGCTTCGAGCTCGTGCCGGAATTCCGAATCGGCCAACAGCACGCCGGCGAGGAACGCGCCCAGGCCCATGCTCAAGCCGCCTTGCTGCATCAGCCAGGCCGTGCCCACCACCACCAGCAGCGAGGTCGCGGTGAACACTTCGCCCATCTTGGTCCAAGCCACTGCGCGGAACAGTTGTTGCAGTACCAGTCGCCCGCCGATCACCACCAGGGCGATCATGCCGATCGCACGCAGCACCGCTTCCAGCGGCGGCGCCGATTGCGAGGCGGCCTTCGCCTCGCCCAGCAAGGGAATCAAGGCGAGCAGCGGAATCGCCGCGAGGTCCTGGAACAGCAAGATGGCGAACGCGAGTCGCCCGAAGCCCGTGGTCAGCTCCTTGCGCTCGGCCAGCAATTGCAAGCCCACCGCGGTAGATGACAGGGCCAGCCCCAGGCCGATGACGACATCACTCTTCCAGCCCAGGCCCATCGCTGCCGCCGCCGCGCCGATCGCCAGCGCCGACAGCAAGACCTGCAAGCCGCCGGTGCCGAACACCGGCCGGCGCATCACCCACAGCCGCGAAGGCGACAACTCCAGGCCGATCACGAACAGCAGCAGCACCACGCCCAATTCGGAAAACGACAGCACGCTGGCCGGATCCTTCACCAGCTTCCAGCCGAAGGGGCCCATCAACACGCCGGCCACCAGATAGCCCAGCACCGCGCCCAGGCCCAGGCGCCGGAACAGCGGCACCGCCACCACCGCCGCCAGCAGGAAGATCAGGAAGATTTCGAGATTGCCTTGGCCGTGCATCGGGGTTCTCCGCGTTCGACCCGATTATGCCCAAGCTCGGCTACGATTCCCCAGAATCAGGGTCGTTCACTTCCTTCCAACCCCTTAGTCATTGCCGGAGATCACCGTGCCGACCCCCTCCCTCCCTTGCGCATGGCTCGTCCTGGGCGTGGCCCTGCTCGTGCCGGCGAAATCAGCTTCACCGGCCGATCGGCCGGAGCTTGAGACAGTGCGGCTCATGCAGGTGGAAGGCCGCGTGCTGATTGACGCGGACGGCAGCGTCAGCTCGGCCGAAGTCAGCACTGAAAGGGTAACCCCGCAGCTGCGGGATGCCTTGCTGGCGAAGGCGCGCGCGTGGCGCTTCAAGCCCTTCCTGGTTCGTGGCCAGTCGATACAGACGCAAACCAAATTCCGGCTCGTGTTGGCAGCAAGGCAAGCGGGCGAGACTTTCGATGTCCGGATCGACGATGTCAACTTCGATGATCCCGATAACACGGCGGCCGTCCTGCCCGATGGCATGCTCGCCCAGATCACGGGCAAGCGCTTGAACCCGCCGATGTACCCCAGGCAATTGCAGGCAAGCAATCGCACGGGCGAGGTGCTGTTGGCGATTCTGGTGGGTGCCGACGGGCGCGCGGAAAAAGTGCAGGTAGTGCGCTCGATGGCCCATGATTTCGAGGGCCGTTTGGGCGACAACTCCGCTCGCGCCACGATGCATGTGCTGGAAGCCAACGCCGTCATCGCCGCCCGGCAATGGACCTTCAACATCCCTCCTGCCCGGGCCGCGGCTAGCCCTGCCGAGCGCACGGTCACGGTGCCGGTGACTTATATCCTTCGGTACGACGTCAACCAGGCGGGCTACTGGATTCCCGTGCATCGCGGGGAGTTCCACCCCGCCGAGTGGCTGCCTTCACGCGGCAGTTCCGGCTTTGCCTTTGGAGGTGCCGGCGCCAGCACGGTGTCTGCGCTCGATTCGCCCTACAAGCTGCTGCAGCCTGCCGCGGGAACCGCCCTGAACTGAATGACAAAAGCCCCGCTTTCGCGGGGCTTTCTTCTTGCTGCGAAGCGCTCGATCAGCGCTTCATCGAACTGAAGAACTCGTCGTTGGACTTGGTGGTCTTCATCTTGTCGAGCAGGAATTCCATTGCGCTCAGTTCGTCCATCGGGTGCAGCAGCTTGCGCAGTATCCAGATCTTGGCCAGCAGGTCCGGGTCGATCAGCAACTCTTCGCGGCGGGTGCCCGAGCGATTGATGTTGATGGCCGGATACACGCGCTTTTCGGCGATGCGACGGTCCAGGTGCACTTCCGAGTTGCCGGTGCCCTTGAACTCTTCGTAGATCACCTCGTCCATCTTGCTGCCAGTATCAATCAGCGCGGTGGCGATGATGGTCAGCGAGCCGCCTTCCTCGACATTGCGCGCGGCGCCGAAGAAGCGCTTCGGGCGATGCAGGGCATTGGCATCCACGCCGCCGGACAGGACCTTGCCCGAGCTGGGCACGACCATGTTGTAGGCGCGGGCCAGGCGGGTGATCGAGTCGAGCAGGATGACGACGTCACGCTTGTGTTCCACCAAACGCTTGGCGCGCTCGATCACCATTTCGGCGACCTGCACATGGCGCGCCGCCGGTTCATCGAAGGTGGAGGAAATGACTTCGCCGCGCACGGTGCGCTGCATGTCGGTGACTTCTTCCGGGCGCTCGTCGATCAGCAGCACGATCAGGTGCACGTCCGGGTGGTTGTGCACGATCGCCTGGGCGACGTTCTGCATCAGCATGGTCTTGCCGGCTTTCGGCGGCGAGACGATCAGCGCGCGCTGGCCTTTGCCCTGCGGCGCCATCAGATCCATGATGCGGCCGGTGATGTCTTCGCTCGAGCCGTTGCCGCGCTCGAGCGTGAAGCGCTTGCGCGGGAACAGCGGGGTGAGGTTCTCGAACAGCACCTTGCCCTTGGACGCTTCCAGCGGTTCGCCATTGAGCGTGTCGAGCACGTTCAGGGCGACGTAGCGCTCGCCATCCTTGGGGCTGCGGATGCGGCCGGTGACTTCATCGCCGGTGCGCAGGTTGAAGCGGCGGATCTGGCTGGGCGAGATGTAGACATCGTCCGGGCCGGCCAGGTAGCTGGCGTCGGAACTGCGCAGGAAGCCGTAGCCGTCGGGCAGGATTTCCAGCACGCCGTCGGCGGCCACGCCGTTCGGATGGCGCGAGAGCACCTTGAGCAGCTGGAAGGTGACGTCCTGCTTGCGCATGCGCGCCACGCCCTCGTGCAGGCCGAGGGTTTCGGCCATTTCGAGCAGCTTGTGCGCCGGCATGCGCTTGAGTTCGGTCAGCGAATAGGACGGGAAGTCCGGCGGCAACTGCGGTCCGGTGTAGGGCTGCTCGCGGCCGCCGTCGTCTTCGGGGCGACCGTCGCGATTGCCGCCACCACCACCTCCGCCGCCACCGCCGCGATTGCGGTCACGGTCGCGGAAACGGTCGCGGCGATGGCGATTTCGGCCACCGAAGCCGCCGTCTTCGCCTTGGTTCTGATTCTGGTTCTGGCCGCCCTGGCCTTGCTGCTGGCCCTGGTTCTGGCCTTGGTTCTGGTGCTGGCGCGGCTCGCTGCTTTCGCGATGTTCGCCGCCGCCCTGGCCTTCATCGGCGCGTGGCTCGGGGCGCCGCTCGCTGGCCTCGGGGGCCGGGGCGCGCTCGGGAGCGGGGCTGCGTTCGGGGGCGGGAGCTTGGGGCGCCGCGGCTTCAGCCTTGGCAGGAGTACGCGGCTTGCGCGGACGCTTCTCGGCAGTGACGCCGGTTTCGGTTTCGTTTTCGGACACGGAGTTCCTCGCGAATGCGAGTGGGGAGGGAGAGGGGCAGAGCAGAAGGAGCGGCGCTCGCGGGCGCCTTGGCTGCTATCTACGCTAACAAGCCGGCGGCCGATGCACAAGCCGGGCCGGGGAATTCGTTCAGGTCCACGTTGCTGCCAGCGGCCCCGAAGGGCCGCCCATGCCGCGGGAAAATCAGACCGCCTTGTCGACGAAGGAGGTCAGCTGGGACTTGCCGACCGCGCCGACCTGGGTCGAATGCACGGCGCCGTTCTTGAACAGCATCAGGGTCGGGATGCCGCGCACCGCGTACTGGCGCGGCACTTTCGGGTTGTGGTCGATGTTGAGCTTCACGACCTTGACCTTGCCGGCATAGGTTCCGGCCAGTTCATCAACAATTGGCCCGATCATCTTGCAGGGGCCACACCATTCGGCCCAGAAGTCGACCAGCACCGGGGTGTCGGACTTGAGCACCATGGCCTCGAAGTCGTCGTCGCCTACATGCAGCACCTGGTCACTCACGGGCAAACTCCCTGATTTCTCAATATTTGTGGGGTAGTGCCGGCGGCCGGAAAGGCCCCGGGATACGGTAAACTGGGGGTTGAATCAGCCGAAAACAAGTCGGCAACCCGTCCCGAGCACCGGCGCAGTGTGCGACCCCCGGGCCACACGCGCAAGCGCGGAACCCCCGCGCGAAAGAGACCCCATGACCGACCAAGATGCTGCCCCCGTTGCCCCGAAAATGTCCGACAAGCCCCTGACGGATATCGCTTTTTCCAGTTTCGACCTGCACCCGGCGATGCTCGCCGGCCTGGAATCGGCCGGCTTCACCCGCTGCACCCCGATCCAGGCCCTGACCTTGCCGATTTCCCTGACCGGGCGCGATGTCGCAGGACAAGCCCAGACCGGCACCGGCAAGACCCTCGCCTTCCTGATCACCCTGGTCCAGCGCCTGATGACCCGCCCGGCCCTGGCCAACCGCGGCCCGGCCGACCCGCGCGCCATGATCCTGGCGCCGACGCGTGAGCTGGCCATCCAGATCCACAAGGACGCCGAGAAGTTCTGCGCCGGCCTGGGCCTGAAGTTCGCCCTGATCTACGGCGGCGTGGACTACGACAAGCAGCGCGCCCAGCTCACCAGCGGCTGCGACGTGATCATCGCTACCCCGGGCCGCCTGATCGATTACGTGCGCCAGGGCGTGGTGCACCTGCACGCCTGCGAGGTCTGCATCCTGGACGAAGCCGACCGCATGTTCGACCTCGGCTTCATCAAGGACCTGCGCTTCCTGCTGCGCAAGCTGCCGATCCGCGAAGAGCGCCAGACCCTGATGTTCTCGGCCACCCTGAGCCACCGCGTGCTCGAGCTGGCCTACGAGCACATGAACGAGCCGGAAAAGGTCATCGTCGAAGCCGAAACCATCACCGCCGCGCGCGTGCGCCAGGTCGTGTACTTCCCCTCGAACGAAGAGAAGCTGCCGCTGCTGATCGGCCTGCTCTCGCGCACCGAAGCCAACCGCAGCATGGTCTTCGTCAACACCAAGGCCTGGGTTGAGCGCGTCGGCCGCACCTTGGAAAAGGCCGGCTATCGCGTCGGCGTGCTGTCGGGTGACGTGCCGCAGAAGAAGCGCCAGTCCCTGCTCAGCCGTTTCCAGAAGGGCGAGCTCGAAATCCTGGTGGCCACCGATGTCGCCGCCCGTGGCCTGCATATCGACGCGGTCAGCCACGTCTACAACTTCGACCTGCCGTTTGATGCGGAAGACTACGTGCACCGCATCGGACGTACCGCGCGCCTGGGCCAGGAAGGCGACGCGGTCAGCTTCGCCTGCGAGATCTACGCACAGTCCCTGCCCGAGATCGAGGCCTATATCGAACAGAAGATTCCGGTGGAAGCGGTGACCGCCGAGTTGATGCGCGCCATCCCGCGCGCCAAGCGCGAGCCGGTGTTGGGCGAAGACGGCCAGCCGGTGGAAAGCGTCGCCGATATTTTCCGCGAAGCCCGCGCCGAGCTCGAAGCCAGTGGCCGCGGTCGCAGCGGCCCCGGTGGCCGCAGCGGTGGCCCGCGCTCCAGTGGCTCCGGGTCGCGTGATGGTGGTCGCGGTGGCTCCTCCTCGCGCGGTCCGCGCCGCGAAGGCGAGCGCCCGCGTCCGCCGCGTGCTGAAGGCGAAGCCGGCAGTGCCCCTGCGCGCGAGTCGCGTCCGCCGCGTGACCCCAATGCCGCGCCGCGTCCGCCGCGCGATCCCAATGCGCCGCCGCGCGCCGAGGGAGAGCGTTCGCGCCGCGGTGGCCGTGGCCGCCGCGATGGCAGCAACGCGCCGTCGGTGAACATCGCCGCGCGCCAGGCGCCCGCTGCCGCGCCGGCACCGGTGACGGTGTCGAAGGAAAGTTTCTTCAAGCGCTTTGCGCGCCAGGTCAAATCGCTGGTGGCCCCCAACAAGTCCTGATCCGGGAGCGGGCATGAGCCTGTTGCGCTTCGATGGTGTCAGCAAGACCTACCCGGGCGGCCACGCCGCCCTGACCGAGCTCAGTTTCTCGGTCGAGGCCGGTGAGATGGTTTTCATCACCGGCCATTCGGGCGCGGGCAAGTCGACCTTGCTCAAGTTGATCCATCTCAGCGAGCGCCCGAGTCGCGGCACCGTGCTGGTGGCCGAGCGCAATCTGGCCAAGGTTCGCGGCGGCCAGGTCGCGCTGCACCGCCGGCAAGTCGGCGTGGTGCATCAGGACCATCGCCTCTTGCTCGAGCGCAGCGTGTTCGACAATGTCGCCCTGCCGCTGCGCATCAGCGGTACGCCCTCGGCCGACATCGGCAAGCGCGTGCGCGTAATGCTCGAGAAGGTCGGCTTGTCGGCGCGCGAAAAGTCGCGGCCTTCGGAACTTTCCACCGGTGAGCAGCAGCGCGTCGGCATCGCCCGCGCCCTGGTCGCGCAGCCTTTGATCCTGCTGGCCGATGAACCCACCGGCAATCTCGATCCCACGCTCGCCGCGGAAATCATGCAGCTGTTCGCGGCGCTGCAGGCGCAGGGCACGGCGGTGCTGATCGCCAGCCACGACCTCGGCCTGGTGCGGCGCCTACGCAAGCGCGTCATCGTGCTCGACCACGGCAAGCTGATGGACGACATCTCGCCCGAGGACCTGGCGGCATGAACGCCGGCAAGGCCGACACCCGCGCCCGCCCGGCCGCGCAGCGCGTGGAAGAGGGCGGATTCACGCGCCGTTTCCGCGCCTGGCGCGAGCAACACGCGTGGTCGCTCGTTTCCAGCCTGGGTCGCTTCTTCCAACGCCCGTTCGCGACTTTGCTGACCGTTGGTGTGATGGCGGTAGCCATGGCCTTGCCGCTGGGCCTGGCGATGATCTTGACCAATGTCGAGCGACTGTCCGGGAATGTGCGCGAGTCGCGCGAGATCGGTTTGTTCCTGCGTACCGAAGTTGATGCCGCCGCCGCCAATCGCCTGGCCGATGAATTGCGCGCGCGGCCCGAGGTCGCGCGGGTCACGGTGAAGACACCGGAGCAAGGCTTGGCGGAGTTTCGCCAGCTCAGCGAACTGGCCGGAGCGCTCGCGCTGGTGGACGGCAATCCGCTGCCGACGGTCTTGCTGGTGCAGCCGCGCGACGATGGCACGGCCCTGGCCGCCGAACTGAAGACCCGCCCTGAAGTGGATGTGGTGCAACACGACGCGGTGTGGCGCAAACGCCTCGACGCCTGGCTGGGCTTCGGCCGCCAGCTGACCTGGGTGTTGGGCGGCTTGTTCGCGCTGGGCGTGCTGCTGGTGGTGGGCAATACCGTGCGCCTGGAGATCGGCGCGCGCCGCGACGAGATCGCGGTGCTGCAGCAACTCGGCGCCACCGACGGTTTCGTTCGCCGGCCCTTCATCTACCTGGGGGCATGGTATGGCCTGGCAGCGGGCATGCTGGCGCTGGGGCTCCTGGCCCTTGCAGCTGTGCTGCTGCAGCCAAGCCTGGCGGCGCTGGTGGGCAGCTATGGCAGTGCCTTCCGCCTCCAGGGACCCGACCTATTGTCGGTAGTTGTGACCCTATTCACGACAACTGGCCTAGGTTGGCTGGGTGCATGGCTCGCCAGCGGCCATCATCTGAGGCAGACTCGTCCCACCGAGCTTTGATTCCCCCGCAAGCTGAACCGCTTGAGCAAAGCCACCCGAGAAAACCTTGAGCACACCCGGCTTCCGCCTTTCCGAATCTGCAACGCCGCGCATCATGGTCGTGGACGGCTCCAAAGTCGTGCGCAAGATGATCGAGGGCGTGCTGCGCACGCAGTTGCCGAACATGGAGTTCATCGGCTGCGAGACCGGTGAAGAAGCCAAGACCGCTTTGCTGACCGGCGCCTTCAGCCTGGTGACCACGGCCCTGCGCCTGCCCGACATGGACGGCCTGGCCCTGGCCCGCTACGTGCGCGAGCACACCCCGCAGGCCTACATCCCGATCATCGTGGTCTCCGGCGACGTGCAGGAGCGCCTGGAGAGTCGCAGCTTCAGCGACAACGTCACCGACTATTTCGACAAGTCCCTGGGCTTCAACGCGCTCGCCGCCTTCATCAAGGGCTATGTCTCGCCCGAGTCCGAGCCCGGCGGCGAAGTGCTGTACGTGGAAGACAGCCGCGTGGTCGCGCTGGCCACCCGGCGCATGCTGGAAAAGCACGGCCTGTCGGTCATACACAGCACCTGCGTGGAAGACGCGGTGGCGCATCTGGAAACCATGCGCGCGCAAGGCCGCGTGCCCGGCCCCGATGTCGTGCTGACCGATGTGTATTTGAAGGGCGATCTCACCGGCAAGGACCTGGTGCAAACCATCCGCAAGGAATTCGGCTATCCAAAAGGTCTGCTGCCGGTGCTGGTGATGACCGGTGACGGCAACCCCGCGAACCAGACCGACCTGCTGCGCGCCGGTGCCAACGACCTGGTGCAAAAGCCCATCGAAGAACGCCTGCTGGTGACCAAGCTGCTGTTCCAGCTGCGCGTGGGCCGGCTGATGCGCGAGAAGCGCAGCGCGCCGCCGCGGGCCCGCGGCGCCGCCTGAGCCCGTGACCGAAGCCGCCGCGACTGCGGCGAAGCTGCGCCTGGATCCAAGCTGGCGCGAAAAGGTCGGCGACTACCTGCAATCACCGGCGATGCAAGCGCTCGCGGATTTCCTGCGCCAGGAAAAAGCCGCCGGCAAACGCATCTATCCGCCGGGCCCGCAGATCTTCGCCGCGCTCGACGCCACGCCCTTCGATGCCGTGAAGGTCGTGATCCTTGGCCAAGACCCTTACCACGGCCCCGGCCAGGCGCATGGCCTGTCTTTCTCGGTGCCCGAAGGCGTGGACATTCCGCCCTCGCTGCAAAACATCTTCAAGGAAATCGAACGCGACCTCGGCCTGCCGCGTCCGCGCCACGGCAATCTGCAGCATTGGGCGCAGCAAGGCGTGCTGCTGCTCAATGCCGTGCTCACCGTGGAAGCGGGCAAGGCCGGCGCGCACCAGGGCAAGGGCTGGGAAGGCTTCACCGACCACATCGTCGAAACCCTCGATCGCGAACGCGAGGGCCTGGTGTTCATGCTCTGGGGCAGCTACGCCCAGGCCAAGGGCCGCATCATCGACGCGCGCCGCCACTGCGTGCTGCGCGCGCCGCATCCTTCGCCGCTTTCAGCGCATCGTGGTTTCATCGGCTGCGGTCATTTTTCCGCGGCCAATCGCTGGCTGTCGGGGCGCAGCCTCAAGCCGATCGACTGGTCGCTACCGGCGGTTTGAGACAAGACGCTGCGATACCCGGAACACGCGGCCGACCCCTGGGGAGGTGAGCGCCCGCGTGCCGGGCACGAGCGCCGTGGCTTCAGTTCGCGCGGCTTTCGTAGGGGCGTGGATTGGATACCGCCGTGGCCCGAACCCAGTCCGGCATGAGGCCGGTGGCGGGAATGGGCTGGAGGTTTGCGGCGGGCTCGTCGCTGAAGGCAGCGACCAGGGCGATGGCGAGCAGTTCGAGCGTGTCGTAGTGGTTCATGAGCTAAGTCTTCCTGTCCTGGCGGCCCCGCTGTCCTGGGGCTTTCGCCCGGTAGACCGGTAGCTTTGCGTCCCCGCGTTTCCGTCGGGTATGCCGTTTTTCAGAACCGGCCCTCCCCGTGTTGGGAAAGCCGACCGTGTGGCGCCGGGACGAAATCGCCCACTGCGCCACGTCTCCACGCTATCGCCACCCGGGCGGCGGCGTCCATGCGTAGAAATACCCAGCGTCGCGCGAATCATCCGTCCAGCCCCGGCTCGAAGCCTTCCGCGCGATTGCGGCCGCCCTGCTTGGCGCGGTACATGGCGTGGTCGGCGCGGCGCAGTAACTCGTGTTCGGACAGGCCAGCCTCGATCCAGGCAATGCCGATGGACGCGGTGGTGAACAGCAACCGGTCCTGGTAGGGAATGGAATGCGCCACGCGCACCAGCAAGCGCTCGCACAGGCCGGAAACCTGGTCGGGCCGGATGCCCGACAGCAACAAGGCGAATTCATCGCCCCCCAGGCGCACCACGAGGTCGCCCTGGCGCAAGGTCGAGAGGATGCGGTCGGCCACCACCGACAACACCTGGTCGCCGGCGGAATGACCCAGCGAGTCGTTGATGGTCTTGAAGCGGTCCAGGTCCAGCAGCAGCAAACAGGCATTGGTTTCGGCCTGGCGCTCGCGCTGGCCGATGGCCATGTGCAGGCTGGCCATCAGTTGCCGGCGATTGCCCAGGTTGGTCAGCGGATCGTGGCTGGCCAGGTAGGCCAGGTCGGCCTCCTGCTGCTCGATGCGCTCCATCATGGCGTTGAGCGCGCCGGCGAGCGCGTCGAGTTCGTCGCTGCCGGCCACGGGCCAACGCGGTGTCTCGCCCTTTTCGTGCACGGAAACATCGGCCAGCGCGGCGAAGCCCTCCAGGCGATGCAGCACCTTGTGGCGCAGCAACAGGGCCAGCGCGGTGATCGCCAGTACAGTCAGTGCGCCGATGCCGAGGAACAGCGAGCGCAGCAGCGCGGTGCGCTGGGCGCCATACGCGGGCGGCTGGCGCAGTACCAGCGTCGCCGGCCAGGGCGGAAGCGCCAGCCGGCCGACCCAGGCGCCGCCGTCCCAGCGCGCCTGGGTCGGCAAGCGGGCGCCAGCGGCCAGCGGCTCGATGGCGAAGGGCAGGCCCAGTCGCCAGTCGGTCTGGGTGTGCGAAGGCCCGGTCAGGTGGCGGCCGAAGGCCAACCATGCGCCCGCCTGCGCCGACTGGTCAGAATTGCTGATGGCGGAAAAGGCCAGCAGCGTCGGCTGGCCGTCTATCCAGGCGAGCGCGCTGCCGGAAACACCTGCGCCAGGGCCGGCACGCAGGGGCAGGGCCGCCGCAATGGCGCGGACGATGGCCGGGTCCAGGGCCTGGTCGGATTTGCCTTCATCCACATGCAGGCCCGCCATCAGGCTGCCATCGGGGCGCAGGAAAGCCACCCAGTCGACGCCCAGGTTGGCCATCGCCGACGGGGCGAAGTTGGCCCGCAGGTAGGCCGCTTCACCGGAACGGATGAAGCGGAAGCTGTCATCCCAGGCGGCGTAGTCGCGGGTGCTGCTGAGCATGGCCTGCGAACTGGTTTGCAGCATGCCGGCGGAGCGATTGAGCAGTTCCTGGACGCGGTCGCGCTCGATGCCGTCGAAGCTGCGGTTGACGACGGCCAGGCAAATGCCCAGTACCAATACCGATGCCAGCAGCAGCACCAGGGCCTGGCGCTGGAGCAACCAGCGGCTTAGCCGGGTGCGGCCCATGCCTCAGTCCCGCGCCCACGGCCAAGCCGGCCGTTCTGGCCGGAAGCTTGGCGAGGGGGAAGGGCAAATCTTCGAGGCACGTCTCCCGGGAAGGTCGAGCGGGCCGGGGGTCCCAATGGCCAGTCTAGCCAGCCGATGTCGCCGCGAGGGGTGACCAAGCCCACGAAACCGGCTTCGGCCAGGCGCTTGAAAGCGCCCCCGCCAGCCCCACTTAAGCTGAACGGGGATCGTTGCGGGGACGCAACACTGTGGAACCTTCCTGGGCTTTAGCTCTCCAAACCCCCGAGTGCTAAAATCCAATCCATGAGCAAACGTCCGATGGCCACTGCCCTGATTGCCAACAACCTGCCGATCCCGAGCGCGCTCGGTTCGCTCGACGCCTACATCGCGGCCGTGAACAACGTGCCGGTGCTGACCGTCGAGGAAGAGCAGGCCCTGGCCCGCGCTTACCGCGACGAGGAAGACCTCGACGCGGCCAAGTCCCTGGTGCTTTCGCACCTGCGCTTTGTCGTGCACGTCGCCCGCGGTTACCAGGGCTACGGCCTGGGCATGGGCGACCTGATCCAGGAAGGCAATATCGGCCTGATGAAGGCGGTCAAGCGCTTCGACCCCGACCAGGGCGTGCGCCTGGTGTCTTTCGCCGTGCACTGGGTGCGCGCGGAGATGCACGAATTCATCCTGCGCAACTGGCGCATCGTCAAGGTCGCTACGACCAAGGCGCAGCGCAAGCTGTTCTTCAACCTGCGCAAGTCCAAGAAGCGCCTGGGCTGGATGAATGACGCCGAAGTCAGCGCGGTCGCCAAGGACCTCAATGTCTCCAAGCGCGAAGTGCTGGAGATGGAATCGCGCCTGTCCGGTCGCGATGTCGGTTTCGACGCGCCGGCCGATGGCGATGACGACCATGCGCCGCCCGCACCGGGCGCCTACCTGGTCGCCGCGAATGCCGATCCAGCCGCGCTGTACGAGCGCGACAACCACGAAGAGAACCAGCTGGAAATCCTGCGCGAAGGCATGGACGAACTGGACGCGCGCTCGCGCGACATCCTCAAGCGCCGCTTCCTCGGCGAGCCCAAGGCCACGCTGCAGGAACTGGCCGACGAGTACGGCGTGTCCGCCGAGCGCATCCGCCAGCTCGAAGCGAACGCGCTGAAGAAGATGCGGGCGCTGTTCGCCGCCTGATCCGGGCGTCCGCACGCATGCCATGACCGAGGCCGCATCCGACATCGATGCGGTCATTACCTGGGTCGACGGTTCCGACCCCGCGCACCGCGCCAAGCTTGAAACCTACCTGCAAGCCTCCGGGCTTGCCGGTCACGGCTCCGCTGCGCCGACCCGTTTCGGCGACTGCAACGAGATCGAATTCTGCGTGGCTTCGCTGCTGCGCCACGCGCCCTGGATCCGGCGCATCCACATCGTGGCCGATGCCCAGGCGCCAGACTTCATCGAACAGCTGCGCGGCACGGACTTCGAGGACCGCGTGCGCGTGGTGGACCACCGCGAATTCTTCCAGGGTTACGAAGATCGCCTGCCCACTTTCAGCAACCGCTCCATCGAATGCCTCATGTGGCGGCTGCCGGGTCTTGCCGAACGCTTCATCTATTTCAACGACGACTTCCAGTTGCTGCGGCCGGTGCAGCCCACGGATTTTTTCCACGACCAGGGCATCGTGTTGCGGGGCCAGTGGCGCCAGCACGGCGCGCTCATTCGTGGCGTGCGCGAGTGGGTGCTGCGCCTGCGGCGCGCGCTCGGACAGCCCGAACCGCGGCCGGGCAATCACGCGGCCCAGGCCCTGTCGGCGCGCCTGGCCGGATTCACCGACCGCTACTTGCAGGTTCCGCACGTGCCCCATCCCATGCGCAAGTCGGTGCTCGCGACTTTTTTCGCGGAGCATCCGGAGTTGATCGCGCAGAACCTTCAGCACCGGCTTCGCAATGAAGCGCAGTTCGTCACCACGGCGCTGGCGGCGCACCTGGAATTGGCGGCGGGAACGGCCACGCTCGACACGCGCTTGCGGTCCTTGCGATTGAAGGCCGACAGCGCGGACCTCGCCCACATCGCCAGCGAACTCGCGCGTGCGGATCGCGATGAGCGGGTGGTATTTGGTTGCGTGCAAAGCCTCGACCTGGCCGCACCGGCCGTGCGCCAGAACGTGCTGGACTGGTTGCTCGCCCGCATCGGCCTGCCTTGGGCCGGCGGCAGCCGCGCGGGTGCCGCCGCTGCCGAGGCTTGAACCCGGCGGCCCGGCGTAGCACCCTTGGGGCACGATCCCTGGGAGTGAAGGCCATGAACAAAGCACCCGGTTGGTTCCTGCCGATAGCCATCGTTGCCTTGCTGTGGAACCTGATCGGATGCATGTTCTATCTGGGGGATGTGCGCATGTCGCCGGCCGACGTCGCCAAGCTCGGCCAGGCCCAGCAGATCCTCTACAACACGCGGCCCGCCTGGGCCGTGGCCGCGACCGCCATCGCGGTATGGGGCGGCGCTGCCGGCTGCGTCGGACTGATCCTGCGCAAGCGCTGGGCGCAGCCGTTGCTGATCGCTTCGCTGCTGGGCGTCATCGTCCAGGACTATGGCTTGTTCGTACTCAGCGGCGTTGCCGCAGAAGCCGGGCCGATGATGATCATCCTGCAGGGCCTGGTGCTGTTGATTGCCGTTGCCCTGGTGATGATGGCGCGCAAGGCCAGCGCCCGCGGCTGGATCGCCTAGCCGCGGCTGACGCCTCAGTAAAGATCCACCGGATCGACATCGATGGACCAGCGCACCTTTCGCGCAGAGGCCAGGCCGTAGAGTTTTGCGATCCACACCGACAAGGCCGCCTGCAAGGCGGGCCGTTGCTCGCCAGTCACCAGAAGTTGCCCGCGTGATCGCCCGGCGCGTCGCGCCATCGGTGCGGGCATAGGCGCCGTGGCCTGCACGCCTGCCATGAAGGCGAAGGCCTCGCGCGCATCGCGCAGGAACTGCTGCACTTCGCCCTCGCGCGGTGCTTCGGCGCGCAATACCGCCAGGAAAGTGAAGGGCGGGAACCCGGCGGCCTCGCGTTCGGCTAGGGCCAGCGCGGCCACCGCCGGATAGCCGCCGGTCAGCAGCGTAGCCAGCAGCGGGTGCTCGGGATGATGGGTCTGCAACAGCACTTCGCCCGGCCACTGCGCGCGCCCGGCGCGGCCGGCCACTTGCACGAGCAACTGCGCGAGGCGTTCGCCGGCGCGAAAATCGGCCGAGTGCAGGCCTTCGTCCACGCCCACCACCACCACGAGGGTCAGGCGCGGCAGGTCATGGCCCTTGGCCAGCATCTGGGTGCCAACCAGGATGCCGGAGGCATCACCAAACTCGTCCAGTGCCTTTTCCAAGGCGCCACGGCGACGCGTTGTCTCGCGATCGATGCGCAGCAATCGCGCCTCGGGAAAATGCTCGGCGAGCGCTTCTTCCAGGCGTTCCGTACCGAAGCCTTGTGCCTGCAAACCCAGACTTGCGCAATCAGGACAGACCAGGGGTTTGGGCGCGCGTGCCCCGCAGTGGTGGCAGATCAGCGTGCGGCCGCCGGCGTGCAAGGTCAGGTCGGCATCGCAGCGCTTGCAACGCGCGCTCCAGCCGCAGTCGTGGCAGAGAAGCACCGGTGCGTAACCGCGGCGATTCTTGAACACCAGCGCCTGTTCGCCCCGCGCCAGGCAGGCGCGGACAGCTTCCAAGGCTTCGCGCGACAGGCCATGTTCAAGGGGCCGCTTGCGGACGTCGAGCACACGCACCTTCGCTGCCTGGGCACCGCCCGCGCGTTGCGGCAGGCGCGCGAGTTGGTAGCGACCGGACAAGGCGTTGTGCAGCGACTCGAGCGAGGGCGTGGCGCTGCCGAGCACGACCGGCACGCCCAGCGCGCGCGCGCGCAGCAGGGCAAGGTCGCGGGCGTGGTAGCGGATGCCGTCCTGCTGCTTGTAGGAAGCGTCGTGCTCTTCATCCACCACGATTAAACCGGCGTTCGGCAGTGGCGTGAAAATGGCCGAACGCGTGCCGACCACTACCTGCGCCTCATTGCGCGCCATGGCCAGCCAGTTGCGGCTGCGTTCGCCATCGGCCAGGCCCGAGTGCAACTCCAGCACCGGCACGCCCAGGCGCGCGCGAAAACGGCGCAGCGTTTGCGGCGTCAGTCCGATTTCCGGCACCAGTACGAGGGCCTGCTTGCCGGCAGCGAGGCAGTCGCGGATCGCTTGCAGGTAGACCTCGGTCTTGCCACTGCCGGTAACGCCTTCCAGTAACAGGGCGCGAAAGCCCGCGCCCTCGCGCAGCATGGCCAACGCGGCGCCCTGCGCGCCGGTGAGCGTCGGCCCCGGCATTGCCTCGGGGGCTCGCGTGTCGGGCTCGATCGCCATCCGCTCGGCCCGACCCTGGCGCTCCAATGCGCGCGCGGCCATGCGCCAGCCGTCGAACTCGTGTTCCAGGTGGTCCTCGCTGCAGTCGCCGTGGCCCAGGCGCTCGAGCAGGCGCCGGGGTCGGCCCTGCGCGGGTCGTCCGGCCAGGGCGGCTCGCCCCGCCTCGGTGATGCGCCAGCCATAGGCGGCGGTTTCGGGCAGGGCCTGGCCATCGCGCAGGCCGACCGGCAGGGCGGTGGCGACCACTTCGCCGGGTGGCGCATGGTAGTAGCGGATACAAAAGCGCAGGGTCTCGAGCAACTCGCCGGGCAGCAGGGGAGCGCCATCGAGCAGTGTCGCCACCGTCTTCAGGCTGGCCGGATCGGCCTGCGCCGGCCCCACTTCCAGCACCACGCCCACTTGCTCGCCCCGGCCGAAGGGCACGCGCACGCGTCGCCCGACCCAATCCTGCCCCGGGCTGGGGCCGGGGGGCGCAAGATAGTCGAACAGGCGCGGCAGGGGCACCGGCAGGGCCACGCGCAGCACGGTCGGAGGGGCCGGGAACATGCCTGAAGTCTAGCCTGAACACCGCCCCGGACCCCTGTGGATGAACTTGCCGAACAGTGCTCAATTTCCTGACAGAAAGCTGCGGCAAGTTACTGAGTCATAAAGGTAAAAACCCTTATCCACACAAACTGTGGATAACTCTGTGGACGGGCCTTCGGTGGCGCTTGCGCTTCCCCGGTGAAACCCCTGCTTTTTTCGCCTTGGCGATTTTTTAACCAGCTTGTCATAAAGCAACAAGATCAATGACTTGTCTGCACTTGCCCGGGGTTTTGGGGCCGTTGGCAATGATTCAGCAATGTTTTTTCGGCCCCGGGCCGCGCTGTGCACAACGTTCCACGCGCAAACCCGCGTCACATCAGGCGGAGCGGCGAATTTCGCGCTGTCAAGTCTCTGCTCCACGCGCGGGCTGACTAGAATGGGGGGTGCCTTCGTCGATGACCGACCCCTCCAGCCCGGCCCGTGGCCCCGCCCTGATCGCCTTCCTGCGCGGCATCGAGCTGCGCGGCTGGGTCTTCGCCCTGCGCCAGTGCGGCAACGAAGATCGGGCTGAGCACGGCCTGGCGGCGGCCCTGCGAGATTTCCTGCGCGAGGCGCCGGCCCTGCCCCTGTCGGCCTGGCCGATCCGCTTCTGGAGCTGCCTGCTGCGCCAGCCGGCCCTGATGACCCCGGCGCAGCCGGAGGCGCCGGGCCTGGCAGGTCTGGCGCCCGGCGCGCGTGCCGCCCTGCTGCTGCGCCTGGTGGCGGGCCTGGACCTGGTGCATGCCGCCGAAGCCCTGGGCGTGCCCCAGCCCAGTTATGAGCGCGCCCTGCAACGCGCGCTGGCCGCGCCGGGTCTGGACCGCGAAGGTGTCGAGGCCCTGCGCGAATCGCTGCAGGCACAACTTCACGATGCGCCCGCCGCGCAAAAGCAATTGCTGGCCGCGTGGCGCGACGAAGCCGTGCTCGCCAGCGAAGCGCCGGCACACTTGGCCAGCGTTGCGCCGCGCCGGTGGCCCCAGGCTGCGCGCCTGGTCGCGGTGCTCGCGATCTTGCTGCTCGGCCTGCTGCTGGCCATGTGGCTGCTGCCCAACCCGTTCTGGCCCAGGCAGGCACCGGTGCAGGTGATCGACCAGATCGCCCCGCCGCCGGCGATGAGCGACGCCGTGGTGGTGACCCATCCCGATTATTTGCAGCTTGCGCGCAGGGATGAGGAGCCGGTGTATCGCGAGTTGAATTTCTTCAGCTGGCTGGCGGCGGAGGGCAATGCCTCGCCGGTGACCACCGCACTCGTCGCCACCGACCCTGTGCCGCCCGCACCCACGGAAGCGGCCGAGGCCGAGGCTGCAACGCCGGTGCCGCGCTTCGAGGCGCTGCCGGCCGCGCAGCAGGCCTTGCTGGCCTCAGCCCGCGCGGCCTGGAATGAGCTGGACGCGCCGACCCGCCAGGCCTTGGCGCAGCAGGCCGACGACTGGATCACGCGCGATGCCGAGCGCCGCGAGTCTCTGCGCAAGGCCCTCATCGAATGGGATGCGCTGGCCGCGCCCGAACGCGCGCGCCGGCGCACGCCTTTCCTCGCCTGGCAGCGACTGGGTGCGAGCGAGCGCGCGCAAACGGCGGCCGCCCACGCGCGTTTCGCGGCCTTGGCTCTGCCTGCGCAGCAAGACTTGCGTGCGCGATTCGCCGCGCTCGCGCCCGACCCGCAGGCCCTGTGGTGGCTGGGCCCGACCCTGGGTCGCGAGTTGGCACCGTTCGCCTCGCTGTTCGCCTACCTGCCCGAGTCGGAACGGCCGGGGCTGCTGCAAGTGCTGCGCGAGCTCGAGCCCGGCGCGCGCGCGGACCTGGCCTTGCTGGCACCGCGCTTGGGCGAGGCGCGCCGACAAGCCCTGAGGCGCGAATTGATCGCCACGCCGGCGACACAGCGCAGCGCCCTGATCGCGCAACGTCTGGCGGAAACCTCCGCGGTTCAGTAGTCCGCGAGCCAGCGCAGCACGCGCCGCTCGGCGCGGAAGCGATCACCGAAGCGATTCAATCCATCTGCGCGCAAGGCGGGCGCGTACTCGCGCAGGTAGCGCGCGAGCGCGGCTTCATCGACCACGTGGTATTGCGTGCACACCACGAACTCGTCCGCTTCGGCCGGTGGATCCAGGCGCTCGAACACCTGGCCGCCGGTGAAACCGGGCAAGGCCAGGATCTCGCGCACGTGCGGATCGAGCCAGGCGCGAAACTCCGCCTCGATCGCGCGCTTGACGAACAGATTGACTTCGTAGGTGATCACAGCGTCAGCAGCCCCACCAGCACCGCCGTGGCCAACGCCAGGCCCAGCAGCACCGAATAGCAAATACCCAGCACGCCGAACTTGAGCAGGGTGATGATCCAGCCTTGCCCGTACACACGCTTCTGCATCAGCAGCAGATAGACCGGAATCCAGATCGAGGTCAGCGCGATCGCCCAACCCAGCAGGCTGTTCCAGAAACCCGCCGCCGGCGCCAGCCATTCCTGCAGGCCCGAGAAGGCCATCACCAAAGTCAGCGCCAGGGCGATGAAGGCGTGGCTGTGCAGGGCCACGATCAGGTGTTCCATGAACAGGCGGCGTTTGAACAGGTAACTGAGCTTGAGCATCAGCGCGAAGATCGGCATCAGCACAATCAGGGTCTGCGGCAGCACGTTGAACATCGCCTGCATCAACGTCTTCTCGCTGTCCCTGCCCTCGAGCGCTTCGCGCGCGTGGGCGAAGCGGCGGTTCAGGGAATGATTGGCGAAGTCGGGCAGCCAGGCGAAGTCCACCGGATTGGTCGCCGGGTCCCAGGGCTTGCCATGCACGTTGAAGTTCATCGAATTGGCGCCGTTCGTCTTGCCCGGTGGCGGCGGCGCCGGTTTGCCTGCGGCCTTGGCCTCGGCGGCGTCACCCAGCCATTGCGTGCGCTTGCGGGCAGCGTCGTTGATGCGCTGCTCGGCGACTTCCAATGCGGCGATGCCGGCGGCGCCGGCCGGTACCCCGGCCAGCTGCTTGCGCGCCTGCGCGAGTTGCGCGATCGCTTCCTTGCGCGCCGACTCGACCTCGGCGGCGGTCTGCGCCTGGCCGATGGCGTTGCTGGTGGCGTCCACCGTTTCCTTCTGCGCGCCGATCTGTATCGCCTCGTCCTCGTTCACCTCGATGCGCGCCTGGATCGCGAAGAAGGCGAGCAGGCTCAGGAACAGGAACAGGCGCATCGGCGTCACGTAGCGCACGCGCCGGCCGGCGAAGTATTCCAGCGACAACCAGCCCGGGCGCGTCAGCAGCGGCCCGATCGTGCGCAGCACGCGCGAGTCGATGTTGAAAACCGTGTCCAGGAAGTCGCCCATCACGCTGGAAAAATGTCGCACCAGGCCCTTGGTGGGCTGGCCGCAGGCGTGGCAATGCTCGCCCAGCAGGGGCGCGCCGCAGTTCTCGCAACGGCGTGGCGCAGGCGGCGTAGCGGGGGTGGACTCGACGATGGCCATGCGGGCTCCGGAACGGTTGCCGCTACTATAGCGACAGATTTCTTCGCCACATCGGCCCATGAGTCATACCGAATTCCGCCTCGCCCGTTTGTGGCGCGAGATGCGGGTCAGCTTCCTTCTCGCGCTGCCCCTGGCCATGGGTCAGCTGGCCGCCATGCTGATGAGCGTGGTGGACTCGTTGCTGGCCGGGCGCCATGGCCTGGATACCTTGGCGGCGGTGACGGTGGGCAGCTCGATCTGGAACGTTGCGCTGTTCCTGTGCGTCGGCGTGCTGATGGCGATTCCACCGTCGGTGGCCCAGCTCAATGGCGCCGGGCGCCGCGACCAGGTCGGCGCGCTGTGGCGGCAGTCGCTGTGGATCGCCGCGGGCATCGGCATCGTGGTGATGGCCCTGGTCTGGTTGTCGCCACTGCTGCTCGCGCGCATCGGCATCGTCGAAGAAGTGCGGCCACAGGCCACGGCCTTCCTGCATGCCATCGCACCCGGCGCGCCGGCGCTGGCGCTGTACATCTGCCTGCGTTATCTCAGCGAAGGCCTGGCCTGGACACCGCCGACCATGGTCAGCGGTTTCGCCGGCCTCGCGCTGCTGGCGCCGCTGGGCTACTGCCTCATGTTCGGGCGCGGGCCATTTCCGGAGTTGGGCGCAGCGGGCCTGGGCATCGCCACGGCGACGGTGTTGTGGCTGCAGGCGGCGGGCTTCCTGATCTACCTGGCGCGTTCGAAACGTTTCGAGGATTTGCAGCTGTTCGCGCGCCGCGACGGGCCGGACTGGAAACAGATCCGCGCCCTGCTCGCGCTCGGCCTGCCGATGGGCGTGTCGATCTTCATGGAAGGCAGCCTGTTTGTTGCCACGGCGCTGCTGATCGGGCGTATCGGCGCGGTGGACGTGGCGGCGCACCAGATCGCCATCAGCGTCGCCAGTGTCTGCTTCATGCTGCCGCTGGGCATCGCCATGGCCACTACCGTTCGCGTGGGTCATGCCGTGGGCGCGGAGGATCGCTCGGCGGTGCGCTGGGCCGCCGGCGCCGGTTTCGCCCTGGCCGGCCTGACCCAGGCCCTGGCGGGCACCGTGCTGGTATTCGGTGGCGCCTGGATCGCCGGCCTGTACACCTCCGAGCCGGCGGTGGTGGCGCTGGCCGTGCTGCTGATGCGCTACGCCGCGGTATTCCAGTTGCCCGATGGCATCCAGGTGCTCTCGGCCGGCGCCCTGCGCGGCCTGAAGGACACCCGCGTGCCGATGCTCATCACCATCGTCGCCTACTGGGGCGTCGGCCTGCCCCTGGGCGCCTGGTTCGGCCTGCACCGCGGCCTGGGCGCGCCGGGCCTGTGGATCGGCCTGATCCTGGGCCTGAGCGTGGCCGCGTCCCTGCTGCTGCTGCGCCTGTGGCGCCAGGCCCGCGAGCCAGGCCGCAAGCACGGGTGACCTAAGGCGCATGCCTTGATCACGCGGGCCCGGTTATCCTTGGGCCATGCTTGCAGGAGTCTTTCATGGCTGAGTCCGCTTCCAATCCGTTCTGGCGCTTCCTGGTCGGCGTCGCCAAGGTGGTCAATTTCATCAACCACCTGGTCTTCAACCTGATCATGCTGGTGTTCGTGCTGGTGCTGTTTGCGCTGCTGGCGATTGCCTTTGCAGCGAAGTCCGGCGGCGGCAGCGGGCTCAAGCCGGTACTCGACAAGACCGCATTGGTCATCGACCTCAAGGGCAGCCTGGTCGAGCAATACACCAGCGCGCCGCTGCAGCGCGCCATCTCCCAGGCCAGCGGCAACAAGGGCGACAAGGAAATCCAGCTGCGCGATGTCGTGCAGGCCCTGGCCCTGGCCAAGAGCGATCCGAAAATCGCCCGCGTCGTGCTCTTGACCGATGGCTTCCAGGTGCCGGGCTTCGCGGCGATGCGCGAACTCGGCGCGGCCCTGCGCGACTTCCGCAGCAGCGGCAAGAAGGTGCTGGCCTACGGCGCCGGCATGGAACAGAAAGGCTATTACCTGGCCGCGCAAGCCGACGAGATCTACCTCGATCCCGATGGCGCGGTGCTGATTGAAGGCCTGGGCCGCTATCGCCTGTATTACCGCCAGGGCCTGCAGGACAAGCTCGGCGTGGACGTGAAGTTGTTCCGCGTCGGCGAATACAAATCTGCCGCCGAACCCTACATCCTCGACGCCGCTTCGCCCGAATCGCGCGAAGCGGACCTGTTCTGGATGAACGATTTGTGGAACCGCTACCTCGATGACGTTGCCAGCGCGCGCAAGCTCAAGCGCGATGACCTGGTCGCGCTGATCAACCAGATGCCGCAGCGCGTGCAGGCCGCCCAGGGCGACCTGGCCAAGCTGGCGCTGGACAACAGGCTGGTCGATGGCCTGAAGACCCAGGACGAACTGGAGAGCATGCTGGCCCAGCAAGGCGCCTACGACCAGGACGAGCACAGCTTCCGCCAGGTCGCGTTGTATCCCTACCTGTTGCAGAAGCGCGGCGGCGATGGCCTGCTCGATCGCCACGGCGAAGTGGCCGTGGTCGTGGCCCAGGGCGAGATCAGTGATGGCGACCAACCGCCGGGCACGGTGGGCGGCGAATCCACCGCCGCGTTGATTCGCCACGCGCGCGAGGACGACGGCGTGAAGGCCCTGGTGCTGCGCGTGGACTCCCCCGGCGGCAGCGTGTTCCCCTCCGAGCAGATCCGTCGCGAAGTCGCGCTGACCCGCGCCGCCGGCAAGCCGGTGGTGGTGTCGATGGGCAATGTTGCGGCATCCGGCGGCTACTGGATTTCGATGAACGCCGACAAGATCTATGCCGATCCTTCCACCATCACCGGGTCGATCGGCATCTTCGGCCTGTGGATGAGCGCGCCGCGCGCGCTGGAAAAAATCGGCGTGCACAGCGATGGCGTGGCGACCACGCCGCTGGCTGGCGCCTTCGACATCACCCGTCCGCTCGACCCGAACGCCGGCCTGGTGATCCAGTCGGTGATCGAGCACGGCTATGCACAGTTCATCGGCAAGGTCGCCGCGGCGCGCGGCAGCCAGCCGGAGAAGATCGACGCCATCGCCCGCGGCCGCGTCTGGAGTGGCGCGCAAGCCAAGGAGCGCGGCCTGGTGGACGACCTGGGCGGCCTGAAGGAAGCCGAGGCCGAAGCGGCGAAGCTCGCCAAGCTCGACAAGGACTACGGCGTGCAATACATCGAGAAGCCGCTGTCGGCCTTCGAGCAGGTGTTCCTGGACATGAGCCGCAGCGCGCGCCTGTCGGCGATCGTGCGCAACATGGGCCCGATGCAGACGGTATTCGGCAGCGAAGCCGCCGAGCGCGTGCAGAAGGAACTGTCCTGGTTGCAGCCGCAGCCAGGCGCCAGCCCGATCCGGGCGGTGGCGCACTGCCTCTGCGATTTCTGACGCGCGCTGACCGGGCGGCTTAGCCGCCCTGGTCCTTGAGGGCTTTTTCGCGCGCCTCGTCGGCGTCCTTGATCGGATCGCCGGCGGCCTTGGCGCGATCGATCGGCTGCTGGATGTGGTCGCGAAGTTCGGTTGATTCCGCCGCCTTTTTCGAATCGGCTTTTTGCTGTTCGATGTCCTGGGCGACATCGCAGGCCGACAGGGACAGCGCGGTGAGCGCGGCGGCAACAAACGCGGCGCAACTTGGAATTCGCATGGCGGCCTCCTCGGGCGCGGGGTGCTGGGGCTATCCTACGCCCAGGGCGACCGCCGGTTGCAAGGGAGTGGCGATGGACGCGAAGCGCTGGCGGCTGGACGGGCAGACCGCAATGGTGACAGGCGCGAGCCTGGGCATTGGCCGCGCCATTGCCGACGAATTGCTGGGCCTGGGCGCCGAGGTGTTGCTGGTGGCGCGCGATGAATCACAACTCGAACAAGCGGTGGCCGAACTCGCCGAAGACCATCCTGACCGCGAGGTCCGCAGCTTCGCCGCCGATGTGTCCGATGGCGAGCAACGCCAGGAATTGTTCGACTGGATCGAGGACCTCGGCACCGGCCTGAATATCCTGGTCAACAATGCCGGGACCAACACCCGCCGGGCCGCGATCGACTACAGCGAAGCCGAGTGGCGCGCGATCTTCGAGACCAATGTGTTCTCGGCTTTCGAGTTGTGCCGTTTCGCCTTCCCCTTGCTTAGCCGTCACGCCAGCTCGAGCATCGTCAATGTCGGCAGCGTCTCGGGGCTGGAGCATGTGCGCACCGGCGCCGCCTACGGCATGAGCAAGGCCGCGCTGCACCAGCTCACCCGCAACCTGGCCTGCGAATGGGCCGAGGATGGCGTGCGCGTGAACGCGGTTGCGCCCTGGTATATCCGCACGCGCCGCACGTCCGATGCCTTGGCGCAGCCGGAGTATTACGAAGAAGTGATCGCGCGCACGCCGATGCGGCGCGTCGGCGAGCCCGAGGAAGTGGCGGCGGCGGTGGCCTGGTTCTGCCTGCCCGCGGCCAGCTACGTTACCGGCGAATGCATCGCTGTGGACGGTGGCTTCCTGCGCTACGGGTTTTGACTCGGGCCGCACTCAGGGGCAACTTTCCTCGACGATCTGGTTCAGGCGCGCCAGTTCGGATTTGCGATAGGCGGCGGTGTCGCTGAAGGCGTGCAGCACCGCAGACTTCGCCTCCACCTGCATCGTCTTCCAGCGCGCACAGGCGGCGCGATCACTCAGGCGCACGCAGCTGTCCTCGACCCACCGGCAGGCCAACTTCTGGCTCGGCGTGAGCTCGTTCGGATACGGGTAGTACAGGACGATCGGTTCGCAACGCGGATTGGGGTCGTAGCTTTCGCTGAAGCGTTCGATGCCGTCGTAACTGGTGCAGTGGTACATCGGCGGCGGCGGAATCAGTTCGGGACGCTGGTAGGGTTCCTCGGGCGCCAACGGCTCCGGAGCGGGCTGGGGAAGAGGCGGGGCCTGCACGGTCTGTGGCGGGTCTTTCGGGCGCGTCATCGAGCGGGTTTCGTCGCGACTGCCGGCGGGGCAGGGATCGTCCTGCAGGGTGACGTGGCCGCGCGCATCGGTGCAGCGATGCACCAGAACCGTGCCGTCGCCTGCTGCCGGCGCAGGCGCGCTTGCGGGCTTCTTGGTGGTCGGCGCAGGCGTGGCAGCCGAGCCCGGGCCAGCCAGGGCCAAAAACGCTAAGCTGCCAACAAGCCACCGCTTCATGGCCGGCATTGTGCGACTGCCCACGCGGCTTCGCCAGCAATGCGCCGTGAAGATCCGCTTCCCCATTCAGCTGCCGTCGAGACCCAGACCGATGCTCAATATCGCCAGCAACCTGGTCCGCAACGCGCGCCTGCATCCCGACAAGGTCGCCATCATCGGGCACGGCGGCCTGGCCCTGAGCTATGCGCAGCTCGATGCCGCCACCCAGCGGCTGGCCAACGGCCTGCGCGCGCTCGGCATCCAGCCCGGCGACAAGGTCGCGCTGAGTTGCCCGAACGGCGCCTGGTTCCCGATCGCCTACTACGGCATCCTCAAGGCCGGCGCAGTGGTGGTGCCGCTGAACATCCTGCTCAAGGCGCCGGAAATCGCCTACCACCTGAAGGATTCGGACGCGCGCCTGTTCCTGTGCTTCGAGGGCAACGCCGAGCTGCCGATGGGTGCCGAGGGATTCGAGGCGTTCCAGTCCACGCCCGGCTGCGAGCACTTCTACGTGTTGACCGCTGCGCCGGACGGCGTGTCCAGCATTGCCGGTGCCGATGCGATCGCATCCTTGCTGAAGGGTCAATCGGCCGAAGGCGAAACCGCCCACGCCGCGCCCGAAGATACCGCGGTCATCCTGTACACCTCCGGCACGACTGGCTTGCCCAAGGGCGCCGAGCTGTCGCACTCCAGCCTGGCCATGAACATGATGTGCTGCGTGGCCCTGACCAAGATCGATAGCAGCGACGTACAACTGGTTTCGCTGCCCCTGTTCCACACCTTTGGCCAGACCGTGCAGATGAATGCCAGCATCGCGGTGGGCGCGAGCATGGTGCTGATGCCGCGCTTTGACGCCGAGGCGGTGCTCGAGGCCATGGCCAGGCATTCGGTCAGCGTGTTCTGCGGTGTGCCGACCATGTACATCGGCTTGCTGCACGCGACCGAAAGCGGCGAGCGCCATGACCTGAAGGCCATCGCCGCGCGCCTGCGCCTGGGTGTGTCCGGCGGCGCGCCGATGCCGGTGGCGGTGTTGCGCCAGTTCGAACAGCGCTTCGGCGTGGTCATCCTGGAAGGCTACGGCCTGTCGGAGACCAGCCCGGTGGTGACCTTCAACCACTTCGACTCGGAACGTTTGCCGGGCAGTGTCGGCCAGCCGATCTACGGCGTGGAAGTGGCGATCATGGGCGAAGATGGCACGCCGCTGGGCGACGAGCGCGAAGGCGAAATCGCGGTGCGCGGGCACAATGTGATGAAGGGCTATTACAAGCACCCCGAAGCAACGGCCCAGGCGATCCGCAACGGCTGGTTCCACACCGGCGACATCGGCCGTCGCGATGCCCATGGCAACCACTTCATCGTCGACCGCCTCAAGGACATGCTAATCCGCGGCGGCTTCAACGTTTACCCGCGCGAGCTCGAAGAAGTGCTGATGACGCACCCGGGGGTCGGCATGGTGGCGGTGATCGGCGTGCCACACGAAGTGCATGGCGAAGAAGTGAAGGCCGTGATCGTGCCCAAGCCCGGCGCCGCGCTCGATGCCGACGAGATCATTGCCTGGAGCCGTGAGCGCATGGCCGCCTACAAGTACCCGCGCATCGTTGAGATCGTGGCGTCCCTGCCGATGACGGCAACGGGAAAGATATTGAAGCGCGCGCTGCGCAGCTGAGTCGCGCGCTGGTTTCAGGCGCCGGTGATGGCGCGCGCCACCGCTTCGGCGGCGCGGATGCCGTCCACGCCCGCCGACAGGATGCCACCGGCGTAACCGGCGCCTTCGCCGGCGGGAAACAGGCCGCGCACGTTCAGGCTTTGCCCATCTTCACCGCGACCGATGCGCAGCGGCGAGGATGTGCGCGTCTCCACGCCCGTCATCAAGGCATCATCCATGGCGAAGCCGCGAATCTGCTTGTCGAAGGCAGGCAGGGCTTCGCGAATCGCTTGCGTGGCGTAGTCGGGGAGGCAAGCATCAATTTCGCCCAGGCGAATGCCCGGCGTGTAGGAGGGCAATACCGCGCCCAGTTCGCGCGAGGGGCGGCGCGCCAGGAAGTCGCCGACGCGTTGCGCGGGTGCGTTGTAGTTGCCGCCGCCGGCTTCGAAGGCCTTCGCCTCCCAGTGGCGCTGCAGCGCGATGCCCGCCAGCGGGCCGCCTTCCGGCGAGTAGGGCAAGTAGTCTTCGGGACTGATGCCGACCACGATGCCGGCATTGGCATTGCGCTCGTTGCGTGAATACTGGCTCATGCCATTGGTGACCAGGCGCCCCGGCTCCGAAGCGGCCGCGACCACGGTGCCGCCCGGGCACATGCAAAAACTGTAGACCGAGCGGCCGTTGCGGGCGTGGTGCACCAGTTTGTAGTCGGCCGCGCCGAGAATCGGGTGCCCGGCCTGCGGACCGAAGCGGCGTGCGTCAATCAAGGACTGCGGATGCTCGATGCGCACGCCAATCGAAAACGGCTTGGCCTCCATCGCCACGCCCAGCCGGTGCAGCATGGCAAAGGTGTCGCGGGCGCTGTGCCCGACCGCCAGCACGATGTGCTCGGCGCGCACGAACTCGCCGCCGTTCAAGACCAGCCCGCGCACGGCACCGTTCTCGATGGCGATTTCGTCCACGCGTGCGCCGAAGCGGACCTCGGCGCCGAGTTCAATCAGGTCTGCGCGCATTTTCTCGACCATGGACACCAGCCGGAAGGTGCCGATATGCGGCTTGCTGACGGTCAGGATTTCTTCCGGCGCGCCGGCCTTCACGAACTCGGTGAGCACCTTGCGGCCGTAGTGGTTCGGATCCTTGATCTGGCTGTAGAGCTTGCCGTCTGAAAACGTGCCGGCGCCGCCTTCGCCGAATTGAACGTTTGATTCCGGGTCGAGCTCGCGCCGACGCCACAGTCCGAAGGTGTCCACGGTGCGTTCGCGCACCGCCTTGCCGCGTTCGAACACGCGCGGCTTGAAACCCATTTGTGCCAGCACCAGCGCGGCGAACAGGCCGCAAGGGCCGGTGCCGATGACCACCGGGCGTAGCGCCAGGTCGGCCGGTGCTTTCGCGACGAAGCGATAGCTTGTGTCCGGACTCGGCCCGAGGTGGCGATCATTCTCGAAACGCTGCAGCAGGGCCGCTTCATCGGCCACTTCAATGTCCAGCGCGTAGATCAGCTCGATCGCGCCACGCCGGCGGGCGTCGTAGCTGCGCTTGAATACCGTCAGGCCGAGCAGGTCGGCATCGGGTAGTTGCAGGCGCTTGAGCACGGCCGCGCGCAGGGCCTGCGGCTCGTGCTCGAGCGGCAGCTTGAGCTCGCTCAGTCGCAACACGCAGGCGCCCCGGGCGGGATCAGGCGGCGCTGCGCGCGGAGGCGGCCGCTTTGGCCGGCGACTTGCGGCTGGCCGCCTTCTTGGCCGCCTTCTTCGCAGGCGCCTTCTTGGCGGGCGATTTGGCTGCCGAAGACGTCGCCGTCGACTTCTTGGCGACCTTCTTGGTGGCTTTCTTCGCCGCCTTTTTCGTGGCCTTCTTGGCCGCCTTCTTCACCGGCGCCGCGCCCTCGGCCGAAGCCGCGCGCGTGGCTTTCTTCGCCGGCGCTGCTCTCTTGGCCGCAACCTTCTTGCCGAAGCGCCCGCGCTGCGGCCGGAACGGCGCCGCCAGCAGGATGGCTTCGCACTCTTCCAGGCTCAGCGACTTGGGGTCGCGGTCCTTGGGAATCTTGCCGTTCTTCTCGCCATCGGTGATGTAGGCGCCGTACTTGCCGTTGAGCACCTGGATCGCGCTGCCATCGAAGACCTTGATCAGGCGATTGGCCAGCAACTCTTCGCGCGCATGGATCAGCGCGGCGGCGGCATCGAAGCCGATGGTGTACGGGTCGTCTTCCTTGCCCAGCGAGGCATAGGTCTCGCCGCGCTTGGCGAAGGGGCCGAAGCGGCCGATGGCCACGCTCAGTTCCTTGCCGTCGAGCAAGCCGAGTTTGCGCGGCAGCGTGAACAGCTTGAGCGCTTCTTCCAAAGTGATCGAGAAAATGCTCTGGCCCGGCCGCAGCGAGGCGAAGGTGGGCTTCTCTTCATCGTCCACCGTGCCGATCTGCACCATCGGACCGTAGCGGCCGATGCGCGCGATCACCGGCTTGCCCGATACCGGGTCGGGGCCGAGCGTGCGCGCCGTCTCCGGGCCGCGCTCTTCCAGCGCTTCGGCGTCCACCAGCTTCTTGAAGGGTTTCCAGAAGCGCTCGAGCAGCGGCTTCCAGTCTTCCTCGCCGCGCGAGACGGCATCCAGCTCGTCTTCGAGCCGGGCGGTGAAGTCGTAATCCACGTACTGGGTGAAACGCCCGGTCAGGAACTTGGCGACCGCGCGGCCGACATCGCTGGGCCGGAAGCGCTTGTTGTCGAGCTGCACGTAATCGCGCGAGAGCAGGGTCTGGATGATGCTGGCGTAGGTGGACGGACGGCCGATGCCGTATTCCTCCAGCGCCTTCACCAAGGACGCTTCGGAGAAACGCGGCGGCGGCTCGGTGAAATGCTGGTCGGTGTGGATGGAACTGAGCGGCACGTTCTGGCCCAGCTTCATCGGCGGCAGCTTGCGGCCTTCGTCTTCGTCCTCGGCGGACTTGGCGTCCTTGCCTTCTTCGTACACGGCCAAGAAACCCGGATCCACCACGGTGGTGCCACTGGCGCGGAAGCTGTGCTGGTTGCCGGCGGCCAGTTCGACGCTGACGGTGTTGAGCGTGGCGGGCACCATCTGCGAAGCCACGGTGCGCTTCCACACCAGTTCGTACAGGCGGCGCTCGTCATCGCCCAGGTACTTGGCAACGCTGGCCGGCGTGCGCAGGGCCGAGGTCGGGCGAATGGCTTCGTGCGCTTCCTGCGCGTTCTTGGACTTGGTCTTGTAGACGTTGGGCTTGTCCGGCACCGCGTGGGTGCCGAAGTCGCGGGCGATGACGTCGCGAATTTCCGCCAGCGCGTCGTCCGACAGGTGCGTCGAGTCGGTACGCATATAGCTGATCAGGCCGACGGTGCCTTCATCGCCCAGCGGGAAGCCCTCGTACAACTTCTGCGCGATGCGCATCGTGCGGCTGGTGGTGAAGCCGAGCTTGCGCGCGGCCTCCTGCTGCAGGGTTGAGGTGATGAAAGGCGGCGAGGGCCGGCGCTTGCGCTCCTTGCTGGTGACGTCGGTGACGTGCAGGGCGTTGCCGGCGGCCTTCATCAGGCGCTCGCGCGCGGCCTCGGCGGCCTTGGAATCGGTGAGGGTGAACTGCTCGAACTTCTGCCCGTCCAGTTTCACCAGGCGCGCGGTGAAGGCCTGCTGCGGATGCGCCAGTTCGGCCTCCATCGACCAGTATTCGCGCGGGATGAAGGCTTCGATCTCTTCCTCGCGCTCGACGATCATGCGCAGGGCCGGCGATTGCACGCGGCCCGCGCTCAGGCCGCGCTGCACCTTGCGCCACAGCACCGGCGAGAGATTGAAGCCCACCAGGTAGTCCAGGGCGCGGCGCGCCTGCTGGGCATCCACCAGGTCGCCGGCGATCTTGCGCGGATGGTCCACCGCCTCGCGGATGGCGCGCGGGGTGATCTCGGTGAAGACCACGCGGTTCATCGGCTTGTCGCCGACCAGGCCGCGCTCCTTCAGGATTTCGGCGATGTGCCAGCTGATGGCTTCGCCTTCGCGGTCCGGGTCAGTGGCCAGGAAGATGGCTTCGGCGCCCTTGGCGGCCTTGGACAGGGCCTCGACGTGCTTTTCGTTTTTCTCGATCAGCTCGTAACGCATGGCGAAACCCTTGCTCGGGTCCACCGCGCCTTCCTTGGGCACCAGGTCGCGGACATGGCCGTAGGACGCCAGGACGGTGAAGTCCTTGCCCAGGTACTTGTTGATCGTCTTGGCCTTGGCCGGCGATTCGACGATGAGCAGGTTCTTGGCCATGTACTGCGGGTGCTCCGGGGCTGCGCTGGGGGGTTGCCGAGATGGCAAGGCCCGCGAAACCGCGGGCCCTTCCTTTTTTATTAGGTCGCCTGAATGGCCGACCCTGTCAAGCATGGGGTCGCCGAGGGCGTATCAACAGGGCCTGAGACGGCCAGTTTTTCGGGGCGTGCCCGCGCTGCTCAGTGGATCGGCTCGGGGTCGTCGCCAAACATCTGGCTTTCCATCCAGGCGAAGGCCGCTTCGGCCCCGGGCTGGTTGAACAGCACCATCAGCACCACCCACTTCAGGTCGTCCAGGTCCACCTCGTCCTGGTCCAGGGCCATGGCCCGGTCCAGCACCAGCTCGCGCTGGTCGCTGTCGAGCACGCCGTGCTGCTCGAGGAACATCAGGAAGCCCAGGCATTCGCGATCGAGGCGATCGAGCTCGGCCGGCACGAACACGCGCACCGGACCGTTGGCGCGCGGCTCGGCCAGGGCTGGGCGTTGGTTCGCCAGTTCCTCGAGCCAGTCGAAGGCCTTGGAGATTTCGGTGGGGCTGAAACCGGCCTGGATCAGGCCTGCCTGGAGGGAGTCGCGGTCGCGGACGGCGTCGGGGTCGTCGTAGAAATAGTTTTCGAAGAGATAGAGCAGGACGTCGAGTATGGTTTCTTTCATCACCCTATCGCCTGCGCCGTACGTCGGCGCGCCGGGGGAGGTTCAGGAACGTCGGCTGTATCGGCCATGCGCGAGGCAGATTTTCCCGTTCAGTTCCATGGCTAGCAGCATGGCCGACAGGGGTGCGACCGTCAATCCCGTTCGTTCGCAAAGCTGGTCGAGTGTCGCAGGATCGTGGGCGAGCGCGCGCCATAGCCGGGCCTCCTCAGGAGCGCGGGGTTCGCCGCCTCTTGCAGCCTTGGATTCCTCCGGCTTGGCCAAGTTCCCGGCGCCCTCGCCCAGGCGCCTGCGCAGGTTTTCGGCCAGGCCCTCGGCCACGGGCGCAAGCGCTTCGACAATTTCCTCGGGCGTCTCGGCCAGGCCGGCACCTTGGCGGATCAGGCGGTGGCAGCCGCGCGCCAAGGGATTGTGGATGGAGCCGGGAAGGGCGAAGACTTCGCGCCCCGCTTCGGCCGCCAGGCGCGCCGTGATCAACGCGCCCGAGCGCAGGGCGGCTTCCACCACCAGAGTGCCCAGCGTCAGGCTGGCGACCAGGCGATTGCGCGATGGAAAGTGCGCGGCGATGGCGACCGTGCCCGGCGGATGTTCGCTGAGCAAGGCGCCCTCGGCGCCGATGCGTTCCATCAGCGCCGCATTTGCCGGCGGATAGCACCGGTCCGGCCCGGTGCCCAGCACGGCGATGGTGCGATAGCTTTCCATCGCTCCGAGGTGCGCAGCGGAGTCTATGCCGGCGGCCAGTCCGCTGGTTACCACCAAACCGCACTGGCCGAAGCTGCGCGCGAAAGCGCGGGCGTTCTCGGTGCCCCCCGCACTCGGCCGCCGGCTGCCGACGATCGCGACTTGCGGGTGCCAGAGCAGGTCGGCATCGCCGATCACGAACAGCAAGGCCGGCGGACTCGGTGCGGCCCGCAGCAGGCTCGGGTAATCGGGGCTGGCCCAAGACAGCAGCTGATGACGCGGCGAGGCCTGCAGCCAGGCGCGGTCGAGGTCGAGTTGCCGGCGGTCGGGCCGGTGCAGGGCGGCGCAGGCGGCCAGGTCCAACCCGGCGGCTTGCCATGCCGCTTCGCCGCCGCCCAGGGCCGCGACCGGACTGGCAGCGGCTTCCAGCAAGGCACGCAGAGGGGCAGCACCCGCGCCGCAGCGCGCCAGTATCAGCAGGGCATCATCATTTTCCATGGCCCGGACACCATCGCGGCGCCCGCAGGCGCCGCGATGTCAGCCGAGTTGGGTCGCTGCCCTAAGGCTTACTGGGTCGCGTCCGGATTCTTGAGTTCATCGCCGACGCGGATCGGGCGGATGCCGTCCATCACCAGACCGTAGCTGACCTTTTCGAAGGTGCGGAAGACCATCACGTGGCCGAGGTAGTCGTCCGGCATCTGCAGCTTGTCGGTGGCCTGGCCGAGACGGCTGCGATGCGCCACCACGTCCATGCGGTTGGCGCCGCGGTGCCAGACCGAGAAGGTCGTGCCGTTGTCGACGCCGTCGCGGCGGCCGACATTCAGGGCCACCACCATGCGCGGACCGGAGAACTTCAGGCCATCGGCCACCGCCAGCACCTGCGCGCCGGTCAGCGCGTTGGCGGCCGGGTGCGGCTGGAAGCAATTGCAGTAGGGCATGTCCTCGACCGGCAGGATGCGGTCGCCGACGCGCACTTCGCGGTTCTCGTCCTGCAGCAGCACCACCGCCACGTCGCCGCGCACGCTGGTGACTTCACCCACCGACTGCAGCATCAATTCGTAGCCCAGCTTCTCGCCGATCGCTTCGGTCGGGTCGTCGCCGTAGCCCCAGTGCACATGCATCAGGTTGGAGCGGAAATCGACTGGCGATTGGCCGCCCCAGCGGCGGCCGTCGCGCACGGTCTTGCCCATGGCGTAGAAGCTCACCGGGCGGGCGACCTGCACCTTCTGGCCGGGAGCGGCGCCATTGAGGCCGCGCACATAGACGACCTGGCCGGAGCCGGTCAGCAAGCGGTCTTCCTCAAGGCCGACCACGTAGGGGAAGGACTTCGGGTCCTGCACCACGGTGAGCTGCTTGAGGAAGGGCTCGATCTGCGACAGAGGAATCGTGTCGATGGCGGCTTCGGCGCGAACCTGGGGTTCGGGACCGGTGTCGCTGGTGATGCGCGGCTCGCCATTCACATAGACCAGGCTGAGCACGTCACCGGGGTAGATCCGGTGCGGGTTCTTGACCTGGGGATTGGCCTGCCAGATTTCCGGCCACAGCCAGGGCTTGGCCAGGAAGCGGGCCGAGATGTCCCACAGCGTGTCGCCCTTCTTGACGGTGTAGGAAGTCGGATGGTCCTCGCGCAGCTCTGCCGCGAAGGCAAAGGTGGCAAGGGTGAGAAGCATGGCAGTCGAGACTGCAAGAAGCCGTTTAAACATGGCCGCTATCCACCTGATTCCCCAAGACAAGTGGGATCAATATAGCCCAAATCCGGAGGCAGATTGCAAGCGGTGGAGCTACAATGCCGCCCCGAACCCCCGTGATCCGCCCCGCGGCCCCGATATCGCCCATGGCCAAGCTGCCCATAATCGAGTTTCCCGACCCGCGCCTGCGCACCGTGGCCAAGCCGGTCGAACGGGTGGACGCGGCCCTGCGCCGGCTGATCGACGACATGTTCGAAACCATGTACGAGGCCCCCGGCATCGGCCTGGCCGCCACCCAGGTGGACGTGCACCAACGCCTGCTGGTGCTCGACGTCAGCGAGGACAAGTCCACGCCGATGGTTTTCATCAACCCGGAGATCCTGGCCTCCGAAGGCAGCCAGGTGTACCAGGAAGGTTGCCTGTCGGTGCCCGGCATCTACGCCGACGTGAAGCGCGCCGACAAGGTCACCGTGCGCGCGCTCGATCGCGACGGCAAGAGCTTCGAGATCAACGCCGACGGTCTGCTGGCCGTCTGCATCCAGCACGAAATGGACCATTTGGCGGGCAAGGTGTTCGTGGATTACCTGTCGCCGCTCAAGCGCGAACTGGTACGCAAGAAACTCGCCAAGGCCAAGCGCCTCGCCGGGGAAGATTCCGAAGACGCGGCCTGATGGCCCTGCGCATCGTCTTCGCCGGCACGCCCGAGTTCGCGGTGCCGGCCCTTCGCGCCGCCGCCCGTCGTGGCGAAGTGGTGGCGGTCTACACCCAGCCCGATCGCCCCGCCGGACGCGGCCGCCAGCGGCAGCCTTCGCCGGTGAAGATCGAAGCTTTGGCGCGTGGCATTCCCGTGTTCCAGCCGGAAAATTTCAAGGCTGAATCGGCGCGCGAACAATTGCGCGCGCTGCAACCGGACCTGATGGTCGTGGTGGCCTACGGACTGATCCTGCCTTCAAAAGTATTGGCGACGCCGCCATACGGTTGCTGGAACGTGCATGCCTCGCTGCTGCCGCGCTGGCGTGGCGCCGCGCCGATCCAGCGCGCCATCGAAGCCGGCGACACCCGCAGCGGTGTCTGCCTCATGCAAATGGAAAAGGGCCTTGATACCGGCCCGGTGCTGTTGTCGCTGGAGACTGCAATCGCTGCAGAGGAAACCGGCGGCAGCCTGCACGACAAGCTCGCCGCGCTCGGTGCCGAGGTACTCGAAGACGGCCTGGGCCTCTTGCGCGCAGGTTTGCGCCCGAAAGCGCAGCCACAGCCGGAAGCCGGCGTCACCTACGCCAGCAAGCTCGACAAGGCCGAAGCGCGCCTGGACTGGGCGCTGCCCGCCGCGCAACTCGAACGCCGCGTGCGTGCCTTCAACCCCTGGCCGATTTGCGAAGCGGTGGTGGACGGCGAACGATTGCGCATCCATGCCGCGCAGGCGATTCCGCTGCATCACCAGCAGGTGCCCGGCACGGTGTTGCTGGCCGCGCGCGCGGGCCTGGACATCGCCTGCGGCGAAGGCGCGCTGCGCCTGCTGCAAGTGCAACGCGAAGGCGGCCGTCCGATTGCCATCGCCGACTACCTTAACGCGCGCCCGCGCCTGGCCGGCGCATGATCGCCGCCCCCGGCGCCGCGCTCCGCGCGCAAGCGGCCCGCAGCCTGCTGGCCGTGCTCGGCCAGGGCCGCTCGCTGAAATCCGAACTCGCGCAGGTGCTGCCGACGCTCGCCGATCCGCGCGACCGCGCCCTGCTCGAAGCGATCTGCTTCGCCGCGCTGCGCCACCGTTCGCGCTACGAGTTCGCGCTGTCGCAATGGCTCGAACGGCCGCTGCGCGAGCGCGACGACATCATCCATTGCCTGCTGCTCTGCGGCTTGGCGCAGGTGGACGGGCTTGGCCTGTCCGCGCACGCCGCCGTTGGCACCACCGCCGAAGCCACGCGCGAACTCGGGCGCAGCGCGCACGTGGGCTTGGTCAACGCCGTGCTTCGCCGCGCGACGCGCGAAGCACTGCCGGTGTCCGACGATCCCGCCGTGGCGCATTCGCATCCCGAATGGCTGGTGCGCATGCTGGCGCAGGATTGGCCGGAGCAGCTTGATGCCATCCTCGCCGCCAACAACCAGCCCGCGCCGCTGTGGTTGTGCGTGAACCCGCGCCGGCAATCGCGTGAGCAATACCAGGCCGTGCTGCGCGAAGCCGGCATCGAATCCGAAGCGCCCGCGCAGCCGCTGCGCGGCCTGCGTCTGGAATCGCGTGTCTCGCCGGAAAGCTTGCCGCAATGGAAGGACGGCGCGGTCTGGGTGCAGGACGGCGCCGCGCAATTGGCAGTGGAAGCCCTGCAAGCCCCGAAGGACGCGCGCCTGCTCGATGCCTGCGCCGCGCCCGGCGGCAAGACTGCGCAGCTGGCCGCCGCGCTCGGCGTGCGTTCGACCTTGCTGGCCCTGGACATGGACGCGCGCCGCCTGCGCCGCGTGCGCGAAACGCTCGCGCGCCTGCAGCTGGCCGACGAGCGCATCCAGTTGATCGCCGCCGACGCCGGCACGCCTTCGGCCTGGCCCGAGCCCGCGCAGTTCGATGCCATCCTGCTCGACGCACCTTGCTCGGCGACGGGCGTCATTCGTCGCCAGCCCGACATCAAATGGCATCGCCGCGAAGACGACATCGCCGGCCTGGTGGCGCAGCAGGCGCGCCTGCTCGATGCGCTCTGGCTGCGCCTGGCGCCGGGCGGCAAGTTGCTCTACGCGACCTGCTCGCTGCTCAAGGCCGAGAACCAGCATCAGGTCGAAGCCTTCCTGGCGCGCACGCCCGGAGCCCAAGCCCTGCCCCTGGACGAACGTTTCGGCCATGCCGCCGGACCCGGCCGCCAGCGCCTGCCCGGCGAAGACGGCATGGACGGATTCTTCTACGCTGTGCTGCGCAAGCCCGACTGAGAAGGCGCCATGCTGCCCGAGCTCGATGCCACCCAACGCCGACAACTGTTCTGGCTGTTCGTCATCGCCTTGCTGATACTCGCTGCGGGCTTCGGCCTGCGCGACCCCTGGCCTGCCGATGAACCGCGCTTCGTGCTGGTGGCCAAGCAGATGGTGGATGGCGGCTCCTGGTGGTTCCCGCATCGCGGCCACGAACTGTATCCGGACAAACCGCCGCTGTACTTCTGGTTGCTCGCGCTTTGCCATGCGCTGACGGGTAGCTGGCGCTGGAGTTTCCTGCTTCCTTCGCTCGCCTCCGGGCTGGGCGTCTTGTGGTTGGTGTACGACCTCGGCCGGCGGCTGTGGGATCACCGCGCGGGACTGCTTTCGGCCATCGCCGTGTTGTGCTGCCTGCAGTTCGTCTATCAGTTCAAGCGCGCGCAGATCGATCCGACCCTGGTCTTCGCCACGACCTTGTCGCTGTATGGACTGCTGCGGCATCTGCTGCGCGGCCCCGACTGGCGCTGGTATTTCATCGGCTGCGCCATGGCCGGCCTCGGCGTGGTGCTCAAGGGCGTGGGCTTCCTGCCTTTGCTGATGCTGCTCCCGTATGCGCTGATGCGCCGACAAGGTTGGAGCGGCCTGGCGAACATCGCGCCCGGGCAGGCGCGGCGCTGGAGCCTGGGCGCGCTTCTGTTCCTGCTGCCCATCGCGGCATGGCTATTGCCGATGGTCACCATGGCGCTGGCCGGCGGCGATCCCGAACATCGCGCCTATCTGGACAACCTGCTGTTCAAGCAAACCGCCACGCGTTATGCCGATGCCTGGCACCACCGCAAGCCGGTCTGGTATTTCATCGAAGTGATCGTGTTGTTCTGGCTGCCGTTCTCCCTGTCGCTCGGCTGGATCTGGAAGGATTGGCGCGAGGCGTGGCGCGGGCGCGATGCGCGCGTGTGGCTGCCTTTGCTGTGGGCGGCGATCGTGCTGATGTTCTTCAGCGCCAGTCCCGGCAAGCGCGACATGTACATCCTGCCGATCTTGCCGGCGGTGGCGCTGGCGGCAGGGCCTTACTTGGGTGATTTGTTGCAGCGCAGGTCCTTCCTGCGCGCGCTCTGGCTGTTTGGTTTCGCCTTGTCTGCAGCCTTGCTGGGTGTTGGCATTGCCGCGTTGAAATCTCCGCCGCCCTTCGTCGCCAACCTGATGATTGATCGCGGCCTGGTGGCGCAGGACGCGCAGCCGCTGTGGTGGATGCTGGTGGCGGTGGGCGCCATCGGCGTGCTTGCTACCTTGATCTGGCGCATCCAGGGCGCGCCCCGCGCCGTCGCGGTGCTGTTGGTGGCCCTGTGGTGCGGCTACGGCTACGTTGCCCATCCGGTGCTCGACCCGAGCAGCTCGGCGCGCGCGCTGATGCAGCAGGCGCGCAATGTGGCCGGCGCCGACACCGAGATCGGCCTGGTCGAGTGGAAGGAACAGAACCTGCTGCAAGCCGTCGGGCCGACCGAAGAATTCGGTTACCGCGTGCCCGGCCCCGAGCAGATGCGCCGCGCCGCCGCCTGGCTCGAACAGGCGCCCGAGCGCCGCCGCCTGCTGTTCTCGCAGCCGCGTGCCCAGCCGCCCTGCTTTGCGCCGGCCGACCTCGGTACCGATGCCGTGCGCCCGGTCGGCTCGGCCAACCGCCGCGACTGGTTCCTGGTCTCGCGCGCTGGCCTCGGCACGCGCTGTTTCAGCCAAGGGCTGGACGTACCGGACTGATCACAGCGGTCGCTGCCGGTGCTGCGCTATGATGGCGCCCGCATCGCCGGCCCCCGCGCCGCACGAAGGTGAGCATGAAGATCCTGATTCTCGGCGCAGGCCAGGTCGGTACCTCGGTGGCGGCCTCCCTGGCCACCGAGAACAATGACATCACCGTGGTCGACACCGACCACCAGCGCCTGCGCGAACTGGCGGAAAAGCTCGACATCCGCACCGTGGTCGGCCACGCCTCCCTGCCCAGCGTGCTGGCCCAGGCCGGCGCCGAAGAGGCTGGGCTGCTGGTGGCAGTGACGTCAAGCGACGAGGTCAACCTCATCGCCTGCCAGGTCGCCGAGCGCGTATTCAAGACCGCCACCCGGGTCGCGCGCCTGCGCGAGGCCGAGTACATGTCCATCGCCAGCGCGGTGAACGCGGCCATCAGCCCCGAGCAACTGGTGTGCAAGCACATCGAACGCCTGATCGAATACCCGGGCGCGCTGCAGGTACTGGACTTTGCCAATGGCCGCGCGCAGTTGGTCGGCGTGCGCGCGGTACGCGACGGCGCCCTCGTCGGCCACGAAATCCGCGAGCTGCGCCAACATCTTCCCGCGCACGTGGACGCGCGCGTGGCGGCGATCTTCCGCAATGGCCGCGCGGTGAAGCCCGAAGGTTCCACTGTTATCCAGGAAGAGGACGAAGTGTTCTTCTTGGCCGACGGCCGCAACATCACCACGGTGATGAGCGAGCTACGCCGCCTCGACAGCCGCCCGACGCGCCGCCTGCTCATTGCTGGCGGCGGCAATATCGGCCGCAAGCTCGCACGCAGCCTGGAAAAGCGCTACCAGGTGAAGGTGCTGGAACGTTCCCGCGAGCGCGCCCGCAGCATCGCCGAGGAATTGCTCAACTCCATCGTGCTGGTCGGCGACTGCGCCGATGAGGATTTGCTGCGCGAAGAGAATATTGACCAGACCGACGTCTACATGGCGCTGACCAACGACGACGAGGCCAATATCCTCTCGGCGATGCTGGCCAAGCGCCTGGGCTGCCCGCGCGTACTGGCCCTGATCAACCGCCCGTCCTACGCCGAACTGGTGGAAGGCGGCAGCATCGATATCGCCGTCAGCCCGCAGCTGGTCACGCTCAGCGCGCTGCTCGCGCATATCCGCGAAGGCGCGCCGGCGCAGGTGTACTCGCTGCGTCGTGGCGCCGCCGAAGCGATCGAAGCGGTGGTGCGCGGCGATCGCCGCACCTCGCGCGTCATCGGCCGTTCGCTGGAAGAACTCGACCTGCCCGAGGCCACCACCATCGGCGGCATCGTGCGCGGCGACAAGCTGCTGATCGCCCACCACGACGTGGTGATCGAGCCGGGCGACCACGTCATCCTGTTCGTGATGGACAAGCGCCAGATGCCGCAGGTCAATGCCCTGTTCCAGGCCGGGGCCTGAGTGAACCCGCGCCTGCAGGCGGTGCAGCGCATCTTCGGCGCGATCATCGCGCTGAGCTCGCTGATCACCGTGCCACCGATGCTGATCGCGCACTGGCTGGGCGAGCCGTCGCTGGGCGCCTTCGTCGACAGCTTCCTGCTGATCGGCGTGGCCGGGCTGGTGCTCTGGTACCCGGTGCGCAACGCCGAATACGAACTGCGCCTGCGCGACGGCTTCCTGATTACCAGCGCAATCTGGGTGCTGGCCAGCCTGGTGACCGCCATTCCCTTCACCCTGGCGCAACCGTATTTGAGCTTCACCGATGCGGTGTTCGAAGCCGCCTCGGGCCTGACCACCACCGGCGCCACGGTCATCACCGGCCTGGATGACTTGCCGCGCAGCGTGCTGTTTTATCGCGCCTCGCTGAACTTCCTGGGCGGCATGGGCATCGTGATTCTGGCGGTGGCGATCCTGCCGATGCTCAAGATCGGCGGCATGCAATTGTTCCGCGCCGAAAGCACCGGCCCGACCCGCGACAACAAGATGACCCCGCGCATCGCCGAAACCGCGCGCGCGTTGTGGATGGTCTACCTCGGTTTGAACGCGGCCTGCGCGCTGGCCTACTGGATGGGCGGCATGAGCCTGTTCGACGCCATCTGCCACGCGATGGCCACGATGGCTACCGGCGGCTTTTCCACCCACGATGCCAGCTTCGGCTACTTCAACAATCCGATGCTGGAGTGGATGGCGACGCTGTTCATGCTGGTGGCGGGCATTAACTTCGGCATGCACTGGTATGCTTGGCGGCGCGCGACCATCGCGCACTACCAGGCCGATTCGGAGCTGCGCAGTTTCCTCGCCGTCGCCGCCATTGCCAGCTTGCTCGTGGCCTCCGGCCTGTGGGCCTGGGGTTACTACGGATTCGGCGAAGCGCTGCGCCACAGCGTTTTCCAGGTGGTGTCCAATCTCACCACGACGGGCTTTCATAGCGTCGGCTACCAGGACTGGCCCGGCGCCGGCCCGCTGATCCTGCTCCTGCTGGCCTTCATCGGCGGCTGCGCCGGCTCCACGGCGGGTGGCATGAAGGTGGCGCGCTGGCAGATGCTGGTGCGCCAGGGCCTGCGCGAGATTCGCCAGCTGGTGCACCCGAAGGGCCAGTTCGTCGTCAAGGTCGGCGGCAAGCGCGTGTCCGAGAGCGTCGTCATTTCAGTCGGCGGCTTCGCCACGCTCTACCTGCTCAGCTTCCTGGCGATGACGCTCGCGCTCAATGCCAGCGGCGTGGATATCCTCACCGCGTTTTCGGCCATTGCCGCCTGCTTGAACAACCTGGGTCCGGGCCTTGGCGCAGTCGGCGCGAACTTCCAGCAACTGGCGGATGTGCCGATCTGGATCTGCAGTTTCGCGATGATCCTGGGCCGGCTGGAAGTGTTTACAGTGCTGGTGCTGCTGACACCACAGTTCTGGACCGAATAGGCGCGCTGCGCCACGGCGCGGCCAGTTGCCGCGAGAGTTCTTCGTGCAGTTGGCGCGCCAGCGCCTCGGGCAAGTAGGGAATGTGCAAGCCGCCCTCCAGGACATTGGCGCCGGCGGTGTCGAAATGCAGCGTGGCCATGCCATGGCGACGGTCGAAGGGCGACTGGGTCAACTCCAGCACCTGCAGTTTGGCGATTTCGGCGAAGCGCCAGCTGCGGTCGATCCAGCCGCTGCGAAACGCCACCAGGCCCTGGCCCACCGAAAAGGCCGAATAGCGCGCCCACACTTTCGCGCGCAGCAGCAGCACCGGCAGTGCCAGCAGGGCGAGGGCGCCGTAGCGGCCATTGAAGTACACCAGCGCCGCCGTCAGCACCAGCGTAAGCAAGGCGGGCACGGTGAACTTTCGCCGCCAGGCGCGCGGATGCAGTGGCTGCCAGGCCTGCACCGGCCAGGCCGGTTCCGGCAGCAGGTGGTCAATCAGTCCGTCCATCGCCTGCGGCGTGGCAATCGGCGCGAGATCGTGCACGGTGCCTCGTTGGTTCATGGCTTCCATCACTGCGGTATCCACCTGCAGGCTGCGCCGGCCCAGCCAGCGATGCAGCAGGCCTTCCTTCAGCACATAGGCCTGGATGCGGTGGCGCGGCAAGCTGCCGCGGCTGCGTGAGAGCAAGCCACGCTGCACGCTCAAGCGGCCATCGGCCTCGCTCAGCACGAAGCCGTGGAATTGCAGCAGCGCGATCACCACCGACAGCAGGCGCAGCGCCAACAGGGCTGCCACCAGCAGGATCAGCACGCCCGCTGCCGCCGCCAGCAGCGACAGGTGCAGGGCCGTGGCCTGGCCCGACAGCCACTGGCCGATGGCGGTGAATAATTTTCCCAGCGTGTCATCGCCGCTCTGCGCGAGCACGGCGAACAGGCCGCCGAGCACCAGCAGGCCTCGGTTGTCGATCAGGCCGAGGCGAATCACTTCGCTGGTCGGAAGTTCCAACAGCACCACGCCTGTGGCGGGCGACTGTTCCGGGTCGGCGCCCGCGCTGGCGTGCGCGGCGCCCAGGCTGCGGATCTGCTGCTCCAGGCGATGCGCGTCGGCCAGGCGAAGTACCCGCATCTGGCCTTCGGGCTTGGCTGCACCGGCCGACTCCAGCCGCACCTCGGCCACGCCAAACAGGCGATGCAGGACGTTCTGGTGCAGGTTCACGTTCTGGATGCGAGCGAAGGGAATGTGCCGCACATTGCGCTGGAACAGGCCGCTGCGAATGACCACGCCGTCGCCTTCCACGCGGTAGCGATAGGTGAAGTACTGCGCCACCGACACCACCACCAGCACGCCCACCGCCACCAGGCCCCACAAATCGGCACTACTGCCGCGCCCGGTGAACAGCAGCACGATCAAGGGCAGCGCGAACTGCCGCAGTTGGGTGATCAGCGTGAACAGCCAGCTCAGCGGATGCAGGCGCTTGTCCACGGCGGCGGAATCCTCAGACGACATCGTCATGCTGCGCCGATGCCGGAACCAAAGCATCGCGCAACGCAACGGCATCGGCTTCGCTGAAACCGGCCTGGCGCAGCGCGTGCTGGCGCGTGCCGGCGGTGTGCACCACCAGCGTCGCCGAGCCGAAGTGGCGCTCGATCGGCCCGCGTTCGATGTCCAGGTGTTGCACGCGCGAACGCGGCACCAGGATTTCCTTCTGCCAATAGCGTCCACGACGCAGGTGCAGGCCGGTGTCGTCGAGCATCCAGGCGGTGAACTTCCAGCTGCGGTAGCCCAGCCAGGTGCAGAGCGCGAGCATCGCCAGCAAGGCCAGCGCGGCGATGCCCAGCCAGGCGACCAGCCCAGCGTCGAACGCAGTTCGCACCGGAACCAGCAGCACGAAGTCCAGCGCCAGCCCCAGCACCAGGCCCCAGATCAGTCCCGAAGCCATGGCCACCTGCGCGGCGTTGTCGGGCAGGCGCCGCCAATCGCCGTGGGCGGCACTGGGGTCGTTCGCGGCTTCGCTCATCAGTAGCAATCCGGTTTGTAGGGGTTGGTCTCGCCGCTTCCGGGCGGCCGCTTGGAAAAGCGCTTGTAGGTCCACTGGTACTGCGCCAGGTCGCGGCGGGCAATGCGTTCGACCTGTGCATTCATCGCGGCGGTGGCCAGCGACAGGTCTTCGCGGGCGACATCGGCATCGGCCGCCTCGATGTGGATTTCGAAACCGCCCGTGCAAGGTTCGGCCCAGGCGAACAGCACCGGCGCGCCGCTGCGCGCGGCCAGCTTGGGTATCAGGCTGAGCGTCAGCGCCTGGCGGCCGAAGAAGGGCGCGAATTCACCGCCGCCCATCTTTGGTTGCTGGTCGGGCGTGATGCCCACCGTCTCGCCGTTTTTCAGCGCCCGCACCAATGGGCGCATGGCGTTCGACTCCGCCGGCACCAGCAAGACATTCGCGCCGCTGCGCGCCATTCGCAGGAAGACATCGCCGAAGCGTTTTTCCGGCACGCGGTAGACCAGCGAGAACGGCCCGCGCGCGGCCATGTATTCGATCAGCAGCTCCCAGTTGCCGAAGTGCGGCGCGGCCAGGATCATGCCGCGCTGCTGCGCCAGGGCTTCGGCAATCAGCGCTTCGCCGTGAACGCGCTGCACCAGGGCGAGGTTGTCGGCGCGCGAGCGCGTCCAGATGCGCAGGGTCTCCAGGGCGTTGCTGCCGGTGGCACGCAGAATGCGGCCGACCTCGGCCTCGCGCTCGTCGGCCGTCCACTCGGGACGGATGATTTCCAGATTGCGCCGCGCCACCCGCGCCGAGCGCCGGTTCAGCGCCAACACCACGCCGGCGGCGCGCGCGCCCAGCCAGCGCTGCGCGCCCAAGGGCAGGCGACCGACCAGCCAGGCCAGGGCGTAGAGGCTGCGCCCCAGCAATGCGTGCACGAAGTCCATGGGCCTAGTCTAAGTGCCCCGGCCTGCGGCTGTGCGCGCCGACGGGCCGCGCGCATTGACGCTGGCGCCCGCCGCCCCGCAGCATGCCCGCCATGATTGCCCTCATCCAGCGCGTTACCGAAGCCGCCGTGCATGTGGACGGCGAATGCGTGGGCGCCATCGGCCCGGGCCTGCTGGCCCTGGTGGCGGTGGAGCCGGGCGATGACGAGGCGCGCACCGCGCGCATGGCCGAGCGCCTGCTGGGCTACCGCGTCTTCGGCGATGACCAGGACCGGATGAACCGCTCCCTCACCGACACCGGCGGCGGCCTGCTGCTGGTCAGCCAGTTCACCCTGGCGGCGGACACCACCAAGGGTATGCGCCCCAGCTTCACCTCTGCCGCCAGCCCCGAGCAGGGTCGGCTCTGGTTCGACCGCCTGGTCGCCCTGTGCCGGGAGCGCCAGCGCGGCGTTGAAACCGGCCGTTTTGGCGCCCATATGAAGGTCAGCCTGTGCAATGACGGCCCCGTGACCTTCTGGCTGCGCAGCTGAATCCCCGATAAAAGCCTTTCCGATCAGTCGTTTGGACTACGGGCGGCTGTCCCTATATACTACGGGGTTCCTTTCGCCCCCTCTCCCTTTTGGCAGGTTCCATGGCCACCGATCGCCCGGCGCAACAGAACGAAATCAAGCTGCTGATCAGCAAGGGCCTGGAACAGGGCTACCTGACCTATGCCGAGGTCAACGACGCGCTGCCGGACGACATCGTCGACCCGGAGCAGATCGAAGACATCATCGGCATGATCAATGGCATGGGCATCGACGTGCACGAAGTTGCGCCGGATGCCGAAACCCTGTTGCTCTCCGACGCCACGCCGACCCGCACCGAAGACGACACCGTCGCCGCTGAAGAAGCCGCGGCCGCGCTGACCGCGCTGGATACCGAAGGCGGCCGCACCACCGACCCCGTGCGCATGTACATGCGCGAAATGGGCACGGTCGAGCTGCTGACCCGCGAAGGCGAAATCGCCATCGCCAAGCGCATCGAAGAAGGCCTGAACCAGGTTCACTCGTCGCTGGCGAGTTTCCCTTGGTCCATCCAGCTCCTGGTCGAGGACTACGACCAGCACATCGAAGGCAAGAAGCGCCTGTCCGAGGTCGTCACCGGCTTCCTCGACCTGGAAGCGCCGGCCGAAGAGATTCCCGAAGTCATGCTCGACGAGAACGCCGAGATTGAAGTCGAGGCGGTCGAAGGCGAAGACGGCGAAGAAACCGCCGCCGTCGACACCGGTCCGGATCCGGCCGAAGTCGCGCGCCGCATGGAAGTGCTCAAGACCCTGTACGGCAAGTTCCAGAAGACCCACGCCAAGTACGGTCCGGCCGACAAGAAGACCCTGAAGGTCCGCGAGGAAATGGCCGCGGAGTTCCTGCGCCTGAAGCTGCCGCTGTCGCAGATGGAAGCCTTCCTGCGCAAGCTGCGCGAAGTGGTCAATTCCATCAAGGACCACGAGCGCAAGATCCTCGACATCGCCACCCGCAACGCCAAGATGCCGCGCAAGGACTTCCTGCGCGCCTGGCCGGGCAACGAGACCAATGTCGGCTGGGCCGATGAAGTCATCCGCCGCAAGCAGAAGTGGTCGAGCGGCGTGCGCGAGTTCAAGGACGACATCGTTTCCGAGCAGGACAAGCTGATCGGCATCGAGAAGGCGCTGTTCCTCTCGCTGGGCGACATCAAGGAAATCAACCGCGCCATGGCTTATGGCGAGGCCAAGGCCCGCAAGGCCAAGAAGGAAATGGTCGAGGCCAACCTGCGCCTGGTCATTTCCATCGCCAAGAAGTACACCAACCGCGGCCTGCAGTTCCTCGACCTGATCCAGGAAGGCAACATCGGCCTGATGAAGGCGGTGGACAAGTTCGAATATCGCCGCGGCTACAAGTTCTCGACCTATGCCACCTGGTGGATCCGCCAGGCCATCACGCGTTCCATCGCTGACCAGGCCCGCACCATCCGCATCCCGGTGCACATGATCGAGACCATCAACAAGCTCAACCGCATCTCGCGCCAGATGCTGCAGGAAATGGGCCGCGAGCCCACGCCCGAAGAGCTGGCGAAGAAGATGGAGATGCCCGAGGACAAGATCCGCAAGGTGCTCAAGATCGCCAAGGAGCCCATCTCGATGGAGACTCCGATCGGCGACGACGAGGACTCGCACCTGGGCGATTTCATCGAAGACACCAATGTCGAGTCGCCGATCGAAACCGCGACCAACATCGGCCTGCGCGAAACCGTCAGCGATGTCCTCGCGGGTTTGACGCCTCGTGAAGCAAAGGTGCTGAGGATGCGTTTTGGCATCGACATGAACACCGACCACACGCTGGAAGAAGTCGGCAAGCAGTTCGACGTCACCCGCGAGCGCATCCGCCAGATCGAAGCCAAGGCCCTGCGCAAGCTGCGCCATCCTTCGCGGTCGGAAACGCTGCGCAGCTTCCTCGACCTCGAGTAAGCCCCGGCGCCAAGGCAGTACAGAAGACGGCCGCGAAAGCGGCCGTTTCCTTTTTCAGGCCTGCTCGGGAAATCCGGCGGTCTTGCGCACGGTCAACTGGTAGCCGCGATCGACCACGTCCAGCATGCCGGCATAGATGGACAGCCAGGCATCGATAGCCGTCTGCGGCCGTTCCAGCGCCGGCAGCTCCGGCGCCCAGCCGTAGTCGTCGAAACACATCAGCCCACCCATCTTCAGCAAGGGCCAGGCCAGCACCGCGTCCTGCAGCACGTGCGGCGCCTCATGCGCGCCGTCAATGTAGATGAAGTCGAATTGCGCGGACCGCAATTGCCGCAGGCGGTCCGCCGACGAGCCGCGCAGCTTGGTAACGCGTTCGCCTGCACCTGTCGCGGCGATATTCGAATCGAAACTCGCATTGGGCGTGGACAAGCGCGGCATCGCCTCGCAGTCGCCGCCGAGGGAATCGGGGAACAGGTCAATGCAGGTAAGGCGGCTCGACGGGTGGGTCAGCACGTGCTTCAACAACCAGCAGGCGCTGCGCCCCTCAAAGGATCCGACCTCCAGAAAATGCAGCCCAGGCTGCCCGACCAGCGGCGCCAGTAGCCGCGGCCATTCGCTGGCATTTCCGGAAAACCAGTCGTAGTTGAAGCCGGGGTCGGTCATGGTGCCGACAGCTTGGCACGATATTTCGCAATCTGGTGCTGGAAGTGCGCGGCATCGCCGGTGTCGTAGCGCTTGCCGAGTTCGGCGGCCTTGAGTTCCGCGTCCACCGCCTTTTGCCATTCGCTGGCACCGGCATAGGCATCGGCCAGGCTGTCCCAGGCATTGCTCGATTCAGGATTTTCCTTGGCCGCCCGATCCAGTAGCTCAATCGCCTGCGCGTGGTCGCCGCGCTCCAGGGCCCGGTAGCCCAGGTCGTTGAGCGCAGATTCGGGCACCGCAATCTTCGTGCCCAGGCACTCACCGAGTTCGCGGTAATGCGCTTCCACTGCGGCTACCGTCGGTGGCTGCGCCGTTTCAGGCAGGGCGTAGCCGGTGTAAAGGCTGCGCAAGGCATCAATCTGCGCCAGCAAGGACACGCCGGTGTGGTGCTCGTTCGGGAAGGCGCGAGTTACATGGCGAAGGGTGGCCTCGCCCGGCGCCTTGATGACTCGGTCCAGTTCCAGGTCCGCGGCAAGCGCTGACTCGAAGTCGTCGGCGTAGGCGAAATACACGAAGCGCGGCGGCCGGCCGGGCTTGGCCAACTCGGATTCCAGTTCGCGCGCGGGCAAGCCGTGGTCCCAGTCCAGGCTGGGTGCGATTGCGATCACCGCGTTGAACAACGCAGGGCGTGTTCCGAGCATATGCAAACCGAACTGCGCACTCGCCGAATGCCCGGACAGGATGCGGAAGTCGTTGGCGCGGTAGTCGTGTTCGATGCGCGGGATCAGTTCGCGCTGCAGGAAGTCGGCGAATTTTTCCGCGCCGCCGCCGCCGATCCAGGCTTCGGGCCAATCGGTCTGGGTGAAGTCGCGCACGCGTACCGTGGAATCGATCGCCACCACGATCATTTCCGGAATGTCGCCTTGCTGGGCAAGGAAAGGAATCGTGCCGAAGCTGTGGCCGGCGTTGTTCTGCGCGTCCAGCAGGTACAGCACCGGATAGTGCCGGCTCTGCGCCCAGCGATAGCTGTCCGGCAACAGCACCTGGTAGCTGCGGGTTTCACCCAGGATGGCGGAGGGCAGCGTCTGCCGCAGCGGCGTCGTGGCGGCGAAGACCTGCCAGGGCAAGGCCAGCGCCAGCAGCAGCAAGCAAAGCAATCGACGAATCATGGCTGGACTCCCTGGCCCCGTTCCGAAGACTTGGGTGGGTCGCCGGCCGGATTCAAGGGCCGGTCAGAAATTCCGGTAGGCCGGTTCGTCGGCGAGGTTGAGGCGCCGCAGCCATTGGCCATAGCGTGCATCGCCATGCAGGCGACGCATGAACGGGTCGAAGCCCAGGGTCATCACGCCGGCATCTTCCTGCTGGCGCGCGCGCTCGAGCCAGGCGAAGGCCTGGTCCTTCTCGCCGCGCCAGGCGTAGGCCTGCGCCACCTGGTACGCGCCCACTGCCGCATAGCGGCTCGCCAGGGTATCGAGCGCGGTTTGCGATGCCGCCTTGTCGCCTGCGTCGAAGCGCGCGGCGGACAGCCCAACCAGGCGGAACACCGTGCCGCTGCGATCGAATTCGGCGGCGGCCTCCTGCGGCTTGCCTTCCAGCAACCAGGTCAAGCCAGCGTAGTAGGCGATGTGGTCGTCCTGCGGCCCCAGCTTCGCCGCCATCTTCAAGGCCTCGTGCGCCTGGCTGAATTCGCCCGCGACCGCGAGGTGGTAGCCCAGGTGGGCCCAGGCCCAATCCGACCTTGCGTCCGCGGCAATGGCTTCGCGGTCGGCGGCGATGGCTTCCTGCACCCGGCCCAGGGCCATCAACAGGCGCGTCTGGCGCATCAGCACTTCCGGCGTTCGCGCATGCAGCAGCCGCGCGGCCACGTCGAGGTCGTGCTGCGCGGCGGCCCAGTCGTGGCGCGTGGAATACAGGAAGTCTGCTCGCGAGACGTAGTAGTCGGCGCGATCGGGCTCCAGCGCGATGGCCTGGTCCATCAGTTCGATCGAGCGCAGCTTGCCGGCGCGCACTTGCGCGGCGGAGTCGGCGTAGATGGCGTCGCCACCGAGCACGTCGGCCAGCGCCGCGTAGGCGGTCGAGAACTTCGGGTCCAGCCTGATCGCGCTCTCGAAGGACGCTTTGGCGCGGCGGTCATTGTCGGCGTTGCCCATGCGCCGGTAACGCTTGCCCATCAGGAAGGCGTTCAGGGCCGGCACGCTTTTGGTGCCGTGACTACTGACCGCAAACGTCTGCTCGGGCAGCAGCTTCAGGCGCAAGGCCGATACCACCGCGCGGGAAATATCGTCTTGCACCTCAAACAGGTCGGTAACGCGACGGTCGTAGGTTTCCGACCACAGGTGGAAGCCGTCCTGCGCATTGATCAGCTGCACGGTAATGCGCAGGCGTTCGCCGTCGCGGCGCACGCTGCCTTCCAGCAAGTTGGCCACGCCCAACTCGCGGCCGATCTGTTCCACGCCCAGTGTGCTGTCGCGGTAAGCGAAAGACGAAGTGCGGCTGGCCACGCGCAGCTGCGGCAATTTGGCCAGGCGGTCGAGCAATTCATCGGCCAGGCCGTCGGAGAAATAACGCTGGTCGCCCTGCTGGCTCATGTCGGCGAAGGGCAGCACCGCGATCGAAGCACGTCCGCCCAAGGCATGCGCCGCCGTGGCTCGGATGGTGGCCCCGGGCGCATTCGCATAGCGCCAGCCGAGCCATCCCAGCAGCGTCAAAACCAGCAGGCCGGCCACCAGCAAGACGGATCGGCGCCGCGATGCCGGAACGGGCCTTGGCTCCGGCGCAGACGCAGGAAGCAGTGCTTCGGAGGCCGGTACCTTGCGCTCATCCTCCGTGGGCAACCATTCCGCGCGCGTGGCCAGGCGGTAGCCGTAGCCGTGCGCCGTGCACAGCAACTTGCCCTCGGCATCGTCCAGCACCTGGCGCAGGCGACCGATGGCTTTGGTCAGCGAGTTTTCCGACACCACCCGGCCCGGCCAGCCGGCGGCCAGCAGCGGGTCCTTGTCCACGATGGTGCCGGCCTGTTGCAACAGCGCTTGCAGCACGCCGAAGCAACCGCGATCAAGCGCATGCACCTCGCCGTGCGCCTGAAGCCGGGCACTGGCCTCGTCCAGCTCCATGCCGGCAAAACGCCAGCGTCCCGGTTCATGGTGCGGCCGGCTGCGGCCAGCGTCGGTGCCAGGCAAATCCAAGCGCGTCCCCCCCGGGCGTCGCGTTCCCCTGGCGACACTTAAGCCCGGACTCCGGGGGACTGTCAATCGGGGCTTTTCACAAGAATTCACAAGCCATCCGGCGGCGGGAAAGACTCGCCCACGGCCCCGGTGCGTTCATTGCCTACCGGTGGCCTCGCGGGGATGCGGGTCGCCAGGGCCGTACCAACTCACACCTCGGGGAGAGCTGAAGATGAAGACGAAGACCTGCATGATCCTGACCGCCATGCTTGCACTGAGCCCGGCGGTGGATGCCCGCCCGGCGGGAGTGCTCGGCGCGCGGCCCGCGCAAATGCTGATGCAATCCGGCCAGAAGCTGGCCCTGATGTCCGGCGACGGCGAGGACGCCAAGAACTGCGTCAGCGTGCGCGAGCCCGACGACGACAACGGTTCGGCGTATCTGGTGAACAATTGCGGCTACACCGTGGAGGCCGCCTGGTGCGTGGAGAATGTGGACTGCCAGAACGGCCTGTCCAACACCTGGACCCTGGGCGCAGGCAGCTCCTACCCGGTGTACGGCACCTCCGGTCGCGCCTATGAAGTGCAATGGGGCGCCTGCCGTGGTGCCAACACCATTTCCACCACGCGCGGTTCGATGAACTACTCCTGCAACGCGCCGCTTTGAATCGTGCCGCCCTGAATGGCGGCAGCTAGAATGCGGGCTCGTCTTCTGCGAGCCCGCCATGCCCCGCTTCCTGCCCGCGCTGCGCCACGCCGCCCTCCTCACCATGCTCTTGCCGGCCATGCCAGCGCTCGCCCATGAGGCCGACAAGCCGCAAGCCGCGCTTTCAGCGATTGACGCCGAGGCGCAGGCCGCCGTTGCGGTGGTGGATGCGTTCTCCGCTGCATTGAAAGCCGGCGAAATCGACAAGGCCGCCAATTTCCTGCACGAAGATTTGTTGGTGCTGGAAAGTGGCGGCGCTGAACACAATCGCGCCCAATACCTGGCCGAGCATGCTGGCGCCGATGCCGGGTTCCTGCGCGAGGCGAGCATCACGCCCGTCTCGCGCCGCGCCGAAGCCGAAGGCAACCTCGCCTGGGTCGCCAGCGAAAGCATGATCGGCTACCGCAAGGACGGCGCAAGCAAGCAAGTCGCCAGCACCGAGACCATGGTGCTGCAGCGCGAGCACGGCACGTGGAAGATCGTGCACATCCATTGGTCGTCGCGGGCGCTGGTCGAGCCGGCGGCAAACTCCGCCCGATGAGCGAGTCTTTGAATGGTGCGCCCCGCTCGCCTACTATGGCGGCGTGTCAGGGCCTATAGCTCAATGGTTAGAGCAGGGGACTCATCGAAAGGTGCCGCCGGCCAGTAATGACCGGACGGGAACGGGATGAATTCAGGGAAACCGCAGCGGCAGTTGGCATCTGCAACTGGACGGCGGCAATCCTGAGCCAAGCCGGTGGTACACCGCCGGAAGGTGCAGAGACTACCTGGGGGCTTGAGTGCCCTTGATGACAGGCTAGAGCGTCCCGCACCCCACCGGCGCAAGCCGAGGGTGAAGAGATAGTCCGCTCCGCACGGAAACGCGCGGGTGAAGCGAATCCCTTGGTTCCAGGTTCGAGTCCTGGTGGGCCCACCAAGTAGCCCGGTCGAACACGGACCGCAGACCAAATAGTGCGGAGTGCTAACGTCCCCATCGGACTCACCGGCTGGTTGGCTACAAGAAATGTACTCAGGCCACCATGGAGAGCGAAATGAACAATGCGATCCGAGGTGCGCTTCTGGGAACTCTGGTGGCAGGATGTTCCGTAGATGCCAATGCGGATGTAACCGTGGCGAAAACTCCGCACAGCATCAGGCAAACATATCCAGATGGGACCTTCACCGAAGTGGCATGTCACGTCGACAAGATCCGATTGGAGTCCCAGGCGTGCAGATTTGTAAAGGGTTCCCCAGCGGATACGACCGTCTACGATTTTAGTATTGACAAGTTGGGCTACCACAATGAAGTTGAGGTATACGCCTATTTTCCCATGGAATCCGGGCTTTTTCAGGTGAAGTTTGCGGTTCCTTGCGCAGCAGTGGATCTGGCGCTGCACTCAGATGCCAATGAAATGAACTCGACGTGTTATCTCACCATGGGCCCCGAGAAAAGAGCGCTGGTCCCGCTCTTTCTTGAACTCGACGGCGAGTCTGGGGGCAAACACTTTTTCGAGACGCGTACCTTTGGAAAGGTTAAGGCCGTAAGGTCAGCGGATCGCTGAAGACGTGGCGGGCTTGCGCACTGGCCGTCGGCGAGGCGACAGGCACGAGTGCTGGTGCGAAGAACGTCACCGGCGGTTGCATGAAGTAGCCTCGCCCCGAGATGGAAAGACTCTTGGCAGCCGAGCTGCCTGCACAAGCCTGTCTCAGAAGCGCGAACGAAGGACGAGCCCGGGAAAACCCAGTAAGCTTGCCGGCACTGCAGCTGCCGAATGGCGGCTTCGTTTCATTCAGCCTTCCAGGATCGTGTGCATGGGGTGGTTTCGAGTTTCCGCGCTCCTGCTTTTCACGCTTTTCGCCCATCAGGCAGTGGCAGGCGTGCGCGCTGGCGCCGGCGCATTGGCGATTGATCCGGCCAGGAAGGAGCAGGTTCGCGGGCCGGAAACGCTGCATCCCTTCCGGCTTGATCGCGCGGCCTTGGCGGCCATGCGCCATGGCGATCCGGTCGAGCTGCCAAGCGTGGGAGCGAAGCTTGAAGGCCGCGTCGAGCGCGTGCAGTTGCGGACTGACGGCCGACTCGCGTGGATCGCAAAAGTCGAGACCTCGCTGGGTCCGCAGTCGGCGGTGATCGTGGTGGGCGACGATGCCGTGTTCGGTGTCGTGCCGCAGTGGCAGGGCGTTGCGCTTCGTATCGCGACACTGCAAGGCAACACCTGGCTGGTGGAGGGTGCCGCCGCCGCGCCGACGCCCGCCCCTTCGGTGGACGACTTCCTGATTCCGCCTTCTGCGCAGAAGGCGGCCTTGAACAGGGCCGCGTCCGCGCCGCCGACCTCGGCCGCGGCAACCCCGACGGTGGACGTGCTGGTGCTCTACAACGACAGCATGCTCGCCCAGTTCGGTTCGCAGTCGGCGGTGCTCACCCGCATCGCCTATCTGGAAACCATCAGCAACCAAGCCTACATTGACAGTGCCGCCAACCTGCAGATCCACGTGGTTGGCATGGAGTGGCTGGACTACAACCTGCGCAACGACAACAACGTCGCGCTCAATGACATCACCTTGCCGTCCAGCCTGCCGGCCAAGCTCGAAGTCGATGCGCTGCGCAACAGTTATGGCGCCGACCTGGTGTCGCTGCTGCGCACCTACGATGCGGCCGTGCAGACCAGCGGCGGCGTGGCCTGGATCGGCGGCTACCACGGCAGCGTTTTTTCCGCCGACTACGGATTTTCAGTCGTTGCGGACTGCGCCCCGGGAAGCGGCTACTACTGTTCGGGTTTCGCGTTTCCGCACGAACTGGGGCACAACCTCGGGTCGCACCACGACAGCGAAACCGCAAACGGGGACTACGGCGCCTACACCTATTCGCGCGGCTACCGGCTGACCGATGCGAACCTCAGTGCCAGCTTCCATACCATCATGGCCTACCGTTCCGGCCAGCAGGCGGAGTTGGCGCGGTTCTCGAATCCCAACCTGAGCACCTGCCAGGGGCAGCCCTGTGGCATCGTCGATGCCGCGGACAATGCCCGCAGCTTGAGCAACACCGCGCCGTCCGTGGCGGTCTTTCGCGCCAGCGGCGTTGTGCCCAACTTGCGCATCGCCGATGTAAGCGTCACCGAAGGCGATGCCGGCAGCAGCGTCGCCACCTTCACCGTGCGCCTTGGGGCGGCGTCGGGCGCGCCGGTGAGCTTTGATATCGCCACCGCCAATGGCACGGCCAGCGCCGGCAGCGATTACCAGGCCAACTCGGCCCTGGCGCAGACCTTCGCGCCGGGCACGACCAGCAAGACCTTCAGCGTCACCGTCAATGGCGACACCAGTGCGGAGCCTGACGAGACCTTCACTGTGGGCCTGAGCAATGTCAGTGGCGCGGTTGTCGTCGGCGGCACTGCCACCGGCACGATTGTTGATGATGACTCGGGGCCGCTGGTGTCGGTGGCCGATGTCGCCGTGCTGGAGGGCACCAACCAGGCTACGTTCACGGTGAGCCTGTCGGAGCCGGCGGCCAACGACATCAGTTTCAAGGTGACGCTGAGCAGCGGCACCGCCGTGTATGGGGATGACTTCAATTTCTACGGCGCGAGTACGCTGACCATCCCGGCCGGGCAGACCAGCAAGCAGGTGGTGGTATCGATCCTCAACGACAATTTTGTGGAGCCGGACGAAACCTTCAACTTCGACATCAGCAATGTCACGGGTACGCGCCGTGGCAGCAAGGGCGACCTGCACGCCGTCGGCACCATCCTCAACGACGATCTGCGCTACGTGTCGGTGGACAACCAGTTCGTCTGGAGCGAGGGCAATACCGGCAGCAAAACCATCAGCATTGTCGCGACTCTTTCCCAGGCATCGGACGCGCCGGTGACCTTCGACCTGAAGACCGAGGACTTGACGGCCTCCGCAGGCAGCGACTACTCCGCCTTGAACGTGGTGGGCGCAAGCTTCGCGCCCGGACAGGTGAGCAAGACCTTCAGCATCACCATCTATGGCGATACGGACATCGAGGACAGCGAGACGTTCCGGGTGCTGCCATGGAACATCACCGGCGCCGTCCTCGGCAACCCGGGCTATGTGTCGATCGTCAACGACGATTTCGCCCCGGTGGTGCCGGGCCTGTCGGTCAGCGATACCAGCTTCAATGAAACCGATGCCGGGCAGCAGTACGCCACGTTCAACATCACCCTCGAAAAGCCCTACGCGGAGCCGGTGACCTTCGACATGGTGACCGAGCCCGGCACCGCGAGCCCGGACGTGGACTATGTAACGGCCAATGTCATCGGCGTGACGATGTTGCCCGGAAACACCAGCGTCACCTACTCGGTGATGGTCAACGGCGACTTGCAGGTGGAGCAGGACGAGACCTTCACGCTCAACTTGCGCAATGTGGTCGGCGCACCGATCGCCAAGGGCGCGGGCCTGGCAACCATCAAGAACGACGACACGCCCGGCCTGTCCATCGCCGATGTCCATGTCACCGAAGCGCCCGGCGGTGCCACGGCCACGTTTGTCGTGCAGTTGTCGCGTGCGGTGTCCGCGCCGGTGTGGTTCGACATCGCCACCACGGCGGGCAGCGCCAGCGCCGGCAGCGATTTCGTGGCCAAGGCCCAGACCGGACGCTTGATTGATGCCGGTCGCAGCCGCGCCGTGTTCGAGGTCAATATCCTGGACGATGCCCTCAGCGAGAGCCCGGAGACCTTCAGCGTAAGCGTTGCCAACGTGCTCGGCGCGAAGCTCGTTCGCGGCACGGCCACGGCGACCATCCATGATGACGAAGCGGCCGCCACGCCGATTTCCCGCGTGCAGGGCAGCGCCATGCTGTCGCCCCTGCTGGGCACCGAGGTGGAGGTGGAAGGCATTGTCACGGCCGTGGTGCCTGGCGGCTTCTTCCTGCAATCGCCTGGCGCCGGCGATGGCGATCCGCGCACGTCGGAGGGTTTGGCGGTTATCGCCGCAGCGACGACCGTCGCGCCAGGGCAGCGCGTGCGTGCGCGCGGAAGGGTCGAAGAAGTCCGGAGCCGCCGCACTGATCCACTGACCCGCACCACGCTTGCGGCGACTACGGTGCGTGTCCTCGATCCGACGGCGGCGCTGCCGGCGCCGATCATCCTTCGGGCAGCGCAGCTCGCCACGAACGCAAGCCTGGAAGCCTACGAGGGCATGCGCGTCCAGACACCGGCGCTGCGCGTGGTCGGTCCGGTGGGCGGCCGCATTGACGTCGCGAACTATTCAGCGCGCAGTGACGGCAAGTTCCATGTCACCGTTGCGACCCAGGCTCGCCCAGCGCGAGTCGGGCGCGGTCGCGATTCCTTGCGGCTGCGGGTGGACTCGGCGCGCCAGCTTGGCGCCAGCGCGCTGTCGGCCGATGCGGGCGACCGCCTCGCGGGCCTGGTCGGCGTGCTCGGCTACCAGGACGGTTTATACGAACTGCTGCCAGACGCGCGGCCGATCGCGCAGATCGCTTCCGGCCTCGCGCCGCGGCCGGTCAGCGGTGCGCGCGCCAACGAAGCGAGCTTCGGATTGTTCGCGTTGCGCGACCTTCGCGACTCGCGCGATACCGATGGCGCGGTGCTCGAGCCGAAGGCCCAGGCGGTGCGTCTGGCCAAGACCGCCAATGCCATTTGCGCGTTTGCCAAGTCACCCGACGTACTGGCGGTGAGCGGCGTGGAATCGCCGCAGGCACTCGCCGACCTGGCCGCAGCGGTCAACGCAGGTGACGGCAACCTCCTGTTCCCGGGCAGCTGCGCGGGCGATGCCGGTTACCGCGCCGTGATGCCCGCGGGCAGCAGCGGACTTGGCTTCCTCGTGCGTTCCGGAAGTGCCGCCCTATCCAAACGCGTGCGCGTTGTTGATCTGCAGGTCCTTGCAGCGGCGACGACGGTTCCGCAGCTGAGCGGCAGCCAAGCGACTTCGCGCGAACAGGCGCCTTTGTTGTTGACCGCCGACCTGCCGGACTCGATGGGCAGGCCGAACGTGTGGTCTCTGCTGCTCGTTGACCTGCGCGAAGTCAATCCGGAAGTCGCGCCGGAACAAGCCGCGACCCGCCGTGCCCTTCGGGTCCAGGCGATCGCCCGCCTGCTGGCGCAGCGCCGGCTGCGCATGCCGGGCGAGCGATTGCTCGTGATGGGTGATGTATCCGCGGACGAGCTGGCGGCCCAGGCTGGCACCGCGGCCGCTCCGCTCGTCGACCTGCTGGAACGCCTGCCCACGGGCGAGCGATACACGGCGGTCCGCGACGGACTGGCCATTGCCGACGACCACCTGCTGCTCGATCCCGCGCTGGCTTCGGCCGCGCGCGTCGACATTGCGCGCATCAATGCCGACGCCGGCGAGGATCACCTCGGCGATGCCACATTGCCGGTGCGGATTTCCGATCGCGATCCGGTGATCGGATATTTCGAACTGCGCTGAATCCGGCGGCCATCCGATGGCAGAGCGCTGGAAGCGCGACCCGTCCAGCCGCCGCAAGCGCTCCTCAGTCGCGCAGCCCGGCCCTTACGCCGCCGCCAAAGCGGGCGACCACCACGCCAGTGAAGCTGAGCAAGGCATAGACCATGCCCGGCATGCCCAGCAGCCACTTCGGTGCGCCTTCGGGCAGCAGCAGCGCAAAGGCAATGGACAGGCCCGCGACTACCGCATTGAAACGCCAGCGCAGGATTTCGTTGCGGGTCGCGGCAAACTCGAAGGGGTCCAGCGGCGGCCGCGCCTCGGCTTTCAGCGCCTCGCGATACAGGCCCGCCACGCACACACTCAAGGTGCCGAAGGCGACGCCGTACATCACGAACATCAGTTTCAGATCGAGCAGGCTGTGCAGCTCGGCCACCGGCGGAAACCAGCCGCCGCTGATCCAGTTGAACAGGCCGCCGAACAGGATTTTCAGTGGGTACACATACACCAGCACCAGGAACACCATCACCAGGCTCAGGCGCTGGCTGCGCGGGTCGTCCAGGCCGAAACGCCGGCTCCACAGGCTGTGCGCAGACCAGAACATCATGATCTGGGCGAAGCTGGCGGCGAAGGCGGGCACGCCTTTCAGGGCCTGGATCATTTCCTCGAAGCTCGACGGCACCGAGTTGGAGGCAATCACCAGCAAGGTGACCGCGAACGCGAACGCAGCGTCCACGAAGGCTTCGATACGGGTGACGTTGTGGCCCCGTTCGACGAAGCCATCCGGCAGCCGCAAAGCTTGGTCTGACGCGCTCATGGCCGCAGCTTAGCAGGCCCTTGCCCGCTTCCAAGCCCCATCGCCGGAACCGGCGTTTGGGCGTATCGTGCCCGGGCGGGACCGCGGTACCACCAACGAGGGGGTTCGGATGGGAAGCAACGTCAGCACCGGGTCGGGGATGACCCGCCGCGATCTTTTGCGCATGGTCGGCATGACCGCCGGCAGCGCCGTGATGTACCAGGCCATGAGCAGCCTGGGCCTGGCCGCCGAAACCAGCTTCACCGGCCCGCCGGCATTGGGCCCGGCGCCCAAGGGCGCCAGCGTGCTCATTCTGGGTGCGGGCATTGCCGGCATGGTGGCCGCCTATGAATTGCGCGCCGCCGGCTACCAGGTGCAAGTGCTCGAGTACAACGGCCGCGCCGGTGGCCGCAACTGGAGCCTGCGTGGCGGCGACACTTACACCGAGCTCGGTGGCGAAACCCAGAACTGCCAGTTCGACCCCGGCCTGTACATCAACCCCGGCCCCTGGCGCCTGCCGCACCACCACCACGGCATGATGCATTACTGCCGCAAGCTGGGCGTGGCGCTGGAAAATTTCGTCCAGGTCAACCACAACGCTTTTGTGCACAACTCACGCGCCTTCGGTGGCAAGCCGCAGCGCTACCGCACGGTGAAGGCCGACTACCACGGCCACGTCGCCGAACTGCTGGCCAAGGCTGTGCAGGGCGGCAAGATTGATGCGCCGCTGACCAAGGAAGACTCCGAAAAGCTGCTCGCTTCGCTGCAGTGGTGGGGCGCACTGGACCGCGACTACAAATATGGCAAGAACTTCGAGACCAGCGACCGCCGCGGCTTCGACAAGCAGCCCGGCGGCGGCCTCAGCGGCAAGCCCGAGTTCTCCGAGCCGGTGGGCCTGAAGGATGTGATCAATGCCCAGCTCTGGGGCAGCCTGCCCCTGGGCGACCTGTATGACATGCAAAGCTCGCTGATGCAGCCGGTCGGCGGCATGGGCCGTATCGGCGAAGCCTTCGGCCGCGAACTCGGCGGGCTGATCCGCTACCACGCCAAGGTCCTGCAGATCGTGCAGGACAGTAATGGCGTCACCGCCACGTTTGAAGACAGCACCCAGCCTGGCAGCCGTCACACCGCGACCGCCGACTGGTGCGTCAACACGATTCCCTTGTCCATCCTCGGCCAGATTCCGATGAATGTCGGCCAGCCCATGGCCGATGCCATCAATGCCGTGCCCTACGCGGCCAGCGTGAAAGTGGGCCTGCAATTCAAGCGCCGCTTCTGGGAAGAAGACGAACACATCTACGGCGGCATCAGCTACACCGACCTGCCGATCAACACGATTGGCTATCCGGCCAGCGGCTATCACAGCGGTGGCAAGGGCGTGTTGCTGGGCGGCTATATCTGGGGGCCAGAGGCGATGCGCATGACCTCGATGGCGCCGGCCGAACGCGTGCGCCAGGCCATCGAGCAGGGCACGCAAATCCATCCGCAGTATCCGGCGGAATTCGACAATGGCGTGGCCGTGGCCTGGCATCGCGTGCCGCATGCCATGGGCTGCTTCGCGCTGTGGTCTGAAGCCAATCGCGAAAAGCACTTCAACAACCTGTGCGAGATTGACGGGCGCATCGTGCTGGCCGGCGAGCACGCGTCCTACCTGCCGGCCTGGCAGGAAGGCGCGGTCACCTCGGCGCTGGACGCCATCGGTCGCCTGCACGCGCGCGCTGTCGCGCAAGGAGCCAAGGCATGAAGCGCATCCGCAATGCCCTGCTGATCGGACTGGTGGTGGCCGTGGTGGCGCCTGTGCTGGCCAGCGATGACAAGAAACTCCCGCCCGCGCGTCCGCGCGCCGCCGCCAAGGCCGTGGTCGAAGGCACTGGCATGCTTGGCACCAATGACGGCGCGCAGATCTACCAGCAGATCTGTCAGGGTTGCCACATGCCCGAAGGCCGCGGCGCCGAAGGCGCGGGCCGCTATCCGGCCTTCGCCAAGAATCCCAACATCGCTTCGGCACCGTACATGGTGGTCACCATCCTCAACGGTCGCCGCAACATGCCCACCTTCAAGCAGCCCGAGGGCAACGAGAATTTCTTTCCGCCGGTGTACCTGACCGATGTGCAGGTGGCGGCGGTGGTGAATTACATCCGCAGCAGCTTCGGCAACCAGTACAAAGATTCGATCACGGCCGATGACGTGGCCAAGCTCAAGCCAAAATCCTGAAGGAGTCGACCATGCGCAAGTTCCTGATCCTGTCCCTCTTGCTCGCCGCGCCTGCGCTGGCCTTCGGCGCCGACGTCGTGCGGCACAAGCCCGCCAACAGCAACTTCCCGATCGCGACGGCGGTGGAAGTGCCGACAGGCAAGACCACCGTGTATGTCAGCGGCCAAGTGCCGGCGGCCATTGACCCGACGGCCACCGGAGACGCCATCGCCTACGGCGATACCAAGACCCAGACCATCAGCGTGATGAACAAGATCAAGGCCGTGCTGGAAGGCATGGGCCTGAAGATGGGCGACGTGGTGAAGATGCAGGTCTTCCTGGCGGGCGATCCGGCCAAGGGCGGCAAGATGGATTTCGCCGGTTTCATGGAGGGCTACAGCATGTACTTCGGCACCGCTGAGCAGCCCAATCTTCCGGCGCGTTCAACCATGCAGGTGGCGGCCCTGGTGAACCCGGCTTACCTGGTGGAGATCGAGGTCACCGCGGTTCGTCCCTGAACCCTGGCCCAAGGCCGCACCGTGCATTCACGCCGACCCTCGCCACCGCGCCTAGACTAGGGCGATAGCGGAGAGCGACCATGAAGACACTACTTTCCATCAGCTTGCTGGCGCTGGCTTCGGCGGCGTTCGCCGATTCCGGCCCGGGCACGCGTCGCGAGACCGAGGCGCAATGGAGCCAAGCCGGCCTGCAGCGCACGGACATGCGCGGCATGGACCTGGCCTATGCGCGCCCCGGTGCCAGCCTGGCGCCGTATCGCAGCGTCATGCTGCGGCCGGTGGGCGTGAGCTTCCAGCGCAACTGGGTTCGCGCGGCCACCCAAGCCACCGGCAGCCGCATGCAGGCGCGCGATTTCCAGCAGGTGGCCGACGATGTCGCCGCTTCCGTGCGCGCCGAAGTCGGGCGCGAGTTCGAGCGCGGCGGTTACACACTGGTGGATGCGCCGGGGCCGGGCGTGCTGGAGGTGGACGTGCGCGTGATCGAACTTTTCCTCAATGCCCCCGACCTGCCCGGCGCCGCGCAGGCGCGCAGCTACAGCCGCAGCTTCGGCGAGATGACCCTGGTGGCGGACCTGCGCGATTCGGTCAGCGGCGAGTTGCTGATGAGCGTGCTCGACCGCAGCCTGGGCCGCGACTTCCAGGAGTTTCGCCTGACCACGCGCGTGGAGAACACCCGCGAGGTCGGAATCGCCGCGCAGGACTGGGCGCACGCGCTGCGCCAACAGCTCGTGCTTGCCCGTGACTCGGGCCAGGGGTCTAATGGCCGGCCCTGAGCCGGACCTTTAGAGCCCATGCTGGAAACCGTCGAGCAGCAAACCCGCCCGCGTCCGGCCTGGACCGTCCTGTGGCTGCATGGCTTGGGCGCCGATGGCCACGACTTCGCGCCGATCGTGCCGGAACTGGTACGCGATGACTGGCCGGGCATCCGCTTCGTCTTCCCGCATGCGCCGGTGCGCCCGGTCACCATCAATGGCGGCGTGCCGATGCGCGCCTGGTACGACATCCGCGACCTGAGCATCGAACAGCGCGCCGATGAAACCGGCCTGCGCGCGTCCATGGCCGAAGTCGATGCCCTGATCGCGCGCGAACGCGACCGTGGCGTGCCGCCCTCGCGCCTGTTGCTGGTGGGCTTTTCGCAGGGCGGCGCCCTGGCCCTGGCCAGCGGCCTGTGTCGCGAAGCCGGTGTTGCCGGCATCGCCTGCCTGTCGGGTTACCTGCCGATGGGCGAACGCCTGCTCGCCGAAGCCACGCCGGCCGGGCGCAAGACGCCGGTGTTCCTCGGCCACGGGCGCCAGGATCCTGTGGTTGCGCCGGTGCTGGGCACGCGCACGCGCGCCGCGCTGGAAGGCCTCGGAATGACCGTCACCTGGCGCGACTACCCGATGCCGCACAGCGTCTGCGCCGACGAAGTGCGCGACCTGGGTGACTGGATGGCGCTGCGTTTCTCGGGCGGCTGACCCATACTGCGGCCATGGCCCAGGCCGACCCCCGCTCCTGGATTCCCGATTTCTGCCGCCTGCCGCGCATCGCGGCGGTGCTGGGCATTGCCGAATTGCTGGTGCTGATCATCGCGCTCGCGCCCAGCGACACCGACGGCTGGAGCCTGGGCGAGTTCGTCGCCGCCAGCAGTTTCGCGCTCTGGCTCGGACTGACCATCGCCATCGTGTATTGCAAGGCTGGCCCCGCCATCAGCCGCCTGCCGCGACTTCCCGGATTTGCCGCCGCCCTGGCCTTGCCCTTGCTCATTGCCGGCTTCGGCGCCTGGGCCGTGCAGCAGATCGACCTCGGCCTGGGTACCGATTACACCTTGCCCGACAGCCACAGCAAGCACTTCATCATCAGTATCTCTGCGCTGGCCATGCTGATCTCAGCCCTGGCCTTGCGCTACTTCTACGTGATCGAGCAGTGGACCGCGCGCCTGCATGCCCAGGCCAAAGCCGAAGTGGACGCCTTGCAGGCGCGCATCCGCCCGCACTTCCTGTTCAATTCCATGAACACCATCGCCAGCCTGGTGCGTAGCGACCCGGCCACCGCCGAGCGCGTGGTCGAGGACCTGTCGGAACTGTTCCGTGCCGCGCTCGGCGCGGGCCATGGCGAGTCTACGCTGGCCGAAGAAATCCATCTCGCCGAACGCTACCTGGCGATCGAAAGCCTGCGCCTGGGCCCGCGCCTGCACCAGCGCTGGGATATCGCCAGCGATGCGCCGATGGAATTGCGCCTGCCGCGCCTGGTGCTGCAGCCGCTGGTCGAGAATGCCGTGCTGCACGGCGTGGCGCGCCTGGCCGAAGGCGGCGAGATCGCGATCCTCATCCGCCGCGAAGGCAAGCGCCTGCACCTGCAAGTGCGCAACCCGGCGCCGCCCGCGCGCGCCGGCAACGAGCCCGGCAATCGCCATGCCCAGGACTCCATTGCCCAGCGCCTGGCCTATCAATTCGGCGCTGGCGCGCGCATGCAGGCGCAACAGCAGGACGGTGAATACCGCTGCGAAATCGAGCTGCCAATCACATGAAGATACTGATCGTTGACGACGAACCCCTGGCCCGGCAACGACTGCGCGGCATGCTCGCCGAGCTACCCGACGTCGAGGTGGTGGGCGAAGCGGGCAATGGCCGCGACGCGGTCGAGCAGGCCGAAGCCCTTGCCGCCGACGCGGTGCTGATGGATATCGCCATGCCGGTGATGGATGGACTTGAAGCGGCGCGGCACTTGGCCCGCAGCGAGTCGCATCCGGCAGTAATTTTCTGCACCGCCTATGACGAACACGCGCTCGCCGCTTTCGAAGCTGCCGCCGTGGACTATCTGGTGAAGCCGGTGCGCCAGGAGCGACTGCTTGAAGCCCTGCAGCGTGCCCGTCGCGGGCGTACGCCTGCCCAGGTGGCCGCGCAGTCGGGCCTGGCGCAGCAGCAGCGCAGCCACCTGGCGGCGCGCATGCGCGGCAGCCTGCGCCTGATTCCGATCGAAGACGTGTACTACCTGCTGGCCGAGGAAAAGTACGTGCTGGTTCACCACGCCCGGGGCGAGGACCTGATCGAGGAGTCGCTGAAGTCGCTTGAGCAGGAGTTCGCCGACCGCTTCCAGCGCATCCACCGCAACTGCCTGGTGGCGAACGAGGAATTCCTGGAACTGCGGCGCCAGCCCGATGGCCAGGTGCAGGCCATCCTGCGCCACGGTAAGGCGCCGCTGGAAGTCAGCCGGCGCTGCGTGCCGACCCTGCGCGAGAAGCTGCGCCATCTATAATGTGGGCATGAAGACGCTTCGACTCGCGACCCGCCAGAGCGCCCTGGCCCTGTGGCAAACCGAACACGTGGCCGCGCGCCTGCGCGCCGCCCACCCCGGCCTGATGGTCGAGCTGGTGCCGATGACCACGCGCGGCGACCGCATTATCGATCGTCCGCTCTCGGAAATCGGTGGCAAGGGCCTGTTCCTGAAGGAACTGGAAGTGGCCATGCTCGAAGGCCGCGCCGATGCCGCCGTGCATTCGCTCAAGGACGTGCCGATGGTGCTGGACGGGCCCTTCAGCATCGCGGCGGTGCTCGAACGCGCCGATCCTTTCGATGCCTTCGTCTCGGCCAAGTTCACCAATATTGATGCGCTGCCTGCCGGCGCGCGCGTCGGTACGTCCTCGCTGCGGCGCCAGGCGCAGTTGCGCGCGCGCCGCAAGGACCTGCTGGTGCTGGACCTGCGCGGCAACGTCAACACGCGCCTGGCGAAGATGGAAGGCGGCGACTACGACGCCATTATCCTGGCCTGCGCCGGCCTGGATCGTTTGGGCCTGTCGCGCCATATCCGCCACCGCCTGGACGCGCCGAGCTGGTTGCCGGCCGTAGCCCAGGGCGCCATCGCCATCGAAGCGCGTGAGGGTGACACCGAAGTGCACGAACTGCTCGCCGCGCTGGAACACACGCCCACGCGCGTCTGCGTGGAGGCCGAGCGCGCCATGAACCGGCGCCTGCACGGCAGCTGCACCGTGCCGATCGCCGCCTACGCCACGCTCGATGGCGGCGTGCTGTCTTTGGAAGGTCTGGTGGGTTCGGCGGACACCGGCGAGTGCATCCGCGCCAGTGAAGTCGGCCGCGCCGCTGATCCCGAAGGCCTGGGCCGCTTGGTCGCCACCGAGCTGAAGTTGAAGGGCGCCGATCGCCTGCTGGGCTAGTAGTACAGCGTCACCAGGTGCCTGGCTTCGGCGAAGAACAGCCAGCGTTCGACCAAGGTGCCCAGCAGCGCGCTGATCGCCGCCACGGCCATCAAGGGGCCGGCATTGAAGTGCGGCAATAGCCACAGCGGCAGGGCCAGCAACATCGGTAGCATCGCGAACAGCAGCACTGCCAGGGCGCGCAGCCGACGCGAATGCTTGCGTGCCAGCACGAAGCCCATGTCCTTGAGCAGGTAGTTGGCTTCGGTGTGCGGACGCTCGAATACCTTGGCCTCGCGTTCGGCGGGCAAGCCCAGGGCGGAGTTGCGCGTTACGGGCAGCACACCCGAATCGATCCAATGCCAGGTCACGCGCTTCATCCGCCACAGGATGAAGGCCGCGACCATCACGCCGAGGCCGCTCATATTGCCGGCGGGGGCGCCACCCAGACCCAGGATCGCCGTCATCAGCAAGCCGCCAGTGAACAGCGCGAACAGCAGGTACACCGGCAGCACCAGTGGGTGGCGCCAGGCCGGAATCGGCTTGAGCGAGGCGTAGATCATTGCGGTGCAAGCCACGGTCGCGAGCGACAACAACGCCAGTAGCGCGCCTGCCAGCGGCGCATCGCTGCCCATCCAAAGTCCGCGTGCCAGCCACAGCATCGGCAGGTAGGCCAGCAACGCAAGGATGCCTTCGCGCGAAAGCCAGGAACTGCGCCATTGGCTGAAAGCGCGCCAGGCGCGCAGCGGCTTGCCCAGGTGCAGCGTGGAACTGAGCAGGCCGGCCGTTACCATCGCCCAGCCCAGCAGCAGCGCGAAAAGCGCCGGCCCGCGCGCGGGCGTGTTGCCGGTGGCGCTCATCAATCCCAGCCAGAACCACAGCCCGTAACCGGCGCCGGAAAAGCTGGTGAAGAAAATGACCGAGAACGAGGGATGCATCAGCGGCTCAAGGCGCGGTCGAGCCAGCGCAGCAGGGGGTTAAGTTGGGTCGGGTCGAGCGCTTCGGCAACAGTTTCGTTTTTCTCGCTGGCGTCACCGGCGCGGCGCGGGCGCTGCGGCAGGTAACGATTCACCGGTGCGTAGCCAAGTTCGGGCATCAAGGCGACGCCGCCGCGCGCTTCCACCAATAGCGAAACATCCGACGACGGATCACCCAGATCGCCGAAGTGGCGCGCGCGGGTGGGGCAGGCTTGCACACAGGCCGGCTGGCGCGAGACTTCCGGAATATTCTCGTTGTAGATGCGGTCCACGCAGAGTGTGCATTTCTTCATCACGCCTTCGGTTTCGGAATACTCGCGGGCGCCGTAGGGGCAGGCCCAGCTGCAAAGCTTGCAGCCGATGCACTTGTCCTCGTCCACCAGCACGATGCCGTCTTCGGCGCGCTTGTACGAAGCGCCGGTTGGGCAGACGGCGACGCAGGCTGGCGTCTCGCAATGCAGGCAGGAGCGCGGAAAGTGCAGGGTGGTCGCGGGCTGCGCGTCGAGGGCTTCGACTTCGTAGCTGTGCACGCGGTTGAACCACACGCCCATCGGCTGTGCGCCGTACGGATCCTCGTCGGTCAGCGGGCCGGACATACCGCCGGCATTCCATTCCTTGCAGGCCACGGCGCAGGCGTGGCAACCGACGCAGGTGTCCAGGTCAATGACCAGTCCAAGCTTCTTCGCGGAAGGCGCGGGGAGCGAGGTCATTTCGCGCTCCGGAACTTCGCGCCGTAACGAAGCGGTTTGTTGTCGGCGGACGGACCGGGTAGCGGCGCAAATTGCGGCTGGCTGGCTTCGCCTTCCGGCGCCTGCGCCTTCTCGATGCGCACGCGCAGGTCGAACCACGCGGCTTGCCCGCTCACCGGATCGGCATTGGCCTGATCGTCATTCGGCGTGCGATCGGAAATCAGGTGATTGAGCAGGAAGCCGTCCTTGCCCTCGGGCGCGTTGGCCGCGAGTTTCCAGGCACCGCGGCGCTTGCCGATGGCATTCCAGGTCCAGACGGTATCGGGCTGCACATTTCCGGCCAGGCGCACCGGCACGGTGATGCGGCCCAGGTGTGAGTCCAGGTGTGCCCAGTCGCCATCGGCTAAGCCATGCGCCGCGGCCGTGTCGGGATGCAGGTACAAATAATTGCGCGTGACGATCTGGCGCAGCCAGGCGTTCTGCGAACCCCAGGCGTGGTACATGAAAGGCGGGCGCTGCGTCACCGCGCTCAGCGGGAACTTGCCGGCTTCCACCTGCGTGCCTTCGAAGGGCTCGTACCAGATCGGCAGCGGGTCGAAATACGTCGCCACGCGCTCGCGCTGATCTTCCGGCGGCAGCACGGCACCATGGCCTTGCGCCGCGAGGCGGAATTTCTGCAGCGTCTCCGAATACAGCTGCAACACGATCGGCTGCGCGTTCGGAATGAAGCCCATGCCCGCCGACCACTCCAGGTAATCGCGGTTGGCCATCTTGTAGTAGCGGCCGGCATGCGGCACTTCGCTGCGCCAGTAACCGCCGTGTTCGATATAGCGCTGCAACTGCTCGGGATTGGGCTCGCCCTTGCCTTCCTTCTCGCCATTCGTACCGCGCCAGCCGGCCAGCAATCCCAGGCCGGGTGCGCGTTCGTGGCGGGTGATGTAGTCGGCGTAGTCGCGGTAACGCGCGCTGCCGTCTTCGTTCACCAAGGCGGGCAAGCCTATGCGCGCGCCCAGTTCCAGCAGCACCGACTGGAAGCCGCGCACATCGCGGCCTTCGTTCGCCGCATCGGGCTCGAGCACCGGATGGCGAATGGCATCGGCGGCGCCATCGGCATCGGATATCGGCCGGTCCAGCAGGCTGATCGCGTCGAAGCGTTCGAGGTAGGTCGTGTCGGGTAACACCAGGTCGGCGTAGGCCACCATCTCGCTCGAATACGCATCCGAGTAGATGATCTTGGGGATGCGGTACTCGCCGCTCTCGTCCTTGTCGGTCAGCCAGCGCATGGTCTGGCCGGTGTTCATGGCCGAGTTCCAGCTCATGTTGGCCATGAACAGGAACAGCAGGTCCACCTTCGAAGGATCGCCCGCCCAAGCATTGCGGATGACGGTGTGCAGCATGCCATGCACGGCCAGCGGGTATTGCCAGCTGAAGGCGTGGTCGATGCGACGCGGCTGGCCCTGCGCGTCCACCAACAAATCCTGCGGCGAATGCACGAAGCCCAACGGCGCCGCATCGAGCGCGCCGTTGGCACCGCGCGTCTTGCCCGGGCGATTGCCCGGCGGAATCGGCCGCGGGAACGGTGGCTGGAAACGAAAGCTACCCGGCGTGTCCACCGCGCCCAGCAGCAGCTGCAACACGTGCAGCGCGCGGCAGGTGTGGAAGCCGTTGCTGTGCGCCGATATGCCGCGCATCGCATGCATGGACACCGGGCGTCCGGGCATGCGCTCGTGGCGGCGGCCGGCGCTGTCGGTCCAGGCAATGGGCAGGCTGAAGTCGTGATCGAACGCGGCCTCGGCCAACTCGCGCGCGATGCGGCGGATGGTCTCGGCCGGCACCCCGCAGCGTTCGCCGACTGCATCGGGCGAGTACTGCGGATCCATATAGCGCTCGGCCAGCAGTTCGAAGACCGGCCGCGCACGGCGGCCATCGGGCAGCGTCACCTCGCCAACTACCGTCGGCGAAATGTCACTGGCACCGGCATCGGCCACGGAAGCGGTCGCGCGGTTCCAGCACAGCGCGCGCCCTTCGACATCGCGGGCAAACAAGCCGTCGTCCGCCGTGCCGGGTGCCTGCAGAACCAGCCAATGCGCATTGGTGTAGCGCACCAGGTAATCCAGGTCCACGCGATCAGCACGCAGCAATTCATGGATCAGTGCGAACGCGAACAAGCCATCGGTGCCCGGGCGAATGCCAATCCACTCATCGGCCACCGCGCCATAACCCGTGCGCACCGGATTCACCGCGACAATCTTGGCGCCGCGCGCCTTCAACTGGCCCAGGCCCAACTTGATCGGATTGGAGTCGTGGTCTTCGGCCACGCCCCAGAGCATCAGGTAGCGGCTGTGTTCCCAGTCCGGCTCGCCGAATTCCCAGAAGCTGCCGCCCACCGTGTACAGGCCGCCGGCGGCCATGTTCACCGAGCAGAAACCGCCGTGGGCGGCGTAGTTGATGGTGCCGTATTGCTGCGCCCACCAGCCGGTGAGGGCTTGCGACTGGTCGCGGCCGGTGAAAAAGGCCAGGCGGTCGGGGTTGCGTTCGCGGGTTTCGCGCAGCCAGTCGGCGGCAAGCGCCAGCGCTTCATCCCATTCGATCTCGCGGAACTCGCCGCTGCCGCGTTCACCGGTGCGCAGCAGGGGCTTGCGCAGCCGCGCCGGCGAGTAGTGCTGCATGATGCCGGCCGAGCCCTTGGCGCAAAGCACGCCGCGGTTCACCGGGTGCGCCGGGTTGCCCTCGATATAGCGGACCTTGCCGTCCTTCAGGTGCACGTTGATGCCGCAACGGCAGGCGCACATGTAGCAAGTGGTCTGGCGAATCTGGTCGCCCACCGGTTTTTGCAGATCGATTTGCGGCTCGGCCATGCGCGTATTGTGCCGGGCAATGGCCGCCGCGGCGAGCTAGTTCGGCTTGCTCACCCGGATCGTCGGATTGTTGAAGTCGCTGTAGACGATGCGCATGTTCGCCGCCTTGCCGCCCTGGTTGCTGCTGGTTTCCACCTGCAGCACCAGGCCGCTGGCCATGCCGACCCAGACCACGCTGCTGGTGGGGTGACCACTGACCACGGTGCTGAAGCGGTACTTGCGCGCCGGCTGGCCGCCGACCGCGCCCGGGCCTTCGCTGCTGACCACGGCGCCCTTTTCGATATCGCGCAGGGTGTCTTCGTTGCGGTACTTGCTCAGCGTGCCCTTGGGCATGGGCACCACCATGCTCTTGCCATTCACGCTCATGTACATGGTGTCGCCGATCACCACGGTGCTCATGCGCCCTTCCATGGTCATGCGCATGCGGTCCGGTGCCTGGAACTCCACCACCGACACCGTCTTGCTGTCGGCCATGTTGACCATGGTGGCCTTGTAGGTTTTCAGGGTCAGCATCTTGGCGTAGGCGCTGTGCAGGTCGGCGCGGGCATCGGCCAGGGCGACGCCGGCGAAGGACAGGGCAAGGGCAGCGGTGGCGATTCTGGCGAACATGGGGCTCTCCGGGCATGGCGGCGAGGGCCGCCCGGTGCCATTCTAGGCATATTCCCCCTGCGCCACGCCCCCATGGACCGCTACGAACGCATTCTTGCCCTGCACCGCCACCTGAAGTCCGCCCGTTACCCGGTGCCCCTGGCCCGGCTGATGGACGAACTGGGCTGTTCGCGCGCCACCTTGTATCGCGACATCGCCTTCCTGCGCGACGCATTGCAGGCGCCGATCGAAAGCGATTCCACCGGCGAAGGCGGCTTCCGCTACGACGCCAAGGAGGCCGAGCGTTTCGAATTGCCCGGCCTGTGGCTGAACTCCGACGAGCTGCACGCGCTGCTGGCCACGCATCAGCTGCTCGACCGCACCGGCAGTGGCGTGTTGTCTTCGGCGCTGGCGCCGTTGCGCAGCCGCATCGAATCCCTGCTGGCGCAGCAGGCCGGCGGCAAGCGTTGGCCGATGGAGCGCGTGCGCGTGATCGGCAGCTATGTGCGCCGCCGCGATGAAATCGCCTTTCGCGTGGTCGCCAGCGCGGTACTGGAGCGCAAGCAGGTGGAGTTCGACTACCTGGCGCGCTCCACCAACGAACGCACGCATCGCAAGGTCTCGCCGCAGCGCCTGACCCACTACCGCGACAACTGGTACCTCGACGCCTGGGACCACGAGCGCAACGGCCTGCGCAGTTTTTCGGTGGACCGAATACAGCATGTGCGCCTGCAGGACGAAGCCGCGCGCGATATTCCCGACGCCGAGCTCGACCAGCACTTCGCCGCCAGTTACGGTATTTTCTCGGGCGCGCCGAAGGGCATCGCCACGATCGTGTTCTCGCCGAAGGCCGCGCGCTGGGTGGCAGATGAGCACTGGCATTCCAAGCAGGAAGGCCGCTTCCTGCCCGACGGCCGCTACCAGCTCAAGCTGCCCTACAGCAACGCCAAGGAATTGCTGATGGACGTGCTGCGCTACGGCGCCGACGCCGAGATCACCGAGCCGGTGAGTCTGCGCGAGCAGGCGAAGGCCTTGTTGGTGCTGGCGCTGTCGGCGTACGAGAAGTAGCCGCCCTACGGGCGTTGCGGCGCAACAAATTCCCGAAGCGAAGGAAATTGCCCGGCTTGCGCAAGCGTGGTATTCCTCGCTCGAGAAGAGTTCATCTGGAGTCTCCGGGGGGAGGGAGCCATGGACGATACCGAAAGCCTTGCCCGCTTGGTGGGCTTCCTGGCGGTCATGAAATGGACCGTCGTTCTTTACGCGCTGAGTTTCCTGCTGCGCGCATTCGGGCTGAGCCTGCTCGGTGCACAGTCCGGGCTCGGCGCGCGTTGGACCGCATGGGTCCCGCTGCTCAACAATTACCTCGCCTGTCGCCTGGCGAAGGCGCCCGTGGCGCTGATGTTGCCGGCGATGATCCCGCTGCTCAATATTGCCGTCGACGCCTACCTGGGCAGGGGCATGGCCAAGGCGGCGGGCCGCAGCACCCTGCTAGGCCTGTGCTATGGCATTCCACTGCTTGGCAACCTCGTGCCGCTGGTGTTGGGACTGGGCGCCCCCGTCGAAAAGCATGCGGACAATGCGGGACACCCGCCGCTGGTCTCCGCATTCGTCCACGCTGGGGTCGCCTTCAGCGTGCTGATAGGCCTGGGCCTGGGCATGTTTGCGCTCGGCTACCTGACCCGGGTCGGGGCGCCGCCCGCGGCTGCCAAGGTGGCAGGTGCGCTCCAGGAGCGCGTTTCCGGGACATTGAACGAGTTCCCGATCGACCGTGATCCGGGGAGCGCCGCGCTGCCGGGCAACGTGGTCACGCAATCGTTCGGCAGCGAAGCGAAGCCGATCGAGAACGAACAGATCGTGCAGGACAAGCTGCCGCCCTGGATCTCCTCCAAGGCATTGCCGTCGATGGCGGCGAGTGCGACTGCCGCCGAATACGCTACCGACGCCAGCAAGGTGCGTGTCGACATCGTTGGCCTCCAGATGCGCAGGCCCGACTCCACGGGGCTGCCGCCGCCGACGCCCGAGCAGCTGGGCCCGTTGGCGAAGGTCGCGAAAGTATCCGGCGTCGAACTCAAGAGCGCGAAGAACGAGACGTATCGCGGCTATCGGGTGACCTCGCCCGCATCGACCTACTACGTGCTGCAGAAGGTCGGGACCACATCGGCCGTGCTCATCTCGGCCGCCAACGCCGATAGCATCGCCGTCGCCGAGCGGCTCGCCGCCAACATCGGCGGCGGCGAGGGCCTGCTCGAATTCCAGGACTATCGCGAAGTCTATGCCACGGTGCCGCCGCCGCCGGCAGCGGATGCCGAGCTGAAGCGGATGTATTCGTACACGGAATCTGACATTGCCCGATCCATGGCGAAGGTCGACCAGGCCATGGCGACCCGCGGCGAGGAAATCCCGAATGACATGCGCAACCTGTATCCCGTGGTGCGGCGGATCGTCCCGCAGTCGGTCGTCGTGTCGGCCTACGAGACCGCCAGCCAGGATACGGTGTACAGCTCGATGGTCTTCAACTTTCCAAGCTCGGCGAAGGCCTGGACGGCCTATCAGGTCCTGGACGGCCTGAAGGGCGTCGCGCTCGGCATGATGCCGGGCGATGCGCCCTTCGACTACACGTTCGACACCCGGCAGATCGACGGCGTGCCGGTGATGGTGTTCAACGCCGTCGAACGCACCGAGGGCGTCGGCACCAGCGTGAGCGCTGCGCTGCTGCGCCGCCAGGGCTCGGTGGTCGTGTTGTTCACGATCAAGCAAGGGAAAACCCTGCACGACGTGACGCCCTGGGTGAAGCTGCTCGTCCAGGCCAATTGAAGCGGCGGTTCCGCTCAGTCCTTGACCGCCACCTGGGGCACCCGAACGATTTTTCCGGGCTCATAGCCCCAGGCCGCGAAGCGCGCGGCCAGGGCCTGGAAGCGCGCGTCGTCCATGATCGGCTCGCGCGCGAAAATCCAGGCCAACTTGCGTGAGGGTTGGCCGATCAGGGCCCAGGAATAATCCGGCGCCACTTCCAATACCAAATAGTCGGCCTTGATCAGTCCGCCGAAGAAGCTGATGCGCCATTGCGCGCTGTTGGTGCCAGGCACCACCATGGCCACGCCGCGCATGCGCTTCTCGGGCTTGTCGAAGGCCTTGCGGTAGACATAGACGTTTTCGATGCGGCCATCGGGGCGCAGTGCGTACTCATCGGCAGTGGCGACTTTGCCGCGCTCGGCGAAGTAGGGCGTGTGGGCGATGACCCACCAGCGGCCCATGTAGCGCTGCAAGTCCACCTGCGCGCTGGAACTGAGCGGCGCTTTCGCGGCGCTGGCGCTGCCGGCGAAGGCGGCCAGGGCAAGGGCGAGCAGGGACAGCAGTGGAGTGCGCATGGGTCGACCTCGGCAAGCAAAGAGCCTGCAGGGTGGGCTCCAGCGCCTGAAGGTCGCGTCAAGTTCGGGCCCTCTCAGTCCGTGAGAAGCGCGCCCGGCACAGTCGCGTTCACCTTCCCGACGGAGACACGCCATGTTCCTCGCCCATCGCCTCGCCCTGGTCGCCGGTGTGCAGCACGACCTGCGCACGCACCCGCATCTGTCGCGCCTGCTGTGGCAGTGGCTGGCGCTTGGCCTGATCGTATTGGCGGCATTTCCTGAAGCCCGCGGCGCCAGCGCCTGGCTCGGCTCGGGCCTGTTCTGGTGGCTGATCGCGCCCCTGGCCGCGCTGGCCAGCTTCCACCGAAACGCACTGACGGCGGCCTGGCGCGGGTTCCTCGTGCCCGTGTCCGGCCGCCGGCGGCTGCGCGGCGCGCGTGAACAGGCCCGCCGTACCGGTACTTCCGCCCGCTCCGCCCGGGTGCGCCTGGGCAAAGCCGCCTGAGGCCAAGCGGTACTTGCGGCCTACGGGCTTTTCACCGCCTCCGTGATAGCGTTCACCTCCGGTCGCCTGCACAGGCGGCGGCCGGACTCTTCGAACGCCACAGGGGAACTCGATGAAACTTGCCCACATCGCGCTGGCCGCCGCCCTGACCGGCGCCTGCGCCACCACGAGCGCCGCCGACATGCCGCAGCCGCCCACCGTCGCCAAGAAAGCGCACGAAGTCACCACGCCCTTCGGTGCCTCGCGCCAGGACCCCTACTACTGGCTGCGTGACGACACCCGCAAAGACCCCGAGATGCTGGCCTACCTGAAGGCCGAGAATCTCTACGCCGATGCGCTGCTGGCCCCCAGCAAGCCGATGGCCGACAAGCTCTTCACCGAGATCACTTCGCGCATCAAGCAGGATGACGCCTCGGTGCCCTATCGCAAGCGCGGCTTCTGGTACTACTCGCGCTTTGAAACCGGTAAGGACTACGCCATCAATGCCCGCCGCGAAGGCAGCATGGACGCGCCCGAGCAAGTCTTGTTCGACCAGAACGCCATGGCTGCCGGCAAGGGCTTCTTCCAGATCGGCAACATGGGCGTCAGCATGGACAACAAGCTGCTGGCTTGGGCCGAAGACACCGTCGGCCGCCGCCAGTACGTGCTGAAGGTCAAGGACATCGCCACCGGCAAGATCCTCGAAGACCAGGTGCAGAACGTCGAACCGAACCTGATCTGGGGCGACGACAACCGCAGCATCTACTACATCGAAAAAGACCCGGTCACCCTGCTGTCCAAGCGCGTGAAGGTGCATGTGCTCGGCACGCCGGCCAGCGCCGACAAGCTGGTGTACGAAGAGAAAGACGACACCTACTACATGAGCATCGATCGCAGCCGCGACGACAAGTTCATCTGCATCAACCTCGACAGCACGGTCAGCACGGAATTTCGCTGCGCGCCGGCCGCTGATCCGAAAGACTTCGTCGCCATCGCCCCGCGCCAGCGCGACTTCGAATACCAGGCCGACCATCTGGACGGTCGCTGGGTCATCCGCACCAACTGGGATGCGTCGAACTTCCGCCTGATGACGCTGGACGACAAGCAGCCGCTGGGCGATCGCAGCAAGTGGCAGGAACTGGTGCCGCATTCCAAGGACGTGTACATCGAAGGCTACGAGCTGTTCGACGGCTTCATGGCGATCGAGGAACGTTCCGGCGGCATCAAGCGCCTGCGCCGCGTCGGCAATGACGGCAAGAGCGAGTTCGTCGCCTCCGACGAGCCGGCCTACACCATGGGCCTGGACGTGAACGCCGAGCCCAATACCGATTGGCTGCGCTACGACTACACCTCGCTCACCACGCCCAACACGATTTACGAAGTGAACGTGAAAACCGGCGAGCGCAAGCTGCTCAAGCGCGACCCGGTGCTGGGCGGCTACGACCCGGCCAACTATGTGACCGAGCGTCTGTGGGCCACCGCCCGCGATGGCGTGAAGATTCCGGTGAGCGTGGTTTATCGCAAAGGCTTCAAGCGCGATGGCACCGCGGCGATGCTGCAGTACGCCTACGGCAGCTACGGCCTGTCCACCGACCCGGGTTTCTCGGTCAGCAATGTCAGCCTGCTCGATCGCGGCATGGTCTATGCCATCGCCCATATCCGCGGCGGCCAGGAAATGGGTCGCGCCTGGTATGACGACGGCCACCTGCTGCACAAGAAGAACAGCTTCACCGACTTCATTGATGTCACCCGCTTCCTGGTGAAGGAAGGCTATGCCGCCAAGGATCGCGTGGCTGCGCGTGGCGGCAGTGCCGGCGGCCTGCTGATGGGCGGCATCCTGAACATGGCGCCGCAGGACTACCGCATCGTCATCGCCCAGGTGCCCTTCGTGGACGTGGTCACGACCATGCTCGATGAGTCCATCCCGCTGACCACCAACGAGTTCGACGAGTGGGGCAACCCCAAGAACAAGACCTACTACGACTACATGCTGTCTTACTCGCCGTACGACAATGTCGAGCGCAAGGCCTATCCGGCCATGTTCGTGGGCACGGGCCTGTGGGATTCACAAGTGCAGTACTACGAGCCGACCAAGTGGGTGGCCAAGTTGCGCGACATGAAGACCGACCACAACCCGCTGGTCTATCGCATCAACATGGAAGCCGGACATGGCGGCAAGTCGGGGCGCTTCCAGCGCTTCCACGAAACTGCCGAGAGTTTCGCCTTCATGCTCGAGCAGCTCGGCATTACCCAGTAAGCGCGATCAATCCTGCGCAGGAGCCCAGGCCATGCGGCTCTTGCCCAGGGCCTTGGCTTCGTAAAGCGCCGCGTCGGATTGCGCGATCAGCGCCTCCGGCGACAGGGCGTGGTTGGGATACACCGCCACGCCCAGGCTGATGGACGGTGAGGTCCACTGCCCGTCGATCTGGAAAGGCTCGCCCACCTTCGCCAGCACGCGTCGGCTCACGGCTTCCACCTGCTCGAGAGTGGCGATGCGCGTGGCCACCACCAGGAACTCGTCGCCGCCCAGGCGCGTCACCGAGTCCGAGTCGCGCAGCACGCTGGACGCGCGCCGCGCGATTTCCGTCAGCAGCAGGTCGCCGCCGATATGGCCGAAGCGATCATTCACCTGCTTGAAGTTGTCCACGTCGAAACTCAGCACCGCCATCATCTCGTTGCCGCGCCGCGCATCGGTGATCGCCGTGGCCAGGCGTTGCATCAGCAGCACGCGGTTGGGCAGGCCGGTCAGGAAGTCGTGCGTGGCCAGGTCCTCGGCGCGCGCCTTTTCGCGAATCAATTCGTCTTGCAGGTGCTTGAGGTGGCTCACGTCCACCACGTGCGCGAAAAAGCCCAGCACCTTGCCGTGCTGCGCGAGCGGAAGATAAGTGGCCAGGCTGTGGCGGATGCTGCCGTCGGGCGTCGGAATGCTGCGCTCGAATTCCTGGCGCTCACCACGCAACGCGGCTTCGATGAAGGGCAGGTTCTTTTCGTAGATCGGGCCGAGCAACTGGCGCATGGTCAGGCCCACCACCTCCGGCCCGGTCTTGCCGAACCATTGGCTGTAGGCGGCATTGGCGAACAGGCAGACCTGGTCATCATTCCAGAACGCCACCATGGCATCGAGGTGGTTCACCAGGCTCAGCAGCAAGTCGCCCAGGGCGGGGAAGGGAGCCGGTTCGGGAAGCTTTCGCAGGGGCGTCATGGGCCGGAATTCCGGGTACTGCACGATTCAAGAGTGCGCCCAGCGGCGCCGGCAAACTGCGATTGTCGTCTATTTCCCGAACAGGCGCGGCAGCAGCCAGCCGCTGCGGCGCCGGTATTGGGCCCAGCCCGGGTAGCGCGACAGGCTGGCTTCCTTCATGCGCATGTTCGGCGCGAACACCAGCAGCCATACGGTAAGCAGGATAGCCCAGGCCAGCCAGTGCCAGACCATCAGCGCGAAGCTCGCGTACACCAAGATCTCGCCCAGGTAATTGGGGTGGCGCACATGCTTGAACATGCCGTCGCGAATCAGGCCCGGCTGCAGGCGCAGCGTAAAATATTTCTGCGCATCGGCTGCCACCATGATCACGCAGCCCAGGATGCAGGCGCTGATGCACAGGCAATACCACGCATCGGTTGGCAGCGGATACGAAGGCTGCGAGAAACCCGACACCAGCATCCAGCCAATGAACCAGTACCAGCCCAGCACCAGCACGAAGGCATTGATGCCGCCGCCAATAGTCACTCGCGCCTGCCAGGCGGGATCGGGGAAGGCCACGTCCTTCAGTATCCACACCAACCCATAGCTGCCGTGCAGCGCGAGGTAGATCCAGGCAGCGGTGGAAAAATTCTGATACCAAACCATCATCAGGCCGATGGCGATGAAGGTACCGGCCTTTTGCGCGTTCACCACCCAGGCCAATTTCCAGGGCCGCGGGCCACCGAGAAAATCGCGGGACAGATAGCCCGCGGTATGGCGAAGCGTTCGCGCCCAGGCCGGCGCGCTGTCGGTTGCGCTCATCTCAGCGTTCCTTGGCCCGGGTGACCAGGGCGATGCCGGCGAGGATAGCAAGGCCGGCCAGCAGCAGACGCAGGCTCGGCGCTTCGCCCAGCAACAGCAGGCCGCCGAGTGCGGCGATCACCGGTACCGACAATTGCACCGTGGCCGCCGTGCTTGCGCGCAGCGCCGGCAAGGCCGTGTACCACAGCGCATAGCCCAGGCCGGAAGCCAGCGCGCCCGAAGCCAACGCGCAGGCAATGCCTTCCATCGGCATGGTCCGGCCGCTGCGCATCGCCAGCATCAGCAGCAGCGCGAGCGGCGCGGCGCGCAGGAAATTGCCCGCGGTGGTTGCCAGCGCATCGCCGGCGCCGCGACCGCGCAGCGAATACATGGCCCAGGCCAGGCCGGCGGCCAGCATCAGCAACGCGCCCTGCCAGGGCGGCGCGCTCAGGCCCGGCATCAGCAGCCAAAGCAGTCCGCCCAGGGCCAGGCTCAAGCCCAGCCACTGCAGCAAGGCTAGGCGCTCGCCGCGCCAAAGCCCGAAGCCGATCATTCCCACTTGCACCGCGCCAAACAGCAGCAAGGCACCGGTGGCGGCGGTCAGCTGCAGGTAGGCAAAGGAAAACGTCGCCGCGTAGACCAGCAGGGCCAGTGCCGAAGGCCAGTTTCCGGCCATGGCCACGACTGGCTGGCGCGAGCGCAGCAAGCCCAGCAACATGGCCGCGCCCGAGGCCAGGCGCAGGGCGGTGAAGTCGGCCGCGTCCATCGCCAGCGGCCCCAGCGCCGCCCGGCAGAGCAGGGAATTGCCGGCGAAGGCCAACATGGCAGCAGAGGTGAACAGGAATGTACGGGCCGGACTGGGCATGGCGGGTGCTTGCGGGTTGGCCTGCGCCGAAGCCGGCGTCCGGACTATACTCCGGCCATGAAAAACCTCCGACTCGTTCCGCTTTGCCTGGCGCTGCTGAGCCTGGCCCTGCTTGCCGGCTGCGGCAACAAGGGCGACCTGGTGCGCCCGTCCGCCACTCCGGAAACGCCAGCCAGCAGCTGAGGCCGCGATGGCGATGCGATTTTCCAAGATGCACGGCGCCGGCAACGACTTCGTGCTCATTGACTTGCGCGGCGGCAAGCCGGCGCCTGCGATTGAACTCGTGCGCGCGTTGGGCAATCGCCACACCGGCGTCGGCTTCGACCAATTGCTCACGCTGGAAGACAGCGATCACCCCGACTGCGTGGCCCGCTACCGCATCTGGAATGGCGATGGCAGCATGGCCCAGCAATGCGGCAATGGCGCGCGCTGCGTCGCCGCCTGGCTGGTGCGCGATGGCGCCGCGAAGGCCCCGCGCTTCGCGCTCGACAGCCCGGCCGGCGTGATTGAAGTGGAATGCCTGCCCGAAGGCCGCTACGCCTTGGAAATGGGCCGCCCGCGTTTCGCGCCGGCGCAGATTCCGCTCGACATGCCTTGCGAGAGCGTGCACTACTTCACCGAGATTGATGGCGAGGCGTTTGATTTCGGCGCCGCCTCGATGGGCAATCCGCATGCGGTCATCATCGTGGACGATGTCGCCAACGCGCCCGTCCACCGGCTCGGCCCGGCGATGCAGCAATCAGGCCTGTTCCCCGAAGGCGTGAATGTGGGCTTCGCGCAGATCCTCGCGCCTGACCGTATCCGCCTGCGCGTGTTCGAGCGCGGCGCCGGCGAAACCCTGGCCTGCGGCAGCGGCGCCTGCGCGGCGGTGGCGGTGCTGGTGCGCCAGGGTCGCGTCACCCGAAAGGTCGCGGTGGAATTGCCCGGCGGGCAACTGGACATCGAATGGCCGCTGGACCACGCGCCGGTGCGCATGGCCGGGCCGGCGACATTCGTTTTCGAAGGAGAGTGGCTGGCATGAGCGAGGAAAAGAAAGAGCGCCTGAGCGCGCACGAAGTCGCGGTCTGGCTGCGCCGGCATCCGCGCTTCCTTGCCCAGTACCCGGACCTCACGCTGTCCCTGGTGGTGCCGCGCGAAGACGGCCCGGCGGCCTCGCTGGCCAGCTACCAGCTGGAAGTGCTGCGCGACAAGAATCGCGAACTCACCCGCAAGCTCAACGAGCTTTACGCCAACGCGCTCGACAACGAGCGCCTGACGCTGCGCACGCATCAGCTTGCCCTGGCGCTGATGCGTGCCACTTCGCCCGCAGAAACGGTGCGCGCGATGGTGGCCTGCCTGACCGAAGACTTCCAGGGCGAGGCCGTGCGCATGGTGCTGTTCCAGGCCGTGGAAGGGCTCAGCCCCGACTGGCTGCAGATATTGCCGGCGCGCGACAAGCGCCTGGCCCCGTTCAAGGATTGCCTGGCCGCGAACGAACCGATCTGCGGTCGCCTCAATCCCGACAAGATGCCCCTGCTGTTCGGCGAAGACACGCGCCAGGCGCAATCGGTCGCGCTGATTCCGATGCCCGGCACGGGCCTGATCGCGGTGGGCAGCAGCGACGGCAACCGCTTCTTCCCGGGCATGGGCACGATGTTCCTGCGCCTGATGGGCGAAAGTTTCGTCGCCGCCATGGCGCGCTTCGGCAAGACGTCCGCATCGGGATGAGCCGCAGGGCCGCCGCCTCGTCCGACCAGGCCGAAGCGCCGGCGCCCAGCGCGCTTGAAGCACGCGTCGAAAGCTATCTGGCGCATCTGGCGCTGGAGCGGCGCATGTCCGCGCACACCGTGGACAACTACCGCCGCGACTTGCGCGCGTTCTGCGCCTGGATGGACGACGCCGGCATCGGAAAGTTCGAGGCCTTGAACGGCGAGCACTTGCGCAGCTTCATCGCCGCCGAGCATCGCCGCGGCCTGGGCCCGAAAAGCCTGCAGCGGCGGCTGTCGGCGCTGCGCAGCTTCCTGCGCCACTTGCTCAAGCATGGCGAGCTCAGCGCCAATCCCGCGCAAGGCCTGCGCGCGCCGAAAGCGCCGCGCAAATTGCCGCAAGTACTCGACCCCGACGAGATGACGCGCCTGGTGGAAGTGCCCACCGACGGCCCGCTCGGGCTGCGCGACCGCGCCATGCTCGAGCTGTTCTATTCCTCGGGCCTGCGCCTGTCGGAACTGTGCGCATTGCGTTGGCGCCAGCTGGATTTGGCTGAAGGCCTGGTCAGCGTATTGGGCAAGGGCAACAAGGGCCGCATCGTGCCGGTCGGCAGCCACGCGCGCGCCGCGCTGGAAGCGTGGAAAGCCGCAGGCGAAGCGAAGCCGGAAACGCCGGTGTTCCCCGGCCGCGGCGGCCTGCCGATCAGCTCCCGCGCCGTGCAACTGCGCCTGCGCCAGCTCGCGCAGCAGCAGGGCATCTGGAAGCGCGTGCACCCGCATTTGCTGCGCCACAGTTTCGCCAGCCATGTGCTGGAATCCTCCGGCGACCTGCGCGGCGTGCAGGAACTGCTCGGCCACGCTGACATCGCCACCACCCAGATCTACACGCACCTGGACTTCCAGCACCTGGCGAAGGTCTACGACGCCGCCCATCCCCGCGCCAAGCGAAAGCCATGAGCCAGCCCAAACCCGTAGACATCGTCCTGCATCGCGCCTCGCACGTCCTCGAGGTCGCCTTCGACGATGGCGCGCGCTTCCGCCTGCCTTGCGAATACCTGCGCGTGGAATCGCCCAGCGCCGAGGTGCAGGGCCACGGCCCGGGGCAGAAAGTGCTGGTGCCCGGCAAGCGCAAGGTCAACATCGTCGGCATCGAGCCGATCGGCAATTACGCGGTGATGCTGCGCTTCGACGACGGCCACGACAGCGGCCTGTACAGCTGGGGCTACCTGCGCGAGCTGGGCATGGAATACGAAGCCCGCTGGGCCGCCTACCTCACCGAACTGAACTCACGCGGCCAGTCGCGCGAGCCTCTGTGAATCGCTGAGGCGCTCCGGCGGTCGAGGGAGGGGGTATGTCCTGCCCCTCGGACGTAAGCCGCTCCTGCCAACTCACTCGGGTCCGGCCGGCCATCCATGGCCGGCCTCTGGCCATACCCCCTCCCTCCACCGCCTGCGGCACCGCTGCGGCAAGACTCGCGCGCATTCGCGCGCACCGTGGGAAAAACGATCTCCCGCGAGCTCGTAAAACTCGCTGCTTCCGCTTTCCCAGACTAGGCGCGGCTTTCAGGTTGCGAGCTTCCCCGACTACAGCGCCGGGGTGTGAAGCCGTCGGGGCAGAGGGGGTTTCGCAGGAGGCAGGCCATGGATGGCCTGCCGTTCGGGCTTCGGTTGGCAGGACGCGGCTTACCGAACGCCCGACCAGCGAAACCCCCTCTGCCCCGGCGGGTTCACGCCCCGGCCCCACCACTTGGTGGGATAATCGCGACATGGAAGAGAAGACGCATTTTGGGTTTCGGGACGTGCCGGTTGGCGAGAAGAAGAAGCTCGTCGGCCAGGTGTTCTCCTCGGTCGCCGGCAGCTACGACCTGATGAACGACCTGATGTCGCTCGGCGTGCACCGCATCTGGAAGCGCTACTTCGTCGGCACCTCGGGCGTGAAGCGCGGCGACCGCGTGCTCGACCTGGCCGGTGGCACCGGTGATATCGCCGCGCTGCTGCACGAGCGCGTGGGCGAAAGCGGTGAAGTGGTGCTGGGCGACATCAATGCCGCCATGCTCGGTGTCGGTCGCGACCGCCTGACCGATCGCGGCCTGGTGCGCGGCCTGCGCTATATCCAGCTCAATGCCGAAGCCCTGCCGTTCCCCGATGCCAGCTTCGACCTGGTCACGATTGCCTTCGGCCTGCGCAATGTCACCGACAAGCCGGCCGCGCTGCGCGAGATGCAGCGCGTGCTGAAGGTCGGCGGGCGCGCGCTGGTGCTGGAGTTTTCGCAGGTCAAGCCCGAGTGGTTCCGGCCGATCTACGACTTCCATTCCTTCAAGGTGCTTCCGCGCCTGGGCCAGTTGTTCGCCAAGGACGCCGACAGTTACCAGTACCTGGCCGAGTCCATCCGCAAGCACCCGGGCCAGGAAGAACTTCAGGCCATGATGGCCGCCGCCGGTTTCGATCGCTGCAGCCACCGCAACCTCAGTGGCGGCATCGTCGCCATCCACTCGGGCTATCGCGTCTGAAGACGCAATAGCGGTTCGGGTCAGTCGGCGCGCACGCGCCAGGCTTCCGCCAGCGAGATCAGCCCTTCGCGGGCCAGGCGCACCGCCGCCTGGGTAATCGGCGTCATGCCTTCGGCGATGGCAAGATTGTGGATGCTGTCAGCCTCGGCATTGGCCACGATCAGCTTGCGCATCTGCGCTGACACCACCAATAGTTCGTACACCGCGCGGCGCTTGTGCACGCCCAGGCCCTCGCAGCGTGGGCAGCCGTGGCCGATGAAGAACTCCTCTTCCGGACCAACTCCCAGCAACTGGCGAACATGCGGATCGGGATGCTCGGGCTCGCGGCAATGCGGGCAGGTCAGGCGCACCAGGCGCTGCGACATCACCGCCAGCAGCGAGGCGCGCAGCAGGTAGGCTTCCACGCCGAGGTCGAGCAGGCGCGTCACGGTGGCGGCGGCGGTGTTCGTGTGCAGGGTACTCAGCACCAGGTGCCCGGTCAGGGCGCTGTCCACGGCCATGCCGGCGGTTTCGCGGTCGCGGATCTCGCCGACCATGATCACGTCCGGGTCGTGGCGCAGGAAATTGCGCATGGCCCCGGCGAAATCGAAATCGGCCGCGCGGTTCACCTGCATCTGCTGGATGTCCTGGATGTAGAACTCCACCGGGTCTTCAATCGTCAGGATGTTGATGCGTTGCTTGCGCAGCTCCAGCAGCAGCGCGTACAGGGTGGTGGATTTGCCGCAGCCGGTGGGGCCGGTGGCCAGGAACATGCCATTGCTGCGCGACATCACATCGTCCAGGCGCGTGCGGTCTTCCGGGGTCAGCGCCAGCTGGTCGATATTCCACAGGCCCTCGGCGCTGTCGAGCAGGCGTACCACGACGCTTTCGCCGTACACCGCCGGCAGCACCGACACGCGCAGGTCCACCTTGCGGCCGTCCTCAAGCATGAAGCTGGTGCGGCCGTCCTGCGGTTTGCGATGCTCAGCCAGGTTCATGTTGGCTAGCACCTTGATGCGGCTGACCACGGCCGGCTGCAGCACGCGGATCAGGTGCCGCACCGGGATCATTTCGTCATCGATTCGGTACAGGATGTCGGCGCCGTGCTCGCCCGGGCGCAGGTGGATATCGGAAGCGCGCCGGCGCACGGCATCGTCAATCAGCTGCGCCACCATCTGCACCACGGGCTGTTCGCGCGAGAGGCGTTCGACTTCGTGCTCGCTGGTCTCGCTGGTTTCGGCGCCGGGGTCCAGGCCCAGCGAGCGGGCGATGGACACGTCCTCGCTGCGGTCGTAGAAGCGGGCAATGCCATCGCGAATCACCGCCGCCGGTGCCGCCACCGCCACCACGCGTCGGCCCGACAGGAAGTTCAGCTGGTCGAGCACTTCGCGATTGCCGGCATCTTCCATCGCCACTGCGATCAATCCGCGTTGCATGGCCAGCGGCACGGCGCGCAAGCGGCGCGCGACTTCGGGACGAAACTGCGCGATCACTTCCGACTCGGGGTCGAAGTCCAGGCCCGGCAAGGCGGGCAGGTCCCAGGCGTGGGCAATGGCGAAAGTGGCTTCGTCGGCTACCGGCGAGGTGCCGGACCAGGCGCGCGCATCGAGCCGCGCGCAATCCGCGCAGTCGCCGGGTACGGCCGGGAACGCCGCGAGATAGTCCTGCACCGCCTTGCGGTTGCGCAGGACCAGGATGCCTTCGTGGCTTGCCTGCCGGGTGTCCGGGCTCATGGCGCCGACTCCAGGGGATTTCGCCCAGTATCGGCCCGCAACCGGCCCCATGGCATGACCGGGATCAATTTTCCCGCCGAATTACAGCTCCCAGGCGTAGCCCAACTTCACGAAAAGTGTGCGGTCGGTCTGGTAGAGAGACTGCTGGTAGTCCGGAAGTTCGTCTCCGTCGCTGTCGAAGTTGCCGCCCGTATAACCGTCTGCGTAGCCGGCGTACAAGGCCGTGCGAGGATTGATCTTGTAGGAGTAGATCAGCTGCGTGTTGAGACTGCGGTAATGGTCGGACACCTTTTCGGGTTGGGCGTAAAGGAAAGGATCAACCTTCAGGTCATTGCGCAGGAGGGCCAGGCGCAGGCGCTGGCGCAGGTTGAACTGGTAGCTCAGGCGCAGATCGGTGAGGTTGGCCTCGTAGACATCGCCGCCGTCGCGGCTGAGCCGCTCGTAGTTGTGGCTGATGCTCAGCGTGAGCGAGCGCCCCAGGTTGAAATCAATATCCGGTGAAATGGTGGTGATGGTGCCCAGCTTGGCATTGGCCAGGTCCACCTTGCTGCCGTGGCGGGCGAAGAAGCTCACCGCCACGCCGCGCATCGGCTTGAAGTTGGCGCGCACGCGATTGATGCGTTCGTCGAAGAAAAAGTCTTCCCACTCGCGGTGGCGCTCGACGTGGCCGAACTCCAGGTAGCTCTGCAGGGGGCCGTTCACGCCCACCCAGCTCTCGCGAATAATTTCGAGCAAGGTGCCGTCGGTCTCCCGATTGTTGAACCAACGGGCATTGAGGGTGATGTGGTTGAACAGCGCGCTCGAATCCTTCCACCAGTGGCGGGTAATGCCGATGCCGGTCTGGTCGTAACCGACCTGGCCGATGAAGCCAAGGTCCGCGCGGAAGCCCGGATCAAAATGGTTTCTCAGCACAAAGCCGAACCAGTTGCGCGTCTCGTAGTCGTATTCGAAGCTGTAAGCATCGCCCTCGGAGTCGTGCGCCGGATGTTCTTCGTCCCGGGCCGGGTCATGGGTGCGGGTCGTGATCCACTGGCCGACCAGGGTGTGCGCGCCCTTCTGCCAGCGGCTGTCCACCGCTTCGAGCTGGTTGTTGTAGTCGTCGCCGCGGCGAACGGTGGCGGCCGCGCCCACGCTCCAGCCGTTGCTGATGTCGTAGCGGTAGCGGAAGGCGCCGTCGTTGGACGCACCGTCGTAGCGTGTCAGGGAAGAGCCGCGCGCGCTGGGCAGGAGCAGGTCGGTGACGGTGTCGCGCGCCACGAACACACCATAGGTATGGCCACCGCTGCGGCCGGTCACGCGCAGGCCCAGGTCCGGGTCGTTGACGTTGCGGGTATAGACCAGGGTGTTCGGCGTATTGAAATAGTCCGCGCCCTCCTGGAAGAAGGGGCGCTTCTCCGGAAAATACAGCGCGAAGGTGTTGTTGACGTCGAGTTGCGCGCTGTCGGCTTCCACCTGCGAGAAGTCCGGGTTCACCGCCGCATTCAGCGTCATGTTCGGCGAAGGGGCCCACTTGATGTCAATGCCCGGGTCAAATTTCAGGCCATCGCTGTGGAAGTCTTGCCCTGGCCCGTCGCGCAACTGGGTAAAGCGCGTAGTGACGGTAGGGTTGATTTCGAAGTTGCTGCCGGGGTGGATGCCCGCGAAACCGCGCAGCCTTCCGAACTGGCACAAGTAGCAGGGAATGTTGCGATCGCTCTTGTGGTCCGCGAGTTGGTAGCGCTGGTCACGCGGGCGGATGCGCAGGAAGCGCGCGCCCCAGTTCTGCACATCGGCGCTGGAATGGAAGCGCAAGGTGGAGAAAGGAATTTCGATTTCCACCACATAGCCGGTGTCGGTGATGCGTCCCTGGCTTTCCCACAGGCCGTCCCAGGAATCGTCCTCGTTGCCGGTGTTGTCGTCCTGGATCAGGTCCATCTGCGCGCCCAGCGGATTGACGAAAAATTCGTAGGCGCGGCGGGTGTCATCAAAGGTGTCGAGGATGATGCCGACGAAGTCGTCGTTGTAGGCGCTGTCGCGGTCGCGCAGGAAGGCGCGGATCTGCTTGGGGTCCGGGTCTTCGGCGACGAAGGCCAGCAGCAGGTGCTCGCCGTTCTCGGCGATGTAGGCGGTGGTCTTGACGCTGGCGGGGGTGTTTTCGCCGGGACGGATTTCATAACCCAGGTCCACCTTGCGCGCCTGTTGCCAGACTGGCTCGTCGAGCACGCCGTCCACCTTGATCTGCGCCTGCACATGCGGCACGTCCACCGGCGCCGGTCGCGGATAGCGGTCGCCCTCGGCGGCTTGGCTGGCGGCCGCCGCGAACAGCAGGGAAACGGCCGGGATCAATGCGCGAAGGCGGGCAGGGCGGGACAGAGGCATGGCGAGGTCAGGCTGGGGAGAATGAGTCCAGCCTGAACCGTTCCCCGAACCCCGGCGCGTGGCATAAGTCATTTAAACCTTTTGCCCCACAGGCGGCTAAACTTGGCCTTCCTTCCGACCCTGCGGACCCTGCCATGCGCTTTCCCGCCCTCATTCTCGCCGCCCTCGTGCTGCCGCTGGCTGCCTGCCAGCCGAAAGCACCCGAAGAGCCGGCCAAACCCACCGAGCCGACCGTGACCCAGACCGCTCCCGCTGCGCCGGTGAAAGACCCCAATTCCTATGCCGAACCCGACAAGGTCGTGGTCAAGCACGTGGCCCTGGACCTGGCGATCGACTTCGACAAGAAGATCCTCACCGGCAGCTCCACGCTCGACCTGAACTGGAAGGACCCGGCCGCCACCACGCTGGCGCTGGACACGCGCGACCTGGATATCTCCAAGGTCGAAGGCTTCGACGGAAAAGACTGGACCTCGCTGAAGTTCGAACTCGCCGCCAAGGACCCGATCCTCGGCAGCAAGCTCAGCATCTCCCTGCCCTCGCAGATGGCCCAGGTTCGCGTCAGCTACAGCAGCCGCCCCGAAGCCTCGGGCCTGCAGTGGCTGACGCCGGCCATGACGCTGGGCAAGAAGACTCCCTTCATGTTCAGCCAGTCCGAAGCCATCCACGCGCGCAGCTGGGTACCGCTGCAGGACACGCCCGGCGTGCGCTTCACCTATGACGCGCACATCACCACGCCGAAGGACGTGATGGCGCTGATGAGCGCCGACAACGACCCGCAGGTCGTGCGCGACGGCGACTACAGCTTCAAGATGCCGCAGGCGATTCCGTCCTACCTGATGGCGATCGCCGCTGGCGACCTGGTGTTCAGCGAAACCGGCCCGCGTTCGGGCGTGTGGGCCGAGCCGGCGATGGCGCCGAAGGCCGCGAAGGAATTCGAAGACACCGAGAAGATGATCCAGACCGCCGAGCGCCTGTACGGCCCGTATGCCTGGGGCCGTTACGACGTGCTGGTGCTGCCGCCGTCCTTCCCCTATGGCGGCATGGAAAATCCGCGCCTGACTTTCGCCACGCCCACCGTCATCGTTGGCGACAAGTCGCTGGTCAGCCTGATCGCGCATGAACTCGCGCACAGCTGGTCGGGCAACCTCGTCACCATGTCCAGCTGGAAGGACATCTGGTTGAACGAAGGCTTCACCAGCTACG
>CBHTVR010000002.1:0-129142 GCA_966096795.1 uncultured Gammaproteobacteria bacterium
GCTCATCCACGCCTCCCGCGGGGGGGTGGGGGGGGCTCTACTTCCCGGGCGCGCCGCGCGCCTACCCCCCCTAAAACCACCCCCCCCCACCACCCGGACTCACGAATGAAGCGCGAGAAACTGCGGCAGCATCGCAAGCCGCCAGCAGTTGCAGGGTGGTGGTTTGAATTACCGCTACAAGGCAATAGGTGGTCGCATGGCTGCTATCCGTGGCTTTTGCGACGCGCGAAGGCGGGTGGGTGGGGGTGTGTGCCTTCTGAACATTCAGCGCGCAGCGCGTTCGGAAGGCATACACCCCCGCCCGCCAGCCTCTCAACACTCGCCAAAAAATCAAGCGTTCTTGTTATGCGCCCGCATAGTCCGCTGCTTCTCGCGTTGCCAGTCGCGTTCTTTTTCGCTGGCGCGCTTGTCGTGGGCCTTCTTGCCCTTGGCCAGAGCCAACTCCAGCTTCACCTTGTTCCGGCTCCAGTACATCGCAGTGGGGATCAGCGTGTAGCCCTCGCGCTCGATCTTGCCCACCAGCTTGTCGATCTCATGTCGGTGCAGCAGCAGCTTGCGGGTGCGGCGGTCGTCGGCAATGACGTGGGTTGAGGCCGAAATCAGCGGGGTGATCTGGGCACCGAACAGGAATATCTCGCCGTTCTTCACCAGGGCGTAGGCATCGCCAATGCCCAGGCGCCCGGCGCGGATCGCCTTGAGCTCCCAGCCCTGCAGCGACAGGCCCGCTTCGTAGCGGTCCTCGAGCTGGTAGTCGTGGCGCGCGGACTTGTTCAGGGCAATGGTCTTGCCCTGGGAACCGCCTGCGCCGCCTTTGCTATTCTTGGCTTCTTTGGTCTTGGACATGGTTCTTCCTGTCGCCATTGTCGCCGATGTATGGGCGCGCGGGGGAATCGGTGCAAGGCCCGGCCGCAATTGCACGGGTAGCCCGGCGGAAACATGACCACCATCCATCGTCACGCACTGGTGCGGCATTCGGCGGTCCGCATGTTCGGGCTGGTCAACGATGTTGCCCGCTATCCGCAGCGTTTCAGCTGGTGCGAAAACTCGAAGGTCATCGAACAGTCCGACAAGCACATGCTGGCGCGCCTGGACCTTCGCGTTGCCGGGCTGGCCTTGAGTTTCACCACCCGCAACGCTTTGCTGGCGCCCAACCGCATCGAGTTGCAGCTCGAGGACGGGCCGTTCAGCGAGTTGCGCGGTGCCTGGGTTTTCCACACGCTTAGCGAAGACGCCTGCAAAGTCAGCCTTTCGCTGGAGTTTGAAGTCGCCAGCCGCCTGATTGGTACCGCCCTGGCGATCGGCTTCCAGGGACTGGCCGACCGCATGGTGGATGATTTTTGCCGCGAAGCCGATCGAAGTGACGACTGAAGATCGCATGCGCGTGCAACTGGTCCATGCCTGGCCGGATCGCTACTGGCAGCACGAATTGCAGTTGCCGGCAAACGCCAGCGTAGCCGATGCCCTGGTGGCGGCGCAGGACGAATTGCGCGGAGCGGGCATAGATGCCCAATCCCTGGGCCTGGCGGTGTTTGGCCGCGGCGTGGATAGCCAAACCGCGTTGCGTGATGGCGACCGCCTCGAACTTCTGCGGCCCCTGCAGCTCAGTCCGCAGCAGGCAAGGGCAGCGCGTGCCGCGGCAGCGCGGCGCAGCCAGAGAAAGCAAAAGTAACCGGCCGGGAAGCCGGACTCAGGAACCCGCAGCCGATCAGCGGCGCTTGTCCTTGTCCTTTTCCTTGGGCACGTTGTAGAAGCTGAACTTGCGCAGTTCGACCAGCAGGGCCGCGTCCTGTTCCGGGAAGTATTCGCCTTCCATCTTGGACAGGGCGTCACCCTCGAACCAGAGGGTCAGGTTCTTGATCTGGGAATCGCCGTGGCCACGACGCTCGCTGGCGATATAGTCCCAGCGCTCCTGGTGGAAGGGGTCGGCCAGCACCGGCGTACCCACCAGGGAAATGACCTGGTCGCGGGTCATGCCTGGCTTGAGCTGCTCGACGTTGGCCTTGTCCAGCAGGTTGCCCTGGAAGACCGGCTGGCGGTAGATGAAGTTGCAGCCCGACAACAGGAGGGCGGCGAGGAGCAGAACGAGGGCCTTGCGCATCGGGAGCGTGGTCACGGATAGGGTGGCGAGGGATACTATACCAAGCACCGACCTCCCGTCGGCCGCTTTGGTTCAATCGAGGTGTGAGATGGAGTCCGACGACCTTCGCAAGGCCGGCCTGAAGGTCACCCACCCCCGCACCCGGATTCTGGAACTGCTCGAGCGTTCTGGCGTTCGCCACCTCAGCGCCGAAGACATCTACCGCCGCCTGGTGACCAGCGGCGAGGACATCGGCCTGGCCACGGTGTACCGGGTGCTGACCCAGTTCGAGGCCGCCGGCCTGGTGCTCAAGCACAATTTCGAAGGCGGGCAGGCCGTCTATGAACTGGACCAGGGACAGCATCACGACCATATGGTCGACCTGGAGTCGGGCAAGGTCATCGAGTTCACCAGCCCGGAGATCGAATTGCTGCAAAAGCAGATCGCCGACAAGCACGGCTATGTGATCGAGGAACACAGCCTGGTGCTTTACGTGCGCCCGAAGAAGAAGCGCCCGTCCTGACGGCATTACGGCAGTCGGCTAGCCCGCCTTCGCGCTCGCCAGCATCTGCCTTGCGTTGGCGCGGCTTTCCCGGCTGATGTCGATGCCACCGAGCATCCGCGCCAGTTCTTCCACCCGTTCCTTATCCGGCAGGGCAAGCACGGCACTTTCGGTGCCCTTGCCATTGACCTGCTTGCTGACCCGGAAGTGATGGTGGCCCTGGGCCGCGACCTGGGGCAGGTGGGTAACGCACAGCACCTGGCGTTCACGCCCGAGGGCGCGCAGTTTCTGGCCGACGACTTCGGCCACGGCGCCGCCGATACCGCTGTCGACTTCATCGAAGATCATCGTGGGCACCGCGTCCAGCCCCAGCGCGGCCACTTCGATTGCCAGGCTGATGCGCGCCAATTCGCCGCCTGAAGCAACCTTGCGCAAGGCTCGCGGTGGTTGCCCGGGGTTGGCCGAGACCAGGAACTCGCAGCGCTCGAGCCCGGCGGGGCTCGGCTTGCCACCCTCGATCGCGGACAGCTCGACGGCAAACACGCCGCCGGCCATGCCCAGCTCGGACATCAAACCGGTGACGGCGCGTTCCAGCGCCAGGGCAGCGGCTTTGCGGCCGCGCCCCAAGGCTTGCGCGGCGGCCAACCAGGCCTGCGCCGCTTGCTCGCGCTGACCGGCCAGGCGCGCGTTGCGTTCGCCCAGTCCACGCAAGCCGTCCAACTCGGTGGCGATGGCATCGCGGCGCGATTGCAGCTGCTCCATCGGCACGCGGTGCCTGCGAGCGAGTTCGTGCAGGCCGGCCAGGCGGCCTTCCAGCGCCTGCAACTGGGCGGGATCAAGGTCGAGCGCGTCGCGCCAGCGTTCGAGCAGGCTGGCGGCTTCGTCGATCTGGATGCGCGCCGACTCGACCAGGGCGCTTACTTCGGCCAGGCGCGGTTCGTGCTCGAGGTGCCGGGACAGATCAGTGTCCACCTGGCGCAGGTTTCGGCCCAAGCCGGTACCGTCTTCGCCTGCGAGTCGTGCCAAGGCCTGGTCATAGCTTTCCAGCAGGCTGGCGGCATGCGCCTGGCGACGGTGCGCGGCGAGCAACTCGTCAATGCCGGTGGGATCCAGAGCCTGGCGGTCCAGTTCCTTGAGCTGGTGCTCGAGCTGCTCGATCCGCTCGCCCACTTCCCCGCTGCGTGCCAGTTCGGACAGTTCGCGATCGAGCGCCGACCAATCGCGTGCCAGCGTGGCGACATCGGCGAGCAATTCGGGGTGGCGGCCGAAGCCATCGACGATATCCAGCTGCTGGCCGCGATCGAGCAGGGCCTGGTGTTCGTGCTGGCCGTGGATTTCGACCAGCAGGGCGCCTAGTTCAGTGATTTGGGCAAGGGTTGCCGGGCGACCGTTGATCCAGGCCCGCGACCCGCCATCGGCCCGAATAACGCGCCGCAACTGGCAGCCACCCTCGTCCTCGAGTTCGTTCTCGCGCAGCCAGTCCGAGGCCCGCGGGGCGTCGGTCAGGTCGAACTCGGCGGACAACTCGGCCTTTTCGGCGCCGTGGCGCACCATGCCTGAGTCGGCGCGCGCGCCGGTCAGGCTGAGCAGGGCGCCCACGAGCAGCGACTTGCCAGCGCCGGTTTCACCGGAAACCACGGTCAATCCGCGCCCGAACTCCAGTTCGACGGCGCTGACGACGGCAAAATCTCGCAAGGACAAGTGGCTGAGCATGTGTCGGCAATTTTGCCTGAAACGATGGCCTTGCCGCTCATCCGATTCCGGCCCGGCGTGTCGGAAACTTGCCGGAACCGGTGCGGCCGCGCTTGCGCAACGGCGCTCCCGGCCTAATCTATGGCTGCAATGAACTCCCGACTCGACCCGCGCGCCCGCCGCCTGCTGCAGACCCTGATCGCCCAGCACATCCGCGACGGCGAGCCGGTGGGCAGCCGCACGCTGGCGCGGGCCTCGGGCCTGGACGTCAGCCCGGCCACCATCCGCAACATCATGTCCGACCTGGAAGAAATCGGCCTGTTGTCGGCGCCCCATGTCTCGGCCGGGCGCGTTCCTACGGCGCAGGGCTATCGCGTGTTCGTGGATTCGCTATTGCAGACCGAGCCCTTGCCGGAATCGGAAGTCGCGACCCTGCGCAGCGGCATCGGCAGCGGCGGTGGCACCCAGAGCCTGCTCTCGAATGCCTCCGAGCTGCTCTCGGCCATGAGCCAGTTCGTCGGCGTGGTCACCGTGCCGCAGCGCGCGCAATTCGCCTTCCGGCTGATCGATTTCGTGCCGCTGGATGGCAATCGCGTGCTGGTGATCCTGGTGTTCACCGACAACGAAGTGCAGAACCGCATCATCACCACGCGCCGCAACTACAGCGCCAGTGAACTCGAGCAGACCGCCAACTACCTCAACGCGCACTTCGCCGGCCGGCCGCTGGCGGAAATCCGCGCCATCCTGGTGCGCGAGCTGCGCGACACCCGCTCGGAAATGGAGCGGGTGCTGTCGGCGGCCGTGGAGATTTCCGAACAGGCGCTCGATACCGGCGGCGAAGACATGCTGCTCAGCGGACAGACCCGATTGATCGGCGTGCAGGGCCTGTCGGACGTGGACCGCCTGCGCGAACTGTTCGAAGCCTTCGCCCGCAAGCGCGAAATCCTGGCCCTCCTCGAGCGCTGCACCACGGCCCCGGGCCTGCGCGTATTCATCGGCGAGGAAAGCGGCCTGGCGCCGCTGGACGGCTGCACCGTCATCACCGCGCCCTACACCAGCCAGGGCCGTGTGTTGGGCGTGCTGGGTGTGATCGGCCCGACCCGCATGGCCTACGACCGGGTCATTCCCATCGTCCAGACCACGGCCAGCCTGCTCGGCCAGGCCTTGAATCCCGAGGCGCCGTCCCCATAAGAGCGGCAGGCCCCGTGGACGGGGCGATCAGGGACCTTTGGATATGCAACACGAGAATCCGGCTTCCGGAATGGAAGATTTTGCCGGCGAACAGGCCGTGAACGAGATGGAAGCCCTGCTGGGCGAGGTCGAGCGCCTGCGCGCCACCGTTGTCGGGCTGAAGGACGAGACCCTGCGCGAACGCGCCGAGCTCGACAACCAGCGCAAGCGCCTGGCCCGCGACGTTGACCTGGCCCGCAAGTTCGCCAACGAGCGCCTGCTCTCGGAATTGCTGCCCGTGCTCGACAGCCTCGATGCTGGCCTGGGCGCGGCAGGCGAAGATGCTGGCGCGCTGCGCGCGGGCCTGGACCTGACCCTGAAGCAGTTGCTCAAGGTCGCCGCCGACAATGGCCTGAGCGTGGTCGACCCGATCGGCCAGGCGTTCAACCCCGACCAGCACCAGGCCATCAGCCAGGCCGATGCCGCCGGCGCCGCGCCGGGCACCGTGCTGCAGGTGTTCCAGAAGGGCTACCTGCTCAACGACCGCCTGCTGCGCCCCGCGCTGGTGGTAGTCGCCAAACACGACGACTGAATCACGAATTCGCTGGCGCATCACGCAGCCACTTGAAAAGCGCGTGATGGCCACTAGATAGCTTTCAGGCAAATATTCGCGGGCCCCAGGCCCCAGGAAAAAAGGAAAACTCCCATGGGCAAGATCATCGGCATCGACCTCGGCACCACCAACAGCTGCGTCGCGGTGATGGAAGGCGGCAACGTCAAGGTCATCGAGAACTCGGAAGGCGACCGCACCACGCCCTCCATCGTCGCCTTCACCAAGGACGGCGAAGTCATCGTCGGCGCCTCGGCCAAGCGCCAGGGCGTGACCAACCCCAAGAACACTTTCTACGCGGTGAAGCGCCTGATCGGCCGCAAGTTCACCGACGCCGAAGTGAAGAAGGACCTCGACCTGGTGCCCTACGGCATCGTCGGTCACGACAACGGCGACGCCTGGGTGCAGACCAGTGACGGCCGCAAGCTCGCGCCGCAGGAAATTTCCGCCCGCGTGCTGGAAAAGATGAAGAAGACCGCCGAAGCCTATCTGGGCGAGGCCGTCACCGAAGCCGTCATCACCGTGCCGGCCTACTTCAACGATTCGCAGCGCCAGGCGACCAAGGACGCCGGCCGCATCGCGGGCCTGGACGTGAAGCGCATCATCAATGAGCCGACCGCAGCCGCGCTGGCCTACGGCATGGACAAGAAGGGCGGCGACCGCAAGATCGCGGTGTACGACCTGGGCGGCGGCACCTTCGACGTGTCCATCATCGAGATCGCCACCATTGACGGCGAAAGCCAGTTCGAAGTGCTCGCCACCAATGGCGACACCTTCCTGGGCGGCGAAGACTTCGACAAGCGCGTCATCGACTTCCTGGTGGATGAATTCCAGAAGGAGCAGGGCATTGACCTGCGCAAGGACCCGCTGGCCCTGCAGCGCCTGAAGGACGCCGCCGAGCGCGCCAAGATCGAGCTCTCGTCTTCGCAGCAGACCGACGTCAACCTGCCGTACGTCACTGCCGACGCATCCGGCCCGAAGCATCTCTCCATCAAGCTCACCCGCGCCAAGCTCGAAGCCCTGGTGGAAGACCTTGTCAAGAAGACCATCGAACCCTGCCGCATCGCCCTCAATGACGCCGGCCTGAAGGCTTCCGACATCGGCGACGTCATCCTGGTCGGTGGCCAGACCCGCATGCCGCGCGTGAAGGCGGCCGTGACCGAGTTCTTCGGCAAGGAACCGCGCCAGGACGTGAACCCGGACGAAGCCGTCGCCATCGGCGCTTCCATCCAGGGCGGCGTGCTGGCCGGCACTGTCAAGGACGTGTTGCTGCTCGACGTGACCCCGCTGAGCCTGGGCATCGAAACCCTGGGCGGCGTGTTCACCAAAATTATTGAGAAGAACACGACGATCCCCACGAAGGCCTCGCAGACCTTCAGCACCGCCGAAGACAACCAGAGCGCGGTCACCGTGCATGTGTTGCAGGGCGAGCGCGAGCAGGCCCGTTACAACAAGTCGCTGGCCAAGTTCGACCTGGCCGGCATCGAAGCGGCGCCGCGTGGCATGCCGCAGGTGGAAGTGGCCTTCGACATCGACGCCAACGGCATCCTGCACGTCACCGCCAAGGACAAGAAGACCGGCAAGGAACAGCGCATCGAGATCAAGGCCGGCTCGGGCTTGAGCGAGGAAGAGATCCAGCAGATGGTCCGCGACGCCGAGGCCAACCGCGAGGAAGACCGCAAGTTCCACGAGCTGGTCGGTGCCCGCAATGCTGCCGATGGCCTGATCCACGCCACCCGCACCGCCATCAAGGAGCACGGTTCCAAGGTGCCGGGCGATCAGCTGGGCCCGATCGAAACCGCCGTGTCCGACCTCGAGGCTGCGATGAAGGGCGACGACAAGGCCCAGATCGAGGCCAAGACGAACGCGCTGCAGCAGGTCGCGCAGTCGCTCTATGCCGCGGCGCAGGCCGCGGAGCAGGGCGGGGCGCAGGACAATGCCGGCGCTTCGGCCAAGGCCGAGGACGTGGTGGATGCCGAATTCACGGAAGTGAAAGACGGCGAGCATAAGTAAGCTGAAGCGCTCCGTGCCTGCGGGCACGGGGCCCACGCCCGCGCCGCACCGGCATTAACCGGTGGCGCGGGCGGTTTGTTGTCGGGGCATTGGATTCTGATCCGGGAAAGGCATGAGCAAGCGCGATTACTACGAAGTGTTGGGAGTGGCGCGCAACGCGTCCGAGGACGAGCTCAAGAAGGCCTATCGTCGCCTGGCGATGAAGCACCACCCGGACCGCAATCCGGACGACAAGGACGCCGAGGCGTCCTTCAAGGAAGCCAAGGAAGCCTACGAAGTGCTGGCCGATGCGGCCAAGCGCCGCGCCTATGACCAGCACGGCCATGCTGCTTTCGAACACGGTATGGGTGGCGGCGGTGGCGGCGGCCCGGGCTTCGGCGACGTCAACGACATCTTTGGCGACATTTTTGGCGACATTTTTGGTGGCGGCGGTGGCCGCCAGCGCGGTCCGCGTCGCGGCGCCGACCTTCGCTATGTGATGGAGCTCGATCTGGAAGAGGCCGTATTCGGCGTCGAAAAGCAGATTGATATCCCGACCTTGGTGGCCTGCGAGCCCTGCAACGGCTCCGGTTCGGAAGACGGCAAGGTGGAAACCTGCAAGACCTGCGCCGGTCGCGGCCAGGTGCGCATGCAGCGCGGCATTTTCTCGGTGCAGCAGCCGTGCCCGGCCTGCGCCGGCCGCGGCCAGACCATCGCCAAGCCCTGCAAGACCTGCCGTGGCAATGGCCGTGTGCAGAGCGACAAGACCCTGCAAGTCAAGATTCCCGCCGGCGTGGACAACGGTGACCGCATCCGCCTGCAAGGCGAGGGCGAAGCCGGCCCCTCGGGCGCGCAATCGGGCGATCTGTATGTGGAAGTGAACGTGCGCGAGCACGCCATCTTCCAGCGCGACGGCGACGACCTGTACTGCGAGGTGCCGATCCGCTTCTCGCAAGCGGCGTTGGGCGCGGAGATTGTGGTGCCCACGCTGCAAGGCGAGGCCCTGATCAAGGTGCCGCTGGAAACCCAGACCGGAAAGCTCTTCCGCCTGCGCGGCAAGGGCGTGAAGTCGGTGCGCAGCCACGGCCACGGCGACCTGCTCTGCCGCGTGGTGGTGGAAACGCCGGTCAATCTGACTGCGCACCAGCGCGACTTGCTGCGCGACTTCGAGGCCACCTTCGAAGGTGAAGACGGTGCCCGTCACTCGCCCAAGTCCTCCAGCTTCCTGGACGGCGTGAAAAGCTTCTGGGACCGCATGACCTCCTGACCGGGCTTGCCCTATGCGGCCGTGGGCGCTAGCTTGCGGCCATGAGCCAGACACCGATCCGCGTTCTTGTGCATGGCGCCAGCGGGCGCATGGGCCAGGCTGTGCTGCGCCTGCTTGCGCAGGACCCGCGCCTGAAATTGGTCGCGGCGCTATCGCGCTCCGGCAGAGCTGGGGCTGCGAGTTTCAGGCTGGCCGACATCGGCCGCGTCCCGGCCTTCGATGTCGCGATAGATTTCAGCCTGCCCGAAGCCTTCGATGCCCTGTTGGCGTTCTGCCAGTCGCGTGATGCCGCACTGGTCAGCGGCACCACCGGACTGTCGGAATCCCAACGCGCGCGCATGGACGAAGTGGCGGCATCGATACCGCTGTTGTGGGCCTCAAACTTCAGCCTGGGCGTGGCGGTGCTGGAAGACCTGGTGCGCCGCGCCGCCGCCGCGCTGCCCGACTGGCAGGTGCAGATTCGCGAAACCCACCACGTGCACAAGAAGGATGCGCCCTCGGGCACGGCCCTGACCCTGGCGCGGGCCGTGCAGGCGGGCAATGGCGCCATGCCCGGCATCGAGTCCCTGCGTGAGGGCGAGGTCGTGGGCGAACACTCGGTGCGCTTGAGCGGCGCCGGCGAAAGCCTGGAGTTCAGCCACAGCGCCGGCAACCGCGACATCTTCGCCCTGGGCGCCCTGCATGCCGCGTCCCTGCTGGCTTTGCGCGGCCCGGGGCGCTACCGCCTGGGCGAACTGCTGCTCGGTTCGGAGTCCTGATACACAGGCCGCCGGGCACCGCGGCGTTTCCTTTTTGCCCGCCTTCCCGCTAAACTTCCCGCTCGCCTGAACTCCCTTTTTCGCATCGGGTCCGGCTGTCTCCGGATCCGTGGCTTGCCGCGGTCCGGCAGCACGGGGAGTCCACTCAACCAAGGCGAGCATCGTGAATCAAACCGCCATTCTTGCGCTCGAAGACGGAACCGTGTTCGAGGGCATTTCCGCAGGCGCAGCCGGCCTTTCCGTGGGCGAGGTCGTGTTCAACACGGCTATCACCGGCTACCAGGAAATCCTCACCGACCCGTCCTATGCGCGCCAGCTCGTGACGCTGACGGCGCCGCACATCGGCAATACCGGTTGCACTTCGCAGGACGATGAATCCAGCCAGGTGTTTGCCGCCGGACTGATCGTGCGCGACGTGCCGCGCCGCCCCAGCAACTGGCGCAGCCAGGCCAGCTTGGGCGACTGGCTGCGCGCCCGCGGCGTGGTTGCCATCTCCGACATCGACACCCGCCGCCTGACCCGCCTGCTGCGTGACCGCGGTGCCCAGAACGGCGCGCTGATGGCCGGCGAGATCGACGTCGACAAGGCCGTTGAGTGCGCACGCAAGTTCCCGGGCCTGAAGGGCATGGACCTGGCCAAGGAAGTCTGCACGCGCAAGACCTACACCTGGACCGAAGGCCAACTCGACCTCGACCGCCAGGTGTTCGCTTCCGTGCCTTCGCTGCTGCACGTGGTGGCCTACGACTTCGGCGTGAAGACCAATATCCTGCGCATGCTCGCCGAGCGCGGCTGTCGCATCACCGTGGTTCCGGCGCAGACGCCGGCCGAGGACGTGTTTGCGCTCAAGCCCGACGGCGTGTTCCTGTCCAACGGCCCGGGCGATCCGGCGCCTTGCGATTACGCCATTGCGGCGACCCGCGCCTTCGTTGCCGCGCGCATTCCCTTGTTCGGCATTTGCCTGGGCCACCAGATTCTTGGCCTGGCCACGGGCGCGACGACCTCGAAGATGAAGTTCGGCCATCACGGCGCCAACCATCCGGTCATCGACCTCGATAGCGGCCGCGTGATGATTACCTCGCAAAACCATGGCTTTGCCGTGGACGAGTCGAGCTTGCCCGAATCGGTCCGGGTGACCCATCGCTCGCTGTTCGACGGCTCCAACCAGGGTATCGCCCTGCGCGATGCGCCGGCTTTCAGTTTCCAGGGCCATCCGGAAGCCAGCCCCGGTCCGCATGACGTGGCGCCCTTGTTCGACCGCTTTATCGCCATGATGGAGCAGGCGGCATGAAGCGCCTGATGGCCACCGCCATGTTGTTTGCCGCATCCTTGGGCACGGCCTGGGCCAGCGCTCCGACGCCGCGTGATGTTGCCACGGCGGAAGCACTGCTCGGTTACGACAAGATCGTCGCCGTCGCCGTTGAGCGCGGCAAGAACCATCCGGACCCGAGGCTTGCCGCCCTGGCACCGGAAGGCCGGGATTGCGTTCTGAAGGTCATCGCTGACGCCTTCGCCCGCAAGGTCGATGGCAGCTTTGCGCAGTTGTTCGAGAGCAGCGAGAACATTGCCGCCTGGGTGGCGTTTTCGGGCACGGCCACGGGCGGAAAATTCATCGCCTTCCTGCAGCGTGGCGCCGAGGCCATCGCCACCGGAAAGCAACCGCCGGTGCGCGCGGATTTCGACGCCGGGCTCAGCGATGCCGAGAAAGACGAGATCAAAGCCTTCCTGGAAACTCCTGCAGGTGCGGTGCTGGCGAAAGGCTTCCCGAGCTTGCCCAAGGGTCTGTCGGAAGCCGAGGCGCGGCAGCTTGAGCAGATTTCCGTCGCCACCTGCGGTTTTCACCTTGATGGCACGCCCTGATGCCTTGCTTGTCCAACTACTTCCGAGCCTGACATGCCCAAGCGCAGCGACATCCGCAGCATCCTGATCATCGGCGCCGGCCCCATCGTCATCGGCCAGGCATGCGAGTTCGACTACTCCGGCGCGCAAGCCTGCAAGGCCCTGCGCGAGGAGGGTTACCGGGTCATTCTGGTGAACTCCAACCCCGCCACGATCATGACCGACCCGGAGATGGCCGACGCTGTCTATATCGAGCCGATCAACCCGGCCACGGTCGAGCGCATCATCGCCAAGGAAAAGCCCGACGCGCTGCTGCCGACCATGGGCGGCCAGACTGCGCTGAACTGCGCCCTGGATCTTGCCGACGCCGGCACGCTCGACAAGTACGGCGTGGAACTGATCGGCGCCTCGCGCGAAGCCATCCGCATGGCCGAAGACCGCGAGTTGTTCCGCATCGCCATGGCCGAGATCGGGCTGGAATGTCCGAAGGCCGAGATCGCGCGTTCGCTCGAGCAGGCCTTGGATATCCAGAGCCGCGTTGGATACCCGACCATCATCCGCCCGAGCTTCACCCTGGGTGGTTCCGGTGGCGGCATCGCTTACAACCGCGAGGAACTGGTCGAGATCACCACCCGCGGCCTGGAGCTTTCGCCCACCGGCGAAGTGCTGATCGAAGAGTCGGTGCTGGGCTGGAAAGAGTTCGAGATGGAGGTGGTGCGCGACACCGCCGACAACTGCATCATCGTCTGCTCGATCGAAAACCTCGACCCGATGGGCGTGCATACCGGCGACTCGATCACCGTCGCCCCGGCGCAGACCCTCACCGACAAGGAATACCAGCGCCTGCGCGACGCCTCGATCAAGGTGCTGCGCAAGATCGGCGTGGACACCGGCGGCTCGAACGTGCAGTTCGGCGTGAATGCCGAGAATGGCCGCGTGGTGGTTATCGAGATGAACCCGCGGGTGTCGCGCTCGTCCGCGCTGGCGTCCAAGGCCACCGGCTTCCCGATTGCGAAGGTTGCAGCGAAGCTGGCGGTGGGTTACACGCTGGATGAACTGCGCAACGAGATCACCGGCGGCAAGACTCCGGCCTCGTTCGAGCCGACGATCGACTACATCGTCACCAAGATCCCGCGCTTCGCCTTCGAGAAGTTCCCCGCCGCCGACGCCCGTCTCACGACCCAGATGAAGTCGGTGGGCGAGGTGATGGCCATGGGCCGCACTTTCCAGGAATCGCTGCAAAAAGCCCTGCGCGGCCTGGAAATCGGCAAGGTCGGCCTCGACCCCACCGGTTCGGCGAAGCAGGGTGAAGATGGCCTGCTGAAGATCCGCCGCGACCTGAAGGAGCCCGGTCCCGAGCGCCTGTTCCAGGTCGCCGAGGCTTTCCGCGCCGGCATGAGCGTGGACGATGTCTACCGCCTGAGCTTCATTGATCCCTGGTTCCTCGACCAGATCGAGGAATTGGTGGCGATGGAGTCTGAGGTTGCCACGGCCGGGCTTGCCGGCGTGGACGCCAAGCGCCTGCGCCAGCTCAAGCGCAAGGGTTTTTCCGACATCCGCCTGGCGCAACTCACCGGCACCGACGAGTCCGCCATCCGCGCCCTGCGCCGCGCCTTCAATGTGCGCCCGGTGTACAAGCGGGTGGACAGCTGCGCCGCCGAGTTCGCCACCAATACCGCTTACCTGTACTCGACCTACGAGGACGAGTGCGAAGCCGCGCCGAGTGATCGCCAGAAGATCATGGTGCTCGGTGGTGGTCCCAACCGCATCGGCCAGGGCATCGAGTTCGACTATTGCTGCGTGCACGCCGCGCTCGCCCTGCGCGAGGATGGCTATGAAACCATCATGGTCAACTGCAATCCGGAGACGGTATCCACCGACTTCGACACCTCCGACCGCCTGTACTTCGAGCCGCTTACGCTCGAAGACGTGCTCGAGATCATCGACCTGGAGAAACCGGTCGGCGTGATCGTGCAGTACGGCGGCCAGACACCGCTGAAGCTGGCGCGCGCGCTGGAAGCGGCGGGTGCGCCGATCATCGGCACCTCGCCCGACTCGATTGACCTGGCCGAAGACCGCGAGCGTTTCCAGAAGCTGGTGGAAAAGCTCGAACTGGTGCAGCCGCCGAACCGCACCGCGCGCACCGCCGAGCAGGCCCTGAGCCATGCGGCGGCGATCGGCTATCCGCTGGTGGTGCGCCCGAGCTATGTGCTGGGTGGCCGCGCCATGGAAATCGTCTATTCCGACGAAGACCTTTCGCGCTACATCCGTGAAGCCGTGCAGGTTTCGAACGATTCGCCGGTGCTGCTCGATCGCTTCCTGGACAACGCGGTGGAGGTGGACGTGGACGTCATCGCCGACATGGAAGGCAATGTCCTGATCGGCGGCATCATGGAGCACATCGAAGAAGCCGGCGTGCACTCCGGCGATTCGTCCTGCTCGCTGCCGCCGTACACGCTGTCGGCCGAGATCCAGGACCGCCTGCGCGTGCAGATGACGGCCATGGCGCGTGAACTGAAAGTCATCGGCCTGATGAACGCCCAGTTCGCCATCCAGGGCGAAACCATCTACGTGCTGGAAGTGAACCCGCGTGCCTCGCGCACCGTGCCTTTCGTGTCCAAGGCCATCGGCGTGCCGCTGGCCAAGGTGGCCGCGCGCTGCATGGTTGGCAAGTCGCTGGCCCAGCAGGGCGCCACGCGCGAGATCGTGCCGCCTTACTTCTCGGTCAAGGAAGCGGTGTTCCCGTTTGCCAAGTTCCAGGGCGTGGACCCGATCCTCGGACCGGAGATGCGCTCCACGGGCGAGGTGATGGGCGTGGGTCGCACCTTTGAAGACGCCTTTGGCCGCGCCGAAGAGGCCGCCAGCATCAAGGCGCCGCCGGTCGGCAAGGCCTTCGTGTCCGTGCGTGAAGGCGACAAGCCGCGCGTGCTGGACGTGGCGCAGTTGTTGATCAGCCGTGGCTACGGCCTGGTCGCCACCAGCGGCACCGCGCGTTACCTGCGCGCCCAAGGCCTGGCCTGCGAGCAGATCAACAAGGTGGCCGAAGGTCGCCCGCATATCGTCGACCTGATCAAGAACGGCGAGATCGTCTATATCGTCAACACCACCGAGGGCAAGGCGGCGATCGCCGACTCGTTCTCGATCCGGCGCGAGGCGCTGCAGCACCGGGTGACGTATTCCACGACCATTCCGGGTGCGCGTGCCCTGATCCAGGCCATCGACAGCCGCAACCACCCGCGCGTGTGGTCGCTGCAGGAACTGCACAAGGAAATCCACGGATGATCGCCCCGCTCACCACTGTCGGCGCCCGGCGCCTGCGCGAAGAACTCGAGCAATTGAAGTCGGTGCAGCGTCCGGCGGTCATTCATGCCATTGCCGAGGCGCGTGCCCACGGCGACCTGAAGGAAAACGCCGAGTACCATGCGGCCCGCGAGCAGCAGGGCTTCATTGAAGGGCGCATCCAGCAGTTGGAGTACCTGCTTTCGCATTGCCAGCTGATCGACGTTGCCACCTTGAATGCCGGCGACCGCGTTGTGTTCGGTGCCACCGTCGAACTGGTTGAGACCGAGTCGGGCGAGGAGGTCACCTACCAGATCGTTGGCGACTTGGAATCGGACATCAAGCAGCGCCTGATCGCCATTTCTTCGCCGATTGCGCGCGCCATGATCGGCAAGCACGAGGGCGACACCATCGTCATCGAGGCCCCGGGCGGGCAGCGCGAGTACGACATCCTCTCGGTGCGCTACATCGGTTGAGCCCTGCGTACGCCGACGCCATCGCGCCATGACGCCGCGCTCGCGATTGGTCCTGCTGCTGCCCGAACGCCGGCGCTTCGCCGGCCAGCCGCTGCTACCTGCGGTGGCTACAGCGCTTGCGCGCGCCGATCGTCCACCGCTCGCGGACTTTGGCGAAAGGGCGCAGCTACTGCGGCATTTTTCAATTCTGCCGCGGGGCTGGCCGATGGCGGCGCTAAGTCGCCAGGCCGAAGCCGGCGATGCCCGTGGTTCGACCTGGCTGCGCGCGGACCCGGTCTTCATCCGCCCCGAGTTGATGGGCGCGCGGCTGATGGCCTGGGGCAATCTCGACCTCAGCGAGGGCGAGGCAGAAGCCTTTCTGGCGCCGCTGCGTCCGGTGTTTGGCGACGCCGGATTCCCCCTGTCGCGCACGGCGTCCGATCGCTGGTTCCTGCAATTGCCACGCGAGGTTCGCCTGCCGGATTTCGCACTGCCCACTGATGCGCTTGGCGGTCAGCTTCTCGCGCACTTGCCGGAAGGCGATGTCGGCAAGCGCTGGCGCATGCTTGGCAACGAAGCGCAGGTGATCCTGCACAATCATCCGGCCAATGCCACCCGCATTGCGGCCGGCAAGGCGCCGGTGAATTCGCTCTGGTTCTGGGGTGGTGGCGCGCTTCCGGACAGCGTCCAGTCGAAGTTTGCGACGGTGCTGAACGCCGATGCGGAGTTGCAGGCGCTCGCGCAGGCTGCCGGTCTGCGCGCCAAGGCAAGCGAAACCGGTGACGTGCTGCTCGACTTGCGCCGCGAGCGCGACTGGCGCCAATTGGAAACGGAGCAGCTGCTGCCTGGCTTGGCATCGCTTCGTAATCGCCACGCCCAGGTCGTGCTTGATTTCGCCGATGGCGCCAGTTTCGTGATCGGGGCGGGCCAGCGCTGGCGTCTGCTGCGTCGGCCGCTGACCGGGTTGGAGTGCTGATGCGCCTGGTGCGCCGGCCCTGTCCGGAGCCGGGTGAGTGGCCCAGTCATGTACCGATGGTGCTGCGCCGCGTGTACGCCGCGCGAGGCGTAATGAGCGCCGCGGATGCCGAATTGAAGCTTGCGAACCTCCTGCCGCCCGAAGGACTGGGGCAGATGGGGGCCGCGGTGCATTTGCTGGCGGAAGCCATCGCCCACGACCGCCATATCGTGGTGGTGGGCGACTTCGATTGCGATGGCGCAACCGGAACAGCGCTGGCCGTTCGCGCCCTGCGCTTGCTCGGTGGTCAGCGCATCAGCTATCAGGTTCCGCACCGCATCACCCACGGCTACGGACTCTCGCCCGCCTTGGTCGAAGACATGGCGGCAATTTCGCCCGACCTCTTGCTTACCGTGGACAGCGGCGTCGCCTGTCACGCCGGAATTGCTTCGGCGAAGGCGCGCGGCTGGAGCGTAGTGGTGAGCGACCATCATTTGCCCGGCCCGGAATTGCCTGGCGCCGATGCCATGGTCAATCCGAATTTGTCGGAGTCGGCCTTTCCCAGCAAGGCCCTGGCCGGCGTTGGCGTGGTGTTCTACCTGATGCTCGCGTTGCGCCGGCACCTGCGCGATGCCGGCGCATTCGCCGGAGTGGAGCCTGATCTTTCCTGCTTGCTCGACCTGGTGGCGGTGGGCACGGTTGCCGATCTCGTGCCGCTGGACTTCAACAATCGCTTGCTGGTATCGGCGGGATTGCGGCGGCTGCGCCAAGGTCGATGCCAACCGGGCCTGGGCGCCCTGGCGGAACTCGCCGGCCGTCCGCTCGATCGGCTCGTCGCCGACGATATCGGCTTCGGCATCGCGCCGCGCCTGAATGCAGCGGGCCGTCTTGAAGACATGGCGCTCGGCATCGAATGCCTGCTTTGCGATGACCACCTGCGGGCCATGGAACTGGCCCAGGTGCTGGACCGGATCAACGCCGAGCGGCGCGAACGCCAGCAGGGCATGCTCGACGAAGCGATAGCGCAGCTGCCCGTACTGGGTCCAGGTGAAATCGAGGGCGCAGCGCTGGTGGCCTTCGATCCGGGATGGCACCCGGGTATCGTTGGGCTGGTCGCTTCGAAGCTGAAGGAATCGGCGCACCGGCCCGCCTTCGCCTTTGCCCGGGCGGATGAGGGCAGCGACATGTTGCGCGGCTCGGGCCGATCGATACCGGGTTTTCATATCCGTGATGCATTGGCTGCTGTGGATGCCCGCCATCCGGGCTTGATTGAACGCTTCGGTGGGCATGCCATGGCCGCGGGCATGACCCTGGCGCAGGCACACTTGCCGGCGTTTCGCGAGGCCTTCCTGGCGCAGGCGGGCACGATGCTCGACCCTTCCACCCTGCAGGCGGAGTTGCCGACCGATGGTCCGCTTGCAGCGCAGGAGCTGACTCGTGCCCTGGCCGAGGCGCTGCGCGAGGCGGGGCCCTGGGGGCAGGGCTTCGCGCCGCCCTTGTTCGACAACCTGTTCCTGGTGCGCGACTGGCGCGTGCTGGGCGAGCGCCATCTGAAGCTGACGCTCCAGCACGAAGATGGCGGCGCACCGATCTCGGCGATCCACTTCAGCGGCTGGACCGGACAGGCGCCACCGGAACGCATCCACGCCGCTTACCAGCTGGCCCTGGACGACTACCGCGGCCGCGCCGGCGTGCAGCTGTTGCTCTCGTACTGGCAGCCTGCCTGAACCTTGCGGGGCGCGGGTATAATTGCAGGCTGTCCCTTCGATACCTGCCCCGCCATGGAACTCAACCTCGACCGCCTGCGCATCGCCGACCTCAAGAGCCGACTCGATTCGCTCAGGGGGTATCTTTGACTTCGATGCCAAGGTAGAGCGGCTGGAAGAAGTCAGCCGGGAGCTCGAAAACCCGGCGATCTGGAACGAACCCGAGCGCGCGCAAGCCCTGGGCAAGGAACGCGCCACGCTGGAGCGCATCGTCACCGGCATTCGCGCCAACAGCGAGGGCTTGGCCGATGCCGCCGAGTTGCTGGACATGGCCGAGGCGGACAACGATGAGGGCACCGCGCAGTCGGTCGTCGCCGACGTCACCAAGATCGCCGCTGAAGTCGAAGCGCTTGAATTCCGTCGCATGTTTGCCGGCGAGCTCGATTCGGCCAACTGCTTCGTGGATATCCAGGCCGGCGCCGGCGGCACCGAGGCGCAGGACTGGGCCGAGATGCTGCTGCGCATGTACCTGCGCTTCTGCGAGAACAAGGGCTGGAAGACCGAGCTGATGGAAGTCAGCGCCGGTGATGTCGCCGGCATCAAGAGCGCCACCTTCCGCGTGGAAGGCGAATACGCCTTCGGCTGGCTGAAGACCGAGATTGGCGTGCACCGCCTGGTGCGCAAGTCGCCCTTCGATTCCGACAACCGCCGCCATACCAGCTTCACTTCGGTCTTCGTCAGCCCCGAGGTGGACGACGACATCGAGATCGACATCAACCCCGCCGACTTGCGCACCGACGTCTACCGCAGTTCCGGCGCCGGTGGCCAGCACGTGAACAAGACCGAGTCGGCGGTGCGCATCACGCATATCCCGACCAATACCGTGGTGGCCTGCCAGACCGGCCGTAGCCAGCACAGCAACCGCGACACCGCCATGAAGATGCTCAAAGCCAAGCTGTTCGAGCTCGAGGTGCAAAAGCGTAACGTCGAGAAGAATGCGCTCGAGGCCACCAAGTCAGACATCGGCTGGGGCAGCCAGATCCGCAGCTATGTACTCGACCAGAGCCGCATCAAGGATTTGCGCACGGGCGTGGAACGCACCGATACTCAGAAAGTACTGGACGGCGACCTCGGCGAATTCGTCGAAGCCAGCCTGAAGGCCGGCCTGTCGGCCGGATCCAAGCGCCTGGACGCCACCGCATGAACGACACCGTAGCCCACGACGAGAACCAGCTGATCGCCGAACGCCGCGCCAAGCTGCGCGCCCTGCGCGAGGCCGGCATCGCCTTCCCGAACGACTTCAAGCGTGGCGACTACGCGCAGGACTTGCAGTCGGAGTTCGCCGATGCCTACACCTGGACCGCCGAGAAACTCGAAGCCTCGGGCCGCCGCGTGCAACTCGCCGGCCGCCTGATGGCCAAGCGCGTGATGGGCAAGGCAAGCTTCGCCCAGGTGCAGGACATGAGCGGGCGCATCCAGCTCTATCTCACCGCCACCGACCTCGGCGCTGATTACGACGCCTTCAAGGGTTGGGATGTCGGTGACATCATCGCGGTGACGGGCGGGCTGACGCGCACGCGCACCGGCGAGCTTTCCATCAAGGCCGACCGCCTGCGCCTGCTGACCAAGTCACTGCGCCCGCTGCCGGACAAGTGGCATGGCCTGTCGGATGTGGAGCAGCGCTACCGCCAGCGCTACGTTGACCTGATCGTCAATCCCGAAGCGCGCGAGGTCTTCATCAAGCGCTCGAAGATCGTTTCGGCGATGCGCGGCTGGCTCGATGCCCGGCGCTTCCTGGAAGTGGAAACGCCGATGATGCATTACATCCCCGGTGGCGCCACGGCCAAGCCTTTCACCACGCATCACAACGCGCTGGACCTCGACCTGTACCTGCGCGTGGCGCCCGAGCTCTACCTCAAGCGCCTGACCGTAGGCGGCCTGGAACGCGTCTACGAGATCAACCGCAACTTCCGTAACGAAGGCGTGTCCACGCGCCACAACCCTGAATTCACCATGCTCGAGTTGTACGAGGCTTATGCCACCTACAACGAAGTGATGGACCTGACCGAAGGCATGATCCGCGACACCGCGCAGCAGGTGCTGGGCCATACCGCGCTGCAGTGGGAAGGGCAGGCGATCGATCTCGGCCCGCCATTCCGTCGTTGGTCCATGACCGAGGCCGTGCTCGAGCACAATCCCGAGATCCGTCGCGAGGAACTGCGCGACCTCGAGGCCATGCGCAAGCATTGCCAGCGCCTGGGCGTGCGCTTCAAGCCGTCCTATGGCTGGGGCAAGCTGCTGCTGGAGATCTTCGAAAAGACGGTCGAACACACCCTGATCCAGCCGACTTTCATCACCGACCATCCGGTGGAAGTCAGCCCGCTCGCGCGCGCCAATGACCTCGACCCGCAGCTGACTGATCGCTTCGAGCTGTTCATCGGCGGCCGCGAGCTTGCAAACGGCTTCTCGGAATTGAACGATGCCGAAGACCAGGCCGCGCGCTTCGCCGCCCAGGTCGAGGCCAAGGAAGGCGGCGATGACGAAGCCATGCACTTCGACGCCGACTATATCCGCGCGCTGGAAGTCGGCTTGCCGCCGACCGGTGGCCTGGGCGTGGGCATCGACCGACTGGTGATGCTGCTCACGGATTCGGCCTCGATCCGCGACGTACTGTTGTTCCCATATATGCGACCTGAGGCCTGACGCAAGGCCGGCTGATCGCGCTATGCTGGCCGCGACGGAGCCATGGAGGAGCCGGCCATGAACGTGCTGATCGTGGATGACCAGGCCTCGCAACGGGCCATCGTCAGGCACCTGATCCAGGACCTTGGCGCGGACCTGCGCATCAACGAATTCGCCGATCCGGTCGAAGCACTGCTGTTCTCCCAGCAGGAACCACAAGACATGGTGATCCTGGACTACCGCATGCCCAATATGGACGGGCTGGAGTTCACGCGGCGTTTCCGTCGCCCGCTCTCGCAGCGTGACGTGCCGGTGATGCTGGTGACGGTGGTCGGCGACGAACCCCTGCGCCAGGCCGCGTTGGACGCGGGCGTCATTGATTTCATGGTCAAGCCGATCAAGCCGCGCGAATTGCGCTCGCGCTGCAAGAACCTGCTCGACCTGCGCCAGCGCCAGCAAGCGCTGAAGTCGCGCAGCCATGCCCTGGAGCACCGCCTGCTAGCGGGCAGTCACGAATCGGAACAACGCGAGTTGGCCTTGCTGAGTCGCTTGGCGCGCCTGGCCGGTCAGCGCGAAGGCGCCAACCTCAACCAGTTCGAGCGCATCTCCGCCCTCAGCGGCTTGCTGGCTGATGGGCTGGGACTGGGCGAGCGCCTGCGCAACGAAATCGAACACGCCGCGCAACTGCATGACATTGGCAATATCGGTGTGGCCGAAGATGTCCTGCTGTATCCCGGCCTGCTCGACGATGCTGCGCGGCAGGCGATGCAACAACACACCGTGCTCGGCCACGAAGTGTTGCACGGTGGCGACGGCCTGCTTTCGGTGGGCGCCGAGATCGCCCTGGGCCACCACGAACACTGGGATGGTTCGGGCTATCCGCATGGCCTGGCGGGCGAACGCATTCCGCAGGCGGCGCGCATTGTCGCGGTCGCTGACGTGCTGGACGCATTGCTCAGCGATCGCCCCTGGCGCAGGGCCTGGTCGCTGGAGCAGGCGCTCGGACACCTGAAGGCCGGCGCCGGCAAGCAGTTCGATCCTGAAGTGATCGCGGTGCTGCAATCACGTGAATCCGAGGTCGCGGCCACCGTTCGCGCCTTCGATCCGGCCTGATCGCCCGTGACCGCGTGCACGCCGCCATGAAGCTCGGCCTTGGCCGCTGGTTCGAACGTTTCCGCCATCGCGCCGACAGCGAGCACGAGCAGGCTTTCGTGCGCCTGGCGATTGCTTCACTCATCCTGGCTTACCTGTGGGGCCTGAGTGGCGTGGACGGTTCGCCGTCCGGTGACATGCGGCCAATGCTGTGGGTGATGCTGGCCGAGACCTTCGTCGGCATTGCTCTGGTGGGACTGATCGCGGTTTTCCCGGCGCCGTCGCACCTGCGGCGCTGGATCGGCATGCTCGCCGACTACGGCACGCTTACGGCGCTGATGTTGCTCAGCCCGAAAGAGTTGGCGCCGCTGTACGTGATCATTCTTTGGGTAACCATTGGCAACGGACTGCGCTACGGCAGCCAGTATTTGCTGGCGGCGGCCGTGCTGGGCATTTCCAGCTTCCTGGCGGTGGTGCTGGGTCCGTCCGGATACTGGCGCCAGCAGCCCATGCTGGCGGTAGGCCTGTTGCTGGGCCTGGCTGCCATTCCCCTGTACATGGCATCGCTGCTGCGGGCCTTGGGCAAGGCCGTGGAAGAGGCGCGCCGGGCGAACGCGGCGAAGTCGCGTTTCCTGGCGACGATGAGCCACGAATTCCGCTCGCCCCTGAACGGCATCATCGGCATGGCCGAACTGCTGCGCGGTACCCGCATGGGGCCGGAGCAGCGCGAGTCCGCTGAAGTCATCCACGCCTCGGCGCAGACCTTGCTGCTGCTGGTGGATGACGTGCTCGACATCTCGGCGATCGAAGCCGGCAAGTTGCGGCGCAAGGACAGTGACTTCAACCTGCACGAACTGGTCGGCCGCGTGGCCCGCATGCTGCAGGCGCCAGCGCAGGACAAGGGCCTTGCGCTTAAGGTGGACGTGGCCGATGACGTGCCTGCGCTGCTGCATGGCGATGGTGCCCACTTGACCCAGATCCTTCTCAACCTCCTGCACAACGCGGTGAAGTTCACCGAGTCCGGCTCGGTGTCGCTGACAGTGCAGCGCATGCCGGGAAGCAGTTTGCGCCTGCAGTTTTCCGTGCGCGACACCGGCATCGGCATTCCCGCTGCGGACAAGGACCGGATATTCGCTGCCTTTGAGCAGGTGGACGCGGGTCCGGGCCGCCGCTATGGCGGCACCGGGCTGGGCACGACCATCGCCAAGACCTTGGCGCTGCTGCTGGATGGGCAGATCACGCTGGAGGACAATCCGGGCGGCGGCAGCGTTTTCCGCGTCGAGTTGCCTTTCGGCACCGCAGAGGCGGTGATCGCCGGGTCCGACACCAAGGTGGTGGCGATTGATGATCCCTTCGTGCGCCACCGTGCGCGGATCCGACCCTTGCGCGTGCTGGTGGCCGATGACCAGCCGGCCAATCGCACCGTGATCACCCGCATCCTGGAGCGCGCCGGTCATCGCGTACAGCAGGCGGGCGGGGGTGAGGAAGCGCTGGATTTGCTGGGTGCGGGCGGCTTCGACCTTGCCCTGGTGGACATGCACATGCCTGGCTGCACCGGCCTGGATGTCCTGCGCCAACTGCGTTTCATGCAGGCAGGTAGCCGCCTGACGCCGGTGATCGTGCTCAGTGCCGATGCCACGGCCCAGGCAGCGCGCGATGCCGCCGAGGCCGGCGCGCAGTGCTACCTGACCAAGCCGGTGGTGGTGGCGCGACTGCTTGAAGCGATTGCCGATGTCACCAGTCCCTCGCGTGCGCCCAGTCGGCCGCCCTATGAATCGCTGCTGGTGGGTTCCGGCTCGGCAGTACTGGAAGAACTCGCGGGCATGCAGCTGGGCGAGCACTTCCTGTCGGAGTTCGTCGAGCAATGCATGCGCGATGCCGACGACTGCATCGCGCGACTTCGCGATCGCCTGGCGGCGCGCGATTGGGCCGAGTGCCGGGAGTCAGCACATGCGCTCAAGGGCATCGCTGAAAACCTGGGCGCGCAGGCCTTGTCCGAACGATGCCGCCAGGTCTTGCTGGCTGCCGATGACCTGCTGGCGCGAGAATTGCCGCGTTGGCTCGGCGAGTTCGACCTGCAGCGCAACCAGATGGCGGAGCAGGCGCGACGCCAGCTGCTGCGCCTGGGGCAGGGGGCGCCGGGCCCGGGCGCGGCTCCCGGACCCGAGACCGCCTGAAGCGCGCTACAGCGAAGCGGCGCGCTTGTCCTGCGCGCGGATCAGTCGCTCCATCGTGCGCAGGCCGCGTTCGTTCAAGCGCATCGCTGCATCCACCCACTCGCCGGTGACGGCGAGGAGTTCTTCCAGGCTCACCGGCCGACAAGCCTGGCGAACGGCATTCATCGAGCGCAAGGCGTTGCCGATGCGTTGGTTGCGGCGGATGCGTTCGCGCGCAGCCATCAGGCCTTCGCCCTTGGGCACGACCATGTCCACCACGCCCATCTGCAGCAGCTCTTCCACCGGATAGACGCGGGCGTCGAGCATCATGCGCTCGGCCTGCGACGCGGTGACCCGGCGCGTGAGGAAGGTATAGGCGCCCATTCCCGGGAAAAGATCGAACAGCACCTCGGGAAAGCCCATGCCGCAGCCTTCCTCGGCAATGATCGTGTGGCAGCACAGGGCTGCCTCGAAGCCGCCGCCGAGGGCATCGCCTTGGATAACTGCGATGCTGTGCACGCGGTCTTCATAGAGTCGTGAGAAGTTGTAGGCCACTTCCACGCACAGGCGCGCGTAATCCAGCAGTCGGCCGCGGTTGCCGCTGCGAATCAGCTGGGCAAACAGCGCCAGGTCGCCACCGAGGTTGAAGACGGGCGCATCGGACGCCAGTACCAGATGGTGGATGCCGGTGCTGCCTTCCTCGCCTGCAAGTCGTCGTCGCAATGTTTCCTGCGCGCGTTTGAGCTCGTGCAGCAGGCGCTCCGAAAAACACGGGTGATAGCCGGCGGGATTGCCGCTGTGCATGAAACACCAGTCACTGCCTGCCAAGGCCTCGCCGGAAACGCGGACCAGGGAAGCAGGAGAGGGAATGGCGACGACGGGAGAAGCGATTTCGAGCGCGGACATGGCAGTACTCCAACGGGGGGACGGTGGACAGCCGGATGGAACGGGCCGAGTGTACACCTGCGTTGGAGTGCGACTGTAAGCGCTTTCTCAGTTTGCCGGCTTGGGTCCGTCGCGCAATTCGCGCCGCAGTATCTTGCCAACGTTGGACTTGGGAAGCTCGTCACGGAATTCGACGAGTTTCGGGTGCTTGTAGGCAGTGAGGTTCTCGCGGCAGAAGGCTTTCACCTGTTCCGCGGTCAACGCCGGATCCTTGCGCACGATCACAACTTTCACCGCTTCGCCGGATTTTTCATCGGGAACGCCGACGGCTGCGACTTCGAGCACGCCGGGCATCATCGCGATGACATCCTCGATCTCGTTCGGGTAAACATTGAAGCCCGACACCAGGATCATGTCCTTCTTGCGGTCGACGATGGTGAAGAAGCCGCCGGCATCCATCTTCGCCATGTCGCCGGTGTGCAGCCAGCCTTCGGCATCAATGACCTTCGCCGTTTCTTCCGGGCGTTGCCAGTAGCCGGCCATCACTTGCGGACCCTTCACGCACAGTTCGCCGACTTCGCCCATCGGCAGGAAGTTGCCGGCCTCGTCCTTCAGCACGCAGTCGGTGGAGGGAATGGGCAGGCCGATGGCGCCGTTGTAATCGGGCAAGTCCAGGGGATTCATGCAGCAGGCCGGCGAGGTTTCGGTCAGGCCGTAGGCTTCCACCAAGGTCACGCCAGTCACTTGCTTCCAGCGCTCGGCGACCGCACGCTGCACTGCCATGCCGCCGCCCAGGGACAGGCGCAGGTTGGAAAAATCCAGCTCTGTGAAGCCGGGCGTGTTGAGCAAGCTGTTGAACAATGTGTTGACGCCCGTGATGGCGGTGAAACCGCTGCCAGACAGTTCCTTTACGAAAGCCTTCATGTCGCGCGGATTGGTGATCAGGTAATTCAGGCCGCCGAATTTCATGAACACCAGGCAGTTCGAGGTCAGCGCGAAGATGTGGTACAGCGGCAACGCCGTGATGATGATTTCCTTGCCCGGGACGCAATCCTTGCGGATCCAGGCGGAACTCTGCTGCATGTTGGCCACCAGGTTGCGGTGGGTCAGCATCGCGCCCTTGGCCACGCCGGTGGTGCCGCCGGTGTATTGCAGGAAGGCCACGTCGTCGGGACGGATGTCCACTTCCGGCAGGCTCGACTCCTGGCCGCGCGCCAGCGCCTGCTTGAAGCTGATCGAGCCGGGCAGATGGTAGTCGGGGATCGCCTTCTTCACGTAGCGCAGGACGAAGTTGGTGACCGGACCCTTGGGGAAGCCGAGCAGGTCGCCAACGCAGGTGGTGATGACCTGGCGGATCGGCGTGTCGTGGATGATTTCGGCCAGGGTGTGCGCGAACATTTCCAACACCACGATGGCGCTGGCGCCGGAATCGCTGAGCTGGTGCTTGAGCTCGCGGCCGGTGTACATCGGATTGGTGTTGACCACGGTCAGGCCGGCGCGGAGCACGCCGAAGATCGCCACCGGGTACTGCAGGATATTGGGCATCATCAGGGCGACGCGGTCGCCCTTTTTCAATTTCAGGTCGTTGAGCAGGTAGCTGGCGAAGCGCGCGCTCAGGCGATCGACGTCCTCATAGCTCAGCGTCGTGCCCAGGTTGTAGTAGGCGGGGTTGTCGCGGAACTGCTCGCAAGCCTGGGTCAGCACCGAGACGATGGACGGGAATTCGTCTACATTGATCTGGGCCGGAACATTCGCCGGATAGCTGGCCAGCCAGGGGCGCTCGATGCTCATTGCAGTGTTTCCATACCGTATCGTCTGGATTGGAGCACAGGCTCCAAATGCTGGCAAGCCGAGGCGCTTCAGCCTCGCGATGGCCCTGGTCGGCCTGTTTGCTCTGCTCGCCGGCTGCCGCCACGAAGCGCCCGAACAGGCCCTGCGCAAGACCATCGACGGCATGGTGACCGCGGCTGAAGGCCACGATACCGATGCCCTGTTCGAGCCCATCGCCGAAGACTTCGCGGGCTCGGAGGGAATGGGACGCACCGAGTTCCGCCGTTACGTCACGGTGATGAGCCTGCGCCAGAAGTCGGTGGGCGTGTCGCTGGGCCCGCTGGACGTGAAGATGTTCGGCGATCGCGCGACGGTGTCCTTCACCGCCGCCCTGACCGGTGGGCCGGGCTGGTTGCCCGACCAGGCCCAGGTCTACGATGTGGACACCGGCTGGCGCCTGGAAGACGGGGACTGGAAACTCATTTCGGCCAAGTGGAAGCCGAAGTTGTAACCGGGGCGGCGCCTGGGCACCGCCCCCGTTTGCGTTTGGCTCAGGCCGCCTTGCGCGAGGCCAGCTGGCGCAGCACGTAGTGCAGGATGCCGCCGTGGCGGAAGTATTCGACTTCCTTCGGCGTCAGCAACAGCACCTGCGCCTGGAAGCGGATCTCGCTGCCATCGGCGCGCGCGGCGACCACGTCCGCGAGCTTGCCGGCGCCGTCCTTCAGGCCGGTGATCGAGTACACCTCGTCGCCCTTCAGGCCCAGCGATGCCGCGTTCTGGCCCTCGACGAACTGCAGCGGCAGCACGCCCATGCCGACCAGGTTCGAGCGATGGATGCGCTCGAAGCTTTCGGCGATGACGGCCTTCACGCCGAGCAGGTTGGTGCCCTTGGCGGCCCAGTCACGCGAGGAGCCGGTGCCGTATTCCTTGCCGGCAACGACCACCAGCGGCACGCCCTCGGCCTTGTACTTCATGGCCGCGTCGTAGATGGCCAGCTTCTCGCCGTCGGGGTAATGCAAGGTGTTGCCACCTTCCTCGCCACCCAGCATCAGGTTCTTGATGCGGATGTTGGCGAAAGTGCCGCGCACCATCACGTCGTCGTTGCCGCGGCGCGAGCCGTAGCTGTTGAAGTCGGCCGGGGCCACGCCGCGCGCCTGCAGGTACTTGCCCGCGGGCGAGCTGGCCTTGATGTTGCCGGCCGGCGAGATGTGGTCGGTGGTGATCGAGTCGCCGAACAGGCCGAGCAGGCGGGCGCCGTGGATGTCGTTGATGCTGCCGACGGCCATGGACATGCCCTCGAAGTAGGGCGGATTCTTCACATAGGTCGAGCCGCCGTCCCATTGGTAGCTTTCGCCATCCGGGGAAGCGATCTGGTTCCAGCGCGAATCACCCTTGAACACATCGGCGTAATTCTTCTTGAACATGTCCGGGCCGATGGACGCGATGATGGTGTCGCTGATTTCCTTCGTGCTCGGCCAGATGTCGCGCAGGTAGACGGGCTGGCCGTCGCTGCCGATGCCGAGCGCGTCCTTGTCCAGGTCGATGTCCACGGTGCCGGCGAGGGCGTAGGCGACCACCAGTGGCGGCGAAGCCAGGTAGTTCATTTTCACTTCGGGATGCACGCGGCCTTCGAAGTTGCGATTGCCCGACAGCACCGAGGCCACGACCAGGTCGCCGTCGGCGATGCCCTTGGACACTTCGGCCGGCAGCGGACCGGAGTTGCCGATGCAGGTGGTGCAGCCATAGCCGACGACGAAGAAGCCCAGCTTCTCCAGGTCGCCCAGTACGTTGGCCTTCTTCAGGTAGTCAGTGACCACCAGCGAACCCGGGCCGAGCGAAGTCTTCACCCAGGGCGCGGCCTTCAGGCCCTTCTTTACCGCATTGCGTGCGAGCAGGCCGGCACCCAGCATCACGGCGGGGTTCGAAGTGTTGGTGCAGGAGGTGATGGCGGCGATGACCACCGCGCCGTCCTTGATCTTGAACGGCTTCTGCAGATTGGCGCCTTCGGCATTAGCCGACGCATCGTGGCCGACGGCGGTGTCGCCGCCTTCGGCTTCGAACTTGGCAACATCGCCATTCTTAGGCTTGCGGTTGGCGCTCAGGGCGCCGACATTGTCGTTGAAGTTCTTCTTCATGTCCGACAGCAGCACGCGGTCCTGCGGACGCTTCGGGCCGGCCAGCGAGGGCTTCACTTCCGACATGTCCAGGAACAGGGTCGAGCTGTACTCGGCTTCAGCGTCGGTGCGCCACAGGCCTTGCGCCTTGGCGTACGCCTCCACCAGCGCGATCAGCGACTCGTCGCGACCGGACAGGCGCAGGTAGTTCAGCGCTTCGGCGTCAATCGGGAAGATGCCGCAGGTGGCGCCATATTCCGGGGCCATGTTGGCGATGGTGGCGCGATCGGCCAGCGGCAGGTGGTTCAGGCCGTCGCCATAGAACTCGACGAACTTGCCGACCACGCCATGCTTGCGCAGCATTTGGGTGACGGTGAGTACCAGGTCGGTGGCGGTAGCACCTTCCGGCAGCTTGCCGGTGAGCTTGAAGCCAACCACTTGCGGGATCAGCATCGAGCTCGGCTGACCCAGCATCGCCGCTTCCGCTTCGATGCCGCCCACGCCCCAGCCCAGCACGCCGATGCCATTGATCATGGTGGTGTGCGAGTCAGTACCGAAGACGGTGTCCGGGAAGGCGTACTTCACGCCGTCAATGTCGCGTTCCATCACCACGCGCGCCAGGTTCTCCAGGTTCACCTGGTGGACGATGCCGGTGTTCGGCGGCACGACCTTGAAGTTGTTGAAGGCCTTCTGGCCCCAGCGCAGGAAGCTGTAGCGCTCGCCATTGCGCGCGAATTCGATCTGGCCGTTCTCGTCCAGCGCGCTGGGCTTGCCGAAAACGTCCACCTGCACCGAGTGGTCGATCACCAGCTCGGAAGGAATCAGCGGGTTGATGTTGGACGCCGAGCCGCCCAGCTTGACCACCGCATCGCGCATCGCCGCCAGGTCGACCACGCAGGGCACGCCAGTGAAGTCCTGCAGCACCACGCGCGCCGGCATGAAGGCAATCTCGGTATCGGGCTCGGCCTTCGCGTCCCAGTTGGCGACGGCTTCGATCGAGGCCTTGGTGACGGTGACGCCGTCCTCGCAACGCAGCAGGTTCTCGAGCAGGATCTTCATCGAGTAGGGCAGGCGCGCCAGGTTGTAGCGTTGGCCGAGCTTGGCCAGGCTGTAAATCGTGTGGGCGGTGCCATTGACGCTGAGAATGTCGCGGGTGGCGAAGGAGTCGCTCATGGATGCTCCGGAAGGCTGGCTGGGGAGTGCGGCGGGAAACTCACGCCGGCAGCTGGGTATTATGCCCGAAAGTCGGCATTCCTGCCGCGTTTTGCGCTGCCGGGCGCCTCGCGGCCCGGTCGTGATCAGCCCTGCGACAGGTTTCGCGCAATCTCGGCCATGGCCCGCCGCGACAGCAGGAAATCCCAGTACGTGCCACTGGATTGCCGCCAGAGCACGGCGGCCCGCAGAGCGGCCAGCAGGGTGGCGCGTACTTCGCCCACCAGGGCCGCCTGGCTTAGGTAGACCGGGTTGCCCTGCACCAGCACGCGCGGGCCAAGCGGGCTGATGCGCTCGGCATACAGCTCGCCCAGGCGCGCCAATACCGTGGGATGCGTTGGCCCCAGATGCTCACGTTGGCGCCCGATGTCCTCCAGGGCCGAGCGCACCGCAGCGACCGTGTCGGCCGCTGCAATGAAGCGTCGCTCCAAGTGCAGCACGTTCATGGCGATGCGGGTCTGGGCGGTGTCGCGATCGCTGCCATCGAGCTGCGCCGTCACTCGCAGCAGGCCCGGCTGTAGTTCCGCCACGCCGCCGTACACCGCCTCCGCGCTGTCGGCATCGAAACGGAACAGGCTATCGATGCAGGCGGCCAGCGGACGGGTGGTGGCCTGGCCGTTATTGGCCATCTGCTGCACCAGTTGCACCGATTGCAGCAGCCCGGCCAGGGCGATCACCCGGTCTTTCATGCGGCGCGCTCCGCGTGCTCGCGTTCATAGCGGGCATCGGTGGCCAGGATGACGGCGCCACCCAGGCATTCCTCGCCCTCGTAGAACACCACCGACTGTCCGGGCGTGACTGCGCGCTGCGCGGCGTCGAAGCGAACCTTCAGGCCGCCGTCGTCCTGGACCTGCACCTCGCAAGCCTGGTCGGTCTGCCGGTAGCGGGTGCGTGCCGTGCAACGGAAGCGGCTGGCCGGCGCAGATCCGGCGATCCAATGGGCGCTTTCGCTTTGCAGCATGGTCGATTGCAGCCAGGCACTGTCCGTGCCTTGGTCCACCACCAGTACATTGGCAGCGATGTCCTTGCCCACAACGAACCAGGGGCTCTGCGGCCGGCCGCGAACGCCGCCCACATGCAGGCCTTCGCGTTGGCCGAGCGTGTAGTAGAAGACGCCATCGTGGCGGCCGACCACGGTGCCGTCAATGCTGCGGATCTCCCCAGGCTGCGCGGGCAAGTAGCGCGACAGGAATTCCCGGAAATCGCGCTCGCCGATGAAACAGATGCCGGTCGAGTCCTTCTTGCGCGCCGTGCCCAGCGAAGCCTGCAGGGCGATGCGCCGAACCTCGGCCTTGGGCAGGTGGCCGATGGGAAAGAGCGTGGCCGCGAGTTGCTCCTGCCCCAGCTGGTGCAGGAAGTAGCTCTGGTCCTTGTCGCCGTCCACGCCGCGCAGCAGGCGCCAACGCCCAGCCTGCTGGTCGATCCTGGCGTAGTGGCCGGTGGCGATGCGCTCGGCGCCCAGGGCGCGGGCTTCGTCGAGGAAGGTGCGGAACTTGATCTCGCGATTGCACAGCACGTCCGGATTCGGCGTCCTGCCGACCCGGTACTCGGCCAGGAAATGTTCGAACACGCCCGACCAATATTGCCTGGCGAAATTGCGGGCATGGAAAGGAATGCCGAACTTGGCGCACACGGCCAGGGCATCGCGGCGATCGTCTTCGGCGCGGCAGCCCGAATCGCCTTCTTCGTCCCAGTTCTGCATGAACAGTCCGGCGATGTCCGCGCCGGACTCGCGCAGGAGCAGGGCGGCGACCGAAGAGTCCACGCCGCCGGACATGCCGACGATGATCTGGGCCGCGCTCATGCTTGCACCCTCACGGCACCTGGCTCAGCGCGTCGAGCGGATGGCGGCGGCCCGCGAGGAAATCCTCGACCGCACGCCAGACCAGTGGGCTGCGGTGCCGGTCGCGCTGCTCGCGCAATTCGTCCGGACTAAGCCAGAGCGCCCGCACGATGCCTTCATCGAGTTCGCGACCCGGGTCGTGCCGGACCGGCTCGGCGGCGAAGGCCATGCGCAGGTAGTGCCGGCCGGAGCCGCCCGCCGCTGCATCGGGCGCTTTCCATTGATAGGCGCCGACGAAGGCCGTCAGGCGCACTTCCCAGCCTGTCTCTTCCAGGGTTTCCCGGCGCGCGGCTTCAAACAGGGACTCGTCCGGCTCCAGGTGCCCGGCCGGCTGGTTGAGCACGCGCCGGCCGCGCACGTCCTCTTCCACCATCAACAGCCTGCCTTCGCGGACCACGATGGTGGCCACGGTGACGTCAGGTTGCCAGAACTGTCCGCGCCGGTAACTCAATCAGAGTTCGTCCTTGTCGCCCGAGATCTCGATTTCCATGTCGTCGGCGGTTTCGGCGGCGATATCCATCGCCGCTTGCAGCTGTTCGGCACTGATGTCTTCGGGAAGCTTGATGACGAAATACAACACATCGCCCCCGATTTCCCAACTGCCCAGCTTGTTGAGGTAGCTCTCGGACATCAGCTCCTTGGCCTTGTCGCCATTGATACCGTCCTTGCCGACGCGGGCCGCGGGGGAAAAGATGCTGCGCACCCTGAAGCCGGAAACCTCCTCGACCTTGCCGGCCACGAACACCAGTTGGGTACGGTTTTCCGATTTGTAGTTGTAGGTGACCCGGTAATCGCCATCCTCGTCGACCTGGAACTTGATTCCCTTTGCGTCAAGCCGCGCCTTCACGCTGGCATCTTCAGCCTTGGCCGGGGACGCGGAGAGCGAAGCCGCCAGAACAGCGGCCAGGGCGATTGCGGTGGAGGTCGGGCGCATGCGGGAATTCCGTCGGGCTGGGTCAATGCACATTGTGGAGTGATACCGCCGCCGCCGTCCATCGGCTGCCGGGCCGGGCTTGCAACCCGGCGTGCTCGACCCGATTTATACTTCACTCATGTCCCAAGACCCCCAACACGAACGCGAAGACAGCCGTGGCCTGGCGGTGGAAGTCGCCAAGCCCGAGGCGGTGCGCCCACCGCTCTACCAGGTGGTGCTGTTGAACGACGATTTCACGCCCATGGACTTCGTGGTCGAGGTCCTGCAGGTGTTTTTCGCCATGAACCGGGAAAAGGCCACCCAGGTGATGCTGCACGTCCACACCCGCGGCAAGGGCGTTTGCGGCGTCTACACACGGGAAGTGGCTGAATCGAAGGTGACGCAGGTCAACGAATTCTCACGCACCCACCAGCATCCCCTGTTGTGCAGCATGGAAAAGGCCTAGGCTGGTTGCGAAGGCTGGAAAACGGGAGCCGCTATCCCCATATCCGGGAAAACCTTTCGGAGAACACCATGTTCAGCAAGGATCTCGAGTACTCCATCGGCCAGTGCTACAAGCAGGCACGCGAGGCGCGTCACGAATTCATGACGGTCGAACACCTGCTGCTTGCGCTGCTGGAGAATCCTGCCGCCCTCGCGGTGCTCAAGGCCTGCAGCTTCAACCAGACCAAGCTGGCCGATGGCCTGCGCCAGATCATCGCCGACTCGGTGCCGGTGCTGCCAGCGGATGATGCGCGCGACACCCAGCCCACGCTCGGCTTCCAGCGCGTCTTGCAGCGCGCCGTCTACCACGTGCAGAGTTCGGGCAAGAAGGAAGTGACCGGCGCCAACGTGCTGGTGGCCATTTTCGGCGAGAAGGACTCGCACGCGGTGTTCCTGCTGCAGCAGCAGGGCATCAGCCGCCTGGACGTGGTCAACTACCTGTCCCATGGCATTGCCAAGACCAGCGAGTCCGACGACAAGACGCAGACGGGTGAGGCCAAGGCCGAGTCCGAGTCTGGCGACGAGATCAAGGGCAATCCCCTGCAGGAGTTCGCCAGCAACCTCAACGAACTGGCGCGCGAAGGCAAGATCGACCCGCTGGTTGGCCGCGAAGACGAGGTCGAGCGCACCATCCAGGTGCTCTGCCGCCGCCGCAAGAACAATCCGCTCTACGTTGGTGAATCCGGCGTGGGCAAGACTGCCTTGGCCGAAGGCCTGGCCTGGCGCATCGTCGAAGGCCGTGTCCCCGAGGTGTTGGCCGATGCCGTCATCTATTCGCTCGACCTCGGCGCGCTGGTCGCAGGCACCAAGTACCGCGGTGATTTCGAGAAGCGTCTGAAAGCCGTGCTGGCGCAGATGAAGAAGGAGCCGCGGGCGATCCTGTTCATTGACGAGATCCACACGATTATCGGCGCCGGTTCCGCGTCGGGCGGCACGATGGATGCATCGAACCTGATCAAGCCCGTGCTGCAGAACGGCGAGTTGCGCTGCATCGGCTCGACCACCTTCCAGGAATACCGTGGCGTGTTCGAGAAGGACCGCGCCCTGGCCCGTCGCTTCCAGAAGATCGACGTGGTAGAGCCTTCCATCAGCGAAGCGGTGGCCATCCTGCACGGGCTGAAGCCGCGCTACGAAGCCCACCACGAGGTCAAGTACAGCGCCGACGCCATCCAGGCGGCGGTGGACCTGTCGGTCAAGCACATCAACGACCGCCTGCTGCCGGACAAGGCCATCGACGTGATCGACGAAGCCGGCGCCCGCCAGCGCCTGCGCCTGCAGGCCGACCGCAAGCAGGTCATCGACGTGGAAGAGGTCGAGTACATCGTCGCGCGCATGGCGCGCATCCCGGCCAAGCAGGTCTCTGCTTCTGACAAAGACGTGCTGCTCAACCTCGAGCGCAACCTGAAGATGGTCATCTTCGGCCAGGACCCGGCCATCGAAACCCTGGTGTCGGCGATCAAGCTGGCGCGTTCGGGCCTGGCCAATCCCGACAAGCCGATCGGAAACTTCCTGTTCGCCGGCCCCACTGGCGTGGGCAAGACTGAAGTCACCAAGCAGTTGGCCATGCAGCTGGGCATCGAGTTGGTGCGCTTCGACATGTCCGAGTACATGGAGCCGCATTCGGTCAGCCGACTGATTGGCGCGCCTCCTGGTTATGTCGGTTTCGACCAGGGCGGCCTGCTCACCGAGAAGGTGGTGAAGACCCCGCACTGCGTGCTGCTGCTCGACGAGATCGAGAAGGCGCATCCGGATGTGTTCAACATCCTGCTGCAAATCATGGACCACGGCGTGCTCACCGACACCAATGGCCGCGAAGCGAACTTCCGCAACGTGGTGCTGGTGATGACCACCAATGCCGGCGCCCAGCAGGCGGCGCGCCGCACCATGGGTTTCGTGCAGCAGGACCATGCGACCGATGCCATGGAAGTGATCCGCAAGAGCTTCACGCCGGAGTTCCGCAACCGCCTGGACGGCATCATCCAGTTCCAGGGCCTGGGCTTCGAGCACATCCTGCGCGTGGTGGACAAGTTCCTGATCGAACTGGAAGCCGCTTTGCACGACAAGCATGTCAGCCTTACCGCCACCGCGGCGGCGCGGCAGTGGCTGGCCGAGCATGGCTTTGACCCGCAGATGGGCGCGCGCCCGATGGCGCGCCTGCTGCAAGACAAGGTCAAGCGCCCGCTGGCGGACGAGTTGCTGTTCGGCAAGCTGGTGAACGGCGGTCGCGTCACTGTGGACGTGGCCGATGGCGAACTGGTGGTCGAGGCTCGCCCGGAGCCGGAAAAGCTGCTGCCTGCGACGGTGGAGTGAGCCGAGGCGACTCAGGCGGACAAAAGAAAACGGCGGCCATTGGCCGCCGTTTTTGTCTTCGCCGTCACCGCGCTTACTTCATGCGGTAGGTGATGCGGCCCTTGGTCAGGTCGTAAGGCGTCATCTCGATCTTGACCTTGTCGCCGGTCAGGATGCGGATGTAGTTCTTGCGCATGCGGCCCGAGATATGGGCGGTGACCACGTGGCCGTTCTCGAGCTTTACCCGGAACACGGTGTTGGGCAGGGTTTCGAGGATGGTGCCTTCGAATTCGATGGAATCGTCTTTGGACATGCTCAGGTTCGGGTTGTGGCGGGCCACGCAAGTCGCGAATGATGCCACAGACCGGCTTTTCGCGCAAAAATCCCGTTAAGCCAGCTTCAGGCATAGTCCCGGGCAAGCCGCCACCCGAAGGCTGCGGTCCAGCTGCCGGGTCGGCCCTCAAGTCCAACCAGCTGCTCCACCCGAGCCAGGAATGCGTTTCTGGGCATCTGCTCCCCGCCGAGGCTGCGCAGGTGCGGATTCTCCAACTGCGCGTCCAGCAGCGGCCATTCCCAGTCGCGCATCAGGGCCAGCAGGGCGCCCAGGGCCAGCTTGGATGCGCCCGAGCGCAGGCTGAACATGCTTTCGCCATAGAACATCCGCCCCTGCGACACGCCGTAGATTCCGCCCACCAGGGCCGGACCTTCGAACACCTCGATGCTGTGCGCGTGGCCCAAGCGGTGCAGCGCCAGGTAGGCGTCACGCATCTCGGGCAGGATCCAGGTACCGTCCTGGCCCGGGCGTCGGGTCTCGGCACAAGCACGGATGACACCTTCGAAGTCGCTGTCGGCGCGCAGCTGCCATTCGCTCGAGCGCAGGCTGCGGCGAAAGCGCGAGGGCAGGGCGAAGCTGGCGCTGTCGAAGACCATGCGCGGGTCGGGGCTCCACCACAGGATCGGCTGGCCCCTCGAATACCAGGGAAAGATTCCGCTGCGGTAGGCGTTCAACAGGCGCGCAGGCGACAGGTCGCCACCGACCGCGAGCAATCCGTCAGGCTCACGCAGGGCCAGGCGCGGCGGCGGGAAGGCGTCGGGTTCAGGACCCAGCAGGTAGGGCGCTCGGCTCACGGTAGGGGCTGTGCTCCAGGACCTGGTCACGATAACGCAGGACCGACATCCGCTCCTGCGTGCACCACTCGCGCAGCGCTTCGGCAAAGCCCGGGTCGCGGACATGGTGGCGGCTGTGGGTGATCACTGGCAGGAAGCCGCGGGCGATCTTGTGCTCGCCCTGGGCGCCGGGTTCGAAGCGGGTCAGCCCCTCGCGCAGGCAGTATTCGATGCCCTGGTAATAGCAGGTTTCGAAATGCAGGCCGGGCACGGTTTCGCTGGCGCCCCAGTAGCGGCCGTACAAGGTGTCGCCGCCGCGCAAGAACAGGGCGCCGGCGATGGTTTGGCCCGCGCGCTCGGCTAGCACCAACAGCAGCTGACGCGGCATTGCCTTGGCCAGGTGCTGGAAGAATTCCAGGCTGAGCACAGGGGTGTTGCCTTTGTCCGATTGCGTCATGCAGTAGAAAGCGTGCATGTCGGCGAGGTCATGGCTGGAGGCTTCGTCGCCGTGCACCTGGCGCAGTGTCACGTCCGCCCGACGGACTTGCATGCGCTCTGCGCGCAGGGTCTTGCGTTTGCGGCTGTTGAAGGCGGCCAGGAAATCGTCGAAATCGCGCCACGTGCCTTCGTTGCGCCAATGGAACTGCACGTCGGCGCGGGCCAGCCAGTCGGTATCGAAGGCGTAGAGATCCTTCTCGCGCAGGAAATTGAAGTGCAGCGACGACAGGCCCGAGGCATCGGACTGCGCGCGCATCGCCTCGGCCAGCACCTGGCACAGGCGCGGCTCGGGTGAGAGCAGGCGCGGACCTGGCACAGGCGAGTAAGGAACCGCGCCCAGCCACTTCGGGAAATATTCCTGGCCGTAACGCGCGTAGGCATGGGCCCAGGCATGGTCGAAGACGAATTCGCCGTGCGAGTTCGCCTTCAGGTATGCGGGGGCGGCGGCCAGCAGCCTTTCGCCTTCGAACAGCGTCGCGTGGTGCGGCTGCCAGCCCCAAGCCGGGCGCAGGCAGCCCTGCTGTTCCAGCCCTGACAGGAAGGCGTGGCTTACGAACGGGTTGCAGCCCTCATGCAGGCTGTCCCAGTCGGCCGCGGGGATGGCGGCCAGTGAATCGAGCAGGCGCAGTTCCATGACCAGCGAACCGCACCGGCGGCGCCTTAGGCGCCTTGATCCAGGAATTTCTCCGCATCCAGCGCCGCCATGCAGCCAAACCCCGCGGAGGTGATGGCCTGGCGATAGACCTGGTCGGCCACGTCGCCGGCGGCGAACACGCCTTCCACCGAGGTCGCCGTGGCACCGCCTTCCAGGCCCGAGCGGATGCTGATGTAGCCATTACGCATGGCCAGCTGGCCTTCGAACAATGAAGTGTTGGGCGTGTGGCCGATGGCCACGAAGAAACCCTGCACGTCAATCTGGCGGGTGCTGTCGTCCAGGCAATTGCGGATGCGCATGCCGGTGACGCCGGAGTCGTCGCCCAGCACTTCGTCCACCGAGTGGTTCCAGATCAACTCCACCTTGCCGGCTTCGGCCTTGGCGAAGAGCTTGTCCTGCAGGATCTTCTCGGCGCGCAGCTTGTCGCGGCGATGCACCAGGTACACCTTGCGGGCGATATTGGACAGGTACAGGGCCTCTTCGACGGCGGTGTTGCCGCCGCCGATCACCGCCACATCCTGGTCGCGGAAGAAGAAGCCGTCGCAGGTGGCGCAAGCCGACACGCCCTTGCCGAGGAACTTCTGTTCCGACTCGATGCCCAGGTACTTGGCGCTGGCGCCGGTGGTGATGATGAGCGCGTCGGCGCTGTACTCGCCGTTGTCGCCCTTGAGCTGGAAGGGGCGGCGCGAGAGGTCGGCCGAATGGATGTGGTCGAAAATGATCTCGGTGTTGAAGCGCTCGGCATGCGCCTGCATGCGCGCCATCAGGTCCGGGCCCATCAGGCCGTGGACATCGCCGGGCCAGTTGTCGACTTCGGTGGTGGTCATCAGCTGGCCGCCCTGCTGCAGGCCGGTGACAAGCACGGGCTTGAGGTTGGCGCGGGCCGCATACACCGCGGCGGCGTAGCCGGCGGGGCCGGAGCCAAGGATCAGCAACTGGGCGTGCTTGGGAGCGTTCATGGCGGGTCCGAAAGGGGGCGCCGCGAAGGCTGGCGCCAGAGTGCAAGCTTGGGGTCGGCGAGGGGCCAAATCAAGGCGCGAATTCCTCTGCGAGCTGTGCTACGCGCATCCCTTGGGATGGGAAGCGCAGGGCGATTACGGTATAAAGTCGCGAGGCATCCGGCGACCCAACCCCCAACCAAGGCCCGCACGACACGGTGGCTCGAACAACCGACAAGACTGCGCGCCCGGGCAACGACGAGCGCCGACAGAAACTCTGGCGCGAGCTGGCGCTGGTGGCCATCGCTCCGCTGCTGATCTACCTGCTGGTCAGTCTGGCCAGTTATTCCACCGATGACCCGGGTTGGTCGCGGACTGGCAGTGTGGCCGGCGCCCTGCACAATATGGGCGGTCTGGTGGGTGCATATACGGCCGACCTGGCGTTCTGGTTTTTCGGCTACGCGGCATACTCCGTACCTTTCGTGCTCGGTGGCATCGCCTGGATCGCGCTGTTCGGCTTGGACTCGGACGGTGACGGCCATGTGGATTTCGGGCCGGCGCTGCGCCTGATCGGCATTGTCGGCTTTTTGGTCAGCGCCAGTGGCCTGCTGCATCTGCTCGGCGGGCCGTCACCACATCTGCCGAACGAGACCGGCGGCATCCTCGGCCAGGCCACCGGCCATTCCATGCGCAGCGTGTTCGGCCCCATGGGCGGCAACCTGTTCCTGTTCGTGGTCTTCATGATGTCGGTGACCCTGGCCACCGGCCTGAGCTGGTTCGCGGTGATGGACTGGATTGGCGCCATGGTGCTCAAGGGCATCGCCCGCTTCTCCGAGAAAAAGCAGGAAGCCGCCGAATGGCAGCGCACCCGCAACCTGCGCGAGGAGCGCGAGGAAGTGCGCAAGATTGACACCGAGAAACGAGCCAAGCGCGAACCCGTGAAGATCGAGCCGCCGGCCAAGGCGGTCATCGAAAAGAGCGAGCGTGCCCAGCGCGAACAGCAGATCCCGCTGTTCAATGTCGGCGGCGACAACTCGCTGCCGCCGCTTTCCTTGCTGGACGATCCCAAGCCGCAGCCCAAGGGCTATTCCGAGGAGACCCTCGAGACCCTGTCGCGCCAGATCGAGTTCAAGCTCAAGGACTTCCGCATCGAAGCGCACGTGGTCGGCGCCTATCCGGGCCCGGTGATCACGCGCTTCGAGATGGAGCCGGCGCCGGGCGTGAAGGGCAGCCAGATCAGCTCGCTGGACAAGGACATTGCCCGCGGACTGTCGGTGAAGTCGGTGCGCGTGGTGGATGTGATTCCGGGCAAGTCGGTGGTCGGCCTGGAAATTCCCAACAGCCAGCGCGAGATGATCTACCTGTCCGAGTTGCTGCGTTCCAAGGAATACGACAAGTCCGGCAGCCCGCTGACCATCGCCCTGGGCAAAGACATCGGCGGCCGCCCGGTGGTGGCCGATCTTGCGCGCATGCCGCACTTGCTGGTGGCCGGCACCACCGGCTCGGGCAAATCGGTGGGCGTGAACGCCATGGTGCTGAGTCTTCTCTACAAGGCCAGTCCAAAAGAAGTGCGCATGCTGATGGTGGACCCGAAGATGCTCGAGCTCTCGGTCTACCAGGGCATTCCGCATCTGCTGGCGCCCGTGGTCACCGACATGAAGGAGGCCGCCAACGGCCTGCGCTGGTGCGTGGCCGAGATGGAGCGCCGCTACAAGGTGATGAGCGCGGTGGGCGTGCGCAACCTGGCCGGCTTCAACCGCAAGGTGAAGGACGCGCAGGATGCCAAGCAGCCGCTGATGGATCCCTTGTTCCGGCCCAATCCGGAATTGAACGAGGCGCCACGCCCGCTCGAGGAACTGCCCTACATCGTCGTGTTCATCGACGAATTCGCCGACATGATGATGATCGTCGGCAAGAAGGTCGAAGAGCTCATCGCGCGCCTGGCGCAGAAGGCGCGTGCGGCCGGCATCCATTTGATCCTGGCGACGCAGCGGCCTTCGGTGGACGTCATCACCGGCTTGATCAAGGCCAATATCCCGACGCGTATTGCCTTTCAGGTTTCCAGCAAGATCGACTCGCGCACCATTCTTGACCAGTCCGGCGCGGAAACCCTGCTCGGCCATGGCGACATGCTCTACCTGCCGCCCGGCACGGCCATGCCCGAGCGCGTGCACGGCGCCTTCGTCAGCGACGAAGAAGTGCATCGCGTGGTCGCCCACCTCAAGCAGCACGGCGGCGGCACCGACTACATCACCGGCGTGCTGGAAGAAGTGCAGGCCATGGGCGATGGCGTGGTGGTCGGCCCGACCGGCCTGCCCGAATCCGGTGGCAGCGGCGACGAGTCCGATCCGCTCTACGACGAGGCGGTGAAGATCGTCACCGAGACCCGGCGCGCTTCCATTTCCGGCGTGCAGCGCCGCTTGAAGATCGGCTACAACCGCGCCGCGCGCCTGGTGGAAGCCATGGAAGCGGCGGGCGTGGTATCGGCCCAGGAAAGCAATGGCGACCGCAGTGTGCTGGCGCCGCCCCCACCCCGAAATTGAACCGGGGCTTTCGTTCATGAAGGCTCGGGCAGACTTTGCCCCATAGCCCTATCGCGAGTCCGCAATGAGCGTATCGAAGTTTGTGTCCGTACTGGTCGGCGCCGCCTTGTCACTGGCGCTCGCAGCGCCTGCGTCCGCGCGGCAAGCGCCTGCCAAGGCTGCGACGGCGGCGAGTGCGCGCGCGCAGATGCAAAGCTTCACGCGGGCGTTGAAGGGCCTGGAGGGCCGCTTTGCGCAGCAGGTGTTCGATCCCAATGGCCGGGTGGCGGAAACCAGTTCGGGCACCGTCCAGCTGTCGGCGCCGCGCCAGTTCCGCTGGCAGTACCTCAAGCCGGCACCGCAACTGATCGTGGCCGACGGCGACCATATCTGGGTCTACGACCCGGATCTGGAACAAGTCACCGTGCGCCCGCAGAGCCTGGCCGAGCAGGACAGCCCGCTGTCCGTACTGATCGACCCGACCGAACTCGACCGCCAGTATCGCGTCAGCGAAGGCGCGCGCTCGGCCGGCCTGGACTGGCTGGTGCTGGTACCCAAGCGTGTGGACGATGCGCCCTTCCAACGCGCGCGCCTTGGCTTCGGCAGCGCCGGGCTGACGCGCATGGAGCTCAAGGATGGCCTGGGCCAGCGCACCGTCATTGATTTCAGCGGATGGAAGCGCAACCCGGCCTTCGCCGCCGGCACCTTCAAGTTCAAGCCCCCGGCGGGCGTGGACGTGGTGGGCGAAGTGAAACCGGGCGCCGAGGTCACGCCACTCAAGCCCTGAACGCGCGGGCTGGTTAGAATCAGGCGTGCGCAAATCCAAGGCGGCCGCCTCCGAATCCCTGTTCCAGCCACCGGCGGGCCTGCGCCCGCTGGCCGAACGCATGCGTCCGGCCGCGCTCGACGAGATGGTCGGGCAGACGCGACTGCTGGCCCCGGGTTCGGCACTGCGCCGCGCGATCGAGTCCGGCCACGTGCACTCGATGATCCTCTGGGGTCCGCCGGGTTGCGGCAAGACCACGCTGGCCTTGTTGCTGGCGAAATATTCGGATGCGGAATTCCGCGCAATCTCGGCGGTGCTGTCGGGCCTGGCCGATGTGCGCCAGGTGCTGGCCGAGGCCGAACTTCGATTCCAGCAGGGTCGGCGCACGGTGCTGTTCGTGGATGAGGTGCATCGCTTCAACAAGACCCAGCAAGATGCTTTCCTGCCGCATATCGAACGTGGGTCGATCCTGTTCGTTGGCGCGACCACGGAAAATCCCAGCTTCGAATTGAATTCCGCGCTGCTCTCGCGCTGCCGTGTGCACGTGATGGAAGCCGTGTCGCCTGCCGACATCGCCAATGCCCTGCGCCGCGCCCTGCAGGATGACGAACGCGGCCTCGGCGCGCTGAAGTTGCGCATCTCCGACGAAAACCTCGGCTCCATCGCGCAAGCCGCCGACGGCGACGTCCGTCGCGGCCTGACCCTGCTGGAAATCGCCGGCGAATTGGCGGGCGAGGAGGGCGGCGAAATCACGGCCACCACGCTGGCGCAGGTACTGGCTGACCGCAGCCGGCGCTTCGACAAGCAGGGCGACCAGTTCTACGACCAGATCTCGGCCTTGCACAAATGCGTGCGCAGTTCCAATCCCGATGCCGCGCTGTACTGGTTCGCGCGCATGCTCGATGGTGGCTGCGATCCGGTCTATTTGGCGCGCCGGCTCACCCGCATGGCAGTGGAGGATGTGGGCCTCGCCGATCCGCGCGCCCTGCAGATGGCGATCGAAGCCTGGGACGCCTACGAGCGACTAGGCAGCCCCGAAGGCGACCTCGCACTCGCCCAGGTGGTGATTTATCTGGCGACCTGCGCGAAATCCAATGCCGCGTATCTCGCGTTTGGCGAAGCGCAGGCCGATGTGCGCGAACGCGGCAGCCTCGAAGTGCCGATGCACCTGCGCAATGCGCCGACCAAGCTGATGAAATCGCTGGGCCATGGCGCTGGTTACCAGTACGACCATGATGCCGCGGGTGGTGTTGCCCTGGACCAGACCGGTTTTCCCGAGGCCATGGGCGAGCAGGCTTATTACCGCCCGGTGGACCGCGGCCTGGAAATCAAACTGGCGGAAAAACTCGAACAACTGCGCAGCGCCCGTTCGGCGGCGCGAAAGAAGGACGGCCGATGAATTGGACTTTGTTGGGCCTGGTGATGGCGGGTGGCGCACTTGGCGCCGCCGGACGACATCTTCTCGGAGGCTGGCTGCTGCGCCAGGCCGGCGACTCGCTGCCCTGGGGCACCCTGGCGGTGAACCTGATCGGCTCGTTCGCGGCAGGATTCCTGTTTTCCTGGCTGGAAGGCCGCGGCCCCAGCGCCCTGTATTGGCGCGCCTTCCTGATGGTGGGCGTGCTCGGCGCGCTGACGACGTATTCGGCGCTGATGGTCGAGCTGCTGATGTACAGCCGCAACGGACGGCCCGCGTTGTTGTTCGGCTACCTCGCACTCAGCCTGGTGGCGGGCTTCACGCTGGTCTGGTTTGGCGCGCGGGTCGGGGGCTGGCTGCGCCCCTGAGCCGGCGATTTGGGCGAGGCTTATCGTTGCGGCGATGGGTCGGAAGCGGCGATAATTGATCATCCCGTTTCATTTCCGGAATGCCCCGATGCTCGACCCTTCGCTCCTGCGCGGCCAGTTGGCCGACACCGCCGCCCGCCTGAAAACCCAGCGCAATTTCGACCTCGATGTCGCGGCGTGGGAGGCGCTCGAAGCCGAGCGCAAGACGCTGCAGGGCCGCACGCAGGATCTGCAGAACCTGCGCAACACGCGCTCCAAGGCCATCGGCCAGGCCAAGGCCAAGGGCGAAGACGTCGCCGCGCTGATGGCGGAAGTGGCCGGTCTCGGCGACGAGCTCAAGCAGTCGGAAGTCCGCCTGGAAGAAGTTCGCGCGGAGATGGAAGCCATTGCCCTGGGCATTCCCAACCTGCCGCACGAGTCGGTGCCCGCGGGCCGCGACGAGAAGGACAACGCCGAGCTCAAGCGCGTTGGCACGCCGCGCGTGTTCGACTTCAAGCCGCTGGACCATATCGAATTGGGCCAGCGCCACGGCTGGCTGGATTCTGAAACCGGCGCCAAGTTGTCGGGCGCGCGTTTCACCGTGCTGCGCGGCCAGTTGGCGCGCCTGCACCGCGCGCTGGCGCAGTTCATGCTCGACCTGCACACCAACGAACACGGCTACCTTGAGTGCAACGTGCCGCTACTGGTGAACCCGGAAAGCATGCGCGGCACCGGCCAGCTGCCCAAATTCGAAGAAGACCTGTTCAGCACCACAGTGGGCGAGACGCGCCGTTACCTGATCCCGACGGCGGAAGTGTCGCTGACCAATATCGTACGCGACGACATTGTTGAAGATGCGCAGATGCCCATGCTGCTGACGGCGCACACGCCATGTTTCCGCGCCGAAGCCGGCAGCTACGGCAAGGACGTGCGCGGCATGATCCGCCAGCACCAGTTCGAGAAGGTTGAACTCGTGGCCATCGCGCGGCCTTCGGAAAGCTACGAAGTGCACGAGCAGATGACCCGCCATGCCGAAACCGTGCTCGAGCGCCTGGGCCTGCCGTACCGCCGCCTGCTGCTGTGCACGGGCGACATGGGTTTTGGTTCGGCCAAGACGCATGATCTGGAAGTCTGGCTGCCCGGCCAGGACAGCTATCGCGAGATCAGCTCCATCTCCAACTGCGAGGCCTTCCAGGCGCGGCGAATGCAGGCGCGCTGGCGCAACCCGGCCACCGGCAAGCCCGAGCCCGTGCACACGCTCAATGGTTCCGGCGTCGCGGTGGGTCGCGCCCTGGTTGCGGTGATGGAAAACTACCAGCAGGCCGATGGTTCGATCGAAGTGCCGGCAGCGCTGCGTCCCTACATGGGCGGGCTCGAGCGGATCCAGTGAACGCGCCGGATCTCAACGACCTGCATTTCTTCGCCGTAGTCGTCGAACACGGCGGCTATGCCGCGGCCGAGCGCGCACTGGGCATCCCGAAATCGCGCTTGAGTCGGCGCGTGGCGCAGCTGGAAGCGGACCTCGGCGTGCGCCTGCTGCAGCGTTCAACGCGCAAGTTTGCCGTTACCGAGATCGGCCAGAACGTGTACCGGCACGCGCAGAGCATGCTGAGCGAAGCGCAGGCCGCGCGCGAGGAAGTCGACAAGCTCAGCGCCGAGCCGCGTGGGCTGATCAAAGTCAGTACACCGGTCGCGCTGGCCGAAGACACCCTGGGCAAGCTGCTGCCGCAATTCCTGGCCGCTTATCCGCAGGTGCGCGTGCAACTGCACGTGAGCAATCGCCGTGTGGACCTGATCAGCGAGGGCTTCGACGTGGCCCTGCGCGTGCGCTCGCGCCTGGACGAAGACGGCGGCGACCTGGTGCTGCGCCGCTTCGGCCAGATCCGCGAGCTGCTGGTCGCCAGCCCCGACTACCTCAAGCGCCAGGGCCGGCCGGCACTGCCGCAGGACCTTGCGACCCACCGTACCTTGAGCATGGCCGAAGACGATAGTCGCCAGCGCTGGACCCTGCATGGTCCGGACAACGCGATCGAGCGCGTGGACCTTCAGCCCATCCTGATGGCCCACGATTTTCCGCTGCTGATGTCGGCGGCGCGCGCGGGCCTGGGCATTGCCCTGTTGCCGGAAACCATCTGCGCCGATGCGGTGCGCAAGGGCGAGCTGGAAATCGTCGTGCCCAACTGGCACCTGCCGCAGGGCATTTGCCACGCGGTGTTCCCGTCGCGCCGCGGGCTGCTGCCGGCGGTACGCGTGTTCATCGATTTCCTGGCGGAGAAAGTGCCGCCGCAGCTCGAGGAAAACCGGCTGCAGTGCAGCGAGCTGCACCGCAGCGGCAAGAAAGCCTGACTCAGCGGCCGGTTTCAGCCAGGCCGACGCGCATCAGGTGGGCATTGCTGGTGCGCGCGAGCACCTTGGAAAGCAGGTCGTAGTCGGCCGCCGGATCGGCATCAATGCTGAAGCGCGGCTGGCGCATGGCATCCACTTGTCCGTTCGCGCCAATGCTCTCGCTGCCGACTTGTTGCAGCCTCTGGTTCAGCGCATCCAGCGAAAGCGCGCTGCCATTCCATTCCACGGTGTCGGCGGCCGTCAGGTGCAGGCGCACGACGTCCGTGTTCACTTCCTGCATCTGCGGGCCTCTTTGCGGCAGATCCATGGGATTGGAGTAAGACACCGCAGGCACGGTGACCATGAAGATCACCAGCAGGACCAGCATCACGTCCACCAGCGGCGTGATGTTCATGTCCACCATTGACGACTGACCGGAACCGGATGCGAAGACCATGGCCTGCTCCTCTCTCGGGGAGCGCCCGGGCGGGCGCTCTGGGCTCAGGCTAGCACTGCAGGGCGGGGAAGTGGGTGTGCTCGGGGTCGCGGAATGGCGCCAAGCGCGAGACTGCGACTAGCCCCATTTCATCTCGCCGGTCGCCACCTTCGCACCGATATCCAGGGCCAGGGCCATGCCGAGATCGGGGAAACGGGCCTCCATCGCGTTTTTCAGCGTGGCCGAATCGGGGCCCTTGGCCAACTCTTGCTCGAAGGCATGCAGGTAGCGAAGGGTGTGCTCGATGGCAGACGCATCGGTCACCGTGTCAGGCAGCATGTGGCCCGGAACGACCACCTTGGGCTTGCGTGCTGCAATGGCCTGCAGGTTCGCAATCCAGGCTGCACGCGCTTGCGCGCCCTGCGTGTCCGCCGTCCAGACATGCACGCCCGAAAAGATCAGCACGCCACCGGCAACGGCTTGCAGCGAGGGAATCCAAAGGTAGCGACGGTTGCTCAATCCGCCGGCCGGCACGATCTGCACTGCTTCACCGTCGACGAAAAACGCTTCGTCATCGAAGGCCTCCGGCAGCACGATGTCCGCCAGCGTCTGCGGTCCGTTCTCGCCCAGTTGCGGGCCCCAGGTGGCGAGCTTCTTCTCGACATTGCCCCGGATGGCAGCGATGGTTTCCGAAGCAGCAATGACCCGGGCCTCGGGAAATGCCGCGCGAATTGGCTTCAGGCTGAAGTAGTAGTCGGGGTCGGACTGGCTGATGTAGATCGTGGTGAGCGTTTTTCCGCTGGCCTTGATTTGGTCCGCCACGGCCCTGCCGCCGGGGTAGGTGAAGCCGCCATCAATCAGCAGGGCTTCGGTCGGTCCCGACACAAGGACCGGCGCGCGGAAGAAGCCGTTCGGGCCGGCCGGAAAGTGTTTCAAGCTCAGGATCGCTGCGGTTGTGGTCGGACGGCTCATGGCGGTGCTCCTGCCTGCGTGGGGTATGGCGGGCATCTTGCGCTTCGGGGATTGTTGGAAAAATAGGCGGCAGTAGTACAGACTGTAACTCCAATGCGTACAATTTAGAGACCGCGACTTGGAAGCCATCAACCTCAACCGGCTCGCCTATTTCGCTGCGGTGGTCGACGCCGGCTCATTCACCCGGGCGGCAGATAGGCTTGGCATCAGCAAGACTGTGGTCAGCCAGCAGGTGATGAAGCTGGAGCAGGAACTGCGCGCGACCTTGCTGATGCGTACGACGCGCCGGGTCGAAGCTACCGAGGCCGGCCGCCTGTTGCACGCCCGCGCGGTGGCCATCCTCAAGGCGGCAGAAGACGCCTTCGCTGAAATCGCTGGCGCCAGCGCCGAGCCGATTGGCGTACTCAGGATCGCAGCGCCCAACGACTACGGTGCAACCACCATCGCGCCACTTGCGACGGCGTTTTCGCGCCGCTATCCGTCTTGCCAGGTGGACTTGAAGCTGTCCGATTCGCGCATAGACCTGATCGCAAACCAGATCGATCTTTCGATTCGGGTGGGCTGGCTGGAGGATTCTGGTTTGCAGGCGAGGCGCGTCGGTGCGGTCCGGCAGATCCTCGTGGCTGCGCCCGATTTCGCGGCGGGGCTGAAGGTCGGGGATCCGGATGATCTTGCCGGTGTTGCCTTCATCGCCAATGGAGCGCTGCGCAATCCGCTGCATTGGCAGTTCTCGAATGCGGGCCGGGAGCAGCGCACCGTGCTGATGCACCAGGCCATGGTCATCGACGCCACGCCAGGCGTGCTCGCGGCAACCTTGGCCGGCGGAGGCCTGTCTGTAATGCCCGATTACGAGGTCACCGATCATTTGGCGAAAGGGCTGCTGGTGGAAATATTGCCAGCGTGGTCATTGCCCGCCGGGGGAATCTACACGGTGTATCCGGCGGCGCGATTTCGGCCGACCAAGGTCACGGCATTCGTTGCGATGCTGGTGGAGCATCTGGAGAAAGTAGCGGGGGCGGGCTAGGCGGGAGGGTGGCGGAGAGAGTGGGATTCGAACCCACGGAAGGCTTACACCTTCGGCAGTTTTCAAGACTGCTGCCTTAAACCACTCGGCCATCTCTCCGTATAACGACTGCCGCGCCCGGCAGTTTTACTCCGGGCATCCTGCCCTCCGCCCCTTCGGGGCCGGCCTTCGGCCGTTCCGGATTGTTCCAGACAATCCGGTCAAGACTGCAGCCTTAAACCACTCGGCCATCTCTCCGGATGGCGGCATTTTAGCCCCATGCGTGGTCGGTGGCGGCCGCTTGGGGTAGGAAAGTTCGTACAAGTTAATCAGGGGATGCCGGCTGGCGCTTCGGGCCGGGCCGGGGATAGCTTGGAGTGGAAGGCCAGGGGAGAGGACGCATGATCCGGATATTTCTGCTCGACGACCACGCGCTGGTGCGTACCGGCTACCGCCTGATCCTGTCGGGCAACGTGGACATGGAAGTGGTCGGGGAAGCAGGCAGTGGCGAAGAAGCCCTGCCGCTGATCCGCAAGCTGAAACCGGACGTGGTCATCTGCGACCTCCATCTGCCCGGCGTCAGCGGCCTGGACATCACCGAGCGCCTGGTGAAGGGGCAGGTAGGTTCCAAAGTTGTGGTGGTGTCGGTGCAGACCGATGGCCCCATGCCGCAACGACTGCTCGATGCCGGCGCCCATGCCTACCTCGGCAAGGCCTGCGACGCTGCGGAACTGCTGCGCGCGATCCGCGAAGCGGCGCGTGGCCGGCGTTACCTCGGCAGCGATATCGCCCAGCAACTGGCGCTCAGCGGCAATCGCCGCTCACCCTTCGACAGCCTGTCCAAGCGCGAAATGGAAATCTCGCTGATGTTTTGCCAGGGCCTGCGCGCCGAGGACATCGCCCGCCGTTTGAGCCTGAGTGGCAAGACCGTCGCTACGCACAAATACCGGCTGTTCGACAAACTCGGCATCAAGGACACGATTGCGCTTGCGCGCATGGCGGCGCAGCACGGACTGACACCGCCGGGCCTGGCCTGAAACGAAAAAGGCAGCCGGAGCTGCCTTTTTCTTTCTACGTGGAAAGCGCTGGCTCAGGCCAAGGGCGCGTCGCGCGATTCGGGCTTGGCTTGCTCCGCATCCACTACATCAATCGCGTCCACCACGTCGGCTGGAGCCGGCGTTTCCGCGAGCGCCTGCACGATGCTCGGCACGGCGGGGACTTCGGGCTTGATGGCGGGCGAGGGCTCAGCGAGTTCCGCCACCGGTGCCGGCTCAAACTGCAGCTCCTGCGTTGCCGGTTCAACGGCCATGGCCGCCGCCGGCTCGAGCGCGCGCTCGGCGATCTGCACCGGCTGAATCGACACCGACACCACCGGAGGCAGGGGCGCCGGCTCGGCGGGCAGGGCGAAGCTGCTGCTGATCGAAGGCGTGCTCAATGAGGGCGTGCTCGCCACGGATGCGGCCGCGGGTTCGGGTTCGGAAACGGCTTCGCTGAGATCGTCGAAATCCGACTCGGCCGACGTGACCGCGAAACCAGAGGAGATGACGGGCGCACGCGTCGGCACTGCCGAGTCCTGCGCCTGCGCGATATCGTCCTCTGCTTCGCCTTCCTCGTCCTCGAAGTCGATTTCGGACTGGCTGTTGCCGTCTTCGCCGGTCACCGGGCTGCCATCGGCAGCGCCGCCTTCCTGGCGACGACGACGGCGACCGCCGCGGCGGCCGCGACGACGACGCCCACCTTCGCCGGTAGCGGCTTCGGCAGCCGGCGCGGCGGGTGAGGTGGCCAAAGTCTCGGGATCGGCAACGGCAGCGCCACCCTCAGCGTCCTCGGCCTGCACGGGCGCGGCGAGGGTGCTGGCGGCGGCGCCAGCGGCGGCAGCGCCCTGCTCGGCGGCGATGCGTGCTTCGCGGGCGGCACGGCGCTCGGCCTCGCGCTTGATGTTTTCCTGGCGCTGGGTCTCGCGGCGCTCGGCTTCCTTGCGCTGTTGTTCCTGACGCCGGGCTTCGTCGGCGGCCTTCTGTTCTTCGGTCTTTTCCGGGCGCGGCTCGCGCGGCGGCTTGCCGCCTTGCTGCGGCTGGCCCTGCGCATCGGGGCGTTGGCCGCCCTGCGGCTTGCCTTGCGAGGCCTGCGCCTGCTGCTGGCCACGGCCGCCGGCGTTGCCGCCACGGCCTTCAGGCTGGTTGCCACGGCCACGACGTGAATCATTGCGACCATTGCGACCGCCACGATCGTTGCGATCACCGCGATCGTTACGCTCGCCGCGGTCATTGCGATCGTGGCGCGAGTCGCGGTCGTTGCGGCCACGCGGCGCCGAGGCGGGCGCGGAGGCCGAGCCGCCGAACAGGGACTTGAGCCAGTTCCAGAAACCACCGGAAGACTTCGCGGCAACAGGCGCGGCAACGGCCACGGGCGCGGCCACTTCCTCGCGCGGCTCGCGCGTGGGCGCGGGCTGGGTCGGCGCGACATGGGTCACGGCCGGCAGCGCCTGCACATTCAACTGCGCGCGGGTCAGCGCGTGCACTTCAAGCTTGCGCGGGGTGGTGCGATGGTAGCTGGGCTTGGCGACTTCTTCGCCCGCCTCGCCAGCGCGCAGGCGCGAGACGTTGAAATGCGGGGACTCGAGCTGGTCGTCGGCGACGATGATGATCGGCGCCTCGTGGCGCGTTTCGATCTCCACCAGCGCGCGGCGCTTTTCATTGAGCAGGAAGTTGGCGATTTCCGGCGGCGCCTGCACCAGCACCTGCGCGGTGTTCTCCTTCATCGCATGCTCTTCGGCCAGGCGGATGATGGACAGCGACAGGGATTCCACGCTACGCATGCGGCCGTGGCCGTCGCAACGAGGGCAGACGATCTGGCTGGACTCGCCAAGCGAAGGACGCAGGCGCTGGCGCGACAACTCCAGCAGGCCGAAGCGCGAGATCTTGCCGATCTGCACGCGGGCGCGGTCCTGGCGCAGGGCATGCTGCAAGCGGTCTTCGACGGCGCGCTGGTGCTTGCCCGAACCCATGTCGATGAAGTCGATCACCACCAGGCCGCCGAGGTCGCGCAGGCGCATCTGGCGGGCCACTTCCTCGGCCGCTTCCAGGTTGGTGTTGAACGCGGTTTCCTCGATGTCGCTGCCCTTGGTGGCGCGCGAGGAGTTCACGTCGATCGCGGTCAGCGCTTCGGTCTGGTCCACGACGATCGAGCCGCCGGAGGGCAGGCGGATCTGGCGCTCGTAGGCGTTCTCGATCTGCGATTCGATCTGGAAGCGGTTGAACAGCGGGATATCGTCGGTATAGAACTTGAGCTTGCGCAGGTTCTGCGGCATCACCGACTGCATGAAGTCCTTGGCCTGCTCGTACATGGCCTCGGTATCAACCAGGATCTCGCCGACATCGGCGCGCAGGTAGTCGCGCAGGGCGCGGATGATCAGGCGCGATTCCTGGTAGATCAGGAAGCTGGCCGGGCGCGACAGGGCGGCGTCGGTAATCGAACGCCAGACCTGCAGCAGGTAGTCCAAGTCCCATTGCAGCTCTTCGGCATCGCGGCCGACGCCGGCGGTGCGGATGATCACGCCCATGTCGTCGGGAATGGTCAGCGCGTCCATGGCCTCTTTCAGGGCCTGACGGTCGTCGCCTTCGATGCGGCGCGAAACACCGCCCGCGGTCGGCGAGTTCGGCATCAGCACCATGTAGCGGCCGGCGAGCGAGATGAAGGTGGTCAGGGCCGCGCCCTTGTTGCCGCGTTCTTCCTTGTCCACCTGAACGACCACTTCCTGGCCTTCGCGCAGGAATTCCTTCATGCCGGCCTTGTTCGGGTCGACGCCGGGCAGGAAGTAGTCGCGGGAGATTTCCTTCAGCGGCAGGAAGCCATGGCGTTCGCCGCCGTAGTCGACGAAGGCCGCTTCAAGGGAAGGTTCGAGCCGGACGATGCGGCCCTTGTAGATGTTGGACTTCTTCTGCTCTTTCGAGGGTTGCTCGATGTCGATGTCGTACAGGGTCTGGCCATCGACGATCGCCACGCGCAGCTCTTCGGCCTGCGTGGCATTGATCAACATACGCTTCATGCTGGATTCCTCACGCGCTCAACCGCGAGGAACGCCGGGGTCCACGCCCGATGTCACCACCTGAAGCGCAGGCGCATTCAGGCTTGGCAGGAACTTCCAGCGCTGCAAAAACCGGGGTTAGCCACCCACGGGAGCGCTTGATTGTTTGGATCAATTAAAGGGCCCGAAAGGCGCCGAGCGCATTCCGGTATGGCAGGTGTTGTCAGCACCAGGCGATATCCGTCCGCCTTCGAGACCGGCTAACATGGTCACCCCCGTGGGGTGTGGTAGCGGCCTGTCGGGATTCCCAAACCGCAAGCTTTCGGCCGACGGGCGAGGGAAATCAGGACGTTATCTCGCCTTTCGAGTGTATCAGTGGAGCGCCCATGGCGGCAACGGAAGTCTCAGGGGGCGTGAAACTGGTGCGCGTGGCGGAAGACCGCGACGGCCAGCGCCTGGACAATTTCCTGCTCGGGCAGCTCAAAGGCGCCCCGCGGAGCCTGATCTACAAGATCGTGCGTAGCGGCCAGGTCCGCATCAACGGCAAGCGCTGCAAGCCCGATTCCCGCGTCTCGGGTGGTGATGAGATCAGGATCCCGCCTGTGCGCCTGGACGAACCCGGCGAGCAGCGCCCGCCGCCGAAGTCCATGCTCGAGCGCCTGGCCGCCAGCATCGTGTTCGAAGACAAGAACCTGCTGGCCCTGAACAAGCCCAGCGGCATCGCCGCGCACGGTGGCAGCGGCGTCAGCTTCGGGGTGATCGAGGGCTTGCGCGCGCTGCGGCCCGGCGAGCCGCTGGAACTGGTGCACCGATTGGATCGCGATACGTCGGGCGTGCTGGTTATCGCCAAGAAGCGCTCGGCCCTGCTGGAACTGCAAGCGCTGATGCGCGAAGGCGAGGACGAGGAAGCGCCCAACAAGCAGTACCTCACGCTGCTGGTCGGGCGCATGCCACAGGGAACGATGACGGTGGAAGCGCCCTTGCTGCGCTCGGTGCTGCAGGGTGGCGAGCGCATGGTGCGCGTGGACCCGAAGGGCAAGCCCTCGACCAGCCACTTCAAGCTGATCGAACGGCGCGGTGGCCACAGCTTCTGCGAAGTGCGCATCGAAACCGGGCGCACGCACCAGATCCGCGTGCACGCCGCGCATCTGGGCCACCCGGTGGCGGGCGACGAAAAGTACGGCGATCGCGATGCCAATAAGCGTCTTGCCGAACAGGCAGGGCTCAAGCGCCTGTTTCTGCACGCCGCTTCGATGTCCTTCGAACTGGACCAGGGCCGCACGCCTTACTTCATAAGCGCGCCGCTGGCAGATGACCTGCGCGCGGTGCTCGACCGCCTGGCCTGAGGCCGCTTACTCGCCGGCGAGTTGCGAGGTTTTCGCCGCGCAGATCAGGTCGTTCTCGCTCAGGCCGCCCACGTCATGCGTCGAGTAGCGCACCACGGCGCGGTCGTAGTGCACGCCCAGGTCGGGATGATGGTCTTCGCGATGGGCGATGAAGGCCAGCGCGTTCACGAAAGCCATGGTCTTGTAGTAGTCCGCGAAGCGAAACGTGCGGACGATGGCGTGGCCGTCCTCCACCAGGCTCCATCCGGGAAGCGCTGCCAGGCCCTCGGCCAGTTCGCTCGCGCCCAGGCGATGCTCGGTGCCACGCAAGGCCCGGCAACGGCGGGCGGCGAGTTCAATGAGTGAAGGCATGCACGGTCCCCGGTACAGGCCCGGTACGGGCCCGGGGAGTAGAATACCCGCATGATCGACATCTCTGAATCCGCCCAGACCTATTTCCGCCACTTGCTGCAATCGCAAGGTGGCGATGCCGTCGGCATTCGCGTCAGCGCGGTGCATCCGGGCACGGCGAAAGCCGATGCCCGCCTGGAGTTCTGCGAGAACGGCGACCTGGTCGGCGACGAGTGGCAGCTTGAGTGCGAAGGCTTCACCTTGTTCGTGGACGGCGCCAGCGTGCGCTGGCTCGATGGCGCGCAGATGGACTACGCCAGCCAGGCCACGGGTGGCCAGTTGACGATTCGCGCGCCCAAGATCAAGGGCGAAGTGCCGGGTGCTGAAGCGTCATTGCCCGAGCGTGTTAACTATTTGTTGGAATCGGAGATCAATCCGATGCTGGCCGCGCACAAGGGCCGCGTTGCACTGGATAGCGTGGACGCCGAAGGCGTGGTCTGGCTGCGTTTTGGTGGTGGCTGCCACGGTTGCGGCATGGTCGATGTCACGCTCAAGAACGGCATCGAGAAGACCTTGCGTGAGAAAATTCCCGAAGTCACCGCGGTCCGCGATGCCACCGACCACGCGAGCGGGCAAGCGCCTTACATCGCGCGCTGAACTTCCTGCCAGCAAGGCGCTCAAACTCCCTGGAACGGCGCGAGTCGGAATCAGCATGGGGTGGGGATGACGGCAAGCAACGAGCACGCCGAAGCAGACGCAGGGATCAGTCCGTGGCGCCCGCGCTCCCTGCAGCCTTCGCGTCCGCCGATGCTGTCCTCGCGGCTGCGCAGCGGCCTGATGGCTTTGGTCATTGTGCTGCACGTGCTGGGTCTGGCCTGGTTGCTGCCGCTGCTGGATCCGCAACCCGACAGCGACGAACAGGCGTTGCAGGTCGGTTTCATCGATCCACCCGCGCCGGAACCCGAGCCGATCATCGACGTTCCCATGCCCAAGCCGCAGGCCGACAAGAAGCCCACGCACAAGCGGCTTGCGCCACGCGATCTCGAGGCCACCATCAGCACGCCAAGGGCGGCACCGCGTTCCAGCCAGAAGCCCGGGCAGATCGAGATCTACGGCAGCGATGGCCGCCTGAAGCTTCCGCCCGACCTTCTGGATCAGATTGATCGCAAGTACGGCGACAAGCGCGTTTTCAGCTACCAGATTCCGCGCATGGATGATGGCGCCAAGCTGTGGAACCGTCCGCCGCCGGTGGTGTACGAGGACACGCGTTTCGCGCAGTACTGGAAGCCCGACCAGGACATCCTGACGTCGGTGCTGACCGAGATGGTGGAAAAAACCACCAAGGAAGTGCGCGTGAAGATGCCGGGGAAATCCAACTCCACCGTGGTCTGCAGGGTCAGCCTTCTGGCCTTGGGCGGTGGCTGCGGCGTGCTGACGCCGGGTTCGGATTACGTGGGGCCGGTCGACGACCCGAACACCCTGAGCCCCGAAGAAGACCGGCAGTGCCAGGCCTGGTGGGAACAGATCATTGGCGCCAGGACACAGGACATCTGGCGCCAGACGCGCAAGCTCTACGAGCAAACCTGCCGCAAGCCCCTGGAAAGGAAGCCTGCGGGCTGAAGACTTAGCGGGCGTGGCCGCTCAGGTCGTGGACGTCGCCATCGAGCGAGTCGAAATACGCGGTGAGGTTGGCGATGTCGGCATCGCTCAGGTCCTTGGCCTGCGCACCCATGATCGGGTTCGAACGCTTGCCCGAGCGATATTCCTTCAGGGCCTTCGTCAGATAGTCCGGGTACTGGCCGGCCAGCTTGGGCATGCCATCGAGCGGCTGGTTGGCATTGGCGCCATGGCAGGAGGTGCAGGCCGGCTTGGGATTGCCCTTCGAATCCTTCGCCGATTCGAACAGCTTCTTGCCCGTGGCCGGGTTGCCCGGCTGCGAGGCGAGGGCGCCGGCGCTGAAGACCAGGGCGAGGAGGAGGCTGGCGGTACGCAGGGTCATGCTCGGGATTCCCATTACTTGGACTTCAGGCTGGACAAGTAGGCGGCGATGTTGGCGATGTCCTCATCCGAGAAGCTGCGCGCCTGCGCCATCATGGTCGGGTGGTTGCGTTCGCCCTTCTTGTAGCCGTTCAGGGCCGCAATGATGTAGGTCTCGCTCTGGCCGCCGATCTTGGGGACACGGTAGCTCGGGTAGGCATTCTTGTACTCGGCGATGCCGTGGCAGCCGGTGCAGGTGTAGGCCAGGGTCTTGCCCTTGGCGATGTCGCCCTTGGCGAGCACGGGGGCCGAAAGGCCGGCGAGGGCGAGGCAGGAGACCAAAAGCAAGGCGGATTTCATCATTCGATTCCGGCGGACGGGCGGGGATAGGGCGTAGCAACGCGAAATTATAACGTGAGCCTCGCGTGCCTAGACAGGGGGTTGCAACCGGCAGCCGGACGCGCGCGTCCATCGCTGGGGGTTCCGGGCGCCGAAGTCCATACCGACTTTCGGCATATGCGGTTTCCGGGACCCTTGGTTTACTGTGCTATGCAACTAACACACCCCTGCCCGAGCGAGCCCCATGAGCGCCATTCGCGTTGCCACCCGCACCCCCTTCCTGATTCGCACGGGCGTCCTTGCGCTGGCCCTGGGCCTGGCCCTGTCGGGCTGCGGCAAGAAGGAGTCCGGCGATGCCAAGGCCGGTACCCAGGCTGAAGCCGGCAAGTCGGGCGCGGATGGCAAGTCCGACCAGAAGAAGGTCGAGGCGGTGCCGGTGGAAGTGGCCAGGGCTGCGCGCCGGCCGATTGCCGCCAGCTACGCCGGCACGGCCAACCTGGACGCCCCGGGCGAAGCCCAAGTGGTGGCCAAGACCTCGGGCGTGATGGTGCAACTGCTGGCCGAGGAAGGCGACCAGGTGCGCGCCGGCCAGGTGCTGGCCCGCATTGATGGCGACCGGGTACGCCTGGAAGCGCAGCGCCAGCTCGCCACGGTGCATAAACTCGAGAACAACTACCGCCGCTCGCAGGAACTGGTCGGCCAGAAACTCGTCAGCGTCGAGGCCAGCGACCAGATCAAGTACGACCTGGAATCCGCGCGCGCCGCCTATGACCTGGCCAAGCTCGAACTGAGCTACACCAACATCGTCGCGCCCATCAGCGGCGTGATCGCCCAGCGCATGGTCAAGCCCGGAAACCTGATTGCGCTGAACGCGCCGGTGTTCCGCATCGTCAACAACTCCCACCTCGAAGGCGTGCTCAACGCGCCCGAGCGCGAGATGAGCCGCCTGCGGGCTGGCTTGCCGCTGCGCATGGTGGTGGACGCGGTGCCGGGCAAGGTCTTCGAGGGCAAGGTCGATCGCGTCAGCCCGGTGATGGATTCGAGCAGCGGCACCTTCCGCGTGGTCTGCGCCTTCGACAATGCGCCTGAGCTGCGCCCAGGCATGTTCGGCCGCATCGAAGTCGTGTACGACCAGCGCCAGGATGCCCTGACAGTACCGCGCGTAGCCTTGATCGAGGATGAAGGCGAACCGGCCGTGTACGTGGTGAAGGCCAACAAGGCCCAGCGCCGCGCCGTGCAGATCGGCTACAGCAATGGCGAGTTCGCCGAGATCCGCTCGGGCCTTAGGGAAGGCGACCAGGTGGTCACCGCCGGCAAGGTCGCGATCCGCGACGGCACCGAGGTGCAGGTGATTGATACCGCGGGCGCCAGCGCCCCGGCGGTGGCGCTCGAGACCCGCAAATGAGCCTGGTCGAGTTCGCCACCAGGCGCCGGGTCACCGTCGCCATGATCACGCTTACCTTCGTGTTGTTCGGCTTGATTGCCTTGCGCGACCTGAAGGTGAACCTGCTGCCGGACCTGAGCTATCCGACGCTGACGGTGCGCACCGAATACACCGGCGCAGCGCCTTCGGAGATCGAGACCCTGATCACCGAGCCGGTTGAGGAAGCGGTGGGCGTAGTCAAGAACCTGCGCAAGCTCAAGTCGGTCTCGCGCACCGGCCAGAGCGATGTGGTGCTGGAATTCGCCTGGGGCACCGACATGGACCAGGCCAGCCTGGAGGTGCGCGACAAGCTCGACGTGCTGCGCCTGCCGCTGGAATCAAAAGCGCCGGTGCTGTTGCGCTTCAATCCGTCCACCGAGCCGGTGATGCGCCTGGTGCTGACTGTGCCGGACAAGCTCAACGGCAGCGAGCAAGCCGAGTTGATGCGCCTGCGCCGCTACGCCGACAACGAGCTCAAGAAGAAGCTCGAGCCAGTGGATGGCGTGGCTGCGGTGAAGATCGCCGGCGGCCTGGAAGACGAGGTGCAGGTGTTGGTGGATGCGGACCGCCTGGCGCAGCTGAACCTGCCGCCGAACCTGGTCATCGACCGCCTGCGCCAGGAGAACGTCAACATTTCCGGTGGCCGCATCGAAGAGGGCAGCGAGCGCTACCTCGTGCGCACGGTCAACCAGTTCAGCAACCTCGATCAGATGCGCGAGTTGCTGGTGACCACGCTGGACGGCGTGCCCGTGCATCTGCGGGACGTTGCCACCGTCACCCAGGGCTACAAGGAACGCGAGGCGGTGATCCGCTTCAAGGGACGCGAGGCCGTCGAGCTTGCGATCTACAAGGAAGGCGATGCCAACACGGTCGCCGCGGCCGATGCGGTCAAGAAAATGCTTGAGCGCCTTGAGCGCACCGGCTCCGGCGGCGGCACCGGCGCCCCCGGTGGCAAGCCGGTCGAGCACAAGGCCGGTGCGCCTGGCTCCTATGTGATCGACGGAATCGCCGTGCAGACCATCGAAGACCAGAGCAAGTTCATCAAGAACGCCCTGTACGAAGTCAAGAAGGAAGCGCTGATGGGCGGCTTCCTGTCCATCCTGATCATCTTCTTCTTCCTGCGCGATGGCTGGAGCACCTTCGTCATCGGCCTGTCGCTGCCGGTGTCGATCATTGCCACCTTCTTCTTCATGGACCGGCTCGGCCTGAGCTTGAACGTGATGTCGCTGGCCGGCTTGGCGCTGGCCACTGGCATGGTAGTGGACGATTCCATCGTGGTGCTGGAAAGCATCGCCAAGGCGCGTGAGCGCGGGCTGGGCATCCTGCAGGCCGCTATCGCGGGCACCAAGGAAGTGAGCATGGCGGTGGTCGCCTCGACCCTCACCACGGTGGCGGTGTTCTTCCCGCTGGTGTTCGTGCAGGGCGTGGCTGGGCAGCTGTTCAAAGACCAGGCGCTGACCGTTGCCATCGCGCTGATGATTTCGCTGGTGGTGTCGTTGACCTTGATCCCGATGCTGAGTTCGATCAAGGCGCAGGCGCCGATGTCCTTCCCGCCGGAAGGCGAGCATCCCAAGTGGGAGCCGAGCCATCCCGCGCTGCGCGTGCTCGCGAAAAGTGGCCGCGGCATCAAGCGCGGCTTCGGTGCCGTCGTGTTCTCCATTGCCTGGGCATCGGTCAGTGGTCGCCGCGGATTCAGCAACACCGGCGGCAGCGGCCTGGCCTGGGTGGGCGAGCAGATCCTGCGGCCCTACGAATACGCTGCGGCCTACTACCAGCGCATGTTGCCCAAGGCCCTGGAACGCCCTTGGGTGATCCTGGGCAGCGCGGCGGCAGCCTTCGCGGTGGCCTTGTTGATCGCCAGCACCCTGGGTACCGACCTGATCCCGCAGTTGGCCCAGGATCGCTTCGAGATGACGGCCAAGTTGCCGCCGGGCACGCAGTTGCGCGAGACCGATGCCCTGGTGCGCGCGGTGCAGCAGCGCCACGACAGCGACCCGGACATCCAGGCCCTGTATGGCGTGAGCGGCACCGGCACGCGCCTGGACGCCAATCCCACCGAGTCCGGCGAGAACGTCGCCAAGCTCAGCGTGGTGCTGGGCGAGCACTACAGCAAGCAGACCGAAGCTGCGGTGACCGAGCGCATGCGCGCCACCATGGCCAAGTACCCCGACATCACGGTGAAGTTCGGGCGCCCGCAGCTTTTCAGCTTTTCCACGCCGATGGAAATCGAACTGCGCGGCCAAGACCTTGAATCGCTGCAAAAAGCCGGCCGCAAGCTGGCCGAGATGATGCAGGCCTCGCCTCATTTCGCCGACGTGAAGTCCTCGGTGGAGCAGGGCTACCCGGAAGTGCAGATCCGCTTCGACCAGGAACGCGCTGCGGCCCTGGGCCTGACCTCGCGCCAGATCGCCGACCAGGTCGTGCGCCAGGTGCGTGGCGAGGTGGCCACGCGCTACAGCTTCCGCGACCGCAAGATCGACGTGCTGGTGCGCGGGCAGGAAAAGAACCGCGCCTCGGTGGACGACATTCGGCGGACCATCGTAAATCCACAGAGCGAGCGACCCGTTAGCCTGGATGCAGTGGCCGATGTCGTCGAAACTGTGGGCCCGAGCGAGATCCATCGCGCCGACCAGACCCGCGTGGCCCTGGTCAGTTCCAATCTGCGCGACGTGGACCTTGGCACCGCGGTGGAAGAGGTGCGCCAGATGGTGCGCGACAAGCCCCTCGGCGCCGACATCCGCCTGGCTTTCGGCGGCCAGAGCGAGGAGTTGGACGCGTCCATCCGCTCGCTGCTGTTCGCTTTCGGCCTGGCCATCTTCCTGGTTTACCTGGTGATGGCGTCGCAGTTCGAGTCGCTGCTGCATCCCTTCGTCATCATGTTCTCGGTGCCCCTGGCCATCGTGGGCGCGGTGCTGGCGCTGTGGCTGTCGAACTCGCCGGTGTCGGTGGTGGTGTTCATCGGCCTGATCCTGCTGGTGGGTATTGTCGTCAAGAACGCCATTGTGCTGATTGACAAGGTCAACCAGCTGCGCGAGGAAGGCGTGGCCAAGCGCGAGGCGATCTGCCGCGGTGCAGAGTCGCGCCTGCGCCCCATTGTGATGACCACCCTGTGCACCCTGTTCGGCTTTGCGCCGCTGGCTTTCTTCGGCGGCGACGGCGCCGAGGTGCGCGCACCGATGGCCATCACCGTGATCGGCGGCCTGGCCGTGTCCACGCTGCTGACCCTGGTGGTGATCCCGATCATGTACGACCGACTGGATCGCAAGTCGGACGCGAGCTATCGCGCCCGCGGTGAAGCCGACCGCGCCGCGGCCGGAAGCGCAGGCGAGGGGCATTCCGCATGACCCTGGCGGAGCTCAGCCTGCGCCGGCCGGTGACGGCCGTGATGTTCTTCGTCTCGATGGTGGTGATCGGCTTTATCGCCAGCTTCCGGCTGCCGCTCGAGCAGTTCCCGGAAGTGAACGTGCCCTTCCTGATGCTGAACTTCCCGTATCCCGGATCAACGCCGCAGGAAGTGGAGCGCAGCATCACCCGTCCGGCCGAGGAGGCGCTGTCGACCCTGCCGGGCATCAAGGAGATGAACTCCACCTCGCGCGCCGACGGCGCCGACCTGCAGATCCAGTTCAAGGACTGGGACCGCGACATCCAGATCACGTCCAGCGAAGCACGCGACCGCATCGATGCCATCCGCTCGGAGTTGCCGGACGACATGCAGCGCTACTTCGTGCAGAACTTTTCCCCGAGCGACCAGCCGATCCTGCGTATCCGCTTCTCCAGCGATCGCGACTTGCGCAAGGAATACGACCTGATCGAGCGCGAGGTCCAGCGCCCGATCGAGCGCCTGCCCGGCGTGGCCCGCGTCGAGATCTCCGGCGCTTCGCCCAACGAGGTGGAGATTTCGATAGATCCCGCCCGCCTGGGCGCGCACAACCTCAGCCTCAATACCTTGGCCGCCAAACTGCAGGCCGTGAACTTTTCCGTGTCCGCGGGCGAGATCGATGACGGCACCCGCCGCCTTCGCGTCCAGCCGGTTGGCGAAGTGCGCAAGCTCGATGAGCTGCGCGACCTGGTACTGAACACCGAGGGCCTGAAGCTCTCCGATATCGCCGACATCACCCTCAAGCCGCAGCGCCAGAACTTCGGCCGCCGGCTCGACGGCCGCCCCGCCGTGGGCCTGGACATTTATCGCGAGCAATCCGCCAACCTGGTGGACGTGGCACGCACCGTCCTGACAGAAGTGGATCGCATCAAGGGCGAACCCGAGCTCCAGGGCATCCAGGTACTGGTGTTCAACAACCAGGCCGAGAGCGTCACCGATTCCATCAAGGAACTGGTGGAGGCGGGGCTGATCGGCTCGCTGTTGTCGCTGATGGTGCTGTATTACTTCCTGCGCCACTGGCCCAGCACCCTGATGGTGACCCTGGCGATACCGATCTGCATCGTGATGACCCTCGGCGCGATGTATTTCTTCGGCATCACCCTCAACGTGCTGTCGATGATGGGCCTGCTGCTGGGCATCGGCATGCTGGTGGACAATGCCGTGGTGGTAGTGGAGAGCATTTACCAGTACCGCGAGAAGTGGCCCGACAACCCGATGCGCTGCGCCATCGAAGGCACGCGCGCAGTGCAACTGGCGATCAGCGCCGGCACCCTGACCAGCATCATCGTTTTCCTGCCAAACCTGTTCGGCAAGACCAACATGATCAGCATCTACCTCGGCCAGGTGGCGCTGACCATCACCATCGCGCTGCTGTGCTCCTGGCTGGTGGCGGTAAGCCTGATCCCGATGATCAGCGCGCGCCTGGCCACGCCGCCGGCGGTGACCACCGCGCATGGCTTCATCCCGGCGCTGACGCGACGCTATGGCGGGCTGCTGCGTTGGTCCCTGGAGCACCGCGGCAAGTCGCTGATGGCCATCCTGTTGATCGTGGCGGTCAGCATGGTGCCGGCGAAGATGACCAAGTTCGACATGTTCGGCGAAGACCCGGGCAAGGAAATGGGCATGTTCCTGAACTGGAAAGGCTCCTACAGCCTGGACCAGATGTCGGATGAAGTGGCCAAGGTCGAGAAATTCCTCGACGCCAACCGCAAGCGCTATCACCTCAAGCAGATCTATGTGTTCTACGCCGAGCAGGGCTGGGGCGGCTTCCGCCTGACCCTGGACGACGGCAAGGACGTGGACCCCAAGGCCATCCAGGAAATGATGCGCAAGGAGCTGCCCAAGCTCGCGCGCGCCGAGATCGGCTTCCAGGGCGGCAACGACAATGGCATCGAAGGCAACGAGGTGCAGTTCTACCTGACTGGCGATTCCAGCGAAGAGCTGGTGGCGCTGGGCGATGGCCTGCTGCCCCTGCTGGCCAAGCGCAAGGAATTGCGTGACGTGCGCGTGGACTCGGGCGACGAGAACAGCGAACTGCAGGTCACAGTGAACCGCGAGCGCGCCGCGGCCTACGGCTTCAGCGCCCAGGAGGTGGCGCAGTACATCGCCATCGCCCTGCGCGGCTCGCCGCTGCGAGAGTTCCGCCGCGGCGACACCGAAGTGCCGGTGAACGTGCGCTTCGCCGGCGCCGAGCAGTTCCGTATCGAGGACTTGTCCAGCCTGAACCTGCGCCGTGCCGATGGTAGCGCGGTGCCGCTGACCGCGCTGGTGGACGTGAACCTGCGCCAGGGCGCGTCCCAGATCTGGCGCCAGAACCGGCAGACCGGGCTCGGCATCAAGGCCACGATCGCCGACAAGTTCGTAAAGGACGATGCCCGCAAGGCGGTGGAAGAAGTGCTGGGCGCGACCCAGTTCAAGCCCGGCTATTCCTGGGATTGGGGCCAGGGCGCGCGTGATGACGACGAGGCCGGTTCGCAGATGGGCTTCAACATGCTGATCGCCATCCTGATGATCCTGGTGGTGATGGCCGCGTTGTTCGAATCCTTGCTGTTCCCGCTGGCCATCCTGAGCAGCATCCTGTTCTCCTTCCTGGGCGTGTTCTGGCTGTTCGCCTTCACCGGCACCAGCTTCACCATCATGGCCATGATCGGCATGCTGGTGCTGATGGGCGTGGTGGTGAACAACGGCATCGTAATGGTCGAGCACATCAATGCCTTGCGCCGCTCCGGCATGAGCCGCACCCACGCGCTGGTGGAAGGCAGCAAGGAGCGTCTGCGCCCAATCCTGATGACGATGGGCACGACGATATTGGGCATGTTGCCGCTCTGCCTGGGTGGAGCCCAGATCGGTGGCGATGGTCCGCCGTACTACCCGATGGCGCGCGCCGTTGCCGGTGGCCTGGCGTTCTCGACGGTGGTCAGCCTCTTGTTCCTGCCGACGATCTACACGCTGCTCGACGACGCTGGCGCCAACATGGGCCGCATCATCAAGCGGGCGCGGGAATCCGCGCCTTGGGCGCCAGCGCCGCAGAAGGGGGGGGCCGGCGCAGGCCCACAGGGGCAGCCGGGTGGGGCCGGCGCACCACACCGCCAGGGACGAGCCCAAGGTGGTGCGCACGAAGTTCACGAACACGCGCGCGAAGCGGTTATGCCACCAGCCCTTGATATGGCTGGTGTCCTCGCGCAGGTGGAGCATGTCCTCGTAGGTGGGCTTGCGCAGCCAGGCCTCGGTGAAGGCGCTGACCATGCCCGAGCTCAGCGCCGGAATCAGGGGAGTGATGGGCGAGGCCAGGGCGGCGCCGAGAATGGACAACGGATGTCCGCCGGCGGCGGCGCAACCGATCGCGCCGCCGATCGCGGTGATGACGATCCAGTCCAGCACCAGCTTGGAACCCAGGTCGACGCCGCCGCGGTGGAAACCCCAGGCAAAGCCCGCCAGCAGCAAGCCACCGAAGATGATCGTGAACCAAGGAATCTTGCTGGGCGGCGGCACCTGGTCGAGCGCGTGCACCGTTTGCGCAGGCTCGTCCTGGCCTTCGCGTAGCGCCTGCGCCAGACCCTTCAGATGGCCCGCGCCAACTACTGCAAGCACTTCGCGCGGGCGATCCACGCCGGCGTCGAACTGGCGCAGCTTGGCCGCCATGTAGCGATCACGTTCGGCAATCACGGCCTCGTACAGTTGCGGCGTCTGCGCCGCGAACTCGCCGAAGCTCGACTCGAGCATGTCGCCCTGCTTGAGCTTTTCGATTTCGTTTTCCTCGACCTGCTCGTCAACGAACAGGCTGGCGGCAAGGCCTGACATCAGCTTGCTTCGCCCCCAGAAGCCCAGGCTGGACCAGGCGCGCTTTAGCGTGGTGCCTACGTCGCGGTCGATCAGTTTCAGGGGCAAGTTGCGTTCGCTGGCGCCAACGGCAGCGGCTTTCAACTCTGCGCCCGGCTCAACGCCCAACTGCTCCGCCAGACGGCGTTGGTAGGCGGCCAACGCAAGGTTGGCGGCGACCAGGCCGATCTTGCCTTCGCGAATGATCTGGAACAGATCCAGCTTCGCCAGCGCATCGGGGTCGGTCATCGCACGGTGGCGCTGCGGGTCGAGCTCGACGGCGATGCAGTCGTAGTTCGCGCTGCCAACGGCGGCGTTCACCGCATCAATGCTGGCACGCGACACGTGGGCGGTGCCGAGCAGGGTGTAGCGCACGCCGTCGCGTTCGACGATGGCATGTGGTTGATCTTGCAGGCCATCGCCGGCGGGGCTGTCGCTGGTGGTGTTCAATCGCGGTATCGCTTCAGGAGGTCTTGGTAGGCGTCAATGCGGCGGTCGCGCAGGAAGGGCCAGATGCGACGGACGTGCTCGCTGCGGCCAAGATCTACCTCAGCCATCAGGACTTGCGGATCATCCGAACCCGCCTCGGCAAGGACTTCGCCCTGCGGCCCCAGGACATGGCTGCTGCCCCAGAAACGGATGCCGCTGGCGCCGAGCGGAGAGGGCTCGTGGCCGATGCGATTGCAGCTCAGCACCGGCAGGCCATTGGCCACGGCGTGGCCTCGATGGCTGAGCAGCCAGGCGTTGCGCTGGCGATCTTTCTCGTCCTGCAGGTCGTCAGGATCCCAGCCGATGGCGGTGGGATAGACCAGCAAGTCGGCGCCGGCCAGCGCCATCAGGCGTGCGGCTTCCGGGTACCACTGGTCCCAGCACACCAACACGCCGAGACGACCAACGCTGGTATTGATCGGTTCGAAGCCCAGGTCACCCGGCGTAAAGTAGAACTTCTCGTAAAAGCCCGGATCGTCGGGGATGTGCATCTTGCGGTACTTGCCCGCGAGGCGGCCGTCGCTGTCCAGCACCACGGCGGTGTTGTGGTACAGGCCCGCCGCGCGGCGCTCGAACAGGGAACCGACGATGACCACGCCATGCTTCGCCGCCAGGCGCCCAAGCCGTTCGCTGCTCGGTCCTGGAATGGTCTCAGCCTGGTCGAACTCGGCCACGCTTTCGTGCTGGCAGAAGTAGGCGCCGTTGTGCAGTTCCTGCAGCAACACCAGTTGCGCGCCGGCCGTTGCAGCTTCGGCCACGCGGCGTTCGATCAAGGCCATGTTGGCCTCGGCACCGCCCTGGTTGCTTTCCTGCACCAGCGCAACTTTCAGTGTCCCGGCGGTCATGCGAGCAATCCTTCGGGCAATTGCATGGTCAGGCAGTGCAGGCTGCCGTTCTGCCAGATCAGCGGGCGGCAGGGCACGGGCACGATTTCGCGCCCGGGGAAGGCTTCGCCCAGCACGCGCAGCGCTTCGGCATCGGCGGGATCGTCATACGAAGGCGCCAACACCGCGCCATTGACGATCAAGAAATTGGCGTAGGAGGCGGCCAATCGGCGCTCACCGTCGAGGATGGGCTTTGGCCACGGCAACTCGAACAAGCGGAAGGGCGAACCATCGGGTTGCCGGAAGTCGGTCAGCTCCGCCGCCATTGCCAGCAACTCATTGTAGTGGTGGTCGTCCTGGTCCTGGCAGCCCTGGTAAACGATGGCGTCCGCGGCGGCAAAGCGCGCCAGCGTGTCCACATGCGCATCGGTGTCGTCGCCTTCCAGGTAACCGTGGTCCAGCCACAGCGTGTGGCGCTGGCGAAGCCAGCCTTGCAACTGCCCGGTGATGCGCTCGCGGCTCAGGTCCGGATGGCGCTCGTGCAGGCAGCGCCAGGTGGACATCAGGGTGCCCTCGCCATTGGTCTCGATGGCGCCGCCCTCCAGCGCGAAGTCAATGCGCTCCCGCGGATGGGCACCGAACAGGCCACGCTGGCACAGGCTGGCAACGATCAGGTCATCCTGACTGGCTTCAAACTTCCCGCCCCAAGCGGTGAAGTGGAAGTCGAGCACACGAAAACCTGCGCCTTCGCACAGCGTGATCGGGCCGGAATCGCGCAACCAGGTATCGTCGTAGGGCAGGCGCGCAAAGCGCAGACGCGTCTCTTCGGCACGGCCCTTCAACAAGGAACGCGCACGGCTTTCCACGACCGCGTCGGCCACCAGCACCAGCGCGGTTTCGAAACGGGTGATCGCCGCGACCAGCGCGACAAAACTCGCTTCCACCGACTCCAGGCGTTCCGCCCAGTCGGTGCCTGCATGCGGCCAGGCCACCAGCACCGCCGATTGGGCTTCCCACTCGGCAGGAAAACGCGCGGCTTGGCTCATCATCAGGGCTTGGCGGGCGCCGGCCCGATCTCGAGCGGGCTGGCCTTGGTGAGCACAGCATCAACCACATGGCTGTTCTCGAAATACACGCTGAAGTTCTCGTACTGCCAGCGCGTGATCGGCGGCGTGTGCACGCTGCCACCACCGACGGCGGCGAACTTCTGCTGAGGGGCGCCGTAGCGGGATTCCACCTGTGCCATCGAGGCGCCGCGCTTGGGCAGGTCGGCCTTCGATGCAACCTGGGCGCGCTGGATGAGCAGGGTATCGGCGAGAGCGGGCAGGGCCAGCAGCAGGCCGAGGCTCAGGGCAAGGGAAAGGGTCAGTCGCTTCATGGGGGGCTCCGTACCGTGCCAGCGCCAGGCGCTTGGGAAGCGAATTCTGTCAAATCTGCCAGTTCTTGACCAATTGCGCGTGTCGCCGGTCAACCTGGAGTTCATGATGGCGTTAGCGTAGTCAGGTCCGGCGCCCGGATCAGGTCGGGGAGGGAGTGATGCTCAAATCCAGGCGGGACATGCTGCGTTCCGTGTTGCCGCGGGGGCCGCAGAATGGCCGGGGCGGCCTGCGCCGCAGCCAGCAGCTGCCCACCAGCCCCCTCAAGCCGGCCGTCGCAGTCGCCGCCGACGACCCCGCCTTGCCGACGCCGGGTTTCCTGGAATTGCTGTGCAGTCGCTGCAGCTACGGGCTCACCCAAGACGAATACCTGCAGGCAAGCAGCCTGGGGGCGGACGCCTGGCTGTTCCAGCAGCTTGACCCCCAGGGCATCGACGACAGCGCGCTGGAAGCGGAAATTGCCGCGACCTATCCGCGCGTCAACCGCAGCGTGACCGAACTGCTGGTCGAGGCCAAACAGCTGGCCGATGGCGGTGGCCAGGCCGCGCGTGACCATGTCCGCGCCACCTTGCTGCGGCGGATCAAGAGCAAGCGCCAGTTGCACGAGGTGATGGTCGAATTCTGGTCGGACCACTTCAACATCGACAACGGCAGCTCGCCGTTGCGCATCTACAAGATCATTGACGACCGCGATGTCATCCGTGCCAGTGCCCTAGGCAACTTCAAGACCATGCTGCGCGCCTCGGCGCACAGTCCGGCGATGCAGGTTTACCTGGAGAACTTCAACAATGTCGTCGGCGTTGCGCAGGAAAACTACGCCCGCGAATTGATGGAGCTGCATACGCTCGGCGTGGATGGCGGCTATACCGAAGCCGACGTGAAAGCCGTGGCGCGTTGCCTGACCGGATGGTCGGTGAAGAATGTCGCCCCGGACACGCCACAGTTCTATTTCTACCCGAGCCGCCACGACACCGGCGAAAAGGTATTCCTGCACACCACGGTGGCCGCCGGCGGCGGGATAGGCGATGGTGACAAGGTCCTGGACGTACTCGCGAACCACCCGTCCACCGCGCAGCACATCGCCAGCAAGCTGTGCAACTTCTTCATTGGTGACGGGCCCGAGGCCAGTGTGGTCGGGCAGGTGGCCCAGGCCTACATGGCGGACGATGGTGACATCCGCTCGATGCTGATGGTGATCTTTGCCAGCAAGGAGTTCGCAGCCAGTCACGACCGCAAGGTGCGTCGACCAGGCAGCCTCATTCCCGCGAGCCTGCGGGTAACCGGTGCCAGCCTCGCCGGCGACTACATGCCGGCCCTGCTGAATCGGCTCAAGCTGCTCGGCCATTTGCCTTTCCAGTGGCTCGCGCCGGACGGCTACCCGGGCTATATCGAGTATTGGATCAACACCGGGTCCAGCCTCAATCGCTGGAACTGGTTTCTGGCGCTGGCCGAGGGCCGGGCCTACTCGGGAATCACCCTGGATTTGCCCGCCCTTTACGCAGGTGCCAGCACGCCCACGCAGCTGGTGGACGTTTTGGCAGCGCGCATCCTGCGTCGCCCGCTATCGGTGGAAGACCGCAATTCGCTGATTGTCTTTGCCGCCAACGGCGGTGATGCCAACGCCGTGCTGAGCGCGGCGAACCTGCTGCTTCGCGGCAAGGAAATGCTCGGCCTGTTGTTGTGCTCCGCCTACTTCCAATACCGCTAGGAGCACGCATGAAACTGTCCCGGCGAAGCTTCCTCAAAGCCTCCACCCTGGGTGCCGCGGCGACACTGGCACCAAAACTGGTCTTCTCGGCTTCGGCCACCAGCGCGTCCGACGTGATCGTGGTGATCTTCCAGCGCGGCGCCATGGATGGCCTGCAGGCTGTGGTGCCTTATGGCGACGCCGACTATTACAAGTTGCGGCCGACCATCGCCATCCCCGATTCGGGCACCGGCGCTGTCTTGCCACTCGACGGATTCTTCGGCTTCAACCCTGCGCTCGCGCCGCTCCTGCCGCTCTATCAGGCGGGGCAGGTTGCAGCAGTGCACGCGACCGGCATCAAGAGTGGCAGCCGCTCGCATTTCCAGTGCCAGGACACGTTGGAACGGGCCTACCTCGCCGTCGGCGGCAGCCCCACGGGTTGGCTGAACCGGCACACGGACAGCGTTGGCATCGGTAGTACCTTCCAGGCGGTGGGCATCGCCAGCGGCCTGCAGATGTCGTTGCGCGGGCCGGCGCCATCGATCGGCATGCAAAGCATTTCCAGCTTCACGGTGACCACCAGTTCCAAGCGCAAGACGCAGATGGAAGACGCCCTCTACGATCTCTACAGCGCCGGCTCGAAGTTGGGCGTGAACGCGCGCCGCGCCCTGGATGCCACCGATTACCTCGCGCTGGCGAATCCAAGCCAGTACCAGGCTGCAAACGGCGCGGTGTATCCGAGCACGACGTTTGGCTCGCAGATGTTCCAGGTGGCGCAACTGATCAAGTCCGGTGTCGGGCTGCAAATGGCCTGCGTGGACATTGGCGGCTGGGACCATCACGACGACATCAACACCGACCTGCCGCCGTTGCTGGATGAGCTATCGAAGTCCCTGTCGGCCTTCCATACCGACCTGGGCACGGCGATGTCGGGCGTGACGGTGTTGGTGATGACCGAATTCGGCCGCCGGGCGGGGGAGAACGGCAGCCTGGGCACGGACCACGGCACCGGTTCGGCCATGCTGTTGATGGGGGGCGGCGTAGTTGGGGGGCATGTCTATGGCGACTGGCCCGGCCTGGGCAGCGCCCAGCTCTATCAGGGCGACCTGGATGTGACGACCGATAGCCGAACGGTGCTCAGCGAACTTCTGGTCAAGCGCGGCCAGGAAGCGCACCTGGCGGCAGTGTTCCCGGGATTCGTGCCCGGACCCTACCTGGGCTGCTTCCAGTCCTAGCCGGGGCCGGGGCCGGAAAAGAAAAACGCCGGAGGAAGCCGGCGTTTTTGGTCGCGAACAGTCGGGCAGCGCTTAGCGCTGGCGAGCCTTGAAACGCGGGTTGGACTTGCAGATCACGAAGACCTTGCCCCGGCGGCGCACGACCTTGCAGTCGCGATGGCGGGTCTTGGCCGACTTCAGGGAATTGAGGACTTTCATGGCGGTTCCTGAGCAAACGGGCGAACAAAGAAGCGAGATTATAGCCAGCCCCCGGAGTCTTTGCAATACAAGGACTTGGGGTCCGGCCTAGCGCAGGTAAGCCTTGCTGAGGGTATTCAGGTGCAGGCGTTCCTCATCGCGCATGAAGGGCGAGACCAGCATCATCACCTGGACGATGCCCAGGCGGATGGCTTCCTGCTCGTCCTTGTCGCCCCGCACGCTGGAATAGTTCAGCCAGAACGTGGCCAGGACCAGGATATTGGTGGCGGCTGCTTCGATCTCAGCTGCGGAGGCGCGCATGGCCCCGGCCTGAACCAAGCCGCGCATGACCGCCGTGGCGTTGCCGGCCGCGCGTTTGAGGATCCTGGCGAAGCGCAGGCGCAGGTGCCGATTGCGGCTGAGGATGTCCACCAGGTCGCGGTACAGGAAGCGGTATTCCCAGATGCACTCGAACACCAAGTGCAGCTGAAGCCAGATGTCTTCGAGGTTGGGCAGGCGGCCTTCCGGGGCGACCAGGGCCGAGTCCATGCGCTCCTCGAAGCGCTGGAACAGGTGCTCGATGATGTCGTCCTTGTTGCGGAAGTGGTAGTACAGGTTGCCCGGGCTGATCTCGAGCTCGTCGGCGATATGGTTGGTGGTGACGTTCGGCTCGCCCTGCTCATTGAACAGGGCCAGCGAGGCATCCAGGATGCGCTGGCGGGTCTGCCTGGCCACGGCCTCAGCCGACCAGCTTCTTGACCAGGTCCACGTACTTCTTCATGGCCTGCTCGGACGTGGTGCCCTTGAGCTTTTCCCAGGCCTCGTACTTGGCGGCGCCGACGAAGTCGAAGAAGCCGGGCTTGTCGCCCTTCACATCGCCTTCCGAACCCTGCTTGAACAGCGCGTACAGGCGCAGCATGGTGTCGTTGTCGGGGCGTTCGGACAGGCCCTTGATGTCCAGCGCCGCCTTCTCGAATTCTTTCTTCAGGTCTGCCACGTCCGCGTCCCCGGCAAGGATTGACAAGCTCTCTGGATAGCATGGCGCACAGGGGTGGTCAACGCGCCGATTGCGACAATTTGAAAGCCCGGGCGAGGTCTGGCAACTTAGCCGTTCGGGCCGGACTGACTGGCCTTCGCATCGGGGCAGGGACAATGAGCTATTTCGTGACGGGCGCCACCGGCTTTCTGGGCCGTTTCCTGGTCAGCAAGCTGCTCCAGCGCAAGGGCAGCATCCATGTCCTGGTGCGCAAGGGGTCGGAGAAGAAACTCGACGCCATCGCCACGAAGATGGGCTGGGACCGGCGCCGCGTGATCGCGGTGACCGGCGACCTGTCCAAGCCCAAGCTCGGCTTGTCGGCGGCGCAGATCAAGGCGCTGTCGGGCAAGGTCCAGCACTTCTTCCACCTGGCTGCCATCTACGACCTTTCCGCCGATGCCGAATCGCAGAAGGTCGCCAATGTCGAAGGCACCCGCAACGCGATCGGCCTGGCCACCACGATCAAGGCCGGCTGCTTCCACCACACCAGTTCCATCGCGGCCGCCGGCTTGTACCCGGGCGTGTTCCGCGAGGACATGTTCGATGAGGCCGAGGGCCTGTCCGACCCGTACTTCCGCACCAAGCACGACTCCGAAGGCTTGGTCCGGCACGAATGCAAGATTCCCTATCGCATCTATCGCCCGGGCGCGGTGGTTGGCCACTCGCAGACCGGCGAGATCGACAAGATCGACGGACCGTACTACCTGTTCACCCTGATCAAGAAGATGCGCCAGACCCTGCCGCAGTGGATGCCGACGTTGGGCGTCGAAGGTGGCCGCATCAACATCGTTCCGGTGGACTATGTGGTGGACGCGATGGACCACATCGCCCACAAGCGCGGCCTGGACGGCCACTGCTTCCACCTGGTGGACCCGAACCCGCAGCGCATCGGCGAAGTGCTCAACACCTTCTGCCGCGCCGCCCATGCGCCCGAGATGACCATGCGCCTGGACGCGCGCATGCTCGCGGTGGTGCCCTCGGCCGTGCGCGGCGCTGTGCTCAACCTGCCGCCGGTGAAACGCTTCGCCAACATCCTGCTCAAGGACCTGCGCATTCCGCCGCAGGTGCTGGGCTTGCTGACCTATCCGACCCGCTTTGACAGCCGCGAGACCGAGCGCGCGCTGAAGGGCACGAAGATCGCGGTGCCGGAGCTGGAATCCTACGCCTGGCGTCTGTGGGACTTCTGGGAGCGTCACCTCGACCCGGACCTGTTCGTGGACCACACCCTGCGCGGCAAGGTCGAGAATCGCGTGGTGCTGATCACCGGTGGTTCCTCGGGCATCGGCAAGGCCTCGGCCATCAAGATTGCCGAGGCGGGCGCCAAGGTCGTCATCGTCGCCCGTGGCGAAGCCGAGCTGCACCAGACCCGCGATGAGATCATCGCCGCCGGCGGCAAGTGCTGGGCCTATACCTGCGACCTGACCGACATGAACAGTTGCGACGAGTTGGTCAAGAAGGTGCTGCACGACCACAAGCATGTGGATGTGCTGGTGAACAATGCCGGCCGCTCGATCCGCCGTTCGGTGGAAGCCAGCTACGACCGTTTCCACGATTACGAACGCACCATGCAGCTGAACTACTTCGGCTGCCTGCGCCTGATCATGGGCTTCCTGCCGGCGATGACGGCGCGCCGTCGCGGCCATGTCGTGAATATTTCCTCGATCGGCGTGCTCGCCAGTTCGCCGCGCTTCTCGGCCTACGTGGCATCGAAGGCCGCGCTGGATGCCTTCAGCCGCTGCGCCCAGGCCGAGTTCAGCGGCAAGAACATCGCCTTCACCACCATCAACATGCCGCTGGTGAAGACGCCGATGATCGCGCCGACCAAGATGTACGACTCGGTGCCGACGCTGACGCCCGAAGAAGCCGCCGACCTGGTGGTGAAAGCCATCATCGAGCGGCCCAGCCGCGTCGCCACGCGCATGGGCATCTTCGCCGCCACGCTCAATGCGCTGGTGCCGAAGGCCTACGAGGTCATCATGAACACGGCCTTCGAGATGTTCCCCGATTCGGCTGCGGCCAAGGGCGATCGCAAGGCCATGCGCAGCGAGCAGCCCACCAACGAGCAGATCGCCTTCGCCGCGGTGATGCGCGGCGTGCACTGGTAAAAAGGGTTCAGGGCCCTGGCGCGCAGCCGGGGCACTGGCTCACTCGCAGAGACGCCACCGCACCGCCAGGGTTGAGCCTTCCGGCGGGTTCAGCTGGATGCGCGTGAAGCGCATCTCTTCGTTCTGCAACAGAATGCGGCAAGTCTCCTCGACCAGCTTCTGGTCCTTGCCGTCGGTGCTGTTGAGGGTCAGCAGCAGGGTGCGCTGCGCCGACCAGACGGCCGTGTCCACCTGCGCCAGTTGTGACACCTGCTTCGCCGCCGCCGCACGCCGTTGCGCGAGTTGAAGGGGCGTAAGTTTTTCCACTTCGGCCATGGCTTCTGCGGTGGCATGGAGCTGGCGCAGCATCGCGTCCTGGGCGGGCGCGGCCTGGACAGGCGTGCTGACCTCGGGAGAGGCCGGCGCGGAGTTTCCGCTCGCTGCTGTCGAAGCGGAAGAATCGGTGCCTGGCCAGAACTGGCTGCCAAAGAACACGGCGATGCCGGCCAACACACTGGCAAGAATCCCTTTCCACCAACCTTTACGGGTGGCGGCAGAGGCTTGTTGGCCGATTCCGGCCAGCATTGCATCGCTGAGGAAGGGACGCACCATCGACCACAATTGCGGCCCATCAATCAGCAGGATGTCGCCGGCCGCGGCCGCGCCGCCGGCGCCGGCTTCAAGCGTTCCCAGGGTGGCGAGAATCCCGCGATGGGCACCACGCATGCGCACCTGGGCCGCGAAATCACGCACATTCGACTCGCCCAGGCAGTAAGCGGTGCCGTGCTTGTAGTCGAGCAGGACTTTGTCCCGACCTTTGTCGAGCAAGGTTTCGGTGCCTTCGCTGGTGGCGTTGGCGCGGATCGAGTAACCCTCGCGCTGCAAGGCCTCGAGTACGACCGCGATGCAATCACGCCACTTCAACCGGGCAAGGGACTGCACACCGAGTTCGGTTTCGGCCTGGCGCCGACGATTGATGCCGAACCAGACGGCGGTCACCGCCAAACCCAGCACTGTCACCAACAGCGCGGCAATCCATCCCGACATGCGTATGTGTTCCCTGGCTCGCTCCGAATCCCGGCAAGGATAACGCGATGTGGCGACCGGAGAGGACGTATTCGAGCCATAAAACGAAGGCCCGGCATGACCGGGCCTTGGTTCACTTCTTGAAGGGCCCGCCAGTCGGGAGCCGTGAGGGGAGGGGTCTTACGAGCATCTGGCGACTGGCGGGCACAAACAGTGCCCTGGGTTCAGGCCTGCGGTGCGACCGGCTTGGCGGCCTTGGGCAGGGACTTGCGGGCAATCTTCTTCGCAGCCGGTTTGGCGCTGGCGCGCTTGGACTTGGCGGCAGGCTTGGCCGGGGCCTTCTTGGCGGCCTTGCGGGCCGGCGCAGCGGCACGCGGCTTGGCAGCGACTCCAGCCTTCACGCTAAGGGCATCAACCCGCGCGGTGAGCTCGGCGATGTCTTCACGGCCCGGAATGCCCAGGCGGGTCAGGGCGCGCTGCACGCGATCCTCGAATACCTTCTCAAGGCGATCCCAGGTGTCGGAAGCACGGCCGCGAACGGCGCCGACGCGGTCTTCCATGGCATCGCGCACGGCGTCAACCTTGCCGGTGGCGAGCTTGCGCGTGGTCTTCTCGATGTTCATGCCTTCCTTCACCAGTGCTTCGAACAACTTCGAGCCTTCGCCCTGCGCGCGATTGAAAGCACCCACGCCGGCCATCCAGATCTGCTGGGCAGACTCCACGAGGGAACGCGAGAGGTGCTCGGCGCGCGCCTGCAGTTCAGCGGCATTGTGCTTGGCAGCAGCAGGCTTGGAACGCACGGTCTTCTTGAGCTTGGCCACGGTGACTCCGAAATGGGTTGGGCGGGTGCCCGATGTGACGCCAATCTGCCGCCCATGTCTAGAGCTTTCACACCAAGCCGAGCGATGATTGCGAGTCGATGCCGGCGGCCTCCCGCCCTTGCCACGAGCTGGGTCCGCCCCCATTGCTCGGGCATGCCAATAGCCAAGCAGGAGGGGACGTGAGCCAGGAAGCGCGGCGCCGCCTGGGGCGCCGACTGGAGTGGCAGAAGGCGGTGAATGATCCGGTCCGCGAAGCGCGCAACCGGCTGCCGATGTTGTCCGCGCTGCGGCAATGGCAGACCCGACGACTGGCCGCCAGCTTTGCCGATTTCCTGGCGGACCCGCAGATGCGGCCGGCTGCCGAATTCTTCCTCACGGACCTGTACTCCGACCGCGACTTCTCGGCGCGCGACCGCGACGCCGCCAAGGTCCTGCCGGCGATGTCGCGCCTGTTGCCGGCCAGCTTGCTGCGGGCCGCCACCGACGCCATCGAGCTGGCGACCCTCAGCCACATGCTCGACCTGCGCATGGCCGAGCAACTACAGCAGCGGCGTCAACCCTGCGCGCCGATCACCGAGGCCGACTACGCGCGTGCCTACCGGCATCGCAGGCTGCGGCGCCTGCGCCGCCACCAGATTGAGCTGGTGCTGCGCGTGGGCCATGCTTTGGACGCGGCCGTGAAGAAACACGGCGTGTACAAATTGCTCAAGGCCGCGCGCCTACCGGCGCAGCTGGCTGGGCTATCGGAGTTGCAGGCCTTTCTCGAGCGCGGTTTCCGCGCCTTTGATGCCCTCGGGGGCGCCGAAGACTTCCTGTCCCAGGTTGCCGCGCGCGAACAGCAGGTGTCGCGCCGCCTGTTCGCCGGCGAGCCCCGGCCCTTCGATCAGGTGAACTCTTCGTCCAGATAGCGGTGGATTTCGCGCTCCACCGGGCCGCGCAAGGCCATCAGCAGGAAGCCCAGGTGCGCGGTCACATGCACTTGCTTGGCCGTGACCTTGATGTGGCCGTCAACGCCACTGCGCTCGAAGTGCAGGGTGTCGCCATCCCAGTGGCAGGCGACGTCAAATTTCTCGGCAATATGGTCGGCCACGCGCTGGACCTTCTTCTTGGCCTCGGGCAGCGGCCGGGAATGCGCGCGTTTGATATCGATGCTGGGCATGTCGTCAATCCTGGGCCGATGCCGGCCGGTCCGGCCTATTTTGCTGTGATTTCGCGTCAGCACCAAGAGCCGGGGCAAGCGCTGTGTGCTAGATTCGGCACCGGAGGGAGTACGGATGCAGTTGACGTTTCCGAATGGCGAACACGCCGCGGTCGCCTTCGACCATGGCGAAATCAGCATTGGCAGTCGGCCCGGGCAGGGCATCAGCCTGCCGGGGTCGTCGCTGGCGCCGCACCACGCCACCCTGGTTTCGGACCGGCGCGGCATCTGGCTGCGCCTGCCCAGTGGCAGCCAAGGCGTGCATCTGAATGCGCGACCGATTCGCCGTGCGGCCTTGCTCCATGTCGGCGACCAGGTCTGCCTGGAGCAGTTGCAGATCGTGTTGAGCGAAGGCGACTCCCGCCGCATTGACCGCCGTATTCCGCCGACACCGCCGGCCGTTTTGGGCGAGGCGCAGCGGGTCAGTGCCAGTCGCGTGGTCATCCGCGGATTGTCCGGCGCCTTCCATGGCCGCAGCTTCACCCTGACCGAGCCCAGGCTGGTCGGGCGCGGCGCTGCCTGCGACATCCGGATCGACGACCCGGCGCTGGCCGAACGCCACGCGCAGTTCGAACTTCATGTGGATCGCGTGGTGCTGCGCGCCTTCGGCGAAGGCGAGTTCATCTGGGTCAATGGCATTTCCGTGCGCGATGCCGTGCTGGCTCCGGGCGACCAGATCGTGATTGACCAGCATCGCTTCCTGCTGGAAGCGCCGGGCCTGCCCATGCGTGGCCAGGACCAGGTTCGCGGAACGCCGCCGGTGGCGCACACCCAGACCATGAAATCGCTCAAGCCACCGTCCGGACCGTCGGGCGAATTCGACGCTGAGGCAAGCCCCGAGGCGGACAAGCCCACTTCCGACCCAGGCGCGCTTTGGTGGCTGATCGCCGCCGCTGCGGTGCTTGCCGCCGCCCTCACGGCGCTGCTGGTCTATTCCCCGCACATGGGCGCAGCCTGAGCACTGGCGCTAGGTTTGCCCCGGCAGGGGGCGCTATCCTGACCCGCTAGGAATCAGGAAAATCCCGTGGGTCTGGTGGCGCCATTTGAAGGTTCGGAAAGTGTCGTCGTGGTGCTGAGCGCCGACGACGGTCGTTTTCTCGAGGTCAATCCCGCCTTCGAGCGCCTGACCGGTTATTCGGCCGCAGAGGCCATCGGATTGCGGCCGATCGACCTGGGCTTGTGGTCTGACCTGGAGTTTCGCGCCCAATTGTGGGAAAGCTTGCGCGTGCACCGGCGCATCGTCGACGCACCGACCATGCTTCGCTGCGCGGACGGCAGCCGACTATCAGGCCGCCTGCACGTGGAATTGCTGCGCGAGCAGGGAGAGACGCTGCTGTTCTGCCTGCTGCAGATCCTGCCCGAGGAATACCAGCGCCAGGACGACACGCGGCGCGAAAGCCTGTATCGCGACCTGTTCCTTTCTGCGTCCGAAGGTATCTACCGCAGCCTTCCTGGCGGCGGCTTCCTGGACGTGAATCCGGCGATGGCACGCATCCTGGGCTTCGATTCCCCGGCGCAGTTGCTGGCGGCACTGAAGGACCGTGCCCGGGACATCTACGTCGACCAGGCCCAGGACGTGGCCGACAACAAGCGCCTGCACGAGTTGGGGCGCATCGATCAGGTGCGCGTGCAAGTCTATCGGCGCGACGGCAGCAAGATCTGGGTCAGCGAGAATACCCGCGTGGTGCGCGATGCAGCGGGCGAGCCGATTTTCTTCGAGGGCAGCCTGGAAGACATCACCGCGCAGGTGGAGGCCGAGCAGGCGCTGGCCCAGTCGCAGGCCCTGTACCAGGTGTTGCTCGACAACAGCCGCGATGGCGTGTTCCTGATCCAGCGCGGAATCGTGCGCTTCGCCAATGCGGCGATGGCGGCGATCCTGGGCTATTCCCCTGATGAATTGATCGGCATGCCCTACATGGACCTCGTGGATGAGGGCGACCGCGACCAGCAGACCGGGCGGCGGCAGCAGCGCGAGTCAGGCTCGCGCGACCTGCAGGCTTACGAAATCCGCATGATCGCCAAGGACGGGCGCCGGGTTCTGTGCGAAGTGCGTGCCGATGCCGTTGACTACCTGGGCGACATCGCTTCCACCGGCACCCTGCGCGACGTCACCGACGAACGCCAGCGCCAGCGGGCCCTGGAAGAAGCCGAACAGCGCTACCGCGAGTTGTTCGAAGATTCCCCGGTCGGCCTGTTCCGCAGCAGCCTCGACGGGCAAATCACCGAGGTCAATCCGGCCATGGCATCGATGCTGGGTTTCAGCACACCGGACCAGCTCAAACAGCGCTTCCACAGCATGCTCGATGTCTATGCCGACCCGACTGAGCGGCAGTTCCTGGTCGAGCGCGCCGTGCGCGACGGCGCCTTCGCCAACTACGAGACCCGGGTGAAGGACATCAATGGCCATGTCCGCTGGGTCAGCACCAGCGTGCGACTCACCCGCGATGGCAGCAACCAGCCATCCCACTTCACCGGTTCCGCCCTGGACGTGCAGGACCGACGCGAGATGCAACAGGCGCTGGTCAGTTCCGAAAACAAGTACCGCACGCTGGTCGAGCAAAGTCACGTTGGCGTGTTCATCCTGGATGATGGCCGGCTGACCTATGTCAATCGGGCCCTGGCCGAAATGCTGGGCTTTGAGCCCGCCGACCTGCACGGCCGCCACTACAACGACCTGCTGGCGCCTGATGCCGAAGAAGAGGTGCCGCGCCCGCGGGTGAATTCGGATGGCGGGCACGAGGCCACGAGGGACTTCGAGAGTTGCCTGCTGCACCGCAATGGCCAGCGTGTGTACGCGCAGGTCAGTGTCTGGCCGGTCCAGGTGGACGGGCGCCGGCAGCTTACCGGCACCATCATCGACATCACCCGCCAGCGCGAGGCGGAATCGCGGCTGCGCTTCCATGCCAACCACGATCCCTTGACCGGGCTGCCGAACCGGGCACTGTTCAACCGCATGCTCGCCGAGCGCCTGGTGCCCGACGAGCGCCGCGGAAAGTTCAGCTACGCGGTGCTCTACCTGGACCTCGACGGCTTCAAGTGGGTCAACGACAGCCTGGGCCACGGTGCAGGCGACCGCCTGCTGCTGGAGATCGCGCGGCGACTGGAAGACGAGCTGGGTTCGGAAGTGCTGATCGCCCGCTACGGTGGCGATGAGTTCACGCTGCTGCCAGAAGGGCCCTGCGACTACGAGCGCGCAGTTTCGATTGCCAACCGCGTGCTGGCCTTGTTCGAACGAACCTTCCTGATTGGCGGCCAGCAGGTGTTTTCCGCGGCCAGCGTGGGCATCGTGCTTGGCCGCCCGGACTACGACTCGCCCGACCAGGTGCTGCGCGATGCCGACAATGCCATGTACCGGGCCAAGGCCGCGGGCAAGTCGGGTTTCGTGGTCTTCGACGAAGGCATGCACGCCGAGGCGCGCATGCGCCTTCAGATGGAAACCGATTTCCGCCTGGCGCTCGAACGTGCCGAGTTCGTCCTGCACTACCAACCGATCGTCAGCCTGGATGGCGGCCGCCTGGTCGGCGCTGAGGCGCTGGTGCGCTGGCAGCATCCGGTGCGTGGCCTGTTGTATCCCGATGCCTTCCTGCCGCTGGCCGAGGAAACCGGCCTGATCGTGGACCTGGATGGCTGGGTGATGCGCGAGGCCTGCCGACAGTTGGCGCTGTGGCGGCACCAGCGCCCGGAGTGGAAGTCCATCGTCATGAATATCAATGTGGACGAGCGCCAGATGGGCTCGCCCGAGCTGACCGAGGATGTATTCCACCTGCTGCAGAACTACCGGCTTCCAGCCCATAGCCTGCGGCTGGAGGTGACCGAAAGCGTATTCCGCTCCGGCAGCAGCCACGCGCGCGAACAGCTTGAAGCCCTGAAGGCGCTGGGAGTGGGCCTGGCCGTCGACGATTTCGGCACCGGCTACTCCTCACTGGAGGCCTTCGCAGCCTCGTCCTTCGACGCGCTGAAGGTCGACCAGAGTTTCGTCCGCGACGTCACCGTGAATCCACGCCACCGGGCAATCGTTCGCACCATCATCGGCTTTGCCCAGGACCTGGGCCTGCTGCTGACGGCCGAGGGCATCGAGACTGAGGAGCAGCGCCAGTTGTTGCTCGAACTGGGTTGCGTTTACGGCCAAGGCCACTTGTTTGCCCAAGCCATGGGCGCCGCCGAATTCGAGCAGCGGCTCTAGATCGCGACCCGCACACTGGGGGTCCGTTCCGGTGCCGCCGGAGCGCGTGTTAGCCTGAGCCATAGCCCTGAGGATTCCAATGTCGCGTGCCTTCAATTTCAGCGCCGGTCCGGCCGCGCTGCCCGAACCCGTCCTCGCCCAGGTGCAGTCGGAACTGCTTGAGTGGAAGGGCGAACGCGCCTCGGTAATGGAAGTCAGCCATCGCGGCCAGGCTTTCATTGACTGCGCTGCCGAAGCCGAGCGCGACCTGCGCGAATTGATGGGCGTGCCCGAGGACTACTTCGTGTTGTTCCTGCAGGGTGGCGCCACCACGATGGCGGCCTTGCTGCCTTTGAACCTCGCCGGCCCCGAGGCCACTGCCGACTACATCCTCACCGGCCACTGGGGCGAAAAGGCCCTGGAAAATGCCAAACCTTCGCTCAATGCCCGCGCCGCCGCGAGCAGCAAGGCCGACAGCTTCCGCAGCTTGCCCGCGCGCGCCGATTGGCAGCTCACGCCGGGCGCGGCCTACGTTCATTACACGCCCAATGAAACCATCCACGGCGTGGAAGTCCACGACATTCCCGAGGTCGGTGATGTGCCGCTGGTTGCCGACTTTTCTTCCAGCCTGATGTCGCGGCCAGTGGACGTATCGCGCTTTGGCGTGATCTACGGTGGCGCGCAAAAGAACCTCGGCCCCTCCGGCCTGACCCTGGCCATCGTGCGCAAGGACTTGCTGGGCCGCCATGGCCGCAACCTGCCGCCGATCTTCGACCTGGTGAACCAGGCCAAGAACGACTCGATGTTCAACACCCCGGCGACCTTCTCCTGGTATGTGGTCGGCCTGGTGCTGAAGTGGATCCGCGCCCAGGGCGGCGTCGCGGCGATTGGCGAGGCCAATGCGCGTAAGGCCGCGCTGCTGTATTCGGTCATTGACGGTTCCGGCGGCTATTACCGCAACCCGGTCGCGCCCGATTGCCGTTCGCGCATGAACGTGCCCTTCGTGCTGCACGACGAAGCCTTGGACAAGCCTTTCCTCAAGGGCGCCGAAGCCGCCGGGCTCTTGGGCCTGAAGGGCCATCGCGCACTGGGTGGCATGCGCGCCTCGATCTACAACGCCGTGTCCTTCGACGCGGTGCAGGCCTTGGTGGACTACATGGCCGACTTCCAGAAGCGCAACGGCTGAGCCATGGCCACGCGCAAGTCCAAGCCGGGCAAGTCCGCGGCAAAGCCAGCCAAGGCCGCGAAAGCGGCCAAGGCCGTCGTGCCCGCGAAGCCCGCGTCCGCTCCCGCGCCCGCACTCGCCGAAGCCCGCGAGCGCATTGACGGCATCGACCGCCAGATCCAATCGCTGATCGCCGAACGCGCAGGCTGGGCCCAGCGCGTGGGCAAGGCCAAGGGCCCGCTGAAGGCGGCCGTGGACTACTACCGCCCGGAGCGCGAAGCGCAGGTGCTGCGCCAGGTGCTGGACCGCAACGACGGCCCGCTGTCGGACGAGGTGCTGCTGCGCCTGTTCCGCGAAATCATGTCGGCCTGCCTGGCCCAGCAGGAGCCACTAAAGGTCGGCTACCTCGGCCCGGAAGGCACCTTCTCGCAGCAGGCCCTGATCAAGCACTTCGGCCACTCCGCCCGCGGCCTGCCGCTGTCGAGCATCGAAGAAGTGTTCCAGGAAGTGGAGGCCGGCCACGCCGACTTCGGCGTTGTTCCGGTGGAAAATTCGGGGCAGGGCACCATCCAGTCCACGCTCGACATGTTCCTTACTTCCAGCCTGAAGATTTGTGGCGAAGTGGAACTGCATGTGCACCAGTACCTGCTCTCGCGCACGGGCCGGCTCGAGGACATCGAGCGCGTCTATTCGCATGGCATGTCCCTGGCGCAGTGCAAGGCCTGGCTTCGCCAGCATCTTCCGCATGCCGAGAAGCAGGCGGTGTCGAGCAATGCCGAGGCGGCGCGGCGCGCGCGCATGGCCGACGACACCGCAGCGATCGCCGGCGAGTCGGCTGGCCACGTTTATGGCCTGAAGGTGGTGGCCGGTCCGATCCAGGACCGCCAGGACAACACCACGCGCTTCCTGGTGCTGGGTCGCGAACTGTTCAACGCCTCCGGCCACGACCGCACCTCGCTGCTGGTGTTCGTGCGCGACCAGCCCGGCGCCCTTTACAACGTGCTCAGCCCGTTCGCGCGCCACGGCATCAGCATGAACCGCATCGAGTCGCGGCCTTCGCATGCCGGGCGCTGGCAATACGCCTTCTTCATCGATGTCGCCGGCCATGTCGAGGACGAACCGATGCGCAAGGCACTGTCGGAATTGGGCGAGTATGCGGCAGACGTGAAGGTGCTCGGCTCGTATCCGGTGGCCTTGCTCTGACGATGGCGGCAACCGGCAAGCCCATCGATTTCGACGCCCTGGCCCAGGCCGGCGTGCGCGGTTTGCGCGCCTATGACCCCGGCCACGACATCATCGCCTTGCGTCGCCAGTTCGGTGCGGGCCTGGTGGAACTCGGCTCGAACGAAAGCGTGGCCGGTCCCAGTCCTGCCGCAGCGCAGGCGGCGCAGGATGCACTGGCCGATGTCTATCGCTACCCGGACCCGCTGGGTGGCGAGCTGAAGTCGGCACTCGCCGCCAGCCATCAACTTTCGCCCGCTCACTTCCTGCTCGGCAACGGCTCGCATGAGTTGCTGATGATGCTGGCCCAGGTCTTCGCCGGCCCGGGCCGCGATGTGCTCGCGTCCGAATTCGGCTTCGCGGTGTACGCGCTTGCAGCGCAGGCCGCGAATGCTCGCTATGTGCGGGTTCCGGCGCTGCCGCCCGGCGCGGCCTCTGCCCGCGGCCACGACCTGGCCGGCATGGCGGCGGCCGTGACGGCGGACACGGCGCTGGTGTACCTGGCGAATCCGAACAATCCGACCGGCACCTGGTTCAGCACCCGGCAGCTGCAGGGTTTCCTCGACGCCATTCCGGAGCGCGTGCTGGTGGTGGTGGACGAGGCCTACCTCGAGTTCGTCGAAGATCCCGAACTGGTTTCGGCCATCGGCCTGCTTGCGCAGTATCCGAACCTGATCGTCGCGCGCACCTTTTCGAAGGCGCACGGGCTGGCCGGCCTGCGGGTCGGGTTCGTCTGCGCGAACCCGGGCCTGGTGCAGGTGATGGAGCGGGTCCGCGAGTCCTTCAACGTCAGCCTGCCGGCGCTTGCCGCAGCCCGGGCTTCGCTCGCGGACAGCAAGCACCTCGCCGCGGTTCGCGCCCGCAACAGCGCCGAACGCGAATGGCTGGCGACCCGCTTGCGCGAACGCGGCCTGGCGGTGGCGGACTCGCAGACCAACTTCCTGCTGGCCGATTTCGCCCAACCGGCGGCCCCTATTGAAGCGGCCCTGGTCGCCGCCGGCATCGTGCTCCGGCCAATGGCAGGCTACGGCCTGCCCACCTGCCTGCGCATTACCGTGGGCCGGCGCGAGGAACACCTGGCCCTGCTCGCGGCGCTGGACGCTGTGCTGGCATGAGCCTGGACTGGATCGCCAGCAAAGGCGCGCCACTGCGCGGCCGCCTGTCGGTGCCCGGCGACAAATCCGTTTCGCACCGGGCGCTGATGCTGTCCGCCATCGCCGATGGCGTGTCGAACATCTCCGGCTTCCTGGAAGGCGAGGACACGCGCGCCACCGCGCGCATCCTGGCCCAGCTGGGTGTGCGTATCGACACCCCGATGCCCGGCCAGCGCCGGGTGCACGGTGTGGGCCTGCATGGCCTGCGCGCGAGTAGCGAAGACCTCGACTGCGGCAATGCCGGGACCGGCATGCGCCTGCTTACGGGCCTGCTGTCGGGGCAGCGTTTCGCCAGCCGCCTGGTCGGTGACGCATCCTTGTCGCGCCGGCCGATGCGCCGGGTCACCGAGCCGCTAGGCCGGATGGGCGCGCGCATCGAGACCTCGGAGGGCGGCTTCCCGCCTATTCGAATCGACATTAGCAATGGCTTGCATGCCATTGAATATAAACCCGAAGTTGCGAGCGCACAGTTGAAGTCGGCGGTCCTGCTGGCGGGCCTGTATGCCGAGGGCGAAACCATCGTCCGGGAGCCGGCGCCGACCCGCGACTACACCGAGTGCATGCTTGCCGCCTTCGGTTGGCCGATCCGCTTCGAGCCCGGCTTCGCGGCGCTCGAAGGCGGGCAGCGCCTGCACGCGACCGATGTGCAGGTTCCGGCGGATTTCTCGTCCGCGGCCTTTTTCCTGGTCGCCGCCAGCCTGGTGCCCGGGTCGGACTTGACCCTGCTGGGCCTGGGCATGAACCCGCGCCGCACCGGCCTGCTGCACGCGCTGCGCCTGATGGGCGCCGACATCGAGTCGCTAGCGATGCGCGAACAAGGCGGCGAGCCCGTGGCCGATCTGCGCGTGCGGCACGCGCCCCTGCATGGCATCGACCTGCCACTGCAGTACGTGCCGGACATGATTGACGAGTTCCCCGCGTTGTTCGTCGCCGCGGCTCTGGCCGAGGGGCGAAGCCATTTCGCGGGCATTGCCGAGCTGCGGGTGAAGGAATCCGATCGCCTGGGCGTGATGGCCCGCGCCCTGCGCGTGCTCGGCGCCGAGGTGGAGGAGGGCGAGGATTTCGCCACCATCCAGGGCGGATCCCTTGCCGGCGGCAGCGTGGACAGCCACGGTGACCATCGGATCGCGATGAGCCTGGCGGTCGCCGCGCAGCTTGCCTCCGGCGCCATCCGGATCGGCGACTGCGCCAATGTCGACACGTCCTTCCCCGGATTCCTGGAGTTGTCCGCCGGCTGCGGCTTCGGCCTGCGGCCAGCCTGAACCGGGCTGCGGCTACAATCCTCGCCATGACCCGGCCCATTCCCGTGCTCACCATCGACGGCCCTTCGGGCTCTGGCAAGGGCACCATCAGCCGGGCCGTGGCCCAGCGGCTGGGCTGGCATTACCTCGATTCCGGGGCGATTTATCGCGCCGTGGGGCAGGCCGCGGCCTGGGAAGGCCTGGACCTGAGCGACGGCGAGGCCATTGCCGCCTGCGCGGCCCGCACCGATATCCGCTTCGTCACCGAAGGCGACGGCGAGCCGCATGTAGTGGTCAATGGCAAGGACGCGACCCGCGCCCTGCGCACCGAAACGGCCGGCGCGGCGGCCTCGGCCATTGCCGCGCACCCACCGGTCCGGGCGGCCCTGGTCGACCTTCAGCTGCGCTTTCGCAAGGCCCCGGGGCTGGTGGCCGACGGTCGCGACATGGGCACGGTCATCTTCCCGGACGCCCCGTACAAGGTCTTCCTCACCGCAAGTGCAGCCGAAAGGGCAGCAAGACGCTATAAGCAGTTGAAAGACAAAGGGGTTTCGGTTAATCTTGAAAGTCTGCTGCACGAAATCGCCGCTCGTGACGAGCGCGATGCCGGACGTGCGGTGGCGCCCCTGAAACCCGCCGAAGACGCGGTGATCGTGGACTCCACCGGCATGCCGATCACCCAGGTGGTCGAAGCTGTACTCGCGGTGCTGCCGGTTTCATTGCAGCCGCGCTAGGCCAGCGTCCTTCGTCCGCTCCCGCCGGGGGCGCTTTCCACAAGCAGAAAACCGCCCCGGGGCATCCGCCACGGGATCAACCAACGCGCATGTGCGCACAACAGGTGGGCCCGGCCAAGCCGCAAGCCCGTGTGTTCAACCGAGAAACAACAATGACCGAATCATTCGCAGAACTGTTCGAACAGAGCCAGATCGCCCTGGTGAAGCTGAAGCCCGGCGCGATTGTCAGCGGCATCGTCGTGGAGATCCGCCCGGACGTGGTGGTGATCAACGCCGGCCTGAAGTCCGAAGGCGTGGTGCCGATCGAGCAGTTCCGTAACGAACAAGGCGAGCTTGAAGTCGCCGTCGGCGACACCGTGAAGGTGGCGCTGGAATCCCTTGAAAATGGCTTCGGCGAGACCGTGCTCTCGCGCGAGAAGGCCAAGCGCGCCATGGTCTGGGACGAGCTGGAGACCTCGATGGAGGCCGGCGAGATCGTCACCGGTCGCATCAGTGGCAAGGTCAAGGGCGGCTTCACCGTCGATATCCGCGACGTTCGCGCGTTCCTGCCGGGTTCCCTGGTGGATGTGCGTCCCGTGCGCGACCCGGGTTATCTGGAAGGCAAGGAACTCGAGTTCAAGATCATCAAGCTCGATCGCAAGCGCAACAACGTGGTCGTCTCGCGCCGCGCCGTGGTCGAGTCCGAGAACTCGGTCGAGCGCGAGCAGATGCTCGAGCGCCTGCAGGAAGGCGCGATCGTCACCGGTGTGGTCAAGAACCTGACCGACTACGGCGCGTTCGTGGACCTGGGCGGCATCGACGGCCTGCTGCACATCACCGACATGGCCTGGAAGCGCGTGCGCCATCCGTCCGAAGTCGTGAACGTGGGCGAAGAGCTGCAGGTCCGCGTGCTGAAGTACGACCGCGAGCGCAACCGCGTTTCGCTCGGCCTCAAGCAGCTCGGCGAAGATCCGTGGGACAACATCGCCCGTCGTTACCCGACTGGCGCCCGCCTGGTCGGCAAGGTCTCCAACGTCACCGATTACGGCGCGTTCGTCGAAATCGAGCCGGGCGTGGAAGGCCTGGTGCACGTGTCCGAGATGGACTGGACCAACAAGAACGTCAACCCGTCGAAGGTCGTCCAGCTGGGCGACGACGTCGAGGTGATGGTCCTGGACGTCGACGCCGAGCGTCGCCGCATCTCGCTGGGCATCAAGCAGTGCGTGTCCAACCCGTGGGAGGCCTTCGCCGCCATCTTCAAGAAGGGCGACAAGGTGTCCGGCCAGATCAAGTCGATCACCGACTTCGGCATCTTCATCGGCCTGGACGGCGGCATCGACGGCCTGGTGCACCTGTCCGACATCAGCTGGAACACCACTGGCGAAGACATCGTCCGCAACTACAAGAAGGGCGACACCCTGGAAGCCGTGGTGCTGGCCGTTGACCCGGAGCGCGAGCGCATCTCGCTCGGCGTCAAGCAGATGGAGCAGGACCCCATCGGCACCTACATGGCCACCACCCAGAAGGGCGCCATCGTCACCGGCACCGTGAAGGAAGTGGACGCCAAGGGCGCCACCATCCAGCTGCCCGACGGCATCGAAGGTTATGTGCGCGCCAGCGACATCGCCAAGGAGCGGGTCGAGGATGCCTCGCAGCACCTGAAGGTCGGCGACACCGTGGAAGCCAAGTACATGGGCATGGACCGCAAGGGCCGCGTCATGCAGTTGTCGATCCGCGCCAAGGACGAGGCCGATGTGGCCGAGTCGATGGCCGAGGTCAACAAGGCTGCCGACGCTTCCAGCGGCACCACCAAGCTGGGCGCCTTGCTGCGTGAGCAGCTGAGCAAGGGCGAGTAAGTTGAAGACGCGGCCCGGGACTTCCCGGGCCGCGTCGGTTTCGAGGCGTGGGACGTCCCGTCCTGCCCGACTCGAGAGAGCCAGCCGCTGACATGACCAAATCTGAATTGATCGAGATCCTCTCCCGGCGCCAGGGCCACCTGAAGGCCGACGACGTCGACATGGCGGTCAAGACCCTGCTCGAGATGATGAGCAATGCCCTGACCGAAGGCGATCGCATCGAGATCCGCGGTTTCGGCAGTTTTTCCCTGCATTTCCGTCCGCCGCGCCTGGGCCGCAATCCCAAGACCGGCGACTCCGTGGCCTTGCCCGGAAAGTACGTCCCCCATTTCAAGCCGGGCAAGGAGCTTCGCGACCGCGTGAACGGTGGCGAGGCGATCGCGCACGACTGAACCCCGGCCCCGAGCGGGCGAATTCCCCCGGCTGCCGATGCGCCTGATCAAATCCCTCATCGCCCTGTGCTTCGTCGCCCTGGGCATCATTTTCGGTGCGCTCAATACGCAACCGGTGCACGTTGAAATCTGGTTCCGCAGCGTCGAGGCCCGACTTGGCCTGGTGCTGTTGTGCGTGTTGCTGGCCGGCGCCCTGCTGGGCGGCCTGGCAGTGACCGTGGGCGTGGTCTGGCCCATGCGCCGTCGCCTCGGCCGTGTGCTTTCGGGCAATGCCCCGAACAGCGTGGCCGACCGGAGCACGCGCCCATGATGACCCACGCTGCCTGGCTGCTCTTGATTCCGGCAGCCGCGGCCGCTGGCTGGCTGGCCGGTCGCCGCGGTGGCGAAATCAAGGGCGGTGCCCGCGTCTCGCGCCTGTCGAACACCTATTTCCGCGGCCTGAACTACCTGCTCAACGAGCAGCAGGACAAGGCCATCGAAATCTTCCTGCAGATCGCCGAGGTCGACAAGGACACGGTGGAGACGCAGTTCGCGCTGGGCCACTTGTTCCGCCGCCGCGGTGAAGTGGACCGCGCCATCCGCCTGCACCAGAACCTGGTCGCACGCCACGGCTTGAGCGAAGAACAGAAGACCCGCGCCGTGCTCGCGCTGGGCGAAGACTATATGCGCGCCGGCTTGCTGGACCGGGCGGAAACCCTGTTCACCGACCTCGTGCAGATGGGCGTGCACGCGCCGCAGGCGCTGCGCCAGCTGATCTCGATCTACCAGTTCGAACGCGACTGGTACAAGGCGATCGAACACGCGCAGCAGTACGAGAAGACCTCGGGCGAACCGATGGGCAAGGTGATCGCGCACTTCCATTGCGAGCTTGCCGAAAAAGCCCGGCTCGAGAATCGCGCTGACGTGGCCCGCGAGGAAATCCACAATGCCTACGGCGCCGACAGCAATTGCGTGCGCGCCGGCGTAATCGAAGGCCGCCTGGAGCTGGCCGAGGGCAACGATGCCAACGCCATCCGCGCTTTCGAACGCGTTGCCCGCCACGACATCGAGTTCCTGCCGGAAATCCTGGGCCCGCTCCTGGCCTGCTATGAACGCCGCGGTGAGACTGCGCGCGCACGCGGCTTCCTGCAGGAAATGATCGAGCATTACCCCGGCGTGTCGCCGGTGCTGGCGCTGGCCCAGTTGATCCAGCGAGACGAGGGCATTGCCCCCGCGCAGGCTTTCCTGTCCAGGCAGTTGCAGCAGCGACCTTCGGTCCGTGGCGAAGCAGCGCTGATTGACTTGAGCATCGAGAACGCCGAAGACGACCCGGCCGAATCCCTGCGCACGCTCAAGCAGATCACCGACCAACTCGTCGTGCGGACCAACAGCTACCGGTGCCAGCGCTGCGGCTTTGGCGCGCGCGCCCATCATTGGCAATGCCCCAGCTGCAAGCACTGGGGCACGATCAAGCCCCTGCATAGCGCGGCCGGGGATTGAGATGCCGGCATCGACGCTGACCCCGGCCGTATTCCTGTTGGCGGCCGCGCTCAGCGCCCTGTGCGCCGCCGCCTGGATCGCGATTGCGCGGCGCGTAGACCTGTGGGACCAGCCGGGCGCGCGTCGCTTGCACACGCGCGCCACCCCCCGCGGCGGCGGAATCGGCATCGCCCTGTTGGCGACCGCCATCTGCCTGTGGTGGGCGGCGGCCGGCCGGGCCTACTTCTTCCCTGCCGCGCTTGGAACAGCGCTGTTTGCGCTGATCGGCCTGATTGATGACTTCAGGCCGCTGTCGGCCTTGCCCAAACTGCTGGCACAACTGGCAGCGGCTGCAGTGCTCTGCGCGGCCGACGCGAATTCCGCCTGGCTGGTGCTGGGCTTGCTGATTCTGGGCTGTGCCTATTGGGTCAACATCGTCAACTTCATGGACGGCAGTAACGGGCTGGTCGGATTGCAAGGACTGGTGCTGGCCCTGGTGTTGGCCGCATGGCCGGGGCAGGGACGGGAGGTATCGCTCGTGGCGCTGGTGCTTGCCGGCGCCTGCGCGGGCTTCCTGCCCTTCAATCTCGGCGTGGCCAAGGTCTTTCTTGGCGACGTTGGCAGCCACGCCGTGGGCGCCGCGCTCTTCGTCCTGTTCCTCGCTTCCTGGCGCAGCGGAGCGCTGCCGCTGGCCTCGGCACTTACACTGGCCACGCCCCTCCTGCTCGACAGCGGGCTGACCCTGGCGGCGCGCATTCGCGCGGGGCGTACACCCTGGCGTGCACACCGCGAGCATCTCTACCAATACGCGGTAAGAACCGGCGCGCCCCACATCAAGGTAGCCCTGGCCTATGCGGGCTGGACCCTGGCCTCTTCCCTCCTGTCCATGATCGGGCTTAACCTGCGTTCAAGTTTGGTTATGTGGGCCGTGTTTATGCTCAACGCGGCCTTGGGAGCCGCGGCGTATTGCGGTCTCAGGCGGCATTGGCTCGCGACACGGAAGCAGGGGAGGGTCGCTTGATGAGCAAACGCTGGCCCTGGCTGACCCACTTGCCGCGCCTGATGGTGGTGATGCACGACCTGCTGATGGTGGTGCTGACCTGGATGTTGCTGCGTTGGCTGGCCGGGCAAGCGGGCGCACCGCCGTCGGCCTTCCTGCTGCAGGAGCTGGGTATCGCTGTGGCCATCCAGGGCGTGGTGTTTTGGCGCGTTGGCCTGTACCGCGGCGTTTGGCGTTTCGCCAGCATGCCCGACCTGGTCAATATCGCCAGCGCCGCATTCATCGGCCTGCTGCTGATCGTGCCGGCCCTGATGGTACTGGGCATGCTGCCGCAGATTCCTCGCCGCGTGCTTGTGCCCTACGCACCCTTCCTGATCCTGGGCCTGGGCTTGCCACGCGTGGCCTACCGCCTGTGGAAGGACAACAGCCTGGCGCTGTCGCGCAAGGCAGATGCCACCCGCGTTCTGATCCTCGGCGCCGGGCGAGCCGGGGAGATGTTGTTGCGCGAATTGCGCGCGCAGGACCGTTACCACGCGGTCGGCCTGCTTGACGACACTCGCGTGCTGAAAGGCGCGAAGATCCAGGGGGTCCAGGTGCTGGGCACACTGGACGAATTGGCGCGAGTCGCACGCGAGACTGCCGCCACTTTGCTGGTCATCACCATGCCCTCGGCCAACGCCGCGCAGATGCGCCGTGTGGTCGAGCTCTGCGACTCCACCGGCCTGCCGTTCCGCAAGGTCACTCGCCTCACCGACCAGCTCGACGACCAGTTGGGCAGCGGCTTCGAGCTGCGCGAAGTGGCGATTGAGGACCTGCTCGGCCGCGAACCGGTGCAGTTCGACTGGCAGCTGGTGCGCGAGTATTTCGGTACCCGCGCGGTGATGATTACCGGTGCCGGCGGTTCCATCGGTTCCGAGCTCGCGCACCAATGCGCCCAGGCCGGTGTTGCCCGGCTGGTTCTGCTTGAACGCGACGAGCAGTCCCTCGAAGAAGTTTCGCGCAAGATCGCCACCGACTTCCCGGGACTGAATTTGCAGTCGGTGCTGGCGGACTGTGGCGACGTGCCGGCATATCGCGGCGTGCTGCAAGGCGTGGACTACGTTTTCCACGCCGCCGCCTGCAAGCAGGTGCCCATGCTCGAAGCGCAGGTGCGCGCCGCCATGCGCAACAATGTGCAGGTGACCGGAGTACTGGCCAAGGCCTGCCGCGCCGCCGGCGTGCGCAATTTCCTGCTGATCTCCACCGACAAGGCCATCGAGCCGGTGAGCGTGCTGGGCGCCAGCAAGCGCCTGGCCGAACTCGCCTGCCAGGCCTTGTTCGCGGGTGGACCGACCTCGCTGGCTATCGTGCGCTTCGGGAATGTGCTCGATTCCGCGGGCAGCGTGGTGCCCTTGTTCCGCGAACAGATTGCCTCGGGTGGCCCGGTGACGGTGACCCATCCCGATGTCACGCGCTATTTCATGACCATCCCGGAGTCCTGCCAGCTGATCCTGCAGACGACCCACCTTTCCATCGCCACGACCTCCGTGTTCACCCTGGACATGGGCCAGCCCGTGGCGATCCGCGAGCTGGCCGAACAGATGATCCGCCTCGCAGGCAAGCACCCGGGCACCGACATCGCCATTGAATACACCGGCCTGCGTCCGGGCGAAAAGTTGCACGAGACGGTGCTGCACCCGGAAGAGCGCTACTCGCAGACCATCAACCCGCGGGTGATGCGCTCGGAGCCGAGGGCGGTGGATCCGGTGCACATGCAGCGCACCCTGGAACGGCTCGATGCCCTTCTCAAGGCCGAGGGCGATGACGAAGGCTTCAAGGCCTTCCTTCGCGAAACCGTGCATGATTACCGCCCGGCTGGCCGTAAGGTCATTTCCCTGGCCGAACACCACAAGGCGCAACAGCTTCGATGAGCTTTCGAATCCGCAAGGCCGTCTTCCCGGTCGCTGGCTTGGGAACACGGTTTCTTCCCGCTACCAAGACCGTGCCGAAAGAGATGCTGCCGGTCATAGACAAGCCGCTCATCCAGTACGCCGTTGACGAAGCCGTCGAGGCAGGCTGCGACACCATGGTCTTCGTCACCAATCGCTACAAGCATTCGGTGGCCGATTACTTCGACAAGGCCTACGAGCTCGAACAGAAGCTCGAGAAGGCCGGAAAGAGTGAGTTGCTGGCGCTGATCCGCGATGTCTTGCCGGCCAAGGTGCGGGCGGTGTTCGTCACCCAGGCTGAAGCCCTGGGCCTGGGCCACGCGGTGCTCTGCGCGCGCCCCGTCGTGGGCAACGAGCCCTTCGCGGTGCTTCTGGCCGACGACCTGATCTGGAACCGCGGGCCTGGCGCATTGAAGCAGATGGCCGATCTGGCCGAGCGCGAGTCCGCCAGCGTCATCGCGGTGCAGGATGTTCCGCGCGAACAGACCGCCAGCTACGGCATCGTCGCCACCCGCGAATTCGCCAACCGCCATGGCGACATCACTGCCATCGTCGAAAAGCCCAAGCCCGAGGTCGCACCCAGCACGCTGGCCGTGGTGGGGCGCTACGTGTTGAGCGGGCGCATTTTCGAATTGCTCGAGCGCACCCGCGCGGGCGCCGGCGGCGAGATCCAGTTGACCGATGCCATCGCCGCCCTGCTGGCGGAGCAGCGCGCGCTGGCCTATCGCTTCGAGGGGCGCCGCTTCGATTGCGGCAGCCGCATCGGACTGGTCGAGGCCACCATCCAATACGCGCTCGACCACGAAGACCTGGCCGGCCCAACCCGCGCCTACATGCTGGACGCGCTCAAGTCCTAGCGGCGATCAGTTCGACCAGACCAGCCAGGCGGCCCATCCCAGCAGTGCGATCGCGAGGACCGCCAAGGCTACGGCGGTGCCCTTGAGCTGGGCCACCAGCGTATCGGCCGAGGTGAGATAACGGATGCGCACGTCAGCCGAGGTGCGCATCGAACTCGGTGGCCAGCGCCGTTCCATTCGGGTAGCCCGGGCCATGCGGAACAACCAGTGCGCAAATCCTGCGGCGGCCGTGCCCAGTACCACGCACAGCCCTGAGAGCAGCCAATGCAGCCAGGTTTGATAGCTGGCCAGGTCGCCGAGTTTGGCGGTCGAGCCCAGCCTGCCCAGCCACATCTGCAGGGCCACCAGCGCGAAAATGCCAAGCACCAGGGTCAGCGCCAGGAACACCTGCATTTGCCGGCGATAGCCCGGGTCGGCGCGATGGAACTCGCCGTTTCCGACCTTCGCGCCCTTGCTTTGGCTTTCCATGCCGTCCCCTTCACCGCGGTGGCCCATGCTAGCGCCTGCGCGAAAAAAAACCACGGCCATCCGCGACCCGGACCACTACCGCATGTCGGCCCGCGCAGCGGTCAGAGCGCTTCGAAAATACCCGCGGCGCCCATGCCCGTGCCGATGCACATGGTGACCATGCCGTATTTTTGCTGGCGCCGGCGCAGGCCGTGCACGAGGGTCGCCACGCGCACTGCACCGGTTGCGCCCAAGGGATGGCCGAGAGCGATGGCGCCGCCCAGCGGATTGACCTTCGAGGCATCCAGACCCAGGTCGCGAATCACCGCCAGGGCCTGCGCGGCGAAGGCTTCATTGAGTTCGATCCAATCCATCTGGTCCTGGCTGAGCCCGGCCTGCCTGAGGGCCTTGGGAATCGCTTCCTTGGGGCCAATGCCCATGATCTCGGGCTTCACGCCGGCGACCGAGAATCCGACGAAGCGCGCCAGCGGCGTCAGGCCGTAATCCTTGATGGCCTGCTCCGAAGCCAGCAAGACCGCGCCGGCGCCATCGGACATCTGCGAGCTGTTGCCGGCGGTGACGCTGCCGCCATTGCGGAACACCGGACGCAGCTTGGCCAGGCCTTCGGCGCTGGTGTCGGCGCGAGGGCCTTCATCGTCGCGCAGCAGGATTTCGCGCACCGCGACGGTGTTGCCGCCGAGCACAGGCTGGCGCGCGGTGATCGGATAAGGCGAAATTTCAGCGCGGAACTCACCCGCTGCGGTCGCCGCAAGCGCTTTCTGGTGCGAGGCCAGCGCGAAGGCGTCCTGGTCGGCACGCAAGACATTCCACTGCTCGGCGACCTTCTCGGCGGTGATGCCCATGCCGTAGGCGATGGCCACGTGTTCGTTCTGGAACACGCTGGGGCTCATGGCGACCTTGTTGCCCATCATCGGCACCATGCTCATGGACTCGACGCCGCCGGCCAGCATCAGGTCGGCTTCGCCGAGACGGATGCGGTCGGCGGCCAGTGCGACCGCCTGCAGGCCGGAGGAGCAGAAGCGGTTGATGGTTTGCGCGGCCACCGAATCGGGCAGGCCGGCCAGCAGCGCGCCGATGCGCGCCACGTTCATGCCTTGCTCGCCCTCGGGCATGGCGCAGCCAACGATGACATCGCCGATGCGGCGGGCATCTATGCCCGGCGCCTGGGCGACGACCGAGCGCAGCACATGCGCCAGCATGTCGGCGGGATGGGCGTTGCGCAGCGCGCCGCGCGGGGCCTTGCCGACCGGCGAACGGGTGGCGGCAACGATGTAGGCGTCCTGGATTTGCTTGGTCATGGGATCAGTTCCTCAACGGCTTGCCGTTCTTGAGCATGTAGGCGATGCGTTCCTGGGTCTTGGGCATCTGGGCCAGGGCGACGAAGTGTTCGCGTTCGAGCTTGAGCAACCATTCCTCGTCCACCAGCGAACCGCGGTCGACATTGCCGCCGCAGAGCACCGTGGCGATGCGCGTGGACACTTCCATGTCGTGCTCGGAGATGAAGCGGCCCTCGAGCATGTTCACCAGCATCATCTTGAAGGTGGCGATGCCGACGTCTCCGGCGACCGGAATCTGGCGCGGTGGCAGGGCGGGACGATAGCCGGCCTCGGCCAGGCCACGCGCCGTTTCTCGCGCCACGTGCAGCAACTCGTAGGCGTTGAACACGACCAGGTCATTCTCGCGGCCCAGGCGCAGTTCCTTGGCTTCGAGCGCGGAGCCCGAGACCTTGCCCATGGCAACGGTTTCGAAATACGGCTTCAGTCCGGCGAAGACATCGCCGCCAGCCCCGGCCGCAAGACCAACACGCGTGGCGATTTCCTTGAGGCCACCACCGGCCGGCAGCAGGCCCACGCCCGCTTCGACCAGGCCGATATAGCTTTCCAGCGCGAACACGGTGCGCGCCGAATGCATCTGGAATTCGCAGCCGCCGCCCAATGCCATGCCGCGCACCGCTGCTACGACCGGCACCAGCGAATACTTGATGCGCTGGCTGGTGGCCTGAAAGGTGGCGACCATCTTCTCGAACTCATCGAGCTTGCCCGCGGCCAACGAGGCCATCGCGCCGGAAAGATCAGCGCCGGCAGAGAAGGGTTCCTTGTTCTGCCAGATCACCAGGCCCTGGAAGTCCCGCTCGGCGACATCGATCGCCTGCTGGATGCCGGCGAGCACGCCGTCACCCACGGTATTCATCTTGGTCTTGAAACCGAGCACGGCGATGCCATCGCCGTCGTGCCACATGCGCACCGAGTCGGTTTCGAACACGGTTTCGCCCTGCGAAGGCGACTCGCCCAGCACCGGGTCGGGGAAACGCTGGCGCCGATAGACCGGGTTGGCCGAGCGCGCAACGATGGCGCCGGAGGCGGGGCTGAAGCTGCCAGCCGCCTCGTGCACACCGGCGCGGCCGTCGACAACCCAAGCCGGAAGCGGTGCGCTCGACATGGCCTTTCCGGCCACGATGTCTTCGTTGATCCAGGAGGCTACCTGCTGCCAACCGGCGGCCTGCCAGGTTTCGAAGGGGCCGAGGTTCCAGCCGTAGCCCCAGCGAATCGCCAGATCAACGTCACGCGCGGTGTCGGCGATGGACGCCAGGTGGAAGGCGCTGTAGTGGAACAGGTCGCGGAAGCAGGCCCAGAGGAACTGCGCCTGCGGATGCGCGGACGCACGCAGCTTCGCGAACTTCTCGGCGGGGTTCTTGTTCTTCAGGATCTCGACCAACTCCGGGGCGGCCTCGCCCGTGGCGGCGCGATAGTCCTGCGCCTTCAGGTCCAGCACGACGATGTCCTTGCCGCGCTTCTGGAAGATGCCCGCGCCGGTCTTCTGGCCGAGCGCGCCCTTGGCGATCAGGGCCTGCAGCCAATCGGGCGCCAGGAAATATTGCTTCCACGGGTCGTCCGGCAGGGTGTCGGCCATGGTCTTGATGACGTGGGCCATGGTGTCGAGGCCGACCACGTCGGAGGTGCGGTAAGTGGCGGACTTGGGGCGGCCGACCAGCGGGCCGGTCAGCGCATCCACCTCATCGAAGCCGAGGCCAAAGGCTGCGGTGTGGTGCAAGGTGGACAGGATCGAAAACACGCCGATGCGGTTGCCGATGAAGTTCGGCGTGTCCTTGGCGTAGACCACGCCCTTGCCCAGGGTGGTGACCAGGAAGCCTTCCAGGCCGGCGAGCACCGAGGCGTCGGTGGAAGCGCAGGGAATCAGCTCGGCCAGATGCATGTAGCGGGGCGGGTTGAAGAAGTGCACGCCGCAGAACCGATGGTGAAGTGATTCATCAAGCACTTCCGCCAAGCTATTGATTGACAAGCCGGATGTGTTCGATGCCAGGACGGCGTTCGGGGCCACGAAGGGCAGGATCTTGGCGTACAGGTCCTTCTTCCAGTCCAGGCGTTCGGCGATGGCTTCGATGATCAGGTCGCAGCCACGCAGCAGCTCGAGGTGCTGGTCGTAGTTGGCCGGGGTGATGGCGGCGGCGCGGTCCTTGGCCGCCAGCGGCGAGGGCGAGAGCTTGCCCAGGTTGGCGATGGCCTTGAGCACGATGCCGTTCGGGTCACCGTCCTTGGCGGGCAGGTCGAACAAGACGGTGTCGACATTGGCATTGACCAGGTGGGCGGCGATCTGCGCGCCCATCACGCCGGCGCCGAGCACGGCCACCTTGCGGATTCGAAGAGAGGACATGGGGATTGCTCCGGAGGGAAAGGGGTTCAGCCGGCGCGCAGGCCGGCGGCGGCGAAGCGGATCAGGTGTTCGGCCGCCTTGTCGCAATGGGTCTTCTCGGACACGCCGGCCGGCCGCTTGATCAGGCCGAAGTCAGCCATGGCGTAGGTCAGGGCGCCGGCGATGAAGTCCATGCGCCAGTACAGCTCTTCCTTGCCCAACTGCGGCAGGGAAGGCGCCAGGGCCTTGGCGAATTCGCGCAGCACCTGGCCGTAGTTGTCGGAAAGGAACTTGCGCAGGCGGTCGTTCTTTTCGGCGTAGGCGCGGGCCAGCACGCGGACGAAGGCGGAACCGTGGCGGTCAAGGGTCAGGGCCAGGGCCGGCTCGACGAAAGCGGCGAGGATCGGTTCGAGCTCGCCGGGACGGTTTTCCTGCGCTTCGCGCAGCTGGTTGATGCGACGCTCGCTCATCTCGTCCATCCGGCGCCGGAAGACTTCGTTGACGAGATTTTCCTTGGAGCCGAAGTGGTAGTTCACCGCGGCGATATTGACGTCGGCGCGGCTGGTCACCTGGCGCAGCGAGGTGCCGGAAAAACCGTGCTGGGCGAACAGCTCTTCGGCCGCGCCGAGGATCCGGTCCTTGGTGTTGAAGTGGGTGGTGGTCATCCCGAGCGCCTCCCGAGGCCTGATTGAAACAGATGTTTCAATCTTAGGATTGGAACGGGCGTTGGGTCAATGGCCAGAACGGCCAGGCGCATTTGCCAATCTGCCTTCGCAATCCGCGCCAAGTCCCCGTCCAGCCGGGGTTTCATGGTAAATTTGTCGGGTTTTCCCTCCCATTCCCACCCACTTTGCACGGAGTTCCGAACATGGCGCTGGAGCGCACCATTTCCATCATCAAGCCCGACGCGGTCGCCAAGAACGTCATCGGCCAGATTTACGCCCGTTTCGAGGGCGCCGGCCTGAAGGTCGTGGCCGCCAAGATGAAGCACCTGTCGCGCCGCGAGGCCGAGGGTTTTTACGCCGTCCACAAGGAGCGCCCGTTCTTTGCCGCCCTGGTCGAGTTCATGACCTCGGGCCCGGTGATGATCCAGGTGCTGGAAGGCGAGAATGCGGTCGCCAAGAACCGCGAGCTGATGGGCGCCACCAACCCCAAGGACGCCGCCCCGGGAACCATCCGCGCCGATTTCGCTCAGAGCATCGACGCCAATGCGGTGCACGGTTCGGACAGCCTGGAGAATGCGGCCATCGAAACGGCCTATTTCTTCTCGGCGACGGAACTGTGCCCGCGCTGATCCAGGACACCGAGTGACCGAGACCGCCGCCCGGACCAACCTGCTCGACCTGGATCGTCCGGGCATGGAGCGCTTCTTCGCCGAGACCCTCGGCGAGAAGCGTTTCCGTGCGCAACAGGTGATGAAGTGGATCTACCACCGCCACGTCACCGACTTCGCCCAGATGACCGACCTGGGCAAGGAACTGCGCGGCAAGCTCGAGCAACACGCCGAGGCGACGCCACCGAACATCCTGTTCGACAAGCCATCTACTGACGGCACCCACAAGTGGTTGCTGGGCATGGACGGCGGCAATGCCATCGAGTCGGTGTTCATTCCGGACAAGGGCAGAGGCACGCTGTGCGTGTCCAGCCAGGTCGGGTGCGGCCTGAACTGCACCTTCTGCTCCACCGGCACCCAAGGCTTCAACCGCAACCTCAGCACCGCCGAGATCATCGGCCAGGTCTGGGTCGCGTCCAAGCACCTGGGCAATGTCACGCACCGGCAACGCAAGCTCACCAATGTGGTGATGATGGGCATGGGCGAGCCGCTGCTGAACTTCGACAATGTCGTGCGCGCCATGGCCCTGATGCGCGACGACAATGGCTTCGGCCTGGCCAACAAGCGCGTCACCCTGTCCACCGCCGGCCTGGTGCCGATGATCGACAAGCTCTCGGAAGTAAGCGACGTTTCGCTTGCTGTTTCCCTGCATGCACCGATCGATGAACTTCGCACCCAGTTGGTACCGCTGAACAAGAAATATCCGATCGCCGAACTGATGGATGCTTGCGTGCGCTACGCCCAGCGCAAGCCGCGCACCTCCATCACCTTCGAATACACCATGATGAAGGGCATCAACGACCGCCCCGAACACGCGCGTGAGTTGGCCCGTCTGATGCACCGCATCGATGCCCGCGTGCAGCGCAACAACAGCGCCAAGGTCAACCTGATTCCGTTCAACCCCTTCCCGGGCACTCGCTACGAGCGCTCCGAGGAAGCCGATATCCGCCACTTCCAGACCCTGCTGCTCGACAGCCAGGTGCTGACCATGGTGCGCCGTACCCGCGGCGACGATATTGACGCCGCCTGCGGCCAGCTCAAGGGCCAGGTAATGGACCGTACGCGGCGCCAGGCGGAGTTCCGGCGCAAGCTTGACGAGGATGGACTCAACGATGCCGCGGCTTGAATTTGGCTTTGCCATGGTCCTTCTGCTCGCGGGCTGCGCCGGCACCAGTGACGCGTCGAAACCCGTATCCAAGGATCCGATGCGCCTGAGCAACGATGGCCGCATGAACCTGGAGTTGGCGCAGAGCTATCTGGACAGCGACAAGCTCGACAAGGCCAGGCCTCGCATCGAAGCCGCGCTTCAGAGCGACCCGAATTCGGCGGAGGCACATGCCCTTCGCGGTGTGCTGCACCAGCGGGAAGGCGAAGGCGAGAAGGCCGGCCGGGAATTTGACCGCGCACTGAAGCTCGCGCCCAACGATGGTTATGTGCTCAATGCGCATGCGTCCTGGCTGTGCGAAGAGGGCAAGACCAGCCAGGCCGACAGCGAGTTCGTACGGGCGTTGGCCGACGAGAAGTACCGCAGTCCGATCCAGGCGCTGGCCAACGCCGGCAAGTGCGCCACCTCTGCCGGGCAACTGGCCAAGGCGGAGGATTACCTGCGCCGCGCGCTGGTGTTCGGTCCCCAAGATCGCGCGCTGCTTTACCTGCTGGCGGATCTGGAACTTCGGCAGGAAAAGTTCCTGGAAGCGCGGGCCTTCATCCAGCGCCGCGACGCCCTTGGGGCCGACGCGAAGACGCTCGAACTCGCGGCACGCATCGAAGACGCAGCTGGCGATAGCCAGGCGGCCGCCCGTTATCGGCAGCGACTGCATGCCGAGTTTCCAGAAGCCGTGTCCACTGGGGAGGGGACCCGTTCGCCATGAGCATTGAATCATTCCAGGACACCTTGTTCGAGGATCCCATCGGCCTGCGTTTCCGCCACGCCCGCGAGAAGGCGCGCTGGAGCCAGGAGTCGGTCGCGCAGCAACTGAAGTTGCCGGTGGCCGTGCTCGATGCCATCGAACGCGAGGACTGGGCCCGGCTCGGTGCTCCCATCTTCGTGCGCAGTTATGTCGGCAGTTACGCCAAACTGCTCGGCCTGCCGGTCACGCTCGCCGACGACGTCGTCCGTGGCAAGCCGGTTCCGCCGCTGGTGAGTGTCGGCGGCAGTGCGCCGAGCAAGCCGGGCTTGAGCCGGCATTCAGCGGGCATCGGCTACCTCCTGCTGACCGTCGCCGTGGTCGCCGCCGTGGTGGCGCTGGCCGTGTACTACCAGTCGCCGCGCCGCAGTGCGGCCCTGGTGATGCCGCTCGACAACGCCGAAGCCTTTGCCACCCTGGCACCTGCCGCGCCCGTCGTCGCGCCAGCGCCGTTGGCACCGGCGCAGGCACCGGCCACTGCCAATGCCAATGCCAATGCCAATGCCAGCGATGAAATGCGCCTGAACTTTCGAGGTGACAGCTGGGTCGATGTGGTTGACCTGTCCGGCAGCCACGTAGAGCGCGGCGTCGTTCCGGCCGGCAGCGACCTGCACTACGCCCGCAGCCAGGTGGCCACCGTGACGCTCGGCGATGCCGATGCCGTGGACGTCAGCCTGAGCGGCGCTGCGCTGGACCTGACGCCATTCCGGGACGCGAAGGTCGCACGCTTTACGGTATCCTCTGATGGCCGGATCGCGCGCAACTAGGCGCGCACCGGATTCCCTGAAACAGCAATCGTCGGCGCGCCTGCCGACTTGGAAACGACAACCCGATGGAACTTGACGAACACGAACAGGGCGAACTCGTCCAAAAGTGGCTCCGCCAGAACGGTAGCTCCCTGATCCTGGGCATTGCCCTGGGCTTGGGCTTGGTCTTCGCCTGGAAGTGGTGGCAGGGCCGCGGCACCCAGCACCAGCAGGAAGCCGCTACCCAGTACCAGTTGTTCACCGATGCGGTGGCCGCCAAGGACGCGGGCAAGGCCAAGACCTTTGCCGACCTTTTCACCGCCAAATACGCCGACACCGGTTACGCCGCCATCACCGCCCTGCGCTATGCCGCGTTCCTGCAGGACAGCGGCAAGACGGCCGATGCCATCAAGGTGCTGCAGGCCAAGCCCGGCCCCGACGAACGCGCCGATCTCGACGAACTTCGCCGGATCCGCCTTGCGCGCCTCCTGCTGATTTCCGGAAAATCCTCCGAAGCCGCGCAAGAGCTGGCCCAGATCACGAAGCCACAATTTCCCGGCATCGCCGACGAACTTCGCGGCGACATCGCCACCGCCCAAGGCAAGCGCGACGATGCCCGCAAGGCCTACGAACAGGCCCTCACCAATCTCGATGAAGCCGCGCCCACGCGCCAGCTGGTCGAGCTGAAACTCATTGATGCCGGCGGCCAGCCGCCGTCCAAGCCGGAGAGCTGAGCCATGCTGCGTCGCATTATTCTTGTTGCCGCCCTCATCGCCGTAGCCCCGGGCTGCAGCACCGTGAAGGGCTGGTTCGGCGCCTCGACCAAGAGCAAGGCCAACCAGCCGAGCGAACTGACCAAGCTTGCCTCGCCGATCGGCGTCACCAAGCTCTGGGATGTCAGCCTGGGTGATGGCGAAGGCCGGCTCTGGCTGCGCCAGCGCCCCACCTTGGACGGCAGCCGTATCTACGCCACCAATGACAAGGGCGAGGTACTGGCCCTCGACGCGGCCACCGGCAAGCAGGTCTGGATCGCCAATGCCGTCAGCGTTGAAAGCACCGGCAGCTGGATCAAGTTCTGGAAGCGCCAAGCCGCCGAAGCCGGCCTCACCGGTAGCCCCGGCGTGGGCGAAGGCCTGGTGGTGGTCGGTGGCCGTAATGGCGAAGTCGTCGCCTTCAGCGCCGATACCGGCGAAAAGAAGTGGGCGATCCGCGTCACGTCGGAAGTGCTCAGCGCGCCCCGAATCGTTCCCGGCCGGGTCATCGTGCGCTCCAATGATGGCCGCGTGTTCGGTCTCGATCCGGCAGACGGCAGCCGCAAATGGGTGTTCGACCGTGGCCTGCCTGCGCTCAGCGTGCGTGGCAATGCCTCGCCGGTCGGCGCCGGTGGCCTGACCTTCATTGGTTACGACGACGGCACCGTGGTGGCCCTGCGCGACGAAGACGGTCTGCGCGTCTGGGAACAGGCCATCGCCGAACCCGATGGCCGCACCGAGCTCGAGCGCATGGCCGATATCGACGGCGAGATCCTGATCGATGGCGAGCAATTGTTCGTGGCCAGCTTCCACGACAAGTTGATGTCCATCGCCGGCGCCAGCGGCCAGCCGCTCTGGACCCACGATTACGGCAGCTACGCCGGCGTGGCGCTGGGTGCTGACAAGGTCGTGTTTGCCGACAAGAACGGCGATGTCTGGGCCTTGGACAAGAATTCGGGCACTTCGGCCTGGAAGCAGAACCTGCTGGAGCATCGCCAGCTCACGACCCCGGTCATTCAGGGCGACTATGCGGTTGTCGGTGACCTTGAAGGCTACCTGCACTGGATCAAGCTCGACACCGGCGATGTGGTTGGCCGCGAGCGCATCGAGCGCGCGGCTATCCGTGGTACGCCGCAGGTGTCGGCCGACGGCGTGTTGTACGCGCTGAGCAGCGAAGGCAAGCTCGCCGCCTATCGCCTGGGCAACTGAGTCATGCTGCCGCTGGTCGCCCTGGTCGGACGACCCAACGTCGGCAAGTCGACGCTGTTCAACGGCCTTACGCGCAGTCGCGACGCCCTGGTTCATGACGAGCCGGGCGTCACCCGCGACCGCAATTACGGAGTCTGCCGCCTCAATCCCGAGTTTCCGTTCGCCGTCTGCGATACCGGTGGCCTGACCGAGGACGAGGAAGGCCTGTCCGGCGCCACCGCGCGCCAGTCGCGCGCTGCGGCCGAAGAAGCCGACCTTGTCCTGTTCGTGGTCGATGGCCGCGAAGGTCCGTCGCCGCTCGACGAGGTCATCCTCGCCTGGCTGCGCAAGACCGGCCGCCCCTTCTTCCTCGTGGTCAACAAGACCGATGGTCTGGACGAAGCAGCCTGCGTCAACGAGTTCGCGCGCTTCGGCGTAGACCGCCGCATCCCGATCGCTGCCGCCCACCAACGCGGCGTTCCCGGCCTGGTGGAAGCGGTCATCCCGCAGTTGCCGCACCCGGAGGCGCCCATCGTCGAGAGCATCGACGATGGCCGCATGCGCATCGCGTTCATCGGTCGCCCCAATGTCGGCAAGTCCACCCTTGTCAATCGCCTGCTGGGCGAAGAGCGCATGATCGCCTCGGATGTCCCGGGCACGACCCGTGATTCTATTTCCGTCGAGCTTGAGCGCGACAACCGCCGTTACCTGCTGATCGACACCGCCGGCTTGCGCCGCCGTGCCAAGGTCGAGGAGGCGGTGGAGAAGTTCAGCGTCTTCAAGACCCTGCAATCCATCCAGGAATGCCAGGTCGCGGTGGTGATGCTCGACGCCGGTGAAGGCGTCACCGAGCAAGATGCCACGGTGCTCGGCCACGTGCTTGAGGCCGGTCGCGCGTTGGTTGTGGCGGTGAACAAGTGGGACGGCCAGAGCAACTACCAGCGCGAACAAACCCGTGCCTTGCTCGACCGCAAACTCAGCTTCTGCCCGTGGGCCGAGCAGATCACGATCTCGGCCAAGCACGGCACTGGCATGCGCGAATTGTTCGCGGCCATCCATCGCGCGCATGCTTCGGCTACGCGCAAGTTCGGCACCTCCGAGGTCACCAAGGCGCTGGAAGTGGCGGTGGAAACCTTTCCGCCACCGGTGGTGCGTGGCCATCCCGCCAAGCTGCGTTTCGCCCACCCGGGCGGCGAGAATCCGCCCTTGTTCGTCGTCCATGGCACGCGCCTGAAAAGCCTGCCGGACAGCTATCGCCGCTATCTCGAGAACTTCTTCCGCAAGCGCTTCAAGCTGGTCGGCACGCCGGTGAAGTTCATCTTCAAGGAAGGCGACAATCCCTTCGAAGGCCGTCGCAACGAGCTCACTGAGAAGCAGGTGGCCAAGCGCCGCCGGCTGTTGCGCCACGTCAAGCGCTGAGTGCCCAGCCGCGCACAAACCAGCCTGGGAATCCTGGCCGGTGGACGCGGCCAGCGGATGGGTGGTGCCAACAAGGCCTTGCTGGAGGTGGATGGCCAGCCTCAGTTGCAGCGCATCCTGCAGGCCATGGGCGAGGGTTTCGCGCAGACGCTGGTCAGCTACAACGAAGCACCGCCGCGGGACTCACGCTGGTCTGGCCTGCACTGGTTGCCCGATTTGCGCACAGGTTTTAACGGTCCCTTGGCCGGGCTCGAAACCTTGCTGATGCACACCCGCACTCCCTGGTTGCTGACCGTACCGGTGGACCTTGCCAGGCCAACACGGCTCGATCCGGAGTTGCTGATGGCAGGGCAGGGTGGCCGCGTGCTGGTAGATGGTGACGGCCGCCAGCCACTGGTGGCGCTGTGGCCGGTCGCAGACACCCTGTTCGTCGTGCGCACAGCGCTCGATCGCGGCGAGCGAGCGGCGCATGCTGTGCTCGAAACGCTTGGACTGGAGTCAGTCTCGATCGAACCGCTGCGAATCGGCAACCTCAATACAAGGCAAGACCTGGAACCACTGAAATGAGCGCAGAGTTTCCCCACCGCATTTCATTCGCCGAAGCCACCGCCATCCTGGATCGCGTGGCCGCGCAGTCAAGACTTGAAGTGCAGCGCCAGCCGCTATCGCGCTGCCTGGACCGGATCCTGGCGCAGGACCTTGTCGCCGCTACGCCTTTGCCTGGCTTCGACAATGCCGCGATGGACGGCTTCGCACTGCGCGCTGGCGACACCGCCACCGCGGATGCGCAATTGCGCTTGGTCGGCGAGCAGTTCGCCGGTCCGCGGCTTGCCTTGCAGGTCGGCGCGGGCGAGTGCGTGCGCATCACCACCGGGGCACCGATGCCGCAAGGCGCCGACGCCGTGGTGATGAAAGAGGACACCATCGTCAGCGGCGATCGTGTGCGCGTGGCCAGGGCCATTGCGCCGGGTCTGCACCTGCGGCGCCGGGGCGAAGACGTGCAGGTCGGTGAACAACTTCTTTCGCGCGGGCAGGTGCTTACGCCAGGTTCGCTTGCGCTCGCGGCGGCACTTGGCGAGCCCGAGCTTTCCATCTATCGCCGCCCAACCGTGGCGGTGTTCACCAGCGGCGACGAGTTGCGGCCTCCCGGCCAGGCGCTTGCGCCCGGCGAAATCCACGACAGCAATCGCGTGCTGCTGCAAACCCTGTTGTTGGGCGATGGCTACGAGCCGGTGGCTTGGCCGGTGCTTCCGGATGATCCCGCGCGCATTGCCGCCGCCCTCAGCGATAGCGCGCAATCCTTCGACCTCGTCCTGACCTGCGGCGGCGTGTCCGCCGGCGAGCGCGACTTCCTGCCCGCCTTCATGCAGGAGCAGGGCGAAGTGCACTTCTGGAAGGTGCGCATGCGACCGGGCATGCCCGTGCTCGCCGGACGCCTGGGCAATGCACAGGTCCTGTGCCTGCCGGGGAATCCGGTGTCCGTGCTGGCGACTTACCTGACGCTCGCACGCCGCCTGCTGGACGGCATGCAGGGCAGGGCAACGCCGCGCAGGCAGTGGAAGGCCAGACTGGCCTCGGCCTTCAGCAAGCGCCACGATCGCCTCGAGTTCTTGCGCGGCCAACTGCGCCAGGACGGCGACGGATCACTGTGGGTGGAGCCCAATCCGGCCGATGGCTCGCATCGCCTGCGCGCTGTGGCCGATTCCAACGCCCTGATCGTTTTGCCCGAAGGCGCGCAGGACTGGCAGGCCGGCGACTTGCTCGACGTACTGCCCTTGCCCGCGCAATGATCGCGCTAGACTTGCGCGCATGAGCGGCATCCGCGAAATCGGCCCCGAACAGGCACGAAAACTGCAGGAAGCGGGCGGCCTGCTGGTGGACGTGCGCGATCCGAACGAACACGAGCTCGGCATCCCGGGCGGCGCGCTTGCCGTGCCGCGCCCTGTGCTCGAAGCCGATCCTGGCAAGTACCTTCGCGCCGACACGGACATCCTGCTGCTCTGCGGCAGCGGGCGTCGTTCGATGCTGGCGGCGCAGGCGCTATTGGAGCAGGGCTACGATCCTTCGCGCCTGTTCTCCATTGCCGGCGGCATCGGCGCCTGGCAATTCGCCGGTCTTCCGGTCGAGTCCAGCGAGGACGCCGATTTCCTCGAACGCTATTCGCGCCACCTGCGCTTGCCGCAAGTGGGTATCGAGGGACAGAAAGCCCTGGAGCGCGCGCGCGTGCTTATGGTCGGGGCGGGCGGGCTCGGTTCGCCGGCGGCGTTCTACCTCGCCGCTGCAGGTGTGGGTTTCCTGCGCCTGGTAGATGACGACCTTGTTGATCGCAGCAACCTGCAGCGCCAGATCCTGCATACCGAAGCGCGCATCGGCATGGCCAAGGTGGAATCGGCCACGCACACACTGGCGGCGCTCAATCCGCGCACACAGGTCGAAGGCGTGGCGGTTCGCCTGAGCGCCGACAACGTCGAATCCTTGCTGGCCGACGTGGATGTGGTGATTGACGGCGCCGACAATTTCCCGACCCGCTATCTGCTGTCCGATGCCTGCGTGCAGCTGGGCAAGCCACTAGTCTACGGTGCGGTGCATCGCTTCGAAGGCCAGGCCAGCGTGTTCGATGCCGGCCGTCATCGCGGCACGTCGCCGTGTTACCGCTGCCTGTTCCCGGAAGCACCGCGACCCGAGGACGCACCCAATTGCGCCGAGGCCGGCGTACTCGGCGTCCTGCCCGGCATCATCGGCTTGCTGCAGGCGACCGAAGCCATCAAATTGTTGCTCGGGCTGGGCCAAAGTCTTTCCGGGCGACTGTTGCACTTTGACGCGCTCGCCATGCGCTTTCGCGAGACGCGCCTGGCGGCGGATCCGGATTGCCCGGTCTGTGCGCCGGGGGCCGTGTTCCCAGGCTATCGGGAAATCGAAACGGTCTGCGCGAGCCGGTAGCTGCGCGGAAATCGCGAGGGTTCAACCGTCGCGACGGCCAAGCACCATGCGCACCAGTTCCGGAAGCGAACCGGCTTCCATCTTCTCCATGATGCGCGCCCGATGGTGCTCGATAGTGCGCATGCTGGCGCCGAGCATGTAGGCGATCATCTTGTTGGCCTCGCCGGCGACCAGGCGCTCGAGCACTTCCTGCTCGCGCGGCGTGAGGCTGGCCAGGCGCTGGTCAGTCTGTTCGCGCACCAAGGTGCTGCGGCGATGCTGGTCGCTCATTGCCGCCGAATAGAATTCAAAGCGATTGCGGCTGCCGGACTTCGCCTGCCACAAAGCCACGTCAACATTCTGCAGCAGCAGGTCCGGTGCGCTGCCATCGGTCGGCGCCACCGAGATGCCAATGCAGGCACTGAGCGACACCTTGCGGCCGTCGATATCGAAAGGCCGCGCCAGCGAGTCCAGCGCGCGGCTGGCGACAACGCGGGCACCTTCCAGGTCCGTGGTGCCCTCCAGCGCGATGAGGAACTCGTCGCCGCCGGGGCTGGCGACGAGGTCGGTACGGCGAACGCATTGCTGGAGGCGCAGCGCAGCCTCGGCCAGGATGCGGTCGCCGACCTGGTGTCCGTGGGTGGTGTTCACCACGCTGAAACGGTCGAGGTCCACGTACAAGACCCAGACCAGATGCCGGTTGCGAATGGCGCGATCGATCGCGCCCTGCAGGTGACTGCGGAACTGACGGCGATTGGGCAGATCGGTCAGGGCATCGGCTTCGGCCAGCGCCTGAGGTGGAGCGGGGGAGGGCGCAGGGCGCAAGACCAGTTGCAGCGCGGGCTGGCCGCGGAACATGCACTCGCGCTGCGAAAGCAGCACGTCGATCGGGCTCGCGTCGAGCCGGTGCAGGGTCTGCAGCACGCTGCGCCGTTCGGGGTAGGCCTCCACTTGACGACTGGCGCTATCGCCATCGGCTGGCGCCAGCACGGCGTCGATGCCGGCTCCGATCAGTTCGTCGACCGTCTCGGCGCCGAGCAGGTGGGCCGCGGCCTGGTTGGCCACCAGCACGCGGCCTGCGGCATGCAGCAGCACGGCCTCGTCGCTCATCTCCAGCAACAGGGCGTAAAGGTCGGTGTCTGCGGGCGTGGCAGTCGGGGTCATGCTGCGGCTACTATCGGCAAAAGCGCCCGGGCCGGCAAGCGTCGCGGATTGACGACACGGCCCCGAGGCCGCCCGATCAGGAGACCTCCATGCCCCTCACCATCAAACACGACGCCGCTGCACACCAGTTCAGCACCGACGTTGACGGCCACCGCGCCGAACTCAATTACCGGCTGGCCGGCACGGTGATGTCGATCACCCACACCGGCGTACCGGTCGAAATTGGCGGCCGCGGCATCGCTGCAGAGCTGATGAAGGCCGCACTGGCCCTGGTCGAATCCTCCGGCTGGACCGTTGTGCCGGCCTGTTCGTATGCCGCGGGCTTCATGACCAAGCACCCCGAATACAGCCACCTGCGCCAATACCGCTGAGCGCCCGGATCACCGCTTGAATACCGACAATGCCGACCGCCGCGCCTTGGCTGCGCAATTGCTGTCCTTGCTCGACCTCACGAGCCTGGGCGAGGACGACACGGCTCCCCGCATCGAGGCGCTCTGCGCCAGCGCGCGCACGCCGCACGGATTGCCTGCGGCAATCTGCGTGTATCCCGAGCATGTCACGACGGTACGTCGGCACTTTGGCCAAGGCGAGTTGCGCGTCGCGACGGTGGTTAATTTTCCCGACGGCGGTTCCGATGCCGCGCGCGTGCAGCGCGAAACTCGCCGCGCCATCGGCGCGGGTGCCGACGAGATTGACATGGTCTTGCCCTACCGCGCCCTGATGGCCGGCGATGCCGCGCGCGCGAGCGAGGCAGTGCTGGCCTGTCGCGCCGCCTGCGGCACGGGCATTGGCATGAAGCTCATCCTGGAAACGGGTGAACTGGGCAGCCCGGAACTTATTCGCCAGGCCAGCCTGATAGGCCTGCATGCCGGCGTGGATTTCCTGAAGACCTCCACCGGCAAGGTGCCCGTCAACGCCACCCATGAAGCGGCGCGGGTGATGATCGACGCGATTGCCGAAGCCGGCGGTGGCTGCGGCCTGAAACTCTCGGGCGGCATTCGCAGCCTGGCCGATGCCGTGCCGTACCTGGCCATCATCGACGAACGCATGGGCGCGAACTGGATCACTGCGCAGCACGTGCGCGTCGGCGCCAGCGCATTGTTCGCCGAACTGCTGGCCGTGCTGGATTCGCCGCAATGAGCAGCACGGGCGCCGCCGCGCTGATCCGTTGCAAGCGCGAAGGACAACAATACGATGCCAACCAACTGCAGGCGATTGCGCAGGGCATCGCCGACGGCAGCTGGAGCGAAGGGCAGGTGGGCGCCTTCGCGATGGCGGTGGCGCTTCGCGGCATGGCCGTGGAGGAGTGCCGACAGTTCACCCTGGCCCTGCGCGATTCCGGCCGCCGCCTGCGCTGGCGCGATTTGCCGGGTCCGGTGCTGGACAAACATTCCACCGGCGGCGTGGGCGATTGCGTCAGCCTGCTGCTGGCGCCTTTGGTAGCTGCCTGCGGCGGCTATGTTCCGATGATTTCCGGGCGCGGCCTGGGCCACACCGGCGGCACCCTCGACAAGCTCGAAAGCCTGCGCGGCTACAACATCCATCCTTCGCCAGAACAATTGCATCGCGTGCTGCACGAAGTGGGTTGCGCCATCGTCGGCCAGAGCGATGACCTGGTGCCCGCGGACCGCCATCTTTATGCGGTGCGCGATGTCACCGCCACCGTGGATGTCACTGAACTGATCGTCGCTTCCATACTTTCCAAGAAGCTGGCCGGCGGCGCCCAGGCCCTCGTGATGGACATCAAGATTGGCAACGGCGCGCAAACGCCCTCGCAGGCTGCGGCGGAACATTTGGCCGAGCGCATGCTGGAGGTCGCCGGCAGTTGCGGCCTGCAAATGCGCGTGGCGCTCAGCGACATGGGCCAGGTGCTGGGCCGCCATGCCGGCAACGCCATCGAAGTCCGCGCGGTGCTGGACCTGCTTTGCGGGCGCGGTGGTGATGCGCGCTTGCTGGAGTTGAGCTTGGCGCTTTCGGCTGAATTGTTGCTGCTCGGCGGCCTCGCTTCCGACCGGGTGGATGGCTTGCGGCGGGTCCGACAGGCCTTTGACTCAGGCGCGGCTGCCGAGCGCTTTGCCAGGATGGTCGCGCAGTTGGGCGGTCCCAGGGATCTCCTGGAGGCGCCGCATCTGCACCTGCCGCTGGCGCCGGTGACCCGCGAGGTGCGAGCTTTCGAATCGGGCACGGTCGCGGCGGTTGACGTTCGAGGGCTGGGCCAGGCGGTGGTGGATCTGGGTGGCGGACGGCAGCGTCCGCAGGACTCCGTTGATCCGTCCGTCGGGCTTTCCGACTTGCCTGGAATAGGTGAACAGGTTGGCGCGGGCGATTTGCTCGCGCTGATCCATGCCCCTGGTGAAGTCGAGGCCCAGCGCGCGGAGCAGGCCGTTCGGCGAGCAATCCGGCTCGGTGCTGATGCGCTTGAGCCCGCGGAGTTGTTGCGCTGGCACCAGGGCTAGGGCGGCGGGGCGTCACGTCGTACTTCGCATAATGTATATCGCTTGACTATTTTTCGCGGGGGAGTAGGTTTTCACCAGCTGGAAAGCGGCACCAGCGCACAAAGGCCGCTACTTCGAGAGACGCGCATTGGCCGCCTCGGGGGGTCCTCACAAGGCACCGCCTTCCGGCAGTGTCTTAGCTTGACCCTACCCCCATGTCTGAAAAATGGCACTCCTGAAGCTGCGGAGGGCCGGGCATGAACCGCAAATCCTCGCACTCCGATCTCCCGCTGCTGCGCTCCCTGCGCGATGTGTACCGGCGATTGCTTGACCAAACCAATGCGCTCAAGGCCGGCGAAACGAGCATGGCAATGCTTCTGGCTTACTGCGTAATCATTGACGATCTTCAGGCGAACTTCGATCGCGTTGGCAAGGTGCTGACGCAGTTGGAGCACACCCCGCCATCTAGCTCGATGATGGCAAGGGAGGCCGCACAATGACACCCTCTCTCCGCAGTCGTGCGCGCCGTGAGCGGCGCGCACGCGAGATGAATTACGCGCTGCTTGGTTTCTATCGTTCGACGGTGTTCCCTTTCCTGCATCCGTTGATCTGGTTGCAAGCTCGCTACTTTGCCTGCGTTTACGGTCTGTACTACTCGGACCGGCTCGAAGCTGCGTTTCGCGTTGCGCGGCTTTGGCCGACTGGCCAAGTTCTGTTTGTCGAATCGCTTCACGCTCGGCGCATGCCCGTGCTTGAGGTGTTCCTATGACCTCCCGGAGCGACCTCCCGACATCTGCAGAGGCATTGCAGTACATGCGCGACGCCACCTTGAACGGCCGCATTGATTTTGTCGGCAAGTGGCAAGGGTGGAAGCTGCGTGATCGTGAGCTGGTGTCGCCGGACGGCCAGCGCATTTCCTCTCGGCGCCTCGAAGGCTTGCTGTGGCGTGACGCCATGGAACTGCGCTTGGCAGGTTTCGCCAGCCGTAGGCAAGCTGAGGCCGCGAAGCAGGTTGTGCGCGTTGTTGTTGTTCGATTGCAGGACTATCGCCAACATGGCATTGCCGCGGCTTGACGGTCTAGGGCTGCTGGAGCGGGTGGCGGCAAGGAGCGCGTCCAGGTGCGGTGCCAGCCGCGCGCGAGCGCGCCTGCCACCGCACCTGGTCGCGCCACGACTCAATCACTCGAACCTAAGAGCCAGGAAGGGCGGCAGGGGCGGTAAGGGCAGGGCGGAGCCCTGCGAGGCGCATTAGCGCCGTCTAGCGGCCATGGATGGCCGCGCTTTTGCTTTTGGCGGTTGGACCCGCCTGCGTGGATCTGTGGGCTCCATCCGCCGCGCTGCCGTCCTGCAGACCGCTTTTCGGGGTCTGGGTGGACGGTTTCGCGCAATTGGCTGATGATGGCCGGGAAGTGAGGCCCTGAAGGACCGGGGCCGGACTCGGATCACCTGGGCGTTTCTTGGACGGAATCCCTCGGTGAATCAATAGGATACCTCCCATGACCATGCCTAGCTTGACGTTTCGTCGGCTCTACGGAACTTCGCATAATGTATATTATGTTATTAGTTGACTGGCTTTGACCGGGATCAAGGCACCCCTGTCCCTGGCTGGCTAACTTGTCTCCCATGCCCAGCACCTGCGCCATCGACCCGAACCTCCTGCGCCGCTACGACCGGCCTGGTCCGCGCTACACGTCCTATCCGACGGCACCGCAGTTCAGCGGCGGATTCGGCGAGGCGCAACTGCGTGACGCGGCCCAAGCCAGCAATGGCGATCCGATTCCGCGCCGGCTGTCGATCTACGTGCACGTGCCGTTCTGCCTGAGCCCGTGCTTCTACTGCGGCTGCAACCGCATCATCACGCGCGACCTGGGCCGCTCGGAAACCTACCTCGCAAGGCTGTATCGGGAAATCGACCTGAGCGCCGCGCTGTTCGACCGCGACCGCGAAGTCATCCAGCTGCACTTCGGCGGCGGCACGCCCAACTTCCTGACCACCGCGCAACTGCGCGAGGTCGTGGACTGCCTGCGCCGCCAGTTCCATTTCTCCGACAGCGACAGCCGCGACATCTCGATCGAGCTGGACCCGCGCACGGTCAAACCCGCCGACATCGCGGAGCTTGCCAACATCGGCTTCAACCGCGCCAGCCTGGGCGTGCAGGATTTCGATCCTGATGTGCAGAAAGCGGTCAACCGTATCCAGAGCGTCGAAGAGACCCTAGCCATCATCGAGGCCTGCCGCGACAACGGTTTCAAGTCGGTAAACGTGGACTTGATCTACGGCCTGCCCAAGCAGACGGCCGAAGGGTTCGCCAAGACCCTGGACATTATCGCGGCCGTACGCCCGGATCGCATCGCGGTCTACAGCTACGCGCACATGCCCAACCTGTTCAAGGCCCAGCGTCAGATCGAGTCGGCGGACCTTCCCAGCGCCGAGGACAAATTAGCCCTGCTGGAATTGGCGATCAACAAGCTCTCCGACGCTGGCTACCAGTACATCGGCATGGACCACTTTGCCTTGCCCGACGACGAACTCGCGCAAGCCCAGGAGCGCGGTGGACTGCATCGCAATTTCATGGGCTACACCACGCATTCGGACAGCGACCTGATTGGCCTGGGCGTCAGTGCCATCAGCCATATCGGCGACAGCTACAGCCAGAACCCGCGCGACCTGCCGAGCTGGCAGGCGGCAATCGACTCGGGCCACTTGCCGGTCTTCCGCGGCATGCGCCTGAGCGAAGACGACCAGCTGCGCGCCGACCTGATCCAGCAATTGATGTGCCAGGGCGAGGTGCCCGTGGCCGCGCTGGAACGCCGCTACGACATCACATTCCGCAGCTATTTTGCCGACGCCCTCGAACAGCTCAAGCCCCTGCAGGCCGATGGCCTGGTGCGGGTCGAGCCGGACCGGATCACGGTGACATCGCAAGGGCGCCTGCTCCTGCGTAATATCGCCATGTGCTTCGACCGTTACCTGCCCCCTGCCGAGCCGACCAGCCTGCCGAAATTCAGCCGGGCGATCTGAGCGCGCCCGGGTGCACGCCATGAACCAGCCCGCTTTTCCCCGGGCCAACCAGCGCACGGCCGCCGATGATGGCGACGAGCTGCATTTCTGTTCCACCTGCGCCTTTTCCCAGGCCTGCCTGTCTGAAGGCATGGACAAGCGCGCGCTCGGCGATCTGCACGTACTGGTCGAACATGTCGGTCCGCTGCATGCGGGCGAGCACCTGTTCCGCGAAGGCGATTCCTTCGAAGCGATTGCCGCGGTACGCGCAGGAACGGTGAAGACCTATGTGGTGGATGTGGAAGGCCGCGAGCACGTGCTCGGCTTCCACCTGCCGGGCGAAGTGATTGGCCTGAGCGCGATCGACGGCGAACACTATCCCTGCAATGCCATCGCCCTGGACACGGTGATGCTGTGCCGCTTCTCCTTCCCAAAAATGGCAGTGCTGGCGGCCCGCTTGCCCGGCCTGCAGCGGCACCTGTTCCGCTTGCTTAGTCGCGATATCGGGCGCGCGGCCTTGCTCGCCGGCGACTGGACGGCGGACCAGCGCATGGCGGCCTTCCTGATCGCGTTTTCGCAGCGCCTGGCGGCGCGCGGTTTTTCGCCCAATCGCTTCCAGCTCACCATGGCGCGCACCGACATCGCCAACTACCTGCGACTCGCGCCCGAGACGGTGAGTCGCGTGCTGCGTCGTTTCCAGCAGGACGGCCTGTTGCTGGTGGACCGCCGCGAAGTCGAACTGCTCGGCCGCGAGCAGCTCGAAGAACTGGCCGCGCCTGTGCTGCGGCAATAGCCCGCCGGGGCCCCTGCCCCGCCCCAACTTGATCCATGTCATGGCGGCCGTTCAGCGCGCCGACCAAGATGCCGGCATCCCCTGTGGAGAACGGCAATGACTGGCACCCGCAAACTCTGGCTCGGCCTGGCCGCCCTGTTGATCGCATCGTTCTCGGTGCTGCTATGGGCCGGAGGCGAGATCTTCCGCGCCGCGCCGCCCATTCCTGAAAAGGTCCTGTCCGAAGACGGAACGGTGGTCTACACCCGCGCCGACATCGAAACCGGGCGCCAGGTCTGGCAGTCCATCGGCGGCATGCAATTGGGTTCCATCTGGGGTCACGGCGGCTACGTCGCGCCCGACTGGAGCGCCGACTGGCTGCACCGCGAAGCCGTCGAGGTGCTCAATATCTGGGCCCGCAGCGATGGCGGCATGGCCACCTGGGAACAATTGCCGGCCGAGGAAAAATCGGCACTGCAGGCCCGCCTGCAGCAGATGATGCGCACCAACACCTACGATGCCGCCACCGGCACCATCACGCTCAGCCGCGACCGCGTCGCTGCGCTGTCGAATGTCGCGGCGCACTACGAAAGCTTGTTCGGCAACGATCCGGCTACTTCCAAGCTGCGCGAAGCCTATGCCATGAAGCAGGGCACGGTGGACACCGAGGAACATCGCCGCGCCCTCACCGCCTTCTTCTGGTGGACGGCCTGGGCCGCCACCACGGAGCGCCAGTCCACCGACAACGGCGCCGCAGCGCAGGCCGCCATTGCCAAGGGACTGCTGCCAGACAAGGCGGTTACGTACACCAACAACTGGCCGAACGAGCCCCTGGTCGGCAACACGCCGCCGCCGGCGCTCTGGGCCTGGTCGTCTTTCAGCGTGTTGTTCCTGATCGCCGGCATCGCCTTGCTCGGCTGGCACCACGCGGTGACGCATGGCCGCGGCGAAGAAGGCCATGTCATTCCCGCCAGCGATCCGTTCGCCGGGCTGCGTATCACCCCGTCCATGCGCGCCACCGCGAAATATTTCTGGGTCGTGCTGGCGCTGTTCATCACGCAAATCCTGCTCGGCGCGATCACCGCGCATTACCAGGTGGAAGGCCAGACGGCTTACGGCTATCCGCTGGCCAATATCCTGCCCTACTCGCTAGCGCGCACCTGGCATACGCAACTCGCGGTGCTTTGGATCGCCACCGCTTGGCTGGCCACCGGCCTGTATATCGGCCCTGCCCTCTCCGGCCACGAGCCGAAGTTCCAGCGCTTTGGCGTGAACTTCCTGTTCGTCAGCCTGCTGGTCATCGTGGTCGGTTCCTTCGCCGGCCAGTGGCTGGCGGTGATGCAGAAACTTGGCCTTCAGTACAACTTCTGGTTCGGCCACCAGGGTTGGGAATACGCCGACATGGGCCGCTTCTGGCAGATCTACCTGTTCATCGGCCTGCTGCTGTGGCTGACCCTGGTCGGCCGTTCGTTGTGGCCGATCCTGTCGGGCCCTTCGACCGAATCGAAGTCGGTGGTGGTGCTGCTGTTCCTGTCCACGGTGGCGATCGGCCTGTTCTATGGCGCCGCGCTGATGTGGAACGAGCACACGCACATTTCCGAAGTCGAGTACTGGCGCTGGTGGCTGGTGCACCTGTGGGTGGAAGGCTTCTTTGAAGTATTCGCCACCGCGGTGATGGCCCTGATCTTCACGCGCCTGGGCTTGGTCAAGACCAGCACGGCGACGACGGCGGTGCTGTTCGCGACCATGGTGTTCATGGCCGGCGGCGTGCTGGGCACTTTGCACCACCTGTACTTCATCGGCACGCCGACGGCGGTGGTGGCCCTGGGCGCAAGCTTCAGCGCGCTGGAAGTGGTGCCGCTGGCCTATATCGGCTTCGAGGTCTACCACACCTGGAAGCTGGGCCACTCGGTGAGCTGGATGGCACGCTATCGCTGGCCGATCATGTTCTTCATCGCCGTGTCGTTCTGGAACCTGGTGGGCGCGGGCCTGTTCGGCTTCCTGATCAACCCGCCGGTGTCGCTGTACTTCATGCAGGGGCTGAACCTGACGCCGCTGCATGGCCACACCGCGCTGTTCGGCGTGTACGGCATGCTCGGCATCGCCTTGATGCTGTTCTGCCTGCGCGGCTTGCGCGGCCAGATGAATTGGGACGTGCGCCCGCTGAAGCTGTCGTTCTGGGCCCTGAACATCGGCCTGGTGATGATGGCCCTGTTCACCCTGCTGCCGCTGGGCATCATGCAATTGCTGGCGGCCATCCAGCACGGTTACGCCTACGCCCGCTCGGCCGAGTTCATGCAGCAGCCGATGGTGGAGATGCTGGTGTGGATGCGCGTGCCGGGCGACACCATCTTCAGCGTTGGTGCGCTGTCGTTGGCCTGGTTCGTGGCGCGGCTGTGGCTGGCGCCGAAGCGGGTGCCGGCGCTGCCGGGGGCCACGGAGCCGGCGGAGCAATAGATGTCGGACCCGATGGCAATATCGGTGCGGCAGCTGGCACAGGCGCCGCACCGACTGATGTTCTTCATCGGCGCCGGAAATCTCTTGCTGGCGATGGCCTGGTGGGCTTGCTGGCTGATCGCGGTCCGATTCCCGGGCATGCACGGCCCCGGCCAGCCTGCGATTCCCGCCGGCTGGCTTCATGCATTCCTGATGCAGTACCAGGTGCTGCCCTGCTTCATGGCGGGCTTCCTGCTCACCGTGTTCCCGCGCTGGATGGCGCTGCCGGAAGTGCCGCGCTGGCGCTATGCACCGGTGGGCCTGGGCTTGCTCGGCGGGCAGCTGGCAACGCTTGCCGGAGCCTTCGGTCTCGGCCCAGGGCTGGTGGTGGGTTGGATCATGACCCTGGCCGGTTGGTTGGCCTTGCTGGTCACGCTGGCGCCGATGCTGTGGCTTGAGCGTGGCGTCACCTGGCATGCGCGATCGGTATTCGCGGCATTGCTGCTGGGCCTGACCGGTATGCTGCTGCACGGCGGGTTCCTGCTCGGCGGCACGCCGATGTTCGAGTTCGCCAGCATCAAGCTTGGCACCTTCGGATTGCTGTTACCGGTGTACCTGACGGTCGCGCATCGCATGTTTCCCTTCTTCGCGAGCAACGTCGTGCCGGGCTACCAGGCTTGGCGACCGCTGTGGTTGCTGGCGCTGTCATGGTGCCTGCTGCTGGTGCACCTCGCGCTGGAGCTGGTGCACGGCTATGCCTGGATCTGGATTCCCGACATTGCCCTGTTCGTGCTCACCGCGCTGATGTGCTGGCGCTGGTGGCCGCAGGCCAAGGCCCCAGGCATCCTGATGGCGCTGTTCATTGGCATGGCCTGGCTGCCGATGGCCTTCGCGCTGTATTCGGCACAAGGGCTCGGCTACCTGATGACGGGCGTGTACGCGCTTGGTCGCGGTCCGGCGCATGCATTGTTCATCGGTTTCTTCGGCAGCGTGCTGGTGGCGATGGTGACGCGCGTCACCCAGGGACATTCCGGGCGCGCCATGCGCATGCCCGGCGCCGCATGGCTTGCCTTTGTTGGTGTGCAGGTGGTGGCCTTTATTCGCATCGGCGCTGAATTGCGCAGCGCGCCACTGGGCTGGCAGGCGGCAGCGGCTGTCGGCTGGCTGCTGGTGCTTTCACCGTGGGTGCTGCGCCTGGGCTGGATCTACCTGACGCCGCGCGCCGACGGCCGCCCCGGCTGATGATCGAGTTCTACCCGCAGATCAAGTGGCTGCATGTGGCCATGGTGCTGTGCAGCGGCAGCCTGTTCCTGTTGCGCGGACTGCTGGTGCAACTGCAACGCTCGCAATGGGCCATGGCAGCACCACTGCGCTATCTGAGCTATTGCATCGACACCACATTGCTTACCGCGGCGATGATGCTGCTCACCATCCTTCCGCACGCCGTGTTTGCCAACGGTTGGCTGTGGGTGAAGCTGGCGCTGCTGCCGGTATACGTGGTTCTGGGCAGCCTGGCGCTCAAGCGCGGGCGCAACCCGCAGTCGCGGCGGCGCTATTACATCGCCGCGCTGCTGGTGTTCGGATTCATGATCAGCGTGGCCCGGGCGCACCAACCGCTCGGGCTGTTCTGGCGCTGGTTATAGCGCCTGAGTTCCGCTGTATTCGAACTGCAGCCAGAGCTTGCGGGTGTCGCGAGCGAAATGGTCGGCCTGGTAGTCGGCCAGCTTGATCATGCCGTTCCAGTGTTTGCCGATCGGCCGCGCGAGCGAGAGGTCCCATTCGCTGCCGTAATGGCTCGAGCCGGCATCGGCGTGATAGTCATGCCAGGCCACGACCCAAGTGAACTGCTTTTGCTTGCCGCCAAGTGACAACCACTGATCTTCCAGACCCGCGGCCGGCGTCGTGGTGAACTTGTCATCCCAGCCGTTGAAGGCATGCAGCGTGGCCAGCGGCGTCTGCAAGGCGTGGCGACCGTTGCCGCCCAGGTGTTCCCAACCCAGCTTCCAGGTCAGGCCTTTCGCCGAAAATGCCGGTTCCAACAACCAGTATGTGTGCTGGAAAGAGCCCGGATTGTTCGCGTAGTCCTGCTGGCGCGCCACGTCCGCGCTCCAGGCCCAGTGATTGCCCTGGCTACCGGTCCAACGCAGTCCATAGGTGGCGGTGGAAGCCGCGGCGACATCGCGGTCTTTGTGCAGGTAGGCGTAGCCGACCCACTGCTGCTTGCCATGCTTGTAGGCGGCGTTGAACCCGTGCGAATCCAGATCGCGCTCGCGTGCCAGCGGATCGCGGGCCTGGTCGCCGGACACCCGATGCACGCGATCGAGCCAGGCGTAGCGCAGGGTCAGGTTCTCACCGATCTTGTCCTCGAGAACCAGCGCGTCAAAGGTCTGCTCATTTTGGCGCCAGCCGGAATTTCCGATCCAGCGCTGGTTGTCCCAGCCAATGCGCTGGCGTCCAGCGGTGGCGGCAAAGCGTTCGTTATGCCAGGCAATCCAAGCCTGGTTGAGCTCGCCGCCGGAGGGATCGGTGATGCCGGGATACGCCGTGCGGCCATTGGCGCCGCTGTTGTAGTTGTTGCCGGCGCTGGCGATGCCCTCGCCTTCGATCAGGAAACTCCAGCCTTTGCCCAGCCCGCCGCGGATGGCCGCGCGCAAGCGCGCGGTGTCAGCGTTGGCATCGTGGCCGAACGCGGCATCGTCCACGTTCTCGTGGCGCAGCCGCAGGTTCCAGTCCAGGTGCAGGTCGGACGCGGACGCGGCTGCGGGCATCGCAACCAGGGCCAGGCTCAGTGGCAGAAGCGCCTTGCAGGTTGTCATGGTCATTCCCCTCTTTCAGTGGCTGCCAGTCTTGCCCCAGCCGCGCCGGGTCGCCTTGACCCGTGTCAAGCATGAGACGGACGCGTGCCCTTGCCACTTGATCCATGTCAGGGCGTAAGCTCTGGCGGGTTGGGAAGATGCTGGCAACGACCACTTGGTCATCAAAGGGGGAGCTCCAATGACAACCTCGCTAAAGCCTCTATTTCTCTCGCTCGCGCTAGCCGCCCTCGCTTTGGGCGGTTGCAAGGACAAGCCCGCTGCCGATGCGCCGGCCGCGGCCAGCGCGCAGACCGACACCGGAGGCTCGATCAAGGGCGACTTCGGTCCGCCGCAAGGCCCCGATGTCCAGGCGGTACTGACGACCCCGCCCATGGTGCCGCCGCCGACCAATCGCCACGCCCCAGCCCACGTCATCGTCGAGCTCGACGTGATCGAAAAGGAAATGCAGATTTCTGAGGGCGTCACCTACACCTTCTGGACCTTTGGCGGCAGCGTGCCGGGCAAGTTCATCCGCGTGCGCCAGGGCGACACGGTGACCTTCCACCTGCGCAACATGCCCGACTCGAAGATGCCCCATAACATCGACCTGCACGGCGTGACCGGTCCGGGTGGCGGCGCGGCCTCGAGCTTCACCGCGCCGGGCCACGTCAGCCGCTTCAGCTTCAAGGCGCTCAACGCCGGCCTGTTTGTCTACCACTGCGCCACCGCGCCGGTGGGCATGCATATCGCCAACGGCATGTACGGCCTGATCCTGGTCGAACCGCCGGAAGGCCTGCCGCCGGTGGACAAGGAGTACTACGTGATGCAGGGCGACTTCTACACCGCCGGCAAATACCGTGAGAAGGGCCACCAGGCTTTCGACATGGAGAAGGGCATCGACGAGAAGCCGACCTATGTGTTGTTCAATGGCGCCGAAGGTTCGCTCACGGGCGACAAGGCCCTGACCGCCAAGGTCGGTGAAACCGTGCGCCTGTTCGTGGGCAACGGCGGCCCCAACCTGGTGTCGAGCTTCCATGTCATCGGCGAGATCTTCGACAAGGTCTGGTTCGAGGGCGGCACCAAGTACCAGGAAAATGTGCAGACCACGCTGATTCCCTCGGGTGGCGCGGCCATCATGGAGTTCCACCTGGAAGTGCCGGGCAGCTACATCCTGGTCGACCACTCGATCTTCCGCGCCTTCAACAAGGGCGCGCTGGCGATGCTCAAGGCCGAAGGTCCGGAGAACAAGGCGATCTACTCGGGCAAGGAAGTCGATGCCATGTATGTCGGTGATCGTGCCCAGCCCAACCTCGCTGCCGTGGCCAGCGCTGCCGTTGCCGCCAGCACCGGTGTGCTGACCAAGGAAGACCAGATCAAGGCCGGCCAGGCCCTGTTCGCCGGCACCTGCTCGACCTGCCACCAGGCCAATGGTGAAGGCCTGGAAGGCGTGTTCCCGCCGCTGGCCAAGTCCAGCGTGCTGGCCGCCGACCACAAGCGCATCGCCGACATCATGCTGCATGGCTTGAATGGGCCGATCACGGTCAACGGCAAGGACTACAACTCGGTGATGCCGCCGATGACGCAACTGACTGACGACGAGATCGCCAACATCGGCACCTACGTCCTCAACAGCTGGGGCAATCCGGGCGGCCAGATCGACAAGGCCGAGGTCGCTGCCAAGCGCAAGGCCGGGGCGCCTGCCGCCGGTGGCGGACACTGAGTCCAGCATGAAGCGGGCTCTCGTCCTGCTGATCCTGCTTCCCGTCGCCGGCGCAATCGCCGGCGATGGCTTGTTCGTGAAGATGCCGGGCGGATCGTTCCGTTCGGGCCTGAAGTACGAAGACATCAAGGGCGCCCAAACCGTGGCGCCCTTCGAGCTGATGAAGCGGCCTGTCACCAATGCCGAATTCCTCGCCTTTGTCAGCAAACAACCGGATTGGCAGCGCGGCCAGGTCGCACCGGTGTTTGCCGAGTCGCGTTATCTCTCGCACTGGAAGGGTCCGCTGGAACTTGGAACGTCCGCACTGCCACAGCAGCCGGTTACCTGGGTCAGCTGGTTCGCGGCGAGCGCTTATTGCGAGTCGCAGAATGCGCGCTTGCCGACCTGGCTCGAGTGGGAATACGCCGCGGCCGCCGATGAAACCCGCCGCGATGCCCGCAAGGATCCGGCCTGGCGCGAACGCATCCTGGCCTGGTATTCGCGACCGTCGAATACCGCCCTACCCCGGGCTGGCCTGCAGCCGGCCAATGTCTATGGCATCCAGGACCTGCACGGCATGGTCTGGGAGTGGACCGAAGACTATTCGGCCTTGCTGGTGTCCGGCGACAACCGGTCCGGCGGCGATGCTGACAAGTCGAAGTTTTGCGGTGCCGGGGCCCTGTCCACCGGTGACCTCGACAACTACGCGATTCTGATGCGCGTAGCCATGTTGTCGTCGATTGAAGGCCACGACGCCACCGCCAACCTCGGATTCCGCTGCGCCAGGAGCCTGCCGTGAAGCGCTGGATCGTTCCGCTTGCCTTGGGCCTGCTTGCGCTGGCCGTGCCCGCCTTCGCGGCGGCACCCGCCAAGCCGCTGCCGGGCGATTCCGTGTACCGGCTTTCAGCCACGCTGACCGATGCCGGCGGCAAGTCCGTGGCCTGGCAACAGATGCGCGGCAAGGTCCGCATCGCCACGATGTTCTACAGCTCCTGCCCCTTCATGTGCCCGCTGATCGTCGAAAGCGGCAAGGGCGTGGACAAGGCACTCAGCCCCGCCGAGCGGGCGAAACTGGGCGTGGTAATGGTCAGCATGGACCCCAAGCGCGATACGCCCGAGGCGCTGGCGGCGATGGCGAAGAAGCGCGGTATAGACCTGAAGCGCTGGACCCTGCTGCGTCCCGCTCCCAAGGACGTGCGCATGCTGGCGGGCGTGCTGCAGGTGCGCTATCGCGCTTTGGCCGATGGCGAATTCAACCATACCAGCGTCCTGATTCTGCTCGATGCCGAAGGCCGGGAACTCGCCCGCACGGAGAACATCAGCCCGACGCCCGACCCTGAATTCCTGAAAGCCGTGCACAAGGCCCTGGGACCCTCGCGCTGAGCGAGAATGCCTGGCGTGGCTGGACCTGTCGGGGCCGCTAGCGGATCCGCCCGGGCGGCATTTGATCTCCATCAAGTCCGGGCGTGGTCCGGTGAACGAAACTAAGCGAAGCAAAGACAGGGGGTTGGCGATGGCCACATCAGCACAAGCGGGAACCTACAACGACAAGGTGGTACGACAGTTCGCGGTGATGACCGTGGTCTGGGGCATCGTGGGCATGCTGGTGGGTGTGTTCATCGCCGCCCAGCTGTACTGGCCTGAACTGGGTACGGGCATTCCCTGGCTGAGCTACGGCCGCCTGCGCCCGTTGCACACCAATGCTGTCATCTTCGCGTTTGGCGGCTGCGGCCTGATGGGTACCAGCCTGCACGTGGTCCAGCGCACCTGCCACGCCCGCCTGATCTCCGACAAGCTCGCCGCCTTCGTGTTCTGGGGCTGGCAGGCGGTCATCGTGGCTGCGGCGATCACCCTGCCCCTGGGAATGACCCAGGGCAAGGAGTATGCCGAGCTCGAATGGCCCATCGACCTGCTGATCACCCTGGTCTGGGTCGCTTACGCCGTTGTCTTCCTCGGCACCATCGCCAAGCGCCAGGTCAAGCACATCTACGTGGCGAACTGGTTCTATGCCAGCTTCATCATCGCCGTGGCGCTGCTGCACATCGTCAACAGCATGGCCATGCCGGTAACGCTGACCAAGAGCTATTCGGCCTACACCGGTGCGGTTGATGCCATGGTGCAGTGGTGGTACGGCCATAACGCGGTCGGCTTCTTCCTGACTGCCGGCTTCCTGGGCATGATGTATTACTTCGTGCCCAAGCAGGCGCAGCGCCCGGTGTACTCGTATCGCCTGTCGATCGTGCACTTCTGGGCGCTGATCGCCATCTACATGTGGGCCGGCCCGCACCACCTCATGTATACCGCGCTGCCGGACTGGGCGCAGTCCCTGGGCATGGCCTTCTCGCTGATCCTGCTCGCTCCGAGCTGGGGCGGCGCGATCAATGGCGTGATGACGCTGTCGGGCGCCTGGCACAAGCTGCGCACCGACCCGATCCTGAAGTTCATGATCGTGGCGATCTCCTTCTACATGATGAGCACCTTCGAAGGGCCCATGATGTCGATCAAGACCGTCAACTCGCTCTCGCACTACACCGACTGGACCGTCGGCCACGTGCACTCGGGCGCGCTGGGCTGGGTGGCGATGATCACCGTCGGCGCGATCTACTCGATGCTGCCGGGCCTGCTGGGCCAGGCACGGATGTATTCGACACGCGCGATTGACCTGCACTTCTGGATGCACACCATCGGCGTGGTCTTCTACATCTCCTCGATGTGGATCGCTGGCATCATGCAGGGCCTGATGTGGCGCGCCACCAATCCCGACGGCACGCTGACCTACAGCTTCGTCGAGTCGCTCAGCGCGACCTATCCCTACTACCTCGGTCGCGCCTGCGGCGGACTGCTATGCCTGTCGGGCATGCTGGTGATGGGCTGGAACGTGTGGAAAACCTGGCAGACCGCCCCCGAAATCCGCCCCGTGCCGGTGATGAAGCCGGACGCCGCCTCCGCCCTCGCCTGAGAATCGACCATGAGCCATTCCCACGAGAAGATCGAAACCAATGTCGGCCTGATGGCCGTGTTGATTGCCATCGTTCTGACTTTCGGCGGACTCGCCGAAATCGTGCCGCTGATGTACCAGGCGGAAGCCATCCAGCCGCTGCCCGGCGTGAAGCCCTACCCGGCGCTGCAACTGGCCGGGCGCGATGTCTATGTCCGCGAAGGCTGCTACAACTGTCATTCGCAGATGGTGCGCACCTTGCGCTTCGAAACCGAGCGCTACGGCCACTACTCGCTGGCCGGCGAGTCGGTATACGACCGCCCGTTCCAGTGGGGCAGCAAGCGCACAGGTCCCGACCTCGCCCGCGTCGGCGGCCGCTATTCCGACGACTGGCAGCGCGCGCATCTGCACAACCCGCGCGACGTGGTGCCGGAGTCGAACATGCCGGCCTTTCCGTGGTTGGAGAAGGCACCGGTGGACGGTGATTTGATTACCGAGAAGATGCAAGCCCTGCGTCGCCTGGGCGACCCCTACACCGACGCTGACATCGCCGGTGCCAGTGATGCGGTTGCCGGCAAGACCGAACTCGATGCGCTGGTCGCCTACCTGCAGGCGCTGGGCAAGCACGCGCCGAGGGGAGGCTGAGATGATTTCCGGAATCACCACCCTGGTATTGATCGTGCTGTTCCTCGGCGGCTGGGCCTGGGCCTGGAGCCCGCGTCGCAAAGCCGAATTCGAAGCCGCTGCCCGGCAGCCGCTTGAAGACGCCGCTACCACCGAAGCCAAGGAGATCCGGCAATGAGCCCGGCATGGTCGATTTACGTCATCGTCCTGGTGGCGCTGAACATTTTTGGTTGCGTCTGGCTGATCTGGTGGACCGGCAAGCGTTCGCCGGGCGATCCGGCGCCCACGCAGACCAGCCACATCTGGGACGGCGACATCACCGAATACAACCAGCCCATGCCGCGCTGGTGGATCGTGGGTTTCTATCTCACCATCATCTTCGGTATCGCCTACCTGTTCTGGTATCCCGGCCTGGGTTCGTTCAAGGGTTACGGCAACTGGACTTCGGCGGGCGAACAAGCCGCGGACAAGGCCGTCCAGGACGCCAAGATCGAGGCCGCGCTGAAGCCCTACGCCGGGCAGCCACTGCCGCAACTCGCGGCCGATCCGCATGCGCTCAAACTTGGCGCTTCGATCTTCGCGAACAACTGCGCCACCTGCCACGGTTCCTCGGCCCGCGGCGCAGTGGGCTATCCCAACCTCACCGACAACATCTGGCATTGGGGTGGCTCGCCGGAACAGGTGTTGCAGACCGTGCTTGACGGCCGCAACGCCGTGATGCCCGCCTGGGGTCCGGTGCTCAAGGGCATGGGCGGCGAGCACGCGCAGGATTATGTGATTGCTTATGTGCGCAGCCTGGGCAACAAGGACAAGGCCGCCAGCAGCGACTACATGGCAGCACAAGGCAAAGCCCTGTATGAAGGTGTTTGCGTGGCCTGCCATGGCATCGACGGCAAGGGCAACCAGGCCCTAGGCGCGCCGAACCTGACGGACGACTACTGGCTTTATGGCGACAGCAATGACAACCTCAACCAGACCCTGGCCGAGGGCCGCAAGGGCATGATGCCGGCGCATCGCGCCATCCTCGGCGAAACCCGTTCGCGCCTCGTGGCGGCGTATGTCTGGTCGCTGTCGCAGCCCAAGCCGGGCGAGGCCGGCGCCAGCCCATGACCGATTTCAGCGAGCCGCGTTTCGACCACCCGCCGCGCAGCATGGCGCAGCGGGTGGGTGCCATCGCCTGGCCCAGCTTCTTCGCGGCCGGCGTCTGCACCATGGTGTTCTTCGCCTTCGTCGATCCGCTGGCCCTGCGCGACATCACCTGGCCCGACCTGCCGATGTCGCGCGAACTCGGTTACACGCTGGGCTTCTTCATGTTCTGGGCGGCCACGGCCAGCTCCAGCCTGTTCACCTGGATTCTTCTGCGGCCGGCTTCGCGTTTCAACAAGCCGCTACCGCCGGAGCGCTGATCCGATGGGCAACAAGATTCCCGTTGACTTGGTCGACGCCGGTGGCAACAGTTTCTATGCCAGCGAACGCAAGATCTATCCTCGCGATGTCAGTGGCCGCTTCCAGTCGCTGCGCAAGATCGCGGTGTTCGTGCTGCTGGGCATGTTCTACGCGTTTCCCTGGCTGCGCTGGGACGGTCGCCAGGCGGTGCTGTTCGACCTGCCTGCGCGCAAGTTCTACATCTTCGGCCTGAACTTCTGGCCGCAGGATTTCGTCTTCCTTGCCATGTTGTTGATGATTGCGGGCATGGCCTTGTTCTTCTTCACGACGCTGGCTGGCCGGCTGTGGTGTGGCTACGCCTGCCCGCAAACGGTGTGGACCGAAGTGTTCCTGTGGATGGAGCGCTGGACCGAAGGCGACCGCGGCCGGCGCATGAAGCTCGATGCCGCGCCCTGGGGTCGCGAGAAATTGCTGCGCAAGGGCAGCAAACATCTGCTGTGGCTGGTGTTCGCGCTGTGGACTGGATTCACCTTCGTCGGATTCTTCACGCCGATCACCCAGCTGTGGGCGCGTGCGCCCTTCGAATGGGGCGGCTGGGAGAATTTCTGGGTGTACTTCTATGCCCTGGCGACCTGGGGCAATGCCGGTTTCCTGCGCGAGCAGGTGTGCAAGTACATGTGCCCGTATGCGCGCTTCCAAAGCGCCATGTTCGACCGCAATACCCTGATCATCGCCTACGACCCGATGCGCGGCGAGCCGCGTGGCCCGCGCAAGCGCGGCCTGGGCAGCGTGCTCGAGCGCGGCCGTGGCCTGCTCGACAAGGTGCTGGCCTACGACTACGTGTTTCGTGCCGCCCACCATCCCAGTGCCGCCGATGCCGCGGTGCACGCGCGCGGCAACACCTCGGTTGCCGACTTCGGGCTGAAGGCCGAGCCCCTGCCCGACTTCAAGCCCGAGCAACTGGGCGACTGCATCGACTGCACCATCTGCGTGCAGGTCTGCCCGACCGGCATCGACATCCGCAACGG
>CBHTVR010000003.1:0-120279 GCA_966096795.1 uncultured Gammaproteobacteria bacterium
CGGGCGGCCAGTTGCTCGATGAACTTCTCGGTCGAGGTCATGGCGAATCTCCGGAGAGCAGGTCTTTCAAGGTCTTCATGGCGCGATGCGCCGCCACTTTAAGGCTGCCGGGTTTCTGGCGGCTGTGGGCTGCGGCTTCGTCGAGGGATAACTCGCGCAGGCGCAGCAGCTCGAGCGCTTCGCGCTGGCGCGGCGGCAGCGACGCCACGGCCTCGCGCACGCGCTCGCGCTCGGCAGCGCGATCAGCAAAGTGCTCGGGATCGGCGCCAAGCTCGTGCGGGTCGAGGAAGAAATCCATATCGGCTGCTTCTTCCTGCTCGTGCTTGCGCCGGTGCGTGCGGCGCCGGTACAGGTCCACCAGGCGGCGACTGGCGATGGTGGCCAGCCAGGGCTTGAACGGACGGCCGCGCTCGTAGGTGTGGCGGATGCCGTGCACGGCCAGCAGGATTTCCTGCACGGCGTCCTCCACCTCGTGGACATTGGCCTGGCCCAGGTGGCGGCGCGCCACAGCGCGAAGGTAAGGCGAGATTTCAGTGAGCAGGCGGTGATACGCCGCGCCATCGCCCTCCTGCGCCATCAGCATCAGCATGGACCACTGGCCGTGGTCGGGACCCGGCGACTCCTCCGGACGCGGCGCGGGTTCGTCCGCACGCGGGAAAGGAATCAGTTTGGCCACGACCGTCGTGTCCTGCTTCAGCCGCGTGCGCCGCGACGCACGAGCAGATGGTCGAGCGACGCCACGCCGCCGCCGCGCGTTGCCAGCAAGATCAACACCGTCGCCCATACCGCATGGGTGGGATAAGCGCTGGGGTATACCAGTGTCTGGATGACCAGGGTCATGCCCAGCAGCGCGAGCGCCGATACCCGCGTCGCCAGCCCAAGCAGCAGCAGGAAGGGAAACAGATGCTCGGCGCTGGCTGCCATCACTGCGGCGATTTCCGGCGGGATGATCGGCAGCGCATATTCATCGCGGAACAGGTCGACGGTGCCCGGCGCGAGGTGCGGAAGGCCAAGCATGAACTTGCCGCCAATCGGATCCACCACAAAGCCTTCCACCTTGGTCTGGCCCGACTGCCAGAAGGTCATGGCGATGCCGAAGCGCGCCAGCAGCGCGAGCGCCGAGTACGGCACGGATTCGAGCAGCTTGCGGCCGCGGTCGAGCAGGCTGGCGGAGCGTTGCCCGAAAGCAGAGGGATTCATCGTCGAAGCTGGATTCACCGGGAGTTCCTCAAGAAAGAATTTGCTGGACCAGCTCGTCACGGACGAGCAGGTCAAGAAGGGGTTGCAGCGCGAAGCCGGGCTCGACACTCGCCGCTTGCAGCGCTTCGCCCAGGCTTTCGCCGGCGCGCAAGGCCAGCAGGCAGGCATGGGCGCCGGGCGGCAAGACGCGGGCGTGCACCTCGAGCCGGGGTCGCCAGACCAGGATGTCTTCGCCCTGCCCCAGTTCGAGCGTGGCGAGCGCGGCGTCGCGCAGTGAATCGTTAGCGTACTGGTGCGCCTGCCAAAGCGAGTACACCGCGAAGCGCGAGCGCAGCAGGCGCATCGAGGGATGCAGACGCAACTGAAGGCCAGCCAGCTGTTCCGGGCGCGCCAGCCAGGCCTGGAAGTCCTGCGCCTGCAGCGATGGCGCATCGGATGAATGGAAGGACTGCACGCGCAACTGCTCCAGCCGCGCGACATCAGCCAGATAGGGCAGCTGCGCCGCAGGCGCAAAGTCGGCGATGAAATCACCGAAGTCTTCGCCGTATTCCAGCAGCACCGGCGAGCGCGGCGGCGAGGCCTGCACGTACTCCAGCGCCATCGCCCGGAAGAATTCCGCGCCGAGCAGTTGCCCGGTCACCGGAAAGGCTTCGGCAAGCGCCGAGGCCAGGCTGGCCCGGACATTGTTGCGGTACACGGCAAATCGCAGGGCCGGGTCAGATCCGTTCCAGGTGCGCAATCCCGGGGGCGGCGCGGGATCGGCGGCCCGCAGCGCCGAGGCAAAGCCGGGCTGCATCGGCAACGCGCTCATGCCGCGCTCCGCAGCGCCGAACGCAGGCGTTGGCGCGCCTGGTCCGCCTGCGCGCGCAGCACTTCGTAATCGGGAACGTCGTTGTCCCACTCGACCAGGGTCGGGCGCGGGCCGATGCCCGCCAGCACGGCATCGAACAAGGCCCAGACCGGATCGGACACGGCACTGCCGTGGTCATCGATCAGCAGGTCCTGTCCCGGCGCGGCGCTGTCACGGGTATGTCCGGCGAGATGGATTTCGCCTACCGCCGACAGCGGCAGCGCGCGAATCGCTGCCAAGGGATCGCGGCCGTGGTTCCAGCCGCTGACATAGGCATTGTTCACGTCCAGCAGCAGGCCGCAGCCGGTGCCGCGGACGATAGCCGACAGGAATGCCGACTCGTCCATATCCGAGTCGCTGAACTCGACATAGGTCGCCGGATTTTCCAACAACATGCGCCGGCCCAGGGTTTGTTGCACCTGGTCCACGTGCCGGCAGACGCGCTCCAGGCTGTGGCGGTCGTAGCGCACAGGCAGCAGGTCGTTGAAATAATTTCCGCCATGGCTGGACCAGGCCAGGTGTTCGGAAAAAGATTCCGGCTGATATCGATCAACCAGTTTCTTGAGGCGTTGCAGGTGGCGCGGGTCCAGCGGCTCTTCGCCACCGATGGACAGGCCGACGCCGTGCAGCGACAAGGGGAAACGCTCGCGCAGGCGTTGCAGCCAGGCATGCGCCGGGCCGCCCTCGCCCATGAAATTTTCCGCGTGCACTTCGATGAAATCCGGCGCCTGCCCGTCCTCGAGCAGGCGCTGGTAGTGCTGCGCTTTCGCGCCGATGCCGGCACCGGCCGGCAGCGCACAGGCGGCAGGCGGAGCGGCGGCGGGAAGGCGCGTGTTCACGGCATCAGGTCTCGCGAATCAGCCCTGCTGCTTCGCCGGCGCCGAGACAAAGGCCTTCAGCTGGCCAAAACCCGTGGGCGACTTCGGCGATGCGGTCTTGGTGCAGGTACCGGCGGGCACCAGACGCCAGGAGCCGCCTTCGTAATCCTTCTTCGAGCTGCCGGCGCAGCTGGTGCCGGGGCCGGCGGCGCAGTCGTTCTTGCCGGCCAGGGACACGCCGAAGCACTTTTCCTTGCCCTTTACGCCGTCTTCGAGATGGGCGCTGGCGGTGCCGGCAAGCGAGGAGCCGAGGGCGGCGGCCAGGGCCATGGCGGAGATCAGGCTGGGGGTGCGGTGGTTCATGGACAACTCCTGTTGCAGGGATGGATGGGAAGGCAAAGCAAACGCGGGTGCGGGAGCCGTGGCCCCGACCCGCCTCACAAGGGGATTCGCACGGCGACCCGAAAAGGTTACATCCCCCGCCTTAGCCGGAGGTGAGTGGACCCGGGACCGGCTCCAGCTGCCGATCCAGCCAGTCCAGCAGCAGGGGCCAAAGCCGCTCCTGCGCGCTGGAACGGAAAAATCCGACGTGGCCGATACGCGCCAGGTCGAAGGCGGCAGGGTCGAGCAGGCGATAGTCCACCCGGCCGGGCGCGTAGGCCTCGTGAATGAGCCGGGAGCCCGCTTCCAGCAACAGTTCGTCGTCGGCGAAGGTCAGGGCCAGCACCGGGTAAATCGCACTGGCATACGCCTCGCGCGCGCCGGGCTCGCCCGACAGGATGTAGTCCGGCGTCAGGCACCAGCGCCGCCACTGCCGTACCGCGCCGCTGGGCAGGTCACCGATGACGCCGATGCTCGTACCCGGGAAATAGCCGAACAACGGGCAAAGCAGCGGCACCAGCAGGTACCAGAGGATGGGCGCCAGGCGCCGCGTAGGCGCCGTGTTGTGGCGCATCGAACCGCTGCCGACGGCAATGTTCACCAGACCGCGCAGCACATCGCGCGAAGGCAGCAGCGGTGCGCACTGGCCGCCGAAGCTGTGGCCCACGGCGAACAAGGCCAAGTGCGGGAACTCCTCGTGCACGGCAGTGAGCACGCCATCGTAGTCGCGCAGGCACCAGTCGCTCAGGTCGCCCGGCGCGCCACGTTTGCGGCCGCGCAGCGATTCACCCGTGCCGCGGTAGTCGAACGTGCGCACCGCCATGCCCTGCCCGGCCAGCCAGCGCGCAAATTCGGCATAGAACTTCTGGTGGATTGCCATCGCCGGCGCGATCACCACCACTGCGCGCGGCTCGCGTTCCGGCTCGAAACGCCAACCGGCGAGCACATGGCCATCCTGCGCCTGGAACGCGCAGGGCTGGGCCTTGATCTGCTGCATCAGTCCTCCGGAATCCAGGCCGCATCCGGGCCTTCGCCCTCACCCCAGACCAGGCGATGGAAGTCGAAGCCATGTTCCAGGCGCGGCTTGATGATGCGAAAAAACGGCGAGGTGTCGAAGTCGCGCGGCGTGTACAGGCTGTAGTGGCGGATATGCAGGATCTCGGCGCGCGCCTGCGCGGCGCCGGGGGCCTGCGACTCGTGCAACTCCACTTCCGGCAGGATCGGATAGCGAATGGAACCGAAAGCCTGGGCCAGCAGTGTCGAACAGATGGCGCGGGTCGGTTCACCGCTGCCCAGGGCGATCATGCGTCGCTTCAGGCTATCGGGCACCGGCGGCGTGCGGATCAGGTAGCGCGCCAGGTCGAAGACGTTCTTCAGGTCATAGCTGTAGCCGACGCGGCTGACCATGTAGGTCACCACTTCCTCGATTTCATGTTCGCTCAGGCCGACCGGGCGGCAGATGCGCGTGTGCACGCCGGCGTAGGTGGATAGAGGGATCAGGCGCACGCCGTCGTTCACGTCCACATCGCACAGCACCCGAGCTTCCTCGCCGGGCCGCGCGGGGCCGAGGTGATCGCCGATATACAGGGCCGCGTGCGACCAGGTGCTCTGGGTCAGGAACTTGATGGCACTGGAAAAACGACTGGTGCCTTCCACCAGTAGCACGTCACCCTTGCGCAAGGCCGCCGCGACCTGGTCGGGCCGGCTGGTGGGCAAGTGCGAAAGCCCTTCGCGCGGCTGCGCCAGGAAGCGGGCCAGGCGCCGGCCCAGCATTCGCAACAAGGACATCCCGCACTCCTCAAACCAGATGCCTCAATTCTGCCACCAACGGCGGTGCCAGAAGCGGCGATGGCTACCGCGCAGCTCGCGGCGCACGGCCGCCTCGTCCTGGCGCTGCGGATACGGCCAGGGCACCGGCTCGACCTGGCGCGAGGCCGGCTCGGCGCCGTCCAGGCAGGAGAAATAGCCGTGGTTCACCAGGATTTCGAACTCGGCGCCGGTGAAACGGTCCAGGTCCGTGCGGAGATGCGCGATCACGTCGTGGCACAGATCCGGGTTGTAGCCATGCGCACCGGCGTCGCGGTCGGACAGGTTCCAATAAGCGCCCTCGAATTCGCCGTGGTGCAGGCCCTGGAAGAACAGGCGCTTGCGCAGGGCCACGGCCTGGTTGCCGATCACGCTGGCGTAGCGCAGCAATCGCCGCAGTGCGTTCTGCCCGGCTACGAAAGCGAAAGGCGCGCCGGCATCCGACACCAGGATGTGCGCGCAAGTCTTGATGACCGGCTCGGTGCCGAGGTTGTCGTAGACGCCGCCGTCGCTGAGTTCGATGCGGTCGCGCAGGTGGTCGCCGTATTCGCTCTCATGCTTGCCGCGCACGAAGTCTTCCGCGCGCAGCGGCAGGCGCAGCGGGCCGAACAGGGGCGGGAAACACGAGGACGCGGCCACTGCAGTCGCCAGGCTGATAGCGCCGGTTTCACGCAGATAGCCCGCCTGGAAATCGCCGCAACGACGCGCGGAGAATTCCCAGTTCACGCCAAAAGTCAGGTCGGTGGCGCAGAACACGAAGCGTGGCGCGGCCGGCAACTCGTGCAACTTGCGGGCATCGAACATGCGCTCGTAACTGCGCCGCAACAATTGCACGCGGCTCGAGGGCCAGAGCCAATTCCAGGGCCAGGTCAGCGATACCGGCGCGGTGCGCAGGTCGCGGGCGGCGATGGCACGGAAGGGCTCGACCACCTCACGCTGGAAATCGACGCGCCAGCACCAGTCGGCAAAACTCTCGCCTTCGCCACGGCGTCCCGCCAGATAACGGCAGGCCAGCCAGGCGGAGGCAATGCTGCCGCCCGACACCGAGCTGATGACATCCAGGCCATGCAACTGGCCGGTGTGGTGCAGCCGGAGCATCGCGCCAAGATGGAAGATGGCGGCGCGGTAGCCGCCGCCGGACAGGCACAGCGCGCGGCCTTCGCGCGAGGAGGCTTCGGGTGTCGCCAGCGGCGCGGCGGACACGGTGGCCGCAGGCTTAGACTTGTGGTTCGCCGGGGCCCGCGTTGCTGCCATCCGGACGCGCCGGCAGGCGCGCCTTGGCTTCGGCCCGGAACTCTGCCAATTCGCGCAGCAAGGTCTCGATATTCACCTCGTTCTTGAGGTTGACCTTGAAGTCGGTATCGGCGCGCGCGCGGTCCTTCAGCGACTGCCGGTTCTGGCTCATCACGATCAGCGGGCCTTGCAGGCCCACCAGGATCGCCAGCGCCAGGTTGAAGAACTGGAACGGATACGGATCAATCACGGTGTGCAGGATCCAGCCCGAATTCACCGCGCACCAGAACACCGTCAGGCCGATCAGGAACAGGATGAAGGCCCAGCTGCCGTTGAGCGCGGCCACGTTGTCGGCCAGGCGCTCGCTCCAGCCCAGGTGCTTGTCGAATTCCTCGTCAACGTTTTTTGCGGCGCGCTCGCTGAGCAGGGTGTTGGTCTCGCGCAGGCGCTCGCTCATGGTGCGCAGGATCGCCATGGCTGCGCCCGGGCGGCGCTGCAGGTAGTCCTTCAGCGTTGCGCGTTGCAGTTCCAGCAGCACGCTGGGCTTGGTGGCCAGGGCGCTGGCGCTGCGCGGCTTGTCGTCGAACAGCGAGAGTTCGCCGAAGTATTCGCCGCGTGCGATGTCCTTCAGCGAAATGCGCTGCGAGTCCTCGCCCGGCAGATGGATGTTGATGTCGCCGCTCTCGACGATGTACATCGAGTCGCCGCTGTCACCCTGCTCGAAAATGGAAACGCCGGCCGCAAAGGGCCGGCGCTCCAGGCTGTCCGAAAGCGCGCGCAGATCCTCGTCCGACAATCCCTCGAAAAGCGAGATCGAACGCAGCAGGGGGGTTGCGTCCATGGTGGCGGCCGGGATTCCGGCTTACTTCTTGGGCGTGAGCTTGTCGTTCAGGACCCAACCGGCATTGCCGTTCTCGTCCTCGACTTCCCACCACATGTCTTCCTTGCCACCCAACGGATAGACCATCATGCCGGCCTCGAGCTTGCGCACGGTCGAGCTGCTGTTGGAGGGCGATCGCTTCATGTCGACCGTGGTATTGGCCACGAAGGCCTGGCGCGGGGCCGCGGCGACTTCATTGGCGTTCATGCCGCCCATCTGGGTGACCAACTGGCGGTAGGCATCCAGGAAAGCCAGGCCAACGACCTTGCCGACATCGGTGTTCTCGTACGCGCCGCCACCGACGCCGCCCCAACCGACGAAGCCGCCCAGGCCGAAGCCGAAGTCGGACTTCTTGGCGAAGCCTTCAATGTTGTATTCCTCTTCCGAGGTACGGGTGTTTACCAGGCTGAGCACGGTCTGCGCTTCCACCTTGCTGGTCTTGATGCCGCCGGCCAGCGCGCCGAAGCGGCCACCGATCAGGCCGCCGGCGATGCCGCCGAGGGCGCTGCCGCCGGAATTCTGGTTCTGGCTGGCCACGTCCGCCACCAGCAGCCAGTCGGCCGCCTTGATCTGGCCACCGCCGACATTGGAGCCGCGCTGCAGGTTGCCCGCGCCGGCCAAAGCCTGCTCGCGCTGGATCGCTTCCATGCCGGCGCCGCGGTTGACCAGCTTGAAGCAACCGGACTTGGTGACGAAGGTCTTGAGCAGGGTCGAAGGCGCGCCCAACTGGAACTGCTTCCAGCCCTGGCCATCGCCGTCGATCAGGGCGATAGTGCCGAGCGGATGACCGCACTGCGGGATTTCGGCGCTCTTGCTCGAGCCCTTGTTGTTCTCGACCTTGGCGACAGCAGAGACAGACATGGCCATGGCGACAGCAGCGGCGCAGGCCGCGACCAGACGTGACGATTTCATCGAATTCCCCTGTTGGATGCGTTCAGTACCCGTTGCCGGGCATCCAAAGACGGTAAACCAAGTCCCGGAACCCTTCAAGGCCGGTCCGTCACGGGTCTTGCAGCGCGCCATGGCGGGACTAGCATGGGGACGATGAAACGCTTGCCCACCTTGTTCCTGCTCTGGCTTGGCCTGGCCGCTCGCGCCTCGGCCGGCGAGTTTGCCTTGGACACGGTCATTCCCCAGGTCGCCACCCTCGCCTCGCCGGCGCAGCAGTACGCGCTTTACCTTCCCCCCGGCTACACCCCGGCGCGCCAATGGCCGCTGCTGATCATCCTGGACCCGGGCGGACGGGCGCAGAAGTCCATCGAGCTGGCCGTTTCCGGCGCGCGCCGCAACGGCTGGATCGTCATGAGTTCCTGGCAAAGCCGAAGCGACACGCTGCAAAGCTTGACCATCCTGGCCCTGCAGGCCTTGCTCGACGAGAGCGACAAACGTGTTTCGGCCGACCGCAATCGCCTGTACCTGGCGGGCATGTCGGGTACCTCCAAGATGCTGTGGCTGGTGGTCAAACCCCTGGGTGGCAACCTGGCGGGCCTGATTGGCTGCGCGGGCGGCCTCACACCCGATGTCGGCAAGCTGGTCCGCCCGCTGCCGGCCTTCTTCGGCTGCAGCGGCTACCGAGACTTCAACCATCGCGAAATGATGGACCTCGATGACGAACTGGCACGGCTCGGCACCCCGCACCACCTGCAGGAATTCGATGGCGGGCACGGCTGGGCCAAGCCCGATGGCTTTGACCAGGCCATCGACTGGATGCAATTGCAGGCGATGCGCGAAGGCCGGATCGCGCGCGATGCCGGCTGGATCGCGGCCCGGTTCGAGGCGGCGCGCGAGCGCGCCTACGCCGAGCCAGGCGTCTACCCGCAGTGGATGGCCTTGCGACAGGTTCGGGCCGATTTCGATGGACTGATCGATCTGGGCGAGCTACCGGCGCGACTGCAGGCCCTCGAGGCCGACCCGGCCTTGCAGATTGCGCGCAGCCAGGAAGTGAAACTGCGCGACGACGAGACAAAGTACCAGGGCGTGGTCGATGCCTGGGTCACGCGCATGCACAGCCGCCTGCCCGATGGCAGCGCGCAAGACCCGCCGCCGAAACCGCAAAGCCTCGCGGCGCTGCGGGTGCGCAGCCTGCAGAAGCTCGCTGCCGATTCCGACCCCCTGCTCGCGCAATCGGCCCTGCGGCGACTGGAACTGGCGCATGTGGCCGCAGGCTTCTACGTGCCCAGCGCCGCCGAGGCCGATGGCAGGATGGCCGTGGCCAAGGCCGCGCGCGCCATCGCCGATGCCATCTTCCCCGAGCGTGCGAAGCCAGCCGACTAGCTGGCGCGCACTTGGCCCTGCGCAAGACTGCGCCTATGCTGGGCGCCCGCAGGAGGAATGCATGGCCAGACTGGTACTCGCATCCGCACTCGCCCGCTGGCTGCCCGAGGGCAATGCCGACAGCGAACTTGCGCTCGACGCCCGCGGCGCTACCTTGGGCGCTGCCTTCGACGATGTCTTCCTTCGCCATCCGACCCTGCGCAGCTACGTGATGGATGAACTGGGCCAACTGCGCCACCACGTTGCGGTATTCGTCGATGGCGCGGCCCTGCCCCGTCGCGACGCACTGTCCCGGCCCCTGGCCGACAATGCCCAAGTGCACGTCCTGCAAGCTCTCTCCGGAGGCTGAAATGTCCGAACGCCTGTTGGTGTCCACGCGCAAGGGCCTGTTCGTCATCGAACGCCAGGACGGGCATTGGCGCGTGACCGAAACCGCCTTCCTCGGCGACAACGTCAGCCTGGCGCTGGCCGATCGTCGCGATGGCCGCTGGTATGCCGCGCTCGACCTCGGCCACTTCGGCTGCAAGCTGCACGTCTCCGAAGACCAGGGCATGAGCTGGAGCGAATTGGCGGTGCCGGCGTTTCCGCCCGGTGAAGACGTGCCCGTGGGCGATGGCAAGGACAGCCAACCCGCGGCGCTGAAATTGATCTGGTCGCTGGAAGCCGGTGGCGCTGACCAGCCGGGCCGCTTGTGGGCCGGCACCCTGCCGGGCGGACTGTTCCGCAGTGACGATGCCGGCCGCAGCTGGAGTCTCGTGCGCGGCCTGTGGGATCGCCCCGAACGGCGCCAGTGGTTCGGCGGTGGCTACGACACGCCTGGCATCCACTCCATTTGCGTGGACCCGCGCGACTCGCGTTGCCTGCGCCTGGCCATTTCCACCGGCGGCGTCTGGCAGAGCGATGACGATGGCGAAAGCTGGCGGCAATGCGCGCACGGCATGTTCGCCACCTACCTGCCCGAAGACATGGCACGCGAGCCGAACCGCCAGGACGTGCACCGCATGGTGCAATGCCCGGCCCAGCCCGATGCGCTCTGGGCGCAGCACCACAATGGCGTGTTCCGCAGCGTGGACGGCGGCCAGCACTGGACCGAAGTGGCGAACGTGCAGCCTTCGGTCTTCGGCTTCGCGGTGGCGGTGCATCCGCGCGAACCGGACACCGCGTGGTTCGTGCCGGCGGTACGCGACCAGCAGCGTATTCCCGTGGACGGCTTGCTGGTGGCCGCGCGCACCCGCGATGGCGGCGCGAGCTTCGACGTGCTGCGCGAAGGTTTGCCGATCGACCTGAGCTACGACCTGGTCTATCGCCATGGCCTGGCGGTGGAAGAAACCGGCCAGCACCTGGCCTTCGGTTCCACCACCGGCGGGCTGTGGATCAGCGATGATGGCGGCGACTATTGGCAGGCGCTGGGCGCCCGCCTGCCGCCGATTCTCGCCGTGACCTACGCGCCCTGATCAACTGACCAGGCGGCGCGTCTTCAAGGCGGCCCAGGCGATCAAGCCAAAGCCCAGCATCCAGCCGATATCGATCGGGTGGCCGGTGGTGTACTGCTCCACCGACAGCAGGTAGGTGTAAAGCTGGTTGGCGATGAAATACAGCACGATGCCCGCCACCACGAACCACCAGCTCTTGCCCACTTCGCCGCCGCGGAACGATGTCGCCGTCAGGATGGTGGTGGCCATCAGCGCCGGGTCAAAGACGGTGTAGCCGAAGGCCGCCATCTTCATGGCCGGCGAAGGATCCATGAGGCCTTCGGCATTGGCGTGATAGGCCATCACCAGGAAGGCGAAGAACATCACCGCCGACAGCAGCTGGCCCCAGATCGGGGTCTCCATGCCGATCGAGCGCTTGAACAGCACCAGGCCGACGATGATCAGCACCGGCGTGGCCAGGTAGCCAATGTCGGAGTAGTACGGATACGGCGTGTCGGCGCCGCCGTGCAGCAGCGGGTAGCCGGAGAAGATCGTTGCGCCCAATCCCCAGGCCAGCACGCCCAGGCCGATCGCGCCCCAGACCTTGCGCAGCGGGCTGCCGGCCGGGAACGCGCGCATGGAATAGAAGCAGACCGCCGCCGAGGCCAGGCTCGTCAAGGTCTGCAGCGCGTTCGAGTAGTAGAGACGGAACTGGGCGTCGACACCCAGCGCGGAAAATGCCACGACGGCCAGGGTGCTGATCACCCAGACCGCCGCGATGAACTTGACGGAACCGGACATGCGCGTACTCCCCCTCAGGTTCTAGAGCTTGTCGAAGATCGGCTGGAACAGTTCTTCGGCCTTGCGCGCTCCCAGCATCATCGCCGCGTGCTCGCGGCAACGGTCCAGGAATTCGCGCGGATGCTGCATCGGGGGCGACAGCTTGGCGAATTCTTCCATCTTGCGTTCGGCGCCGACGCCGAACAAGGGTTGCAGCAGTGCCAGGGCATCGGCCTGCATGGAAAGATGCGAGTAGAAGACATGGGCAGGTTTGTCGGGCGCTGCCGCCGCAACAACAGCCACCGGCGGCGCAGCCGTTTCGGGCGCCGCTGCAGGCATGGGTGCGGGCCGCTTGCGCGGATCCAGTCGATCCAGCAGCCTTGCCATCGGCACCGGGCTTGGGCCATGTTCCACCGTCACCGCCGGCAGCGAGCTGACCTTGGCGAAATGCAACGCGGGAATTTCGGCCAGGGCCTGGTCAGCGTCGAGGCCGCGGAAATTCAGATGGCAGTGCTGGCCCTGCTCCACGGCGATCGAACCGGACTGCAACTTGCCATCGGCCGCAACGTAGTAGAACGACACCTTGGCCGTCTTTCCTGCCGCGGCGAGCAATTGCAACGCCGTGTGCAGCTCCTGCAAATCAGCCATGGGTTCGACCTCCTGTCGGCCCAAGCATGCCCCTTCGCCGTGACAGGAACAAGCGCAGCAAGGCCAGGGCGACCAGGCAACCGAGCACCATCAGGCCCGAGTCCTTCTGCGAATCCCACTCATCGCCCTGGGTGCCCAGATAGGCCTGGCCCAGGTTGCCGCCGAAGACTTCAGCCGCGCCCCATTCGATGATTTCGTACAGGCCGGCCTGCGCCGCCATGAACATGAAAGTCAGGAACCAGCGCCAGCCACCGCGCACACCGGCGCGTGCCTGCAGCAGTTCGAACGCGGCGGGTGTGACCAGCACGCCGTAAAGGAAATGCACCATGCGATCGAAGTGGTTGCGCGACAGGCCCAGCACCTCGTTGACGGTGTGCCCGATCAGCGACCTCGCCCACTGGTCGTAGGGAACCTCGGCATAGGTGTAGTGCGCGCCCACCGCATGCAGCAGCATGAACACGAACACCGCGAACAGGGCTGGCCGCGACAGGTCCCGGCGAATCAGCACGAGAATCGGCACGGCGATGAACACCAGCACGTTCTCGAGCAGCCAGTCGGCGCGGTACCAGGGGGCAATGGCCAGGGCCAGCCACCAGAGCAGGTAGAGGGAAAGCAGGCGGATTTCGAAGCCGCGGCGGCCGGGGTCGGGGGTTGCGCTCAGACATCCTCCTGGGACCGGGCCGGGGCCTGCATGCTGGAAGCGTGCGCCCGTTCTGGTTCCTGAATCAAGGCGAGCCCGGCGAGGCGCGCTTTGTGACTCACTTCGCAGCTTGAAATAAGCCTTTTATGCAGGCGCGGGAACCTGTTAGCCTCCTAAGTCCCGCTCACAGGATCGCGTGCCATGGCCATCTGGAAAGACAGCAGTTCCCAACGGCAGGCTGTTCCTGCCACCCCGGCGCAGGATCTTGCGTCCGCCCATCGCAATGACTCGCACGCCGACTCCGCGCCCGCCATGGCCGTGACGCCCGCCGCGCGCGCCCAGGCCGATCGCGCCCGCGCCGAGTCGGTGATCGCCGCCGACATCATGATCGAGGGCAAGATCGAAGGCACCGGCAGCGTCCGCATCGCCGGCAAGTTCAAGGGCGACGTCAATGTGCAGGGCGACCTGAACATCGAATCCGGCGCCAAGCTCACCGGCAGCGTGCGCGCCGACAAGGTCACCGTCGCCGGTGAGCTCGACGGCAATATCGAAGGCGCCAACCAGGTCAACCTGCTTGCCACCGGCGCGGTGGTTGGCGACGTGAAGGCCGGCTCGGTCACGGTCGCCGCCGGTGGCCGCGTGCGCGGTCACGTCGAATTCGGCTGGGAAGACAAGTCCGGCAAGAAGAGCTTCGGCAACGGCTCGGAGACCGCGGGCAACGCATGAGCACCCCGCGCCCCGGAATGCCTGGGGCAACGCGAGCGTGCCCGCACTGCAAGGAAACCATCCTTGAGAGTGCAGCTGTGTGCCCGGCGTGCCGGCACCACGTCCGTTTCGACGCCGCCCCCGAGGCGCCGGAATCGGACGTGCCCAGCCCGCTGCGCATCGAGGGGAGCATCCGCCAACCGGCGGATGTCTCGGCCTGGGAATACACCGTCGTGGTCACCATCAAGGACGACCGCGGCCAGGAAATCGCCCGCAAGCTGATCGGCGTTGGCGCCATGGCGCCCAACGAGCAGCGCACCTTTTCCCTGAGCGTGGACGTGGTTCCCGCCAAGGGCAAAGGCAAGGCCAAAACCACCCGCCACTAGTCAGCGCAACTGACTGTCCTTGCTGCCACGGCGGTTGTAGCCGGCCGCAGCACCCTGCTCCGCATCTTCGAGTTCCTGGCAGGCGATGCACAGGCGCACACCGGGCACGGCCTTGCGCCGCGCCGCCGGGATCGGGGCATCACATTCTTCGCAGCGCTTGCGCGCCGGGCCGCTGGACAAGCGGCTGCGCACGCGGTCAATGCCGTCCTTGATGGTGGCATCAATCTGTTCCTGCACGGCATTGTCGCCAGCCCAACCGGTGGCCATCAGGCGCTCTCACACGTATCCGGGCGCACAGCATACTGCCAAGGCACCCGGCCGCGCGGTAAGCAGCCTGCAGTTGACCTGCGTCAAGGCACGGGCTGCGCGCCGACCCGAGGATGGTCAGCATCCGCGCCGTCCGGCGCACCCGGAATTTAAGACATGGAATTCCACCTCGCGTTGCAGCAAATCCGTCCCGACATCCAAGCCATCCGGGACAGCCTGCAATCGCTCGACCCGGCCGCCGTGGCCGACACCGACCTGCTCAATGCGCGGCTGCGCGTAGCCACCTGGCTGCCGGCCCAGGACGTGGCCTGGGCACTGCGCCGCGCCGGTCTGCCGGTGCAGGAGCAGGATCTGCTGACGCAGCCTTCGGTCTGCTGCGGCGGTTGCAGCGGCTAGTTTTTGGCGCAACCATCAGGCCCGGCGCAAACCGCGGAACACCCGCAGGACAGCCTCGGCCGAGCGGGCGATGTCGGCTTCGCTGCTTTGCCAGTTCGACACCGAGATGCGCATCACCGCCAGGCCGTGCCAGACGCTACCGCCCAGCCAGCAGGTGCCGTCCTGCTGCACACCGGCGATTACCGCGCGCGTCATCGCATCGTCGTCGCCGAAGCGCACCAGCACCTGGTTCAGCACGACGTCGTTCAAGACTTGCACGCCGGGCTCGGCGGAAAGCAGGCGGCCGAAGTCGCGCGCACCCTGGCAGCAGCGTTCAAGCATTTCCTCCACACCGTCCCGACCGAGCGTGCGCAAGGTGGCGTAGACGGGTACGCCGCGGGCGCGGCGCGAAAACTCCGGCGTCCAGTCCACCGCATCGCGTTCGGCGCCCAGGGTCTGCACCAGATAAGGCGCGGCCGAGGTCATGGCATCGCGTTGGTCCTGGGCGTGGCGGGTAATGGCCACGCCGCAGTCGTAAGGCACGTTCAACCACTTGTGCGCATCGGTGGCCCAGGAGTCGGCCAGTTCCATGCCTTCGGCCAGGGGCTGAAGCTTGCGGCTCGCTCGCGCCCACAGCCCGAAGGCGCCATCCACATGCAACCAGGCGCCGTGCGCCTGCGCCAGTTCACCGATGTCGCGCAGCGGGTCGAAGGCGCCGGTATTGACGTTGCCTGCCTGCGCACAAATCAGGGTGGGACCCTGCAAGCCCTTCAGCACCTCGGCCAGGTGACTGGCACGCATGCGGCCCTGCCCGTCCGAATCGACCCGGCGCACGTGGCGTGTGCCCAGGCCGAGGTAGCGCAGGGCGACATCAATGGTCACATGCGATTCTGCCGACGCGACGATGTTCAACGCCGGCGCACCGTTCAGGCCGTCGCTTTCGACATCCCAGCCTGCGCGCCGCAACAACGCATGGCGCGCCGCCGCCAGGCAGGTGAAGTTGGCCATCTGGCAGCCAGTGACGAAACCCACGCGCGAGGCGCGCGGCAGGTCGAACAGATCGAGCAACCAGTCACCGGCGACTTCCTCGACCACCGAAGACCAGGGCGAGGTGGCATAGATGCCGGCGTTCTGGTCCAGCGCCGACACCAGCCAGTCGGCTGCGGTGCTGACCGGGTAGCTGCCGCCGATGACAAAACCGTAGTAGCGCGGCGACCCGCTCGCGATCGCGCCCAGTTCCGCCTGCGAGGCAAGCAGGTCCAGGATCGCGCCGGCATCTCCGCCCTTGGCCGGCAGGCTGGAACCCAGCGCCGCCATCATCTGTTCTCGCGTGGCGCGGGCGCCGACGTGGCGTTCGTTTTGCCCGCGCAGCCATTGCACGGCGTGGACGTGGGCGCGGTCGAGCAAGGCGGGAAGTTCTGCAGACGACATCCGGGTGCCTCCTTGGCTTCAGGCACCCAGTGTCACGCAAATTGCCGCCGAACACAGCCAACCGGCAGTTTCAGCCGGTCTTGCAGGTATTCATTCCGAGCACGGTGTACAGGGGGCAGAACTGGAAGATGCCCGTGGCCAGCGGCACCACGCCGATCCAGGCCCAGACCGGGCCGGTGGTCAGGGCCCAGGCCAGCAAGCCCATGCCAATCAGGATCCGGATGGCCCGGTCTGCGTTGCCGACATTGGTTTTCATGGCGCGCTCCTCGAGGGGTGTGCGCCCATGCTGGACCGATGGCTGGCGAGCGCCTTGATCGCGGTCAATTTCCCGGCGATTCCTGGCCTGGCGCTAGCCGCGCGGCAGCACCGTCAGCACGCGCTCGATGAAGGCATGGAATTGCTGCATGTAGCTAGCCAGGAAATCGCGGGTGCCATCCACCGTCACTTCGCCCTCGTCGGTTATCAGCCCGGGTTTGAACTGGATATAGCCTTCGGGCGAATTCATCTGCGGCGAATTGCAAAAACTCAGCAAGCTGCGCAGGTGCTGTTGCGCCACGGCCGTGCCGATGGCGCCGGGCGAAGTGCCGATCACGGCCGAGGGCTTGCGCGCGAAACTGTTCTTGCCATACGGGCGGCTGGCCCAGTCAATGGCATTCTTCAAACCACCGGGAATGGAACGGTTGTACTCGGGCGTGACGAACAAGACCGCATCCTTGTCGTCAATCGCATTCTTCCAGGCGCAGGCGGTGGGCGGGAAATCCGGGTCGAAGTCGGCGCTGTACATGGGCAGCTCGCGGAAGGAAATCTCCGTCATCTGCAACTGCGGCGGCGCCAGGCGCATCAGTGCATGCGCGAGCTTGCGGTTGATGGAATTCGAGGACAGGCTGCCGACGATGACGCCAACGGTATAGGTGCGCATGGGAATGTCCCCGAGACGTGGAAGTCCCCGGAAGCATACCCCCGCCCATCAATCGATGCGGTAAACGCGCGCCTTCGGCAGGTCTTCGTCCACCTGCAGGAACCAGCGGCCGGCAATGCCCGGCACCAGCACGATCTCGGGGGCGTCCATGGGCTTGCGCAACTTCATCTGGCCCTTCAGCACCTTCCAGACCTGGCCATTCTCCAGATGGAACTCGGTGCCCGGCTCCCAGCCGCTGACACTGCCCTTCAGGCGCGTGGTGATGCGTTCGACGTCCATGCCGAGGTAGGACATCGCGCCGCGATCTTCGCCAGTGCGTTCGGCGGGCGCCTGCGTCGCGATCAGGGCGCGGGTTTCGGCAATGGTGCGGGTCTGGGCCTGGGCGGCGTCATCGCGCAGCAGGCTGTTCAGGCGCGCCAGCTGTTCCTCGCTCAATGTGTCCAGACCGGTTTCGTGCAGTTGTTCAGGCGTCAGGCGCTTTTCGATCGCCACATAGGCCTGCTGGGCCGCGACGGTCAGAGACATCGAGGCCAGGAAGATCGCCACCATCCATCGCTTGTGCATGCCGCGCTCCGTCACTGGCCGCAAGCGCGGCAGGTGGCCAGACTATGACGCCCGCGTTGCAGGCAGATGACAGCAGCGCGGCTCAGGCCGCCGGCTTGCCCATGCGCCGGTGCAGGGCGCGATAGATGAAATAGGCGAAAGTCGCCGCCACCGCGCCGATGGCCAACAGCACGCCCAGCTTGCGGTCCACCACACTCTCGCCCAGCAGCACCGCTCCCAATGCGAAGGGCAACTCGCCGATCGCCAAGGCCAGGAAATAAGTGCGGAACGGCACGCCCAGGTAACCGCACAGATAGCCGGGAATTTCCGAAGGCAGGGCCAGCTGCCACAGCAGCACCAGTGGAAGACGCAATTCCTCCGGTGAACTGGGCAGGTAGGCCGCGAAGCGCCCGGAAGGCTTCGCGCCGTTTGCACGCGGATGGCGCAGGCTGCGCCCCAGGCCGTACATCGCCAGGCCGCCCAACAACCAGCCGACCCAAAGCAGCAGCACCGTCAGCGCATTGCCCCAGGCCATCACCGCCGAGGGCACCATGATGGCGCTGGAGAAGAAAGCCATCACCGCCGCCAATGCCGACAGCAGGGTAAACACCAGCGCGCCGAGCACGGGATGCGCGGCGATCAGCGGATCGAGCGCGGCCAGGGCTTGCTTCAGAAGGTCGTACACCGAATCCAATGAAAGCAGCAGCGCCGCGGCCACGCAGACGCCCAGCACCAGCGCGGCGCGGATCAGTCCCCGGTGGTGCTGCCCGCTTGCGCTCGGCGTCGTGGTTTCCATATCCCGACTATGCCAGACGCTCCGGTTGGATTCAGTCAGGACCCGGCAATGGCGCATTGGCCATGGGCCGGGGCACAATGCCCACGGCCCCACCGGAGAGCGCCCCATGAAATGGCAGATCGGACGTCGTAGCAGCAATGTCGAAGACCGCCGCGGCCAGGGCATGGGCGGCATGGGCGGTCTCGGCGGCGGCATCGGACGACTCGGCTTCGGCGGCATCGCCATCGTGGTGGTGATCAGCCTGTTGCTGGGCAAGAATCCGCTGGACATGCTCAGCCTGCTCGCACAACCCGATGGTGGCCAGGTCCAGCAGGCGCCGGCAGGCGCGCCGCAGGCACCTCCTGCCAACGACGAAGACTCGCAATTCGTCAGCACCATCCTGGCCTCGACCGAAGACGTCTGGGGCAAGCAATTCCAGGGCGCGGGTAACAGCTATCCGGCGCCCAAGCTGGTGATGTTCACCGGCGCGGTGGCTTCCGCCTGCGGCCAGGCCAGTTCGGCGATGGGTCCGTTCTATTGCCCGGCCGACCACCAGGTGTACCTGGACACGAGTTTCTTCGAGGAAATGCGCAGCAAGCTCGGCGGCGGCGGTGATTTCGCCGAGGCCTATGTGATCGCGCACGAAGTCGGCCACCACATCCAGACGCTCACCGGTGTGTCGGCCAAGCTCGATGCGCTGCGCCAGCGCGGCGAGCCGATGGAAGGCGACAACGGCCTGTCGGTGCGCCAGGAATTGCAGGCCGACTGCTATGCCGGCGTCTGGGCCAACCTGGCGCAGCAGCAGAACCAGTGGCTTGAGCAAGGCGACGTTGAAGAGGCGCTCAACACCGCCACCGCCATCGGCGATGATCGCCTGCAGAAGCAGTCACGCGGCACGGTGGTGCCCGACTCGTTCACCCACGGCACTTCGGAACAACGCGTGCGTTGGTTCCGCGCGGGCTTTGAGGCGGGCGACGTCGGCCGCTGCGACACCTTCGCCGCGAAACAGCTCTAGCCCTCAGCGCGCCGCGCGCGAGCTGCGACGCGCGCGCTTGACCTCGTACATCGCGGCATCGGCGCGGGCCAGCACGTCTTCCACCGCTTCTTCTTCCGGGCCCACGGTGACCAGGCCCACGCTGGCGCCGGTGTAGTCAATCAGCACATCATCGAACTGGAAGCGCGCGTAGGTGCGCCGAGTCAGGTTTTCGCGAAACAATTCCGCGGTTTCGGCCAGCTGCGAAGCGGGCGTCACCATGACGAACTCATCGCCGCCCAGGCGCGCCAGCAAGTCGCTGCCGCGCTGGCCGTGGGCCAGGCGCTCGGCCATCGCGGCCAGGAAACGGTCACCAATCTCATGGCCATGCAGATCGTTGATGGCCTTGAATCCGTCCAGGTCAATGAAGGCCACATGCAGCCAGGTGCCCTCGCGGCGTGCGCGCGCCAGCATGCGCCCCAGTTCCATCTGCAGCGCGCGGCGATTGGGCAAGCCGGTGAGCGCGTCGGTCAGGGCGATGCCCGACAGTTCGGTATTGGCCTGGTGCAGGCGATGCACCAGGCGTTCGCGCTCGACATGCTGGGCGATCAGGCGCGAGAACATGCCCAGCATCAGCGCGGCGTTCTCGGCCATCGGCACGGCGTGGGCACTGGCGGCACACAAGGTGCCGTACAACTCGCCGTCGTCGGTGCGCACGGCGGTGCTCAGATAGGTATTGATGCCGAGCAGTCGCGCGGCATCCGAGTCGCCCCAGACATTGGCGACATCGTCGGTGTAAGGCCGGCCTTCCTCGAGCGCGCGCTTGCACAGCGTGTCGCCCCACTCCACCGTCAGGCCTTCGGGAATTTCCAGTTCGCCGGCGTTGTCGGCGAACTGCACGTGCTGCAGGCCGCGATCCAGGTCAATCGTGGTCAGGTAGGTGGACTCGAGCCCGGTGACGCTTTGCAGCATCGAGAGCAAGGGTCGTGCCAGCTCCTGCAGCGTCCTGGCCGAGGAGACCGACTCGGCGAGCTGTACGAACAATGCATCCATGGGCGATATCGGACATTTCTGACAAGGGCGTCAGAATCCGTGGGTATCTTGGGCATACGCCCCAGCCGAAGCAAGCACGGACTTGTGAAGGTGACGTTTGCCCTGCCCCAGACCCCGCCGCGGCACCAGAATCGCGCCAGCCCTCAGAACACGCGTGACTGCCGGCAGCTTGCGTAATAGCGAAGCCAGAAGGCGGCCGCCGTCACCGCCATGCCCACCATCAGGCCCGGGTAGTCGGCGAACAGGAAACGGGCGTGGCCGTTGTCGAGCACGAAGCTCAGCGGCAGCAGCGTGAAGAAGATCGCGAAGGCCTTTTCCCAGCCCGCGCGGCCGATCTGTCGGCGGGTGCGCTGCAGCGCGCGCAGTTCCAGGTCCGGGTCGGGCGAAGGCATCAGCGCAGCGAACTGGGCCAGCTGCGGGTGCGCGGCCAGGTGCGCTTCCACCAGTTGCCGGCTCTCGCTGCTGGCGCGGCCATTGCGCACCAGGGGCAGCAGGTCGAGGACGACATTTTCATGCAGTTCCATGAACAGACTCCTGTTGGTCGAGGAAAGATTGAAGTTGCCGGCGCGCGCGATGCAGGCGCACCCGCACATGGCCCGGGTCCAGGCCCAGGGCATCGGCGATTTCGGCGATGCTCAAGCCATGCAGGCCGCACAGCAGCAGGACCTGGCGCTCACCCTCGCGCAGGGCCGAGAGCCCGGCGCCGGCATGGGCCAGGCGTTGCCGAAGCTCGGCCTGCTGTTCGGGCCCCGGATCCAGGTGCGGTGCTTCAGCCAGCACGTCTTCGTCGGCAGCCACCTCGACGGCCGGCCGTCGCTGGCGCGAGCTGACCAGGTTGCGCACGATGGCGTACAGGTAGCTGCGCACCGTGGCGTGCTCGATGCGACCCTCGCCTGCCAGCGCCCGGGCAAAGGCTTCGGAGGTCAGGTCTTCGGCGTCGCTGCGGTTGCCGCTCAGCATCCAGGCCAGGCGGAACACCGCCTCGGCGTGCTGTCGGTAGATTTCGGCGAAGCTGATCGTGCGGTCCATGCCAGACAATACGCGCCACGACCGCAATCGTTACAAGACCCACAGGAACTTCCGCCGGTCGCTGTTGCCTGAACCAAGGACCGCCACGACGCCGCCCTCACCCGGGTGCGGTGTATAAATCAGGCCTTGCCCTGGAGCCCGCCATGAACCGTCTGCCTAAACTCGCCGCCTTCGCCTCCGCCAGCATCCTGGCCTTCGCGGGCCCTGCGCTGGCCGCGCTGAAAGTCGGCGCCACCGCGCCCGACTTCAACGCGCCCGCATACCTTGCCGGGGAACCCTTCACCTTCAAGCTGGCTGATGCGCTGAAGAAGGGGCCGGTGGTGGTGTACTTCTTCCCGGCCGCGCATACGCCCGGCTGCAATCTCGAGGCGCACCTGTTCTCCGAGGCCATCGAGGACTTCAAGGCCGAGAAGGCCACAGTCATCGGCGTGAGCGCCGGCAATATTGACGAGCTCTCCGACTTCTCGAAGGAAACCGAACATTGCGGCGGCAAGTTCCCCGTTGCTGCCGATGAAGGCGCCAAGATCGCCAAGCGCTACGACTCGCTGCTGCCGATCAAGCCGGGCTGGTCGAATCGCACGTCCTACGTCATCGCGCCCTCGGGCAAGATCGTGCACGTGTACTCCGAGCTCAAGCCCGCTGAGCACGTCAAGCAGACGCTGGACGCGGTCAAGGCCCTCAGTTCGACGAAGAGCTAGTCTTCGACCGGCCGACTGGCTTCAGCGCGCCGCCGCCGTCTTCGCGGCGGCGGGCATGCGCCCTTCGCCGTCGCCGCTGGCACCGGTTTGCATCGGCACGGGCACATGGCCCACGTCGCCTACCGACAGCACCTGCATGCTGCCATCGGCTTCAATCCGGATACGCGTGATGCTGGTATGGCCCACCGACATGGACAGCCAGGCGCTGTCGTCCACGCCGAGCGCGCGCGTCACCAGGTAACGGATCACGTTGCCGTGGCACACATAGAGTTCCTGCTGCGGCTTGCCTTCGGCAGGCAGGAAGTGGCTGCGGAACAGGCGGTCGAGCTGGGCGCGACAGGCCTGGAGGTCGGCGGGTTTTTCAGCATCCATGATGCGCGCCACCCGCGTGGGCGGCGTGCATTCTTCCAGGTCCGGCAACACCGTGAAGCTTTGGCCCGGGAAGCTCTTCTGCATGGCAGCGGCGGTGTCGCGCGCGCGCTGAAGCGGGCTGACATAGAGCGCGTCGAAATGACCCAGCTTGGCCAGGCGCGGCCCCGCCAACTTCGCCTGTTCCACACCCAGGGGCGACAAGTGCGGGCCCAGGGCCGGATCGGCCTTGGGATCGGGCAAGTAGTTGCCATGGCGCACCAGCACGATGATGCGTGCGGCGGGCTCGGCCGCGTTCGAGAAGCCTGCGAACAGCAGCAGGCACACGCACAGCATCCGGATCATGCCGACTCTCTCCCTGGGCGCCATGCGCTTACTTGTCGGTGGCCGCTTGCGTTTGCGACGCCCCGGTTTCCATCGGCGGGTCCTGCGGCACCTTGGCGCAACGCGAAGAAATCACCGCGCCGCCCGGAACCGTGGTGCCGACCGGCGCAGCGCCCTGTGCGAGCGCGCCTCCTGCCGAATGCAGGCCCTGATTGACCTTTTCGCCGAAGGTGGCGCCTTGGGTCTGTTTGGGCGTGGTCACGTTGGTGGAGATACGCGCGGGTGTGCTGTCGCGGGCGAGTTGCGCCTGCGGCGCCGGTGTCGGCGTCGGGTCGGGTGCCGATGCGCAATCGCCTTCGCCGCTGCTTGCTTCACGGGCGTAACTGGCAGACGCCGCGCCGCCACCTTTGTTGCCACCGAGGCTGCTGACCGAAGACACGCTGTTGCTGGCTTCGGGCGGAATCGCCACGCCCACGGCCTTCGCAGGCTTGGTTTCGCCGGCGGCCGCGCCTTGGCAGGCAAGCAGCAACACCGCCGCGAAAAACACGCTTCCTTGCTTGTTGTGCATGGCGCAAACCCTCCCAGGTCGAATGCCTCCGCAGACACCCAGCCTGCGGACGGGTCCAATCTAGCACCGGTTGGCGCTGATCGCCCGCCGCGTGGGTAATACTATCCGCGCCGCCTGCCCCGCCCGGAGTTGTCATGAGCCTTTTTCTCACCCTGCTGCTGGCCGCCGCGCTGGCCTGGGGCATCGTTGCCTTCAACCGCCTGGTGCGCCTGCGCAACCAGGTCCGCGCCGGCTGGAGCGACATTGACGTGCAGCTGATGCGCCGGCACGACCTGGTGCCGATGCTGGTGGAAGCCGTGCGTGCCTACGCCGGCCACGAGAAGTCGGCCTTCGAGCGCGTCGCCGAGTTGCGCGGCGCAGCCTTGTCCACGAAGTCGCCCGCGCAGCTGGCGGGCATCGAATCCGAACTCGAGCAGAACCTGGGCCGCCTGATCGCCATCAAGGAAGCCTATCCGGAGCTCAAGGCCAGCGAGAATTTCCTGCGCCTGCAGCGCGACCTGGTGGATGTCGAAGACCACCTGCAATACGCGCGCCGCTTCTACAATGGCGCCGTGCGCGAACTCAATGACGGCGTGCAGAAGTTTCCCGACCTCGTCATCGCCAATGCCTTCGGTTTCAAGCAAGCGGAATTCTTCGAGGCGCCCGATGGCGCCGAAGTCGCGCCGAAACTCGGGATGAACCCGTGAAGCGCGCATTCTTTGCCTTCCTGGCGATATTGGGCCTGTGCCTGGCGGGAAGCGCGCACGCCGACGAGCGCATCCTCGCTTTCGACAGCGTGCTGGCAATCCAGGCCGATGGCAGCCTGGATGTCACCGAGACCATTCGCGTGCGCGCCGAAGGCGTGAACATCCGCCGTGGCATCTTCCGCGACTTCCCCACTCGCTACACCGACCGCTTCGGCAATCGCGTGGTGGTGGACTTCCAATTGCTGGACGTGCTGCGCGATGGCCACCCCGAGCCGCATTTCACCGAACGCCGGCCCAATGGCGTGCGCATCAATACCGGCAACGACAGCTTCCTCAACGTGCCGGCCGAGATCACCTACACCTTGCACTACCGCACGAATCGCCAGCTTGGTTTTTTCGCCGACCATGACGAGCTGTACTGGAATGTCACCGGCCTGGGCTGGAGTTTCCCGATCGATTCGGCGGCGGCGCGGGTCACGCTGCCGGTGCCGGTCGCGGCCAATGCGCTGCGGCTGGATGCCTACACCGGTCGCTTCGGCGACAAGGGCCAGGACTTCGAAGCCCGGGTGGACGAAGGTGGCGCGGCCGTGTTCCGCACCACCCGGACGCTGTCGCCGGAAGAAGGCCTGACGATTGTGGTCGGCTTTCCCAAGGGCATCATTCCCGAGCCGACCCGCGCGCAACGCTGGCGTTGGTTCCTGCGCGACAACCGCGGCGTGTTGGTAGCCTTGATCGGCCTGCTGGCCTTGGCCGGCTTCTACCTGCTGCGCTGGAATCGCCTCGGTCGCGACCCCTTGGCCGGCCCGATCTTCCCGCATTACGACGCGCCCGAAGGCTTCGGCCCGGGCGAGCTGCGCATGCTGCGGCGCATGGGCAATGACCGCCTGTGCTTCACCGCCGACGTGGTGGACATGGCCGTGCGCGGCTACGTGCAGATCCATGGCGGCGGCAAGGGCGACTGGCGCCTGGTGCGCGAGCCCGGCGGCTCGCTCGACGCTCTCACTCCCAGCCAGCGCGTGCTGGCCGCGCGACTGTTCAAGGAAGGCGACGAGGTCGAGCTCAAGGACAGCGAGGCCTCACGCATCAACAGCACCCTGGCCGCGCATGGCGCCGAGCTGTCCAATCGCCTGCAACCACGCTATTTCAAGAGCAATATCGGCACGGTGGTGATCGGCGTGCTGGCCTCGCTGGTGGTCGGCGTCATTACCTTCGTCAGCTCGGGCGGCAATGGCATTCCTGCCATCATCGCCATCGGCGTGCTCGGTCTGGCCCTGCACATCGCCTTCGGCTATCTGATGAAGGCGCCCACCGTCGAAGGCCGCAAGCTGATGGACCAGATCGACGGCCTGAAGATGTACCTGGGCGTGGCCGAGCGTGACGAACTCGCTTCGCTCAAGGGCCCTGATGCGCCGCCGATGCTCGACGCCAAGCGCTACGAAGCCCTGCTGCCCTACGCCATGGCGCTGGATGTGGAACAGGCCTGGACCAAGCAGTTCACCGCAGCCGTGGGCGTGCGCGAGGCCCAGCAATCCACGCCCAGCTGGTACTACGGCAATAGCGGCACGCCGATGGGCCTGGCCAGCCTGGGCAATTCGCTGGGAAGCTCGCTGGGCGGGCAGATTTCCTCGGCGGCCACACCGCCCGGATCCAGTTCCGGCGGCGGTGGCGGCGGATTTTCCGGCGGTGGTGGTGGCGGCGGCGGTGGCGGCGGTCGTTGATCGATCACGCTGCCCGCGCATGTTTCAGCGCGGGTGAATCCATCCTGGCAGGAGCGAGTGCGGATTCAGTTCAAGCGCTTCGTCAAAGCTCACACCGCTGGCTTTGAGCAGGGCCTGCAAGCGGCCGTCGCGGTAGGCGTCCATGGTGTCGGTGGCGCCGCCGATGTATTCACCGCCAACGAACACCTGCGGAATCGAACGGCTGCCGGTCTTGCCGTATAGCACCGCGCGAATTTGTCCGCCGCGATCGTCCTTCTGGTAGGCGGTGAAATCCAGGTCCACCGAGCGATAGGGAATGCCGGCGCGCGCGAACAGCTTGCGCAGCGACCAGCAGAACTCGCACCACTCCAGCGCGAACAGCACCAGCGGCTGCTCGGCATCGGCCAGGAAGCGCTCCACAAGGTGCTCGACCTCGATGGACACCTGCGGCGCCGCCGCCGGCTCGGGCTTCGCGGCGCTTGCGGCTGCCGAAGGCGCGACCACCGGAGCCGCCGCATCAAAGCGCGCACTCGGTGTTGAACGCGAAATCTCCAACTCCTCGCCCGACATGTCCACGCTCACGCCATCGAACAAGGGCGTGCTCAGGTAGCGCTCGCCGGTATCGGGGAACATGCACAGCACGTTCGTGCCAGCAGGTGCATCGGCGCAGGCTTTCAGCGCGCCGGCGAGGGTCGCGCCAGCGGATATGCCCACGAAAATGCCTTCGCGCTGGGCCAGCTCGCGCGACAGGCGCATGGCATCGGCGCCATTCACCGGCACGATGCGATCCACCAGCTTCATCGCCAGCGCATCCTCGGTCAGCTGCGGAATGAAATCCGGCGACCAGCCCTGCATCACGTGCGGGCGCGAGATCGGATGGCTTTCCTTGATATGCCCGTCCGGATGGCGCGACTGCGCGATGCCGCTGCCCAGCACCGGAGAATTGTCTGGCTCGCAAACGATGATCTTCGTGTCGGGGCTCTGCGCCTTGAGTACGCGCGCCACGCCCTTCAAGGTACCGCCGGTGCCGTAGCCGGTGACAAAATAGTCCAGGCGTTCGCCTTCAAACGCGGCCAGGATCTCTGGCGCGGTGGTGCGCGAGTGGGCGTCGGCGTTGGCTTCGTTGTCGAATTGCCGGCACAGGAACCAGCCATGCGCCGCGGCCAATTCCTCGGCCTTGGCCAGCATGCCGCTGCCGCGCAGCACCGCCGGCGTCAGCACCACCTTTGCGCCGAGGAAACGCATCAGCTTGCGCCGTTCCAGGCTGAAGTTTTCGGCCATCACCACCACCAGCGGGTAGCCTTTGGCCGCGCAGACCATGGCCAGGCCGATGCCGGTATTGCCGCTGCTGGCCTCGATAACCGTCTGCCCGGGCATGAGCGTGCCGCGGCGTTCGGCGTCTTCAATCACGCCCAGCGCCAGGCGGTCCTTCACCGAACCCATGGGGTTGAAGGCCTCGAGCTTGGCGTAGACATTCACGCCGGGCGGGGCCAGCCGGTTCAAGCGCACGATGGGTGTTTTGCCCACCGCGGCGAGGATATTGTCGAGTTTGCGCTCCATGGTGTTGCAAGCTACGCCCGCAACCGCAAAACTTCCACCGCAAGGCTCCCACCGCCCGAGGCCCCATGGCTTCCGACCGCTACCGCATCCTGGTCATGGACCGACCGATGCTGGACATCGCCCTGGACTGGGCGGCCGAGGAAGGCTGGAATCCCGGCCTGGCGGACGGCGATTGCTTCTTCGCCGCCGACCGCAGCGGCTTCCTGATGGGTTTTCTCGACGGCCAAGCGGTCGCGAGCATCTCGGCGGTGAAATACAGCGCCGACTTCGCCTTCATCGGCTTGTATATCGTGCGGCCCGAACATCGCGGCCGCGGCCTGGGCTGGGCGCTGTGGAATGACGCGATGGCTTCGGTGCGCGGTCGCATCGTTGGCCTGGACGGCGTACTCGCGCAGCAGGACAACTACCGCAAGTCAGGCTTCGAATTCGCGCATCGCAATGTTCGCTTCGTTGGCATCGCCAGCAGTCGCGACCTGCCCTGCTCGCAGATCGTCGAACTCAAGGACGTCGACACCGACCTCATCCGCTCCTACGACCTCGGCCACTTCCCGGCCAAGCGCAATGCCTTCCTGCGGCTGTGGCTGCGACAGCCCGGTTCACATGCGCTGGGCTGGAAGGAAGGCGGCGTATTGCGCGGCATGGCCTGCATCCGCCCCTGCCGCGAAGGCTACAAGGTCGGGCCGCTGAACGCCGACAGCGCAGAAATCGCCGAGTCCCTGCTCGACGCGCTGTGCTCGCGACTGCCTGAAGGCGCAACCATCTTCCTGGACTTGCCCGAACCCAATCGCGCGGCGCTCGACCTTGCCCAAGCGCGCGGCATGCAGCCGGTGTTCGAAACTGCGCGCATGTACGCCGGCGGGCGCGCCGAGCTGCCGCTGCAGCGCATCTTCGGCATCACCAGCTTCGAACTGGGCTAGTTGCGATTCGCCAGCGCGTAATCCAGGGCGGCGCGTACAGCGACCGCCTGCGCCTCGTTGCACTGCGCAGGCGTGGCGCGCGGGCTGTCGGGATAGACCTCGGTGGTGGTCGTGTAGCGGGCATTGGTCACGCCCGCGCACAGGCCCAGTTCCTTGAAGGCGTAATCAATCACGCCGGGAGAGGTCACTTTCGAACCGATGATCTCGCCCTTTTCATCCGCCGGTGCGATGTGAGTGACCTTCTCCACTGCCGCGATGATGGCGCTCTGGAAATCCGGCTGAGGCTTGGCCGCGTCATCCACCAGGTAGAAACCGTCGGGGATGCCTTCCGCTTCGAAAGCCTGGCCATCACGCGCGCACAGGGCCGGGCGGAACTCGCTCTCGTCGGTGTCGGTGGTTTCGTGCAGGTCAATGTGCACGATGAACTTGTCGCGCAGCGGCGCGATCAGGCGCGTCAGCGCTGCGGCCTCGTCCGACTCGCCGCCTTCGCGGAAGCTGCGGTTCGGGTCCACTGCATGCGCGTTCCAGCGATGGATGCGCTCGTAGGCCCAGGGGCTGACGCAGGGTGCGATCAGCAGGTTCAACTTGCCGGCGTAGTCGGCGGCATAGCGCTCGGCGAACAGCAGCGCGCCGTGCACGCCACTGGTCTCGTAACCGTGCACGCCGCCGGTGACCAGGGCCCAGGGCAGGCCGAGATCGATATTCGGGCTACCGAGCGCGAACAGCGGAAATTTACCGTCCGGCGGGTAGTCAAGCTCCCCGTATTGCAGTACGTCGAAGTTCGGACGCAGGCGGTCAATCACGCTGACCACGTCGTCGAAATAGCTGCGCTGCTTGCGCTGGCTCAAACGCCAGAGCGACTTCTCGGCCTCGCCCCAGGGCTGGCCGGGGGTGCCGATGGGGTAGAAACGGGCGGTGCTGGTCATGGCCGAATCATACGCCCGGCGCTGCGCCGGCGGCGCTCGGCCACGGCGGGCGTTGACTGCACCTTCAGCAAGCGCCGGAAGGTCGGGCACTCCAGGTGGCTGCGGGCCGGGCAGACCGCGGCATGGCGCAGGGCGTCGCGCATGGCCGACAGGCGTCGGATGTTGGCATCCAGCGCCTCCGCCCGCGCCGACAGGGCCGCGCGATTGATCGCCGGCTTGCCGCTGCGCGTGAGCATGCCGGCGATTTCATCCAGCGAAAATCCGGCGGTCTGGCCCAGGCCGATCAGGGCCAGGCGCTCGATCACGTCGGGGCCGAACAGGCGCCGCAAACCGTGCCGACCGTTGGAACTTATCAGCCCCCGCTGCTCGTAAAAGCGCAGGGTTGAAGCGGGCACGCCGGTCTGTTTGGCGACTTCGGCGATATCCATGCCCAAACCCCTTGACTTGAAGTTGACTTGAAGTGGCACTCTGCTCCCCAAGGCAACCCAACGCAAGCCCGGAGACCCCCATGCAAACCTGGATCAGCACCTTGTTTATCGGCATTGGCGCCACCGCCCTGGTGGATCTGTGGGCCATCCTGCGCAAGCACTGGCTCGGAATTCCGGCGCCCGATTTCGCCCTGCTTGGCCGATGGATTGCCTGGATGCCGCGCGGCCGTTTCCTTCATTCACCCATCGCCGCCTCTGCCGCCATGGCGGGTGAACGTGCCATCGGTTGGGCGGCGCATTACGCCATCGGCGTGGCATTCGCCACGCTATTGCCGCTGCTCTGGGGCGAGGCCTGGCTGCAAGCGCCGAGCCCCGGCCCGGCGATAAGCGTAGGCATCGTCACCGTGCTCGCACCCTATCTGCTGATGCAGCCGGGCATGGGCGCGGGTGTCGCCGGCAGCAAGACGCCGCGACCAAATTCCGTGCGACTGCACAGCCTGCTGACCCACGCGATCTACGGCGTGGGCTTGTACCTGAGCGCCCTGGTGGCAGCTGCGCTGACGCCGGCCTGAAACCACACCAACCTGACTTTTTTTGGAGAAACTCCATGCGTATTTCCGCCCGCTTCGCCCCGATACTTTTTGGCGCCCTGCTCTCGGCCATGATGGTCGCCCTGGTTTCGGCCTTCGTGCTCGCCACCAGCCGCGGCCTGCATGCCGGCTTCCTGGCGCAATGGGCCCGCAGTTGCGCCACCACCTGGCCCGTCGCGTTTGTGGCTGTCACCTTGCTGGCACCGCAGGTGCGCAAGATGGTTGCCCGCGTCACCGCCTGATGCGCGATCAGCGCACCTGTTCGAGTACCTTCACTGCCGCCAAAGCCTTGAGGTACTCCACCACCATCTCCACCGGCACCGGGCCAAACTCCGTGGAGAGTTCGTTCGCAATCTGCTGCGCCGTGCGGTGGCCGTCGGCGAAATTGCGCGCCTCGTAGGCGTAATAGCCGCCGCCACCACGCGCGCCTTCGAAATCCAGCAGCTTGGGCCGGGCAATGCCGGCCGCCTTGGCGTGGTCATCGAAATAGTCGTAGCCGAACACCGTCATCGGGCCGCGCAGGTTCGCGACGCGGCGGAACACCAGCAGACCATCGCCCTGGCCTATCGGACCGGACGCGGCGCTTGCCGGAGCCGCCTGCGGCACGCCATCGCGTGCCAACGCGTACCCGGTCACTGCGCCGATGAACGCCACGCGCTGCAATTTGCTGGCATCAATATTTTCGGCGCGATCGAGGTTGGTGTGGATATAGCGGTCCGGCCAGTCGTTCAAGTAGATCGCCGGAATGCCGAAGCTCGCGTCCTGGTAGACCTCGTGGTCGCTGCCCATTTCGAAGGCCGAGTCTTCGGCACGCAGCGGCTCCTTGCCGCCGGTGCTGGCGACCAGCGGATAGTCGGATTTGCCGGTGGCGGCGAACTGGTAGGTCTGCGCATTCACCCACTTCGCCACCGACCAGGCCAGGTCGTGGATGGGCGAAGGCAGGCTCGCCGGGCCGCGGGTCACGTGGAATATGGACTGCGTCACCGGCCCGCCGCCGACCATGTCCATATGGATGACGGCCTTGATACGACGCGCGAATTCCGGGCGGGCATTGAGCAAGCTCGTGCTGCCTTCGATCTCCGGCGGCCAGATGAAACGGATGGTGCGCGGTGGCCGGACAATTGCGCCACTGCCGATCAAGGCCTGCAGCGTGCGCGCCGACTCGAGAATGGACACGCAGCCACTGGCATTGTCATTCGCGCCGGGCTTCTGGTGGTCGAGGTGGCAGCTGAAGGCGATTTCCTCGTCGCGCAGCTTGGGGTCGGCGCCAGGAATGGTGGCGGTGACGATGTCGTAGTTGCTGGCGTGTTGCCCGGCCTGCACGGATGCATGCAGCCGGATCTTTTCGCCCGCCGCCAGGCGCGCCTTGTAGGCCTTGCCGGCGCCTTGCGACACCATGAAGGCGAAGGTGGGATGCGCCGAGAAGCTGTCCAGATGGCCCCAGCGCACCTGTTCCTGGTTTTCACCGGACCAGGCGGTGGCTTGGTTGGGCGCATAGCTCACCATGCCCAGCGCGCCAAAGCGGCCGACGGCCAGGTCTTGCGCGCCGTCGGCCTGGTGCGCGACCAGCACGATCTTGCCTTTCACATCCTTGCCGGCGTAGTCGGCCTCGCTGTCGCCATTGCCGACATCCACCAACTCGGCGGTGACTTCCGCCGATTCGCTGTCCTCGGCCAGGGCCACGGGCATGTCGGCGAAATTGGCGACGATGGTTTCCTTGCCTTCGCGTACCTCGCTCAGCACGCCCTTGTCGGCATCCCAGCCCATGCGCGAGCGTTGGGTGCCGTATAAGCGCTTGCCGTCGGCGGGCAGGTGCAGGATCTCGACATCGGTCAGGCCATAGGCCTTGGCGCGCTCGGCCACCAGCTCTGCGGCCGAGTGGAATCCGCGCGAACCGCGCTGGCGATGGAACTGCACCACGCCTTCCAGATTGCGCTTGGCGGTGTCGCCGTTGACCTCGTGCGCGAAGGCGGCGATGTCTTTCGCCGGCAGGGGCAGAGAGGCATCCTGCGCCGCAGCCAGGCCGCTGAACATGCAAAGTCCCACTACGATCCAGCCGCGATTGCGCATCGCCTGTCCCCTTCTACGTCGGCAACCGAGCCTACGCCCGGCTGCAGTTAGCGACAAGCAAGCCCCCAGTACTCCCCCCGCCCAATCTGCGGCACACTCTCCCTGTCATCACCGTCCAGGAGTTGAAGAATGTCGCTGCTTCGTTCCCGCTACTTCGCCGGTGCCGTGCTGGCCTTGGCCATCAGCGCCAGCCCGGCCTTCGCCGCCAGCAAGCCCGACCTCGCGGCGGTGCGCAAGCAACTGGCCGCGCAGCACGACGCCAATGTGCAGCGCCTGCGCGACTGGATCGCCCTGCCCTCCATCGCCGCCGAGAAGTTGAACTATCCGCAGGGCGCGGACTACATGGCCAAGCTGCTGCTGGACGCCGGCTTCGACAGCGCCGAGGTCATTCCCACCGAGGGCAAGCCCGGCGTGTTCGCCACGCTTGATGCCGGCGCGCCGAAAACCGTCGGCGTGTACTTCATGTACGACGTGAAGCAGTTCGTGCCCTCCGAATGGAGCTCGCCGCCGCTGGAAGGCCACATCGTCGACAAGCCGGGCATCGGCAAGGTCATGATGGGTCGCGGTGCGGTGAACCAGAAGGGCCCGGAAGCGGCCTTCCTCGCAGCCCTGCATGCGCTGCGCGCCACCGGCCGCAAGCCACCGGTGAATATCGTGCTGATTGCCGAAGGCGAAGAAGAAATCGGCTCGGTGCATATCTCCCAGCTTATGCGCACGCCCAAGGTGCAGGCCGCGTTCTCGAAGACGGTGGGCGTGTTCATGCCCAGCGCCATGCAAGAGCTCGACGGCATCGTCACCGTCAGCCTGGGCGCCAAGGGCATCGTCGAACTCGAACTGGTTGCCAGTGGCGAGAAGTGGGGCCGCGGCCCGAGTAAGGACATCCACTCCTCGCTCAAGGCCATGGTGGACAGCCCGGCCTGGCGCCTGGTGAAGGCGCTCGGCACCCTCGTGTCCGATGACGGCAATACCATCACCATCGACAACTATCCGGTGCCGCCGCCGATCAGCGCCGAACATCGCGCCATGGTCGTCGCCGCCTCGCCCGACTCCAGTGATGCAGACGCCAAGAAGAGCATGGGCGTGCAGCACTGGATCGACGACCTTCCTTATGCGAAAGCGCAGGAGCGCCTCGTGTCCCAGCCCACCGTGAACATCGAAGGCCTGGTCGGCGGCTATACCGGCCCTGGCGGCAAAACCGTGCTGCCGCATCGCGCGGTCGCCAAGATAGACATGCGCCTGGTGCCGGGCATGAAGTTCGACGATGCCGTGGCCGCGCTGAAGGCGCACCTGGCCAAGCGCGGTTATGGCGACATCGAAGTCAATGTCACCGGCGGCTACAACCCCACGCAGACCGCTGCCGACTCCGCGCTCATCCAGGCGCAGTTGCAGGTGTTGAAGGCGCATGGCATCAAGCCCCTGCTATGGCCGCGCAATGCCGGCTCGTATCCGGGCTTCGCCTTCACCGACCCGCCGCTGAGCCTGGCCTCGGGCCACTTCGGCTTCGGCTACGGCACGGGCGCGCATTCGCCTGACGAATATTTCGTGATCGAATCGCAGAACAAGAACATCGACGGCTTTGACGGCGCCGCGCTTTCCTACATCGAATACTTCTACCAATTGGCCAAGTAAGCCCGAACTCAGCCCTGGTCGGACAACTCCGGCCAGGGCTCGGTCACCAGCGTGGCGCGGTAAGCGTGCCAGGCCGAATACGCCAGCCAGGGCATCAGCCAGACAAAGCCGATATAGGCGGTGGCGAAGCCCACGGCCGTCAGCAGTACGATGCACAGGGCCCACACCAGCAGCGCCGCCTTGTTGCGCAGTACCGCGTGCACGCTCGACAACACCGCCGTGACCATGTCGGCATCGCGCTCGACCACCATCGGCAAGGCAAAGGCCGCGCTGGCGAACACCAGTGCCGCAAATCCAGTTCCGATCAGGCTGCCCACGCCGAGGAATTCGGCCAGTACGCGCGGGTCGCCTTCCTCGATGTTGAAGAAGGCATAAAGCATCATCCCCGCGCGCGACCAGGTGAACAGCACCACCAGCAGGATCAGCGCATACACCAGCGCCTGCCCCGTCACCCGCGCCTGCAGGCGCAGCGAGCGCCGCAGCGAGGGAACACGGCCACGCTCCAGGTCACGCGCCACCGCATGCAGGCCGATCGCCAGCATCGGCGCGATGAAAATGAAGCCCGACAGGAACGTCGCCAACAACGCGAAGCGCCCCAGCCACCAGGCCAGGCCCGACACGCCCCAACTCACCACGAACACCGCCAATCCGTAGGCCAGCGTAAGCCGCGGCGTGCGGCGCAGGTCGCGGGCGCCGGCCGCAAGCCAGGCGAAGGCCGCATTCCAGCGCAGCTCGCGGCATTCGGCGACGAAAGGCAGGTCCTGGCTTTGCAGTTCGGGAGTCATCGGGCCAAAGCCTAGCAGACCGCCGCCGCAACGCCGCGGCGCCCGCTTTGGTGGACAATGTCCCAAACGCAGCGATGCCGCTGCCCCTGACCAGGACCTGCATGCGCACCTTTGTACTGCGAGCGCGCGCCGCACCCACCGACAGCCTGCGGCTGCTGGCGGGTGTTGGCAAGGAAGCGCATACCGAAATCCTCGCGCACACCCTGATGAACGCCATCTTCGTGGCGCAGTCGCACCGCGCCGACGTGGTGGTGTTCCTGGTAATGGAGAGCACCCAGGATTTTTCGCGCACGATCCGCTTCGAAGCCAATGCCATGCACGAGCTGCAAGGTTTCAACGAAGCCGCGCTGCTGGGCAAGATCGCCAAGGCACTGGATGTGTCGAAGGGCATGGGCAAGGAAGAAGCCCGGCCGGTGGAATCGGGCGTCAGCGTGCGCACCCTCAGTTTCGAAAAGCTGGTGGCAGAGCTTGCCGCCGACCATCAGTTATTCGTGATGGATCGCAAGGGTCGACCCATCCGCGAACAGGCCTTCGAAGACTCGCCCTGCTTCCTGCTGACCGACCACATTCCCATGCCCAAGAAGACCTTCAACAGCCTGGAGCGCCTGGGCACGAAGGAGATCAGCCTGGGCGCAAGAATGCTGTTCGCCTCGCAATGCGTGGTATTGATTCACCACGAACTGGACCAGCGATAACGCAACCCGGAGAACGCCATGCCCGGAAAACGCCCCGCCACCGTCGCCGAATACATCGCCGCCGCGCCCGAAGCCGGCCAGCCGCACTTGCGCAAGTTGTATGCGCTTCTGAAGAAGGCCGCGCCCAAGGCCCAAGAAGCCATCAAGTGGGGTAACCCCTTCTTCGTCGAGCCGCGCTTCGTGTTCGCCTTCTCGGCGCACAAGGCGCATCTCAGTTTTGCGCCAGGCCCGGAGACGATGCAGAAGTTCCAGAAGGAACTGAAAGCGCAGCTCACCACCACCCACTTCCTCAAAGTGCCCTACACTTCAGCCTTGCCCGAGGACCTGATCACGCGCATGGCCAAGCATTGCGTTGCCACTGTGGCCAAGCGCGAAGGTGACGGGTTCTGGTAAAGGGAGAATTTGCGTGCGCAAACCCATCGTCGCGATTTTCTGCTGTTTGTCCGCGACCACGTCCTGGGCCGACACGCCTGCCACGCCGCCTACGGCCGCATTGAAACTTGCTCCCATGGTGATTCTTGGCAACGTCGATCCGGACGGCAATCTGCGGGACATCAGTTGCGGCGCTTCCAGTCCCGAGAACATTTGCAAGGCCATCAAGGGAGTGGTCGCCGGCTGGCAGTTCCGTCCCGGCACGCGAGAAGGCAAACCATCGGCCATGGACATCAACCTCAATCTTGGCGTTGTGGCCTTGCCCCAGGAGAAAGGCTATTCGCTGCAGGTCACTGAGGCCAAGCTTTCGCCCAGGCAAACCAAGAGCGGTCCGTATGCGCAGGGACGGGCGTCCGGTCAGCCAGCGCCCGTGTACCCCCCCGATGAAATGATCAGCGGTCGAGAGGGTGTCGTGGATCTGGAAATCCTTCTGCAGCCCTCTACCACCAAGACCACTGTTGGCAAGATATGGTTCAACGGCAAGGAAGCGGGCTTGCGGAATTCCTTCGTTCGCTCTGCGATAAATTCGGTTAAGACCTGGAATTTCTCGGGGCTTCCGCCCGAACAGATTTCGACCTGCGTACCCATCGAATTCATCGCCAACCTCAACGTCTACCCGGATCCAAATCGCAAGTCACCCTGCACGCCGCGCTACGTCGAGGGCTTCGCCCTGCCCGAGCTTCTCACCAAGGTTGGAACGAGCCACTGATGAAGACTGATGCAGGAGTGCTCGGAATGAACCGGTTCCTTCCAGCCTTGCTGATGGTCCTGCTCGCGGGCCGCACCGTGGCCGCCGACCCGCCCACCGTGTCCGACGCGCCGATGAAGCTGGCGCCGATCATGATGTACGGCACGGTGGCAGCCAATGGCAGCATCCGTGACCTGAGCTGTGGTTCGAGAGTAGCCGAAGACCTGTGCAAGGTGGTTTCTGGCGCGGTGTCCGCCTGGCAATTCAAGCCCGGCACCCGCGCGGGCCAGCCCAGCGATATTGAAGTGCGACTGGCCCTGGGGCTGGTGGCGATTCCGGCGAAGCAGGGTTATTCGCTGCAGATCACCAGCGCCTCCCTGACGGGCATGCCCAAGCCCCCGGCGGGCTTGGACAATGGCGGCATCGAGGGCCGCGCAGCACCCATCTATGCCTTCGAGGACGCCAAGCACAGCCGGGTCGGCATGGTCGATGTGGAAATATTGCTGCAGCCGCCGACCGACGTTCCGCAGGTCGGCCAGGTCTGGTTCAACGGCGCGCCTTCCGATGCGCGCAACTCCATGGTTGCTTCGGCGCTGACCGCGGTACGCAAATGGAAACTGCCCCCGATGCATCCGGAACAGCTCTCCGCCTGCACGGCCATCGAGTTCAGCATCGACAACCGGAGCGGATCCGTCCCGGGCCGAAAATCTCCGTGTGCCGAGCGTTTCGCCGAAGGCTTCAACCTGCCGTTCCTGCTGACCAAGGTCGGCACGGCACAGTAAGCGGCACTATTTCACTGCCGGGTTCCCCGGCGCGATCGCGTCGAGCACCTCGACGACGGCATCCACCACCGCTTGCGGCTGGTCAATCTGCACGTTGTGGCGCGAGCGCGGCACCATGCGCCGCACACCGCGCGTGGACATGGCTGCAGTCTGGGTGTGCAGCGCGCTCATCGAGGCGTAGTTGAGCTCGCCGAAGGGCGGCGACATGTCGAACATACTCGAGCTCAGCACGATCAGCGGCTTGTCGCCGAAGGGCTGCGGCTTGTCGAACAGCTTCGCGTAGCCGGCATCGGCTGAAGTGTCGGCGCCATACACGCTGTATTCCAGCTCAGCCTTCTGGGTGCGCTGGTGCTTGGGCAGTTGCTGCAGGCGCGCGCGCTCGGCCAGGATCTCCGGGCCCAGCTGCGGCCGCGGCGGGTCGGTGCATTGCGAATACATCGGCGTGGTCGGCGCCAGCTTGCCTTCTTCAGAGGCCTTGATGCAGTCGGCGAAATGCGCCACCGCGCCGGCAATCGAATCTTTGTCGTCGGCATCGCTGTCGGCCACCAGTTGCTTGCCGAACTTCGCCACCATCGCCGCGCCCACGCGCTGCGAGGCGCGTTCCTCCGACGGATCCACCAGCACCAGGCCTGCAACATCGTCGGGATAGGTCGCTGCGTACAACTTCATGTTGAAGCCGCCAAGCGAATGGCCGACCAGCACCAGCGGCCCGTGAATTCCGGCACGGGCAAGCAGCGTGTGCAAGTCATCCACCACATTCGCGGGCGTGGGCGGCCGCGTAAAAGCGTCGCTGTAACCCAGCCCGGCGCGGTCATAGCTGCAAGTGCGCGTACGCGCGGCCAGCGCCGGCTGCACCAGGGCCCAGGTCACCGACCAATCGAAGCCACCGCCTTCCAGCACCACCGTCGGCGTGCCTTGGCCGATGCAATACAGGTTCAGCTTTCGGCCGCCGCCCACATCCACCAGCTGGTGCGGATGCGTGTAGTCCTTTCCGATTTGGTCGATGGGTCTGAGAGGAAGGCTGTCGGCCGACGCGCGGGCAGCGACGCACAGCAGGCCAAGGGCAAGGGCGGAACGAAGCAGCATGGCGGGCAATCCGGACTCGAACGGTCCGCGCATCATAAAGGCTGGCTAGTCCAACATGCGCAGGAAGGCCGCGTGTACGCGTTCCGGCGCTTCCCAGTGCGGGTAGTGGCCCACGCCTTCCAACGCGACCACGGGCGCGTCGGGCAGCAACTCGCGCCAGCGCCGCACGATGCTGGCACCGGAAATCGGATCCTCGATGCCATTGATCAGGCCGATGGGGATGTCGGCACGGCTCAGCGCGCCCACCCAGCGCTCGCGATGGCGGGCGCGTTCGCGGATATAGCCGATCAACTTTGGCATTACCGCGCGGCCGCCGGCACGCGCCATCAGCTGCCAGTGCTCGTGCAGTTGCGCTTTGTCCGGAGGCCGCGCACAGATGCGGTGCATGCTCGCCACGAAGCTGCGCTCCGTCGCCAGGCGGGCCACCAGCGGGCCGATCGGGCTGAGTAATGCGCGTTGCAGCAGCAAGGGAAACGAAGCTTCCGGAAACAGGCCGCCGTTGAGAAAGACAATCGAGCGAATCCGGAATGGCAGCCTGCCTTCCAACTGTCGCGCCAACAACTCCTGGGCCACCGTGTCGCCATAGTCATGGGCCAGGATGCGCACCGACTGCAGTACACGCGACTGCGCCAACGCTTCCCACTGGTCCGCGGAAGCGGCGATCGTGTAATCGAAATCCGCCGGCTTGTCCGAGGCACCGAAGCCCAGCATGTCGATGGCATGCAGTTCGAAGCGCTGCGCCAGCATCGGCCACAGGCCCTCCCAATCCTTGCTGGAGGTGGGAAAGCCGTGGATCAGAAGGAGCGGCTCGCCGCTGCCGCCGGAACGTGCGAACAGGCGGTGGCCGGCATAGGCAAGCGAGTGCATCGGTCCCCCCGGGGCGGCGACTGCCGCGTGGGGAATCTTAGCGGGGTTTGGCATCCAGGTACGCACGCACATCCTCGGCCACGCGGCGCTGGTCCACCGCGAGCAAGTCTTTCAGGATGGCGGTATGGCCCTGCCCCGCCAGCGCGATCACGCGGTGGCCCGGCGCAGCGGATTTCTGGATGTTGGCGTACATGCGGAAGTTGCGGTGCCACCAACTGGCCGAAGCATCGGCGCCGACAAAGCTGGCGCCGGCATCCACTTCATTAGTGCGCAGGTAGAAGCTCTTGTTGAAGGCATCGCGTTCGGGGTCATTGGCCAGAGCCAGCAGCCGCGCCAGCGACAGCGTCGCCTGTTCCTTGTTCATCGCCTCGCCCACCGACTTGAACATCGCTTCCAGCGCCTGCTTGTTTTCCGGCTCGTGCTTGTCCATGAAATCGAACATCGGCTGTGCGTCCCAGCCGACCTGGTCCTCGTCGAAGCAGGTCACGCCGGACAGCTTGGCCAATTTCGCGACACGAAAGCCAATCTGGAAAGTTTCGTTCGAAGGCAACTCGAACTTGCCGGCCACGTAGTCGCGGAATTTCTGGTCGTACTGCGCCTGCTCGGCCGGGCTGCACTCGGCCAGCACATCGGTGGGCCGGAAGGCCGCCATGCGCGTCGCCAGGCCATCCAGCCAGACCTGGTTCTGCGGCGTCATCACATTGATCACCTCGCCCTTCACCATGTCGCGGCCCGGGTTGGCGAAGTGGAACATGCCCAGCAGCATCACCTTGGCCGGTTCCACCGCCGTTGGCGCCGCGGCCACGAAGGCCGACAAGAGCAGGCACAGGGCCGCGAGATTCATACGGAAGGCACGACGGCTCGGCATTTCAGGCTCCGGGGTATCGGCTGCAGGGGCAGCCTGATGGGATATCCCGCTGAGATGCCGGCCCGCCCCGGAAGGTTTAAATGCCTGTCGCCCGGGGCGTGCCCGGGGCGTCAATGCATCTGCAGGAACAGCACCACCGGGTCGTGGTCCGACACGCGCAGGGGTACGGCGCTGTCGCCGTAGTTGTCCTCGCCGAAGTCGGCATTGATACGCGCGAACTCCAGGCGCGGTGCGAAGGCCGGCGCCGCAAGGGCCTGGCTGACCAGCACGCGGTCTGCGGCCTCGGTTTGGCCATCGCGCCTCACCGAGTAGCTTGCCGGGCCCGTTGACAGTGCCGTCAGGTCGGACAGGCCCAGGCCCGCGAGCGGTGCTTTCAGGTCGGTCAGCAGTACCAGCGGCAGGCGCGGCTGAGCGCGCTGCTGCGCCCGCACCAGGCGCGCAAGCGACCTCGACTGTGCCTCGCTGCGCGCGCGCAGGTAGTCCTCGCGCTTCGCCCAGCCGTGGCTGGCCGTTTGCGCGCGGGCATTGAGGTCACTCGAGGAAGCAACGACGAGCGCGAGGTCGAGCACGTCGCCGACTTCGCCATTGACCCGCGCCTGCACCAGCAGCGGCGCCGACTCGAACAGCGGCTCGCGGCGGCCATCGCGCAAGGAGAAGGTCTCGGTGCCTGCCTGCGAAACCACCGAATGTACTTCCACCCGCGGCACGCCCGGCCGCACCATCGCGGTGCTCACCAGCAGGCCGAGGCGACTGTCCGGACGCGAAGCATCACGCAAGCCCCGGTAAGCCGGGTCGCGCGCGCAGGCGCCGGGGAACAACACATTGCCGGCGCGGCTGTTCACCGCCGCCGCCAGGTCGCCGAGCACCTGCGCGTTCTCGATTTCCTGCAGGCCCAATATCGCGGGGCTGCCGGCGAATGCGCAGATGGCATTGGCCGTCTTGGCCAGTCGCGTGGCGTAGGCGCCGGGCGCCAGCACCGGTTCGTTGGCCTGGCGCGAGCTGTTGAAGAAGCGGCGCAGATTGAAGCTACCGATGGCCGCCTCGGAGGGCCGTGCCGAAGCCACGGCCGTCGGCCGCGCGCCGGAGCTTATGCGCAGGGCCGACGATGGGTCCGGCAGCAATTCGTACGCAGCCCGGCCCTCGCCCAGCACGCCCACCAGGCCGCTGACGACATCACCGCGATCGACCGACACAGCCGATGCACCGCGCTGGCCGGCACTCAGGATTCGCAGACTCTGCGGACGACCTTCAGCGGCGTGAACGCTCGAATAGAACCGGCCATCGCTGCGTACGTGGCCGGTGGCCTCGTCAATGCTGCCGCCGGAAGGCGCCAGTACCGTCAGCGGAGAAACCGCCACCCGCATTCCTTCGAAACGTTCGAGGCTGCCGTCGTTGCGCGCCAGCAACGCGTCATGGCCTGACGAGAGCGCAAGCGCCTGCGGCAGCGCCTGGCCCTGTGCGATCACCGACACCGCGTCCGCAGACACCTGCGTCTGCGTGGCGGCACCGGGCTTCCCGTCCACGGGCACTTCCTGCACCCGCCCCTGCACGTGCACGCGCTCGGCCACGGCCACCACGGTGGCGGCCGAAACGAACACGCCCTCCGCCGTCGCCGGATCGCCGTCCTGGTGATCGTCCTGCGATTGCAGGAAGAAGCCATCGTCGGTGACGGCAGTCACCACGCCCTCCATCGCGACGGTTTGGCCCAGAAGTGGCGAAACCGCGCCGCTTCCCTGGATGGCGGCGATGGCCGTAAGCGCCGGAGCATCGTCGTCCTGGATGTAGCCGATGGCCTGGGTATCGCCGTAGTTCGCGAAGGCGATCGCCGACAACACCACGGAAAAAGTCTCCTGGGGCTCGGCCAGCGTATCGCCATTCACCGGCACCTCGAACAGCAGCTGCGTGCGCCCCGGGTCAATGCGGCGCGAGACCTGGCTGGTGGTCACGTAGTCAGCACCCGCGGTGGCCGTGATCGGGGAGGTCGTGGCGGTGAATTGCACCGGCACCGTCATCGGCTGGCTCAGGGTAATCACGAAGCTCGCGGTGCTCGCACCTTCGTTGCCCTCGACGACCGTCGCATCGGCGATCGACAAGGTGGCATTGTCGTCATTGAGTATGGTGCCGCGGGCCTGCGCCCGGGCGACGGGAAGGCCAACCACATTGACCAGGGCGGCGGTGAAAGTCTCGTCACTCTCGATGACATCGTCGCCCTTCACCGTCACCGTGAAGCTCGTGTAGGTCTGGCCGGCGGGAATGGAAAGGCCCACGATCGTCGGCATGACGAAGTCCACGCCAGGCACGGCAGTGCCAGGGTTGATAACAACGTCAAACGTGACTGGATTGTCAGCAGGCTTGGACAAGGCGACCGCGAATATCATCTGGGGATCAATACCAGTCGAGCGCTCGGTGACCGAGGCATCGATGATCGAGATGGCTGGCATGGCATCGTCATTGAGAATGGTGCCGATGCCGGTGGCATTGCCCAGGAAGGCGCCGGTGACGCCATCGATCTTCACGCAGAACTGCTCGTCCGGCTCGAAGGCCGTGTCGCCGCGAACCCCGATGGATATCGTTCCACTGGTGTAGCCGGCCGGGACTGCGGCATTCGAACTCACCTGCGGGGTGTAGTCGCCAGGCGTGTACGGGACGTTGATATCTGGCTGCGCCGCGCCACCGCAGGACTCGGTGTGGTAGGTGACGTAGACGGTGGTCTTCGCCACGCCCGTGAGCGTCAGCGGGAAGGTCGGGTACTGAATTCCCGAATCTCCCTCAGGCCAGGAGGCATCGCCGACGCTGACTGTAGGTGTCGGCACATCATCGTTGACGATGGTCCCGATGGCGTGGCCGTCACCGATCGCGGCGCCCGACACGTCTGTGAGGTCAACGCAGAAGGTCTCGTCACCTTCCAGATCGTAGTCGCCCAGGATTTCCACCGACACATTCATCGTCGTGGTACCGCCGGTGAAGTAGCTCCAGGAATCGGCGGTGTGGGCGCGATAGTCACTGCCAGCCACCGTTGCCGTGCCGTCGCAGGTCACGAAGTGGAACTGTATCTGGCCATTGGCCATGCCCGACAGGGTCAGCGGGAACAGCAGGTACTTCGACCCGGCATCCCCTTCCACGATCGAGGCATCGCCGATGGAAATGCTGATGTCGTCATTGGGAATGACCCCTACGCCGTGCGGGTCGGAATACTGCACCGAGGCATTGGTGCTGATGTTGGACAGCGTGACAACGAAATGCTCATCGATTTCCTGCAGGGTGTCGCCATTCACCGTGACGTTGAAGGTCCGTGTGGTCTGGCCCGCGGCAATGGTCTGGCCGTTCAAGGCCATGGCGACGTAGTCGCTGCCAGCGGTGGCGCTGCTGTCCTCGGTCTTGATGTCGAACGTGACGGTGCTGGCCGCCGGCTGGCTCAGTGTTACGTAAAAGGTGCCGACTTGCGGACCGCTGTTGCGCTCCTGGTAGTAGACGTCGCTGACCGAGATCTTCACCGCGCTGACGCCATCGTCGTTGCCAATGGTGCCCACGGCCTGGCCGCGTCCCAAGGTTGCGCCGGAGACATTCGACAGGTTCACGGTGAAGGTCTCGTCGCGCTCGGTCGAACTGTCGCCGTTGATGGTCACGGCGATGGTCTTGGTCAGCTGCCCGGCCGGAATTATCTGGTTGGACAGGTTCAGCGCCGCATAGTCGCTGCTGGACGAGGCAGTGCCATTGGCGGTGGCGATGCTGAAACTGACATCCGTGGCGGCGGGCTGCGACAGCTGCACCGTGAAGTTGGCAGTCTTGCCGCCGGCATTGCCCTCGACTGTCCAAAGATCGCCCACCAGCAAGGTGGGCGCATCGCCACCATCATCGTTGACGATGGTGCCGATGCCCACGCCCTTTGCCACGGTGGCGTTGCTGACGTTTTCCAGAAGCACCTGGAAACTTTCGTTGGTCTCAGGCACGGCGTCGCCGAAGATCACCAGGTTCAAGGTGGTGCTGGTTTCGCCGGGAGCAAAGCTGCGGGGCGAGGAATAGAAATGCTGGAAGTCATCGTTTCCGATGGCACTGAGCTCGGCCGTGCCCACCAGGAAGCTGACCTGCACCGCCGACGGTTCCGACAAACTGACGGTGAAGACGGCGTTTTTGGCGCCCGAATCGCCCTCGGTGATAGTGACATCGTCAATGCTGATCATCGGCATCGCGTTTGGCCCGACCGCGCCCTTGTCCGCGGCCTGGGCCGGCATGATGCCGAAGGCAAGGGACAGAAGGACCAGAGCCGCGCAAGAGCCGGCGATACGCGCCGCAGACCGCAAGGAAAAAGACATGGGCACCCGAACTGGAAGGGGCGCGGCGTCCCCGCGCGCGCAGCCGCTAGTGTGGCGGCGCGGCCATGGGTGGTCAACCGAGACGCCGGGTGTCGCGATCACAGTTCGGGAGGGTCGCGCCCTCTATTTCGCACGCATGCGACGATCGCCCCGAAGCGCGTGGTCCACCGCCAGACGCAGCATCGTCGGCGACACGAACTTCTTGTGCGTGCGGTCAATCAAGGCCATGTAGATCCAGCCAAACCAGTTGGTCGTGCGCACGCGCGTGCCTAGCGACACAGTGGCGCTGCCATCGCGGTGGCGCTCTACCCCAACGCATGAACGAAACCGCAGGTGCTTGTCGTCCGCGCGTCAAGGTAAGCATGGGAGCTCCTCGTCGAGTGGTGCGATCAGGTGGCGGCAGGACGCTTGCGCTTGCGCGCGTTGCTTCGGTGACGCGGGTGCGCCGACTAGTGCGCGCCGCCGGTGCCCACCGGCGCGGCCGAGCGCACCGGGCGCGCCAGCCAGATCACCGGTATTAGCACCAGGTACAGGATGGCCGACACCCGGAAAAGGTCATTGGCGCCGAGCATCGCCGACTGTTGGTCGATCAGGCGATTGATGACGGCCCAGGCCTGGTCCGTGCTGAAGCCCCGCGCCTGCAATCGGGCAAGTGTCGCCATCGCGCCCGGGCTGGCCTGGTTGATCGCCTCGGCCAGCTGCGCGTGGTGCAGCGACGCGCGGCTCTCCCACATCGTCGTCGCCAGGGAAGCGCCCACCGCACCGGCCGTGATGCGGGCAAAATTCGACAAGCCCGACGCGGCCGCCATGCGGTCCGGTGGCAGGCCCGACAAGGTCAGCGCGACCAGCGGAATGAAGAAGAAGGCCATCGCGATGCCCTGGATGATCGTCGGGATCATGATGGTGGTGAAGTCGGCGTCGGTGCTGAACCACGAGCGCATCCACAGCACGATGGCAAAGGTCGCGAACGCCACGGTGGATAGCCAGCGCGGATCGGTCGTGCCAATTTTCTTGCCCACATAGGGCGACAGGAAAATCGCGAATATTCCCACCGGCGCCAGCACCATGCCGGCCAGCGTCGAGGTGTAGCCCATGTATTGCTGCAGCCAAAGCGGCAGCAGCACCAGGTTGCCGAAGAAGGCACCGAAGCCCAGCGAGATGGCCAGGGTGCCGGTCCAGAAATTGCGGCGCTTGAACAGGCTCAGGTCCACCACCGGATGTTCGTCGGTCAGCTCCCAGGCGATGAACACCACAAAGCCGACCACGGCCACCAGCGCCAGCACGACAATCTGCGTGGAGGCGAACCAGTCGAGCTCCTTGCCCTTGTCGAGCATGATCTGCATCGCGCCGACCCATATCACCAGCAGGCCCAAGCCCACCTTGTCGATGGGCAAGCGCCGGATCGGCGTTTCGCGCTCGCGGTAGAGCGCCCAAGTGGCGGCGGCGGCGCCCAGGCCAATCGGAATATTGATGTAGAAGATCCAGGGCCAGGAAAACTGGTCCGTAATCCAGCCGCCCAGCAAGGGCCCCACCACCGGCGCGACCAGCGTGGTCATGCCCCACATCGCCAGCGCCGTGCCAGCGCGCGATTTCGGGTAGCTCGACAACAAAAGCGTCTGCGACAAGGGAATCATCGGCCCCGCCACCGCGCCTTGCAGGATGCGAAAGGCGATCAGCGACTGCAGGCTGTCGGCCAGGCCGCACAGGAACGAGGCGATGACAAACAGCACCACGCTCGCCGTAAACAGGCGGACCTGTCCAAAACGCTGCGTCAACCAACCGGTCAGCGGAACGGAAATCGCGTTTGCGACCGCGAAAGACGTGATAACCCAAGTGCCCTGCGATGGACTCACGCCCATATCGCCGGCAATGGCCGGGATGGACACGTTCGCGATCGCCGTGTCCAACACATTCATGAAGGTGGCCAGCGCCAGCGCGATGGTGCCCAGCACCAGCGCCATGCCTTTCATCGGCGGCAGTTCGACGGGAACGGGTGCGGGCGCCGGTGCCGGCGACGCGGTGTCGGCGGTGGCGCTCACTTCAGAGGCGGTCGGTGGCGACGGCTGCGCGCGCGCCGAGATTGTCGGCGACGATGCGGCGGATCAAGTCATCGGCCTGCGCATCCACCGACGCGGAAGGCAGCAAGGCCGTGGTCGGCGTCGCCGACGCCGCGCCCTTGGCGTCGCCCTTGTCGGCGGTATCAATCTCGACCTTCACCGAAAGGCCCAGGCGCAGTGGATGTTCGCGCAACTCAGCCGCATCCAGGGCGATACGCACCGGCACGCGCTGCACGACCTTGATCCAGTTGCCGGTGGCGTTCTGCGCCGGAATCAGGGAAAAGGCCGCGCCGGTCCCAGCGGCCAGGCCGGCCACCGTGCCATGGAAGACCACCTTGTTGCCAAACACGTCGGCCGTCAGCGTGGCGCGCTGGCCCACGCGCATCTCGCGCAACTGTACTTCCTTGAAGTTCGCGTCCACCCAGACCTGGTCGAGCGGAACGATGGCCATCATCGGCGTGCCGGCGGCCACGCGCTGGCCCAATTGCACGCTGCGCTTGGCGACCAGTCCGCCCACCGGCGCAAACAGCTTGGTGCGCTCGAGCGCGATCAGCGCTTCACGCACGCGCGCGGCGGCAGCCAGCACCTTCGGATGCGCGGCAACGTCCACACCGCCGATGATGGCGCGACTGGCGTCGAGCTGGCTGCGCGAACCCTGCACCGCGGCGAGCGTAGCGGCCTGCGCGCTGCGCAGGGCAGTCACTTCCGCCTGCGCGTGGGCCAGGTCTTCGCGAGAAATCAATTGCCGGCGCGCCAGGTCCTCGCGGCGCTTCAGGTCCAGCTGCGCGCGCGCCAACTCGGCGGCGGCGCGCGCCGCGTCGGCCTGGCGAAAGCGGATATCGGCCTGCGCCGAAGCGTCGTTTCCGTACACCTGGCGCACTTCGCGCACGGTCTGGGCGAGCGTGGCTTCGGCTTCATCCAGCGCGGCGCGCGCGTCGGCCGGGTCCAACGCGACCAGCAGATCACCGGCGCGCACTGCATTGGTGTCCTGCACCGCCACCTGCACCACGGTGCCGGCGACCTGCGGCGTTACCTGCACGACATTGCCCGAAACATAGGCGTCGTCGGTGTCCTGGAAATGGTTCAAATACAGGTACCAGTAGACGCCATAAGCGATGCCGGCAACAGCAACGACAGCGGCGATGGCCAGCAGGGCGCGGGCACGGTTCGGGTTGGCGGCGTAACCGGGAATGTTCATGCGCTTGCCTCGGAATCTTGCGTGTCATCGCCGGCGAGCTGTTCGCCATTGGCGATCATTCGGCGCAGCAGCGATTTGAGTTGCTCGTAGTCGGCCTTGTTGAATCCTTCCAGGTGCTCGTTGAGCACCTTGGAAAGGCCGTAGGGAATCAGGTCGGCGATGCGCTCGCCTTCTTCGGTCAGCACCAGGTGCACGACGCGGCGGTCGGTGGCGCTGCGCACCCGCTGGATCAGGCCCTTGGCCTCCAGGCGGTCGAGCATGCGGGTCATGGCGCCGTTGTCCGAGCAGTTCAGGCGCGCCAAGCCGGCGGCGGTATCGGCCTGGCCGGTGCGCAGCATCAGCAGCGGCTTCCACTGCATGGCGGTCAGGTCGTGAACCTGCATTTCGGCGTCAATACGGCGCGTCATCAACCCGACCAGAACCCGGGCCATATGGCCGATGGATTCGTGGACATCGTAGGTCTCGCCTTTGTAGAAGATCGGCTTTTTCATGCCCCCACAGTATCTGCCTAGGCAGACATTGTCAAGGCAGTGGCTAGGCGGGCTGGGCTATTGCCGCGAAATCGCCGCGCGCCCCTTGCGCAGCACGTACTTCTGGATCTTTCCGGTGCCCGTTTTCGGCAACTCGTCCACGAAGCTGAAACCCTTGGGCACCTTGAAGCCTGCCATATGCGCCCGCGAGTACTCGCGCAGCTCCGCCTCGGAGGCCTGGTGGCCGGCGTGCAGCACCACAAAACCGTGCGGCGACTCGCCCCACTTCTCGTCGGGCAGGCCGACGATGGCGACCTCCTGCACGGCCGGGTGGCGCAGCAGGATGCCTTCAAGTTCCACCGAGGAAATATTCTCGCCGCCGCTGATGATCACGTCCTTCAGGCGGTCGCGGATTTCCACGTAGCCGTCCGGGTGCACCACGGCGGCATCGCCAGAGTGGAAGAAGCCGCCGCGAAAGGCCTGTGCCGTCGCCTCCGGGTCGTTGAAGTAGCCCTGCATCACCACATTGCCGCGCACCACGATTTCGCCGACCGTTTCGCCGTCGGCGGGCACTTCCTTGCCGTCATCGTCAACCACGCGTAGTTCGCCGGAGGTGATCAGCTCCACGCCTTGGCGTGCCTTGATGGCGGCGCGTTCTTGCAGCGACAGGGCCGCATGTTCCGGGCGCGGCTCGCAGACGGTGATGAAAGGCGCCGTCTCGGTAAGCCCATACAACTGGGTGATCTCCCACCCCAACTCGCCTTCGATGCGTTCGATGGTCTGCGCCGCGGGCGGCGCGCCGGCGGTGAGTACGCGCACGCCGCGCGGTGAACCCTGGCGCAGGGGGTCGGGGGCGTTCGCCAGGCCAATCAACACCGTAGGCGCGGCGCACAGAAGGGTCACGCGTTCGGCCGCGATCTTTTCGAACACGGCCGCAGGGTCGACCTTCGGCAAACAAACATGCGTGCCGCCCACCGCGGTAACGATCCAGGTGAAGGTCCAGCCGTTGGCATGGAACATCGGCAGCGTCCACAGGTAGCGGTCGGCCGGCGTCATCGGCACATGTACCAAGGTGCCGACCGCATTCATCCAGGCATTGCGGTGGGTAATCATCACGCCCTTGGGGCGCGAGGTGGTGCCGCTGGTGTAGTTGATCGTCAGCAGGTCGCCTTCTTCGATGGCCGGGCTTTCGAACGCGGTGGACGCTTGCGCCAGCGCACTTTCGTAGTCGATCCAGCCCGCGCGTGGGCCGCCGAAGGAAATGAAGTGCTGCACGCCCGCAATGCGCTCGCGAATACCGTCCAGCGCATCGAGGAAGGCAGGGTCGGCGCACACCACCGTCGCGCCGCTGTGGTTGAGCAGATAGACGAAGTCCTCGGCGAGCAGCCGGTAGTTGATCGGCACCAGCACGGCACCGATCTGCGGCACCGCATAGAAGCTTTCCAGCTGCGCATGGGTGTTGGGCGAAATGGTGGCGACGCGATCGCCTGCGCGGACACCCAAGCCCTGCAGCAGTGACGAGAAGCGGTCGCAGCGACTGAAGAACGCTGCATAGGTCCAGCGCTGGGCGCCGTCCACCACCGCCTCGCGGTCGGCGTACAGGCGTCGCGCGCGGCGGGCGAACTCCATCGGCGTCAGTGCGGTGTCCATTTGCGTCCCCTGGGCAGGGCCGAAGCGCCCGGCCCACAGCCTACTACTGCGCATCGCGGGGCCCTCGCCACCGCCTTGACAACTATTTTTGTCGCATGTAATCTGCGGCCCATGCACGATGTCCACGTCATCGAAGACCCCGCCGCCGCGGTTGCTGCGCTCGAACCCACGCGCGCCCGCATCCTGGCCGAGCTCGCCGAGCCGTCCTCGGCCGCTGCCGTAGCTGCCCGGGTTGGCTTGGCACGGCAGAAGGTCAACTACCACCTGCGAACGCTCGAAGAACACGGCCTCGTGCGCCTGGCCGAAGAACGCAAATGGGGCGGACTGACAGAGCGCCTGCTCGTGGCAACGGCATCGTCCTACGCGGTGTCCTCACAAGCGTTGGGGCCTGTCGCGATCGACCACGGGCGCAGCGTCGACAAACTCTCCGCCGCCTACCTCGTCTCCCTGGGCGCACGCATGGTGCGCGAAGTCGGCGCGCTGGTGCGCCGCGCGCACGACACCGGCAAGCGCCTGGCCACGCTTTCCATCGATACCGAAGTGCGCTTCAAGTCGGCCGCCGATCGCGCCGCCTTCAGCCGCGAGCTGGGCGAAGCCATCGCCGCACTTGTTTCCAAATACCACGACGAAGCCGCCCCGGGCGGACGCGCGCATCGCCTCGTCGTCGTGGCCCATCCCCTGCCGCAAGACCCCGACACCAAGGACGCACCATGAGCGTGAAGCAAACCCCCGACGGCCGCCGCGCCCTCGAAGTGGAATTCGAACTCCCCGGCACGCCCGAGCAAGTGTGGGACGCCGTTGCCACCGGCCCGGGCATCTCCAGCTGGTTCGTCCCCGCGCGTTTCGAAGAGCGCGACGGCAAGGCAGTGTCGATGCACCTGGACTTCGCCGGCGCCGAAATCAGTTCGCAAATCACCGCCTGGGATCCACCGCGCATGTACGCAGGCCAGGGCGAGGTCTATGGCAACTCGCCGCCCATCGCCACCGAGTGGCATATCGAAGCGCAGGCCGGCGGCACCTGCCGCGTGCGCATGGTGCACAGCCTGTTCGCCAGCACCGATGAATGGGACAACCAGCTCGAAGGCGCCAAGGGCGGCTGGGCCGGCTTCCTCAACAACCTGCGCCTGTACCTGGCGCACTTTCGCGGCCAACGCGGCGCGATCATGCAGGTGCATCAGCCTGTCGCGATGGGCGAAGCAGAGGCCTGGGCCGCGCTCACCGCTGCGTTGGGCGTCAAAGGCTTGGCGAAGGGCCAGCGCTGGAGCACACCTGCGGGCACCGAACCGATGGCCGGCGTGCTCGAGATAATCACCGAGGACCCGTACGACGCGCTGCTGCGCGTGGACGAGCCCTCGCCGGGCATCGTCGCGCTGGGCGCGTATGTGTTCCCGGGCGGGCCGACGACCATCGGCATGAACTTCTACGTCTACGGCGACAAGGCGGCGCAGGAAGTGGCGCGGGTTACGCCGGTATGGGAGGCTTGGTTCAACGACCGGTTCGAGCCCGCTAATGGCTAGACGTCAAGTGGCGGATAGCGTTCAGACAAGACATGCGCGATTCGCTTTCGCATGGCGTCCGAAAATGCGGGGCCGAACTTTTCTCCAGTCATGAACGCCGGATTCTTGCAGTTGTTGACGATGACCTCGCTTCGCGAGGCCACGTTCTGGACAAACCATCCAGGCAACGCCAGTACCGGCAAGACCTTCACATGCTCGCCAACACCGGAAGCAAGGAACCTCTGCAGCCACTCGGCTTGGCGTTTGGCTTGGACTAACGGCTTGGTCTCGACACACGACGGGAACTTCAACAGGGCTCCATCGTAGACAACCTGCGCGGACTCCCTGCCCTTTCCAGCAGGTTTGCGACGGGACTTAGTCTCCACGGCAAATACTGCCGAGCGTCCGACAACGACGTGATCGATATTGAATCCATCGGCCGGAAAATCGTGAAAGATCGCGGCGCCTTCTTGTGCCAGACCGCCCAGACCCTGAGCGACTGCCATCTCGGCCATGAGGCCCTGCCTCACCTTGCGCATTTCCGACAATGTCCGGATCGCTCTCCGAACACCTGCGACGAAAAGTACAAGCGCAATTGCGCCAAGGATCGCGTCGCCCCAGCCAAACTTGATCTGAGACCAGTCCTTCACAACTCTAGAGACTCGAACCATTAGCCACGCTGACAAGAAGACTGGCCCTATCATCATCAAGCCAGCTGCAGATTCCCAGTAGGAATCCGTGAGCTCGGATAGCCGCTTCCTTAGCCCTTCTCCTGGCAGATTCAGCAGCTTGCTGGTCAGCGGCGACCGGCGATTGTCGCGCCGAATCCACCAAACCCAGCCAGCCGTGCAAAGTGCGCCGAGCAAGAACGGGCCGATGATCACGACAAGCAGGATGAGATTCGACATCTTGCCTTCTCAGTAGTACGGAGACTGGACGCGACCTCACTCCCGGGACACAGTCACGCCGATGTTCGAGCTACCGCCCACGGCGATCTTCAGCTAGTTCGGCAAGGGGAAAATAAACTTGGTGGCTATGTGCCGGCCAGGAGGAGAAATCCGGCGGCAGGGGCACCACATCAAACCCCAACCCAAACCATCTCATTCGTGCGACAAGATCAGAGTGCTTAAATATTTCGCACACAGTCTTTGCCTTGACAAGCACAACACCGGTCCGCGAAGCTCCCCGCGCAGGACGTGCTCGGGGAGCGAGTGTGTCTGTCAACGCGGCCATGCCGCCCAACCGGGGAATCCTGATGTTCGATCGGAACCGACCGCTACGCGGTCGCTGGATGCAACTCGCGCTCGCCTTGCTGTGCATGGTATTCGCTCAGGCTGCGCTGGCGCAGCAGATTGTCAAATCCGTTGCGCAATTCACCTTTACGCCTTCGGATGTTGCCGCAGACGCGGCGGGCAATGTCTACGTTCTCGATAGCAGCGCTGGCAAAGTGGTTCGCGTCGCGCCGAACGGCACGCGGACGACGGTGGCCGGTGGCGGTTCAAACTACTGGGGCGACTACGGTTCCGCCACGCAGGCGGCGCTCGGCGGCCCCATCGCCATCGCCGCGGCCAACGACGGCACGCTGTACATCGCCGAACTCTCTACCCAGCGGGTGCGCGCGGTCGGCACCGACGGCATCATCCGGCCCTTCGCGGGCGTTGTAGGCTGTGATATCTGCGGTTATTACAGCGGTGACGGCGGCCCGGCAGAGAGCGCCACCTTCGAGATGCTCGGCGACATCGCCGTGGGTCCCACAGGCGACGTATTCATCAGCGATCGCGGCGGCAATCGAATCCGTCGCGTCAGTAACGGCATCATCACCGCGGTCGCCGGCAACGGCAGCTACATTGATTCCGGCGACGGTGGCCTGGCCATCAACGCAGGCATTTCACAGCCGCGGGCACTCACCGTGGGCGCCGACGGTTCTATCTACATCGGCAACTTCTATTCCAATCAGGTCCGTCGGGTCGGGCCGGACGGCGTCATCAATCGCTATGCAGGCGACGGCAACTCCGGCGCAACCGGCGATGGCGGCCCCGCGCTGCTGGCGCGCCTGCAGTTCACCAGCCTGGCCGCCGATGGCCTGGGCAACATGTACCTGACGAACTACGGCGGCAGCTTCACCAACGTTCGGCGCGTAGACAGCGCCGGTAACATCAACCGCGCCACCGGCGGAACCGCGAACCCGTTCACCGAAGGCATGGCCGCGATTGACGCGCCCATTAATTCGGCCACCGCCGTGTTCGCAACGCCCGACGGCACCTTGTATGTGTCCGACTACAGCACCAAGACCGTGTACCGAATCTACACGCCCGGTCCGCCGGCCCGGCCCGGTACGCCCGACGCGCTCGCCGGTAATGGCGAGGCGCTTGTGAGCTTTGACGCCGCTGCTGGCGAAGGACCGATCCTGTACACGCTGGAATCGGATCCGGCGGGAGGCAGCGACCTCGATGACGCCAGCTCGGCGCTCCTGCATCGCGTCACCGGCCTGAGCAATGGCACGGGCTACCGCTTCCGCGTTACCGCCAGCAACCTGTTCGGCGACAGTCTGCCGTCGAATTGGTCCAACACGGTTACGCCGAAAGCGTTTGCCGCACCACCGACCCAGCTGCACGCCACTGCCGGCACGAGCCAGGCCAGCCTGAACTTCCAGCCGTCCGCGGATGCCGCCAGCGCTGGAGTAACCGGCTACCACGTGGTGTCGTACCCGGCGGGCGCGGTAGACGCCGCCGATGGAACGCTCGCGACGTCCCGCACTCTCACTGGCCTTCAGAACGGTACCTCGTACGTGTTCGTCGCCTACACCATCAACAGTGAAGGCGCCGGCCTTCCCTCGCAGCCTTCCAATGCTGTGATGCCACTCGCTGCGCCCGGTGCGCCAAGCATTACCGTTTCGCCTAGCAGTGGAAGCGGTGCAGGCGTGCAGATCTTCCCGGCGATCGGCGGCTCACCGGCCACCGGCTATACCGTGTTCGTAAGCCCGGCCGGCTGGGTGGATCCGAATGCAGGCACCACCACGCTGTGGCGATTTGTCGGCGGCTTGCAGCCTGGCGCGACCTACACGTTCACCGCGGTGGCGCTCAACGGCAGTATCAGCAGCGCGCCGTCCGCACCGGTTACCCTCACCATGGGTGCGCGCCCATCACCGCCCTGGGTGGAGTACGTTGCGCTTGATCCCGGCACGGCCACGGTGAACTTCACTGGCGGCTGGGGCGAGCCGGCCGCAACCACCACGCGCATCGAGCTAGAATCGGCCGATGGCACCCTCCTGGCCAGCCAGACGGTGCCGGCTGCTGACCGTTCGCTCACCATGCCGGTTCCCGCGGGCCAGTCGGTTCGCTTCAAGCTGGTGTCCATCAACAGCCTGGGCGAAGGCCAGCCCGGTTACTCGAATTACTTCATCGGGCGCAACGTGCTGGTCGGCATCTCCGACTCGCGAGTGACCGAGGGCAATGGCGGAACCCGCGATCTTACCTACACGCTGACCCTGGATCGTGTCATGCCGATTCCCGTGACCCTTTACGTCGCGACCAGCCCCAACAGCTCGGCGCAGCCGGGCGTGGACTTTATTCCTGTGTCGCGGGCGGTCACCATTGCCGCTGGCAAGACCTTCGCCAAGATTACCGTGTCCGTGATCGGCGACACATTGACCGAAGGCGATGAACAAGTGTGGATGGGCATCGCGCCCGAGTCAGAAGCGCTAGTCCGGGCGTCCAACGGCAGTGGCATTGGAACGATCGTGGATGACGACTGCCAGCAGGGCAAGTCGCACTGCGGCCGTTGACTGAAACACGACAACGCCCCGGTTGACCGGGGCGTTACCGGTTGCGCCGCAGGTAGGCGGTCGACCAGCGACGCCAGGTTCCGGCGAACTCCATCACCAGAATCGCCACCAGGCACCGAGGCGCACGATCGAGCGCTGCAGGTTTTCGCGAGCCTGCGTTTCGAAGCGCTGCCGAAACTCCGGCATCGAGTAGATTGAAGCGCGGTCGAGGAAACCCTGCAGGATTTCGCGGCGCTTGCGCCGGAACAAAGGCCCGGGCACCCAGGCGTACTCCTGGCGCACCTGCACTTCGTACTCGTCGAAGCGCTCTGGCGCGGCGCCGAGAATGGACAGGTCTATGTCCACCAGCAGGCGTTCGTCGTCGGTGGCGGGCAAGGCGGCGTGGCACGTGGCCATGATCAGGCGCTGCACGCGCGAGTGAATGTCGGGGCCGGCTTGCGCTTCGGCCAGGGCGAGTAAAGCCCAGTCGGCGCTGCGCGCCTCGTTGTCCTTCGCCTTCAAGTCGTAGATCGCGTCGTGGAACCACAGGGCAATCTCCACCTCGGCCGGATGTGTTGCCAAGTGCGCCGTTTCCTCGAACAGCGCCAGGCAATCGCCGAGGTGGCGCAGCGTGTGGTATCGGCGCTGCGGCTCCGACCAGGCGGCGAGCAGCCGGTCGCGCAAGGCCAAGCCCGCATCGGCAGCGCCAATCCCGGACCAGGCCCGCGCCCAGGAGCGCGCCATGGCTGGATCAACCTCGTCCTCCGGCAGGGACATATCGGTCTCGCGGCTGGCGACCAGCGCACGCGCGCGCGCCAGGTCTTCATCGGGCACCCATACGCGCAGCAATTCTCCTGCCGGCAATTCGCCGATTGCCCCCGACAGATACTGCCCCTGCGTGAAGGCAGCGATGCCCTCGGAAGCGAGCAGATCAACGACCAGTTGGGCGTCAACAGGATTGGCGGCGTGGTAGGCCTGCTTCATAAGTAGCAGCCTACCTGCAACGGGCCCCGGCCAGCGCGGTCGAACTCCACCGAGTGCCCCGGGTTCGTGCGTCGGCGGCCCGCCGCAACGCCTCACCTGACCGCCCCCCAGCTCTCAATCCGTATAGTCAGCGCATGACCCCGCCCCGCACTTCGCGCCTCCTCGGCCTCGCCACCATCCTGCTGCTCTCGCTGCTCGCCGTCGGGCGCTCCGCCATCGGCACGGCGCACGACGGCTTCACCATCGACGAGGCCTGGCACATCGTCGCGGGCACCAGCTACGCGCGCGGCCAGGGCTACCACCTCAACCCCGAGCACCCGCCGCTGGTGAAGCGTTGGGTCGGCACGGCGATGCCAGCCGACTTCAAGCTGCGCCCCTACAAGGTGTTGCACGAGAAAGAGGAAGAGCGGCGCTGGGTGCAGGAAACGATGTACCAGGACAATGTGCCCGAACGCGCGCAGGCCGTGTCGCGGCCGGCGATGTGGGCGCTCAACGGGCTGCTGCTGGCGGTGCTGGGCCTGCTGTTGTGGCGCGCCTTCAGCCTGCCCTGGGCCATCGGCACCCTCGCCTTCCTCGCGCTGGAGCCCACCGTCGCCGGCCACATGCCGGTGGTGATGACCGACTTGCCACTAGGACTGACCCTTGCCATTGCCGCACTCTGCGCCGGCATCTTCGCTACCAACTGGACGTGGCGCTGGGCAGTCGCAACCGGGCTGGCGATGGGCCTTGCGCTTACCGCGAAACATTCCGCGCTGGCTGGTCTCGCCGGCATCGGCCTGCTGCTGGTGGTTGCCGCGTTGTGGCGACTGCGTGCGGCGCCGCGCGATGGCTTGCGCCGCATCGCCATGGCCGGAAGCACCGCGCTGCTTGCCGTGCTGGTGTTGTGGGGCGCCTACGACTTCCGCTTCAAGGCCGACCCGGACGGGCACGAGCGCTACAACGTGCCGATCGCCGAAAAGATCGCCGAGCTGCGCCTGCCGCACTGGAAGACCACCCTCGCCTTCGCCGATAGCCACGCATTGCTGCCGGAGTCGTACCTGTGGGGCCTGGCCGACACCGTACGCACGGGCGTGGAAGGTCGCAGCAACGGGCTGTTCCTGATCTGGGGCAAGTTCGTTGAAGGTGCGCCGCCGTGGTACGCGTGGCCGGCGATTATCGTCGCGAAAATGCCGCTGGGCTTGCTCGTGCTCGCGCTGGCCGGCCTTGCCGCCAGCGTACGCGCGGCGCGTGTGCCCGCGCTGCGCTGGCCGCTGCTGGCCGTGGTGGCTTGCTGCGCTTTCCACATGGCCGCGCTGGTCGGCTCGGGCGGCGTGTGGGGCGGCGTGCGCCATGCCTTGCCGGTGGTGGTGGGGCTGGGCATCGTGGCCGGCGCGGTGCTGGACTGGGCGTGGTCGCGCCGCTCGCGCACCTGGCTTGCCGTGGCCGCGCTGCCGTATGTGGTGGCGTTCGCGATGACCATTCGCGAGCCCAGCGCTTGGGAATACCACAACGAACTTATTGGCGGCACGGACAACGCCTACAAGTATTTCGACAACGAAGGCCTGGGCCTGGGCCAGCGCTATCCGCAGCTGCGCGACTACTACCGGCGCGTCATCGCGCCCTCCGGCCTGCCGCTATACACGCGCTTCGCGTCGCCGGAAATCCTGCGCGCCGACCACATCGAATTTCGCCGCCAGGTCGAAACGCTCGACGACACCAACACCGAAGGCAAGCTGACCGGCTGGTTCGTGATGGGCATGGGCAACCTGGTGCCCGTGCCGCAGGCCGACTGGGACCCCAAGCGCGACCTGCGCGGGCGCATCCTGGTGGCGCGCTTCGGCCCGATGGGCGTGTGGAAGGGCACGCAGAACGATCCGAAAGGCCGCGCTGGCGCCATGGGCAGCCGCGTGTGGGAATACATCTACCGGGAAAACGGCAAGGACTGGGCCAAGGTCGCGCTTCGCCTGGAAGAAGTGCTGAAGGTAGTGCCCATGGCCGTGCCCGCGTCCTTCGAACTCGGCAACGCCTACGTGCGCCTGGGCAAGCGCGAAGACGCCATCCGCGCCTACGAAAGCATGTTCGTGCAAAAGCAGATGCCGATTGACCCGCTGGTGGCGAAGCAGGTGCACGACCAGGTCGATCTGCTGAAGTCGGGTGTGGCGATGGAGAAGGTGCAGCCGTTGCATAGCCCTTGGTTGGAGTAAAGCGCCTGGGATCAGGCCGCAATTCTCTCCAGCTGCGCGATCTTCTTGCCAAGGGCGCGGCGCGCCTGCTCCAGATCAAAATCTGTCTGCAAGCCCAGCCAGAACCGTTCGCTGGTACCAAGCGCAACCGCCAAGCGCACAGCAGTGTCGGCGCTGATGCCGCGCTTGCCCAGGACGATCTCGTTGATGCGGCGCGGAGGCACGCCCGCGGCGCGAGCCAACGCGTTCTGGCTGATGCCCAGCGGCGCAAGGAACTCCTCGAGAAGAATCTCGCCGGGATGAATGTTGGGCAGCTTCTTCATGCTAGTGATAGTCCACGATTTCCACGTCGTGGGCGTCTCCGTCCTTCCAAAGGAAGCAAATCCGCCACTGATCGTTGATCCGGATGCTGTGCTGCCCCCTCCGATCGCCCTTCAAGGACTCCAGCCGATTGGCAGGCGGCACTCGCAAATCCTCCAGTCCGGCCGCATTGCCCAGCATTCGCAACTTCCGTCGTGCGGTTGCCTGGATGCCAACGGGCAAGCGCCGGCTAGGCGTGCCCTCCCAGATCAGCTGCGTCTCGCGGTCGGAGAAGCTTCTGATCACGGGGCCACTATAACGCTGGTCGTTATATAACGCAAACCGTTATGACCTGAAAGGATAGTCGAGCCTACTATCCTGCTCAGCGCACGACGCCGCTGCCGGCGGTTGCCTACTCTGCCGTCAGGATTTTCGGCAATCCGGCATCAGCGCGCACATCGGGCACGCCTACACCGAAAGCCCCACATCCCCCTCCACCACCGTCTGCGTCATCTGCGGCCTTTCGCCCGCTTTCCACAACTTCGCCTCATGCCGCACGCGATAGCGCAGCGGACCGCCATCCTCGCCTGGCGCGCGCGCAATGGGGCGCGGGATGCAGACAAACTCCGTCACCATCGTCGAAGCATCCACGCGCACGGTGGCGTAGCCGTGGCCGCCGGCGTCGTAGAAGGTCAGGTGCGGGGCCAATTCGGGATTGCGCAGCGCCATCGCCTTTTGCAGGTCCTTGCTGCTGGCGTACTCCAGCGCCGTGCGCACGCCGTGGCGCAGCGTCAGGTTCTCGGTGCACTGCGGCTTGCCGTCCTTGTCCTCAGCGATGTACAAGCCGCGGGTCGGATTGTTTTCCTTCTTCTGGGTGTATTCGTTGGCCTCGGCGCTGCCGACGGAAATCATCGAGCCGCCCACGAAGCTGACGCCCACCGGCTCGAAGGGACCATTCGGCGGCAAGGCCTTGGCCGCGTAGCCCGCCCAGAAGCTGTGGCGATCGCCCGCGACAATGATGAGCCCGGTCATGCCGGCGTCGCGCACGGCGTCGTAGATCTCCGCGCGCTCGTGCCACACGCTGCCCCAGTCGTAGGCGGTCATCAGGCCGTAGCCCTTGCCCTTCCAAACGCCGACGTCCGGCGGCAGGTTCTGCGGATCGATGCGCGTGTCCAGTGTACCCAGTGAGTTGCCCCACACCTTCCAGGTCGCCTTGGCGTTGCGCAGTTGGTCGAGGAACCAGGCCTTCTGCTTCGCGCCGAGCATCGACTGCGGCGCGTCCTTGGCCACGTAGTTGTCCACGCTCTTGTCGCCGTAGCTAAGCTTCGCCGGCGGGTTGCCGCCATTGAACGCGCGGCCGGCGTCCACCGGCCCCCACAGTTCCTCCGGAACAAAGCCCAGGGTCGCGCCCTCGAACAGCGGGTTGATCTCGTCGTGGTTGCCGGGGTCGCGCGAGCGAAAGCTGCGGTTGTCGGTCAGCAGCAGGTCGATGTGCCGCCCCCAGCGCAAGGCGCGATAGATGATCAGGCTGTTGATGGCGGCCAGGTTGTTCGGCTCGGTGCCAAGGCCGGTGTCGTCGAAGTCGGTGACCCTCAGTTGCACGTCTTCGACTTTCGGAGCGTTGAAGGTGTCGAGCTTCGAGCCTGGCGGCAACACGCGCGCCGGCTGGAATTCGAACCAGGCCTGGTTGCCGGCCACCTTCAGCCGCTGCCCCGCCACCCAGCCGTCGGTACCGGCGAATTCCTGGATGGACTGCCAGCCGTTCCAGGAGATTTCGTGGTTGTCCCAGATGCAGACGAAGGGCCAACGCGCGCGCGCATCCTGCAAATCCGGATCCAGCAGGTAGGCCTTGTAGGCGACGCGGTAGTCCTCCAGCGAGTCCGGCACCCAGAAGCGGTTCTTGGCGACGACCTTGCCCTTCGGATACTTGATCGGGAAGGTGAGCTTGCGGTCGTAGCGGCCGTTCTTGACCTGGTCGGGGTACTGCACCACTTCGTAGATAAAGTCGCCCAGGTGCAGCACGAAGCCGAGGCGCTCTTCGGGGCTCGCTTTTTCGTCCTCGTAGATCATCCGCCGGTAGCCGTTGCCATAGCCTTCGGGTTGGCACTGGCAACTGACGAAGGCGAACTTCGCGGGCCGCGCGTCATCGGGCTTGGGCGCGGTAAGCGTGCGGCCGATGCGGCTGCCATTGCCGTCTTCGTCGACGAAGCGGTACCAGAACTCCCCCGCCGCCGGCAGATGGCCGACCAGCACGCGGCAAGTCCAGTCGGACTCGGCCGACACCCGCGCCGCCGTGGTGGCGATAACGCGCTTGAAGTCGGCATCAACGGCCACCTCGACCAACAGCGTGGCGTCCTTGCGCCCGTCGGCATAGGGGCGCCGCGTCCACAGCAGCACGCTGTTGTCGTCGGGGTCGCCCGAGGCCACGCCCTGCGGATACAGGTCGCGGCGCTCCTTCCATCCGGATTTCGAGCGCTTGGCGATGGCGCCACTCCAGGCCAGGGACGCGCCCATGGCGGTGGCAAGCTTCAGGAACTGACGGCGCTCCATGGTCGGCATGACGGCCCCTCCCCCGCTGGATGGCGATGATGGATTTGGGGGAACGCTAGACCCTCAGTCTTGAGAAGGAGTGTGCCGGAAGTACCGTAAAAGGACTTGAGGCACATCATCACGTCACGGGAAGCGAACCAACTCCAACAACGCGATATAGTAAACGCGAAATGCCTTTCAACCAGAACAACATTGAAGCGAAGGACATTTGAACATGCACGAAATCACCTGCCCACATTGTGGCAAGCCATTCCGAATTGACGAGTCCAGGTACGCAGAGATCGTCAATCACGTTCGTGAAGGCGAGTTTGAAAAGCAGTTGCATGAGAGACTTGAGCTAGCCGCGCAGGACAAGTTCAACGCAATCGAACTGACGCGAGCTAAGAGCGCGAGCGAATTTCAACTTGTTGCGGCAAACAAGGAAGCCGAGATCCAGCAGTTGAAAGCCAAGCTCGACGCTAGCGCGATTGCTCAGAAGCTCGCCATTTCAGAAGCGGTAGTTGCAATTGAAAAAGAGCGAGACCAGCTACTGAACGGGCTCAAACAGGCAGCACTTGAAAAACAATTGGCCGAAGCCTCGTTACGCGACAAATTCGAAACCCAGATAAAGGATCGCGATAACGCGATTGAGCGCCTTCGCGACATGAAAACTCGGTTGTCGACAAAGATGGTTGGCGAAACCCTTGAGCAACACTGTGAAACCGAGTTCAATCGCATTCGAGCCACTGCATTCAAGAGCGCGTATTTTGAAAAAGACAACGACGCACGAACCGGCAGCAAGGGCGACTATATTTTTCGCGACACTGATGAGGCCGGGACTGAAATCGTCTCAATTATGTTCGAGATGAAAAACGAGAATGACAACACCTCCACAAAGAACAAAAACGAGGACTTTCTTAAAGAGCTCGATAGGGATAGGACGGAGAAAGGGTGTGAGTATGCTGTATTGGTTTCTCTCCTTGAACCAGAAAGCGACCTTTACAATGGCGGCATAGTCGACATGTTCCACCGCTATCCGAAGATGTATGTGGTGCGACCCCAGTTCTTCCTGCCCATAATTACACTATTGCGCAATGCGGCAATGAACGCAGTTCAATACAAGTCGGAGCTCGCCCTGGTCAAGAGCCAACACATAGACATAACAACCTTTGAGTCTGACCTCGAGACTTTCAAGACTGCGTTCGGCAAGAACTATGAGCTAGCCGCCAAGCGATTCCAGTCTGCTATTGAAGAAATTGACAAGTCAATCGATCACTTACAAAAGACCAAAGATGCTCTGCTGAGTACCGACAGGAACTTGAGACTCGCAAATGACAAAGCACAGGACGTATCTATCAAGAAACTGACTCGCAGAAACCCGACGATGGCGACAAAGTTTGCAGCTCTCGGCAACAAGGATGCCGCCGACGACGCCTGAATTGCACTCGCTCCCCAAAGCAGCGACAGACTTAGTTGATCGCGGGACACACTAAGTTGCCCTCTCACGCCGCCGGAGTCAGGAGAGCTTTTCTGCGTAGTTTTTGCGGACCATTTTGTTTATGTACGCGTTGAGCCCATCACCAAGTTGAGCGAGGCGCTGCATCTCGGCCACGTGCTCCGCTCCTGGCCTCAGGCTGTTGTACAAGTAGCTTCCGCCCTTAGAGAACCGAACCACGATTGAGCCTTGGCCTATTTCATAGGCAGCTACGCCTGAATCGCCGTTGATATCCTTGTACTGCTGCATTTCACTCCCCTCCACTGTCGTAGTCAATTGCAACTCGCGCGACCGAACTCTATCTGTTTCGCGCCCATGTGCGAACCTGAATCTGCTCACCAGCTTATTCTTCACCGGTCCCTAGACTGTATTTCCGGATGTCAATTGATTTCTTCACCACGAAGAAAGCGCCAAATGGCCCGGACGATGTTCTTGAGCATTTCACTCTCATGGCCATGCTCTCTGGCGCGCAGCAGCATCTGGTACACAACCTCCGGAATCTTCTGAGTTTCATTGCTGGGGTTAACACCAAAGGGCTCACAAGCAGCCGCCAAGCACATTTCGTGAACTGCCGGAGTCAAATCTTCCTTCAGCTTGTGTTCCAGATTCTTCGCAAAGTGCGCATACCCTTCTCCAATATGATCGGTCGTCGGCGGGGACGCGAACTGCCCATCCGGCATGGCGATCTTGCAAAGCGCAAGGTCTATGGCCGGGGTTCGTTTGTTCTCTGGTAGCTGTTGGTCACAGTCCCACAACAAAAACACGGGAATTCCCAGCTCACGAAAGATCAAGTAGGGGCGATCCAGATTTGACTTCCCCTCAGCCGAAAGTATGGCGATGCCAGCTGCCTCAAAATTTACACCGAGCATCCGGGCGGTCGCTGTCAAAGCCGCCTTATCGCTCCGCCCCTCTACGAGAATTACACCGTTTGCAAAGAATCCTTCGGCTAGCTCCGCCCCCAAGATGTGGAGCCGAGGCATCAATGACTCCGCGGTAAACGTTCCTGCAGGCCTGCCTAATCCGCGCTCAAGCGCCTGAGCTACTCTACTTAGATCAAGGGCTTGGAGGCTGCACTGCTTGAGTTCGCTATCGACGCATGCCACGCGCCGCGCAAGCCTGACCTCGTCGGCCTTTCCCATAGAGATGAACATTGGCGAGTGGGAGCCAAAGACGATTTGAGTATGCCCCTGCACACCAGGAAGCGTTCCGCTGCTTAAGCCGCGCAAGACTTCGGCGAAATGCCTCTGCTTGGTGGGATGTTGATACAACTCCGGCTCCTCAATCGCCAGAATCAAAGTAGGTGCCTGCGCTGGTGTCGCGACAGGAGCCGCATCGTCATTGCCTATTTCATCCGGGGCGGCGTTGGCTTCGGGCACGGCTGTGCGCGCAAGATGCTGGAGCAACGTAAATATGAATGCTCGCTGCAGCCCATGACCTTGCCTGTCTACCGGACCGCCGAAGCCATCGTCCTTCAGGATGACATCCGCCATTGGCAAGGGAACTGGAAACTCGCCCACCTCACGCCAACTCAAAGAGACTTCCGCATCTTGATAAAGACCGCGGAGGTCGGCGGTAAGCGTCCCGGCCAGAGCGCCGAGCTCGGGCATATTCTCCGTAGTTACGAGTTCGCGGTACGCCTCAGTCATTTGCACCTTAAAGGCTTGCACGTCCGGACGACGTAAGATCTGGCTCCGCACCAACAACTCCAACAGCTTGCCAATTACACTCGACTTTCCGTCAGCAGCGTCTGCCGAGGCCTCCCGCACCGCCGGCACAAACACAAAGCTGGTGTGGCGTTGCAGCTTGCCCCGACTATTGTTTTGAAATCCGAAGAACTGCCCGTCGTCTGGCAACAACGACAATTGCCCAGGATGGTCATTCTCCCATTCAACAAGCGCTTGATCGACGGCTGCGGCACTAGCGGCATTGGGCAGTCCCGCATATGCAGGATTTGTCTCCTTTAAAAGGTTATATGCAGCGCGTCTGGCGGTGGCCGCGGAGTGGACTCGTACCGCTGCGAAGTCAGCGATTTGTGGGACAACTCCGTGATATCTCCCACTTGCCGCAGTCCCATCAAATATTCTTGTTACGACCAATCTCCCGTCGCGCACACGATCCGCAAAAGCGGCAGCCTCTTGGTCGCTCAGTTGATGGAATGTCAATTCAATTTCGATCGCGCTACTTTGATCGCGCCCAAAATAGTCATCAGCGTCGCACGTCTTCGACGTTGAATAGAATTTCTCGATTGCCTTCAAAATCGATGACTTTCCTGCGCCGTTGCCACCAATTAGCGCAGTGTGGGCGCCGAACGCCACTTCAACGTCGCGAAGCGAGCGAAAGTTCTTTATGCGCGCGCGCTCCAGCTGCACTATCGCCTCCCAGTAGAAATCGCTCGCCCGCGGGCATCAAAGTCTGCTGCCGACTTCAAAACGAGCTCATCTGCAACTACGGCCTTCTACATATTGCGGCGATACTCCCCACCCACCTCATACAGAGCATGACTAATCTGCCCCAGCGAGTGAGTCTTCACCGCCCCCATCAACGCCGCGAAGATATTGCGGCGCTCCCTTGCGGTGGACTGTAGTCCGGAAAGGCCCTGCTCGGCTAGCGCGTTGCGCGCTTCTTGGTAATTTCTCACATTTGCGATTTGCTGACCCTTCTCGCCTTCGGTACTACGAATCAACTCGACAGTCGTTGCAATCTCGCCACCATGCTCTCTGGGCAGGAAAGTATTTACGCCAACCAAGGGCAACGAGCCATCGTGCTTCTTGTGCTCGTAGTACATCGAATCCTCCTGGATATTGCCGCGCTGGTACATGGTGTCCATGGCGCCCAGCACGCCGCCGCGCTCGCTCAGGGCCTCGAACTCCGGATCAGCCCGCCCGCGACCCAGGCATGGCGCAGCCCGATGCGTGGAAACAGGGGCACCGACGACCGATGGCTCAGGCGACGCACCAGGCCGCGATAGTGCAGCGGGCCCTGATCTTCGCGACCCTGCACTGCGATCCGCCGCGGTTCGCCATGTGCGCCCTGCTGGGTGGGATCGCAGACTGGCTGACCCGCCGCTATCGCTCGCTGCCGCCGGCGATCGGGCTGCATGCGCCGAACAATACGATCGCAACGATCCTGCACAACCTGTGATGGCGGCGCAGGAAACGCAAGCATCACAGGCGTCTGCGGCGCTTCAGGACCGCCAATCGACCGCCGTGCGTTACGTGGGTCGCAATGGAGGACCGCGTTAACCAATAGCTCGCAGGCAGACTTATCGTCATTGCTGGTCTCAGCAAATGCGTGCGCAGAACTGGACTGCTTCCGGAACAGCCAAGAGTAGCGAACTCCCATCGACTGCCGAAACTTTCCACACGAATCTGAACTCCCTGTCTTCGGAAAACCTCTTGTCCTTAATGAAGTAAGGGTCGTCGCCAACGACCGCATGCTGGACTGCGTTGAGCTCTTTGCGCATCTGCAGAAACGCAGCCTCTGCCTCATCCGGAGTAGCCTGCGGGGTCAGGCTATTCATAAGCCTTTGGAAAGCCCCGTCAGTCTCTTCAGCGAGCTGCCGGCCGCGATCCACCACCCTGGCTTCGTGGTACTCGCAGGCCCGATGCACGCACTTAGTCACGCCTTCGATACGTTGCGCAATAGCGTAAGAGAAGCCCTGCGGATCGTCTATTCGGAAGCAACCAGTGCTGCCAAACCTTGTCTCATTCGGCAGTGGAGGAGCAAGCGTGGCACATAGCAGATAGCAATCTTTGCCTACGTCTAGCACAGCCTCAGAGGCCAAGTGCGTCGACGCAAACTTGATATTGCTCTGACCCTCACGCTCATCCCTAGTTAGCGGATTCTCCAAATCCCGACAAGCGTGAAACGTCGACAGCCTAAGACGTCCACTCTCGAAGAACTCATCGACATACTGATGCGGCATGAACCTGTAAGACACTGGACCTAACGCCACCAGACTCCCCCAGAGAAACTGTCATCAGCTCGACTCAAGATCCTAAGGGACTAAGGATCAATTCGACACAAAACCAGGCTCAGAACCTGGCATGAAGCAAAGCGCCGACAGTGGCCCGAGTGGACAGCCAGTCTAGTCGATGCCTTCTGGGCCATCTGGGAAAATACGGCGATGACCTTCGATGCTACATATTGCGGCGATACTCGCCGCCCACTTCATAGAGCGAGTGGCTGATCTGCCCGAGGCTGTGGGTCTTGACCGCCTCCATCAGGGCGGCGAAGACGTTCTTGCGATCGCGCGCCGTCTGCTGGAGGAAGGCGATCCCCTCGCCCCGCGTGCCGTGGCCCAGGCCGTTACGTGAGGCCTGGTAGCGCCGCACATTCTCGATCTGCTGGGCCTTCTCGCCCTCGGTACTGCGAATCAGCTCGACGGTCGTAGCAATCTCGCCCCCATGCTCTTTCGGCAGGAAGGTATTCACGCCCACCAAGGGCAGCGAGCCATCGTGCTTCTTGTGCTCGTAGTACATCGACTCTTCCTGGATCTTGCCGCGCTGGTACATGGTGTCCATGGCGCCCAGCACGCCGCCGCGCTCGCTTAGGGCTTCGAACTCCTTGTACACGGCCTCTTCCACGATGTCGGTCAGCTTGTCCACAATAAAGCTGCCCTGCCAGGGGTTCTCGCAGAAGTTCAGGCCCAATTCCTTGGTAATGATCATCTGGATAGCCACCGCCCGGCGCACGCTTTCCTCGGTGGGGGTGGTGATTGCCTCGTCGTAGGCATTGGTGTGCAGGCTGTTGCAGTTGTCGAACAGCGCGTACAGGGCCTGCAACGTGGTGCGGATGTCGTTGAACTGGATTTCCTGGGCGTGCAGGCTGCGCCCGCTGGTCTGGATGTGGTACTTCATCATCTGGCTGCGCTCGTTGGCGCCGTAGCGTTCGCGCATGGCCCGCGCCCAGATGCGCCGCGCCACCCGGCCGATAACGGTGTACTCAGGGTCCATGCCATTGCTGAAGAAGAAGCTGAGGTTGGGCGCGAAGTCGTCCACCTTCATGCCGCGGGCCAGGTAGTACTCGACAATGGTGAATCCATTGCTCAACGTGAAGGCCAGCTGGCTGATGGGGTTCGCCCCCGCCTCGGCAATGTGGTAGCCGGAAATGGACACGCTGTAGAAGTTGCGGACCTTGTTCTCGACGAAGAACTGCTGGATGTCGCCCATCATGCGCAGGGCGAATTCCGTGCTGAAGATGCAGGTGTTCTGCGCCTGGTCTTCCTTCAGGATGTCGGCCTGCACGGTGCCGCGCACGGTGGACAGGGTTTCGGTGCGGATGCGGTGGTAGGTGTCGGCGTCCACCAGCTGTTCGCCGGAGATGCCGAGCAGGGCCAGGCCCAAGCCATCATTGTGCGCGGGCAGCTCGCCGGCGTAGGTCGGGCGCTGGCGGCCTTCGAAGAAGGCATCAATCTGTTTCTGTGCGGCGGCCCAGCGGGTGGGGTCGGCCTTCAAGTACTTCTCGACCTGCTGATCCACCGCGGTGTTCATGAACATGGCCAGGATCATCGGCGCCGGGCCGTTGATGGTCATGGACACGCTGGTGGTCGGCGCGCACAGGTCGAAGCCCGAGTAGAGCTTCTTCATGTCGTCCAGCGTGGCGATGGACACGCCGCTGTTGCCGATCTTGCCAAAGATGTCCGGGCGCGGCGCCGGGTCTTCGCCGTACAGCGTGACGCTGTCAAACGCCGTGGACAGGCGCGCGGCCGGCTGGCCTTCGCTCAGGTAATGGAAGCGGCGGTTGGTGCGCTCGGGCGTGCCTTCGCCGGCGAACATGCGGATGGGGTCTTCGCCGGCGCGGCGGTAGGGGTACACGCCGCCGGTATACGGGTAGGCGCCGGGCAGGTTTTCCTTCATCAGGAAAGTCAGCAGCTCGCCCCAACTGGTGTAGGTGGGCGCGGCGATCTTCGGCACTTGCTGGTGGCTGAGGCTTTCGCGGTAATTCTCGACGCGAATGACTTTGTCGCGCACCTTGTATTCGTTCACCGGGTCGGTGATGGACTTCAGGCGCGCCGGCCATTCGCGCAGCAGGGCGATGGCCTCGGGCGTCAGCGCGCCCACGGCGTCCTGGTAGCGCTTGCGCAGGATCAGCAGGCTGCGGTCACCCTCGCCCGACAATTCCTGCGGGTGGTAGAGCTCGAGCATGCGCGGCAGTTCGCCGTCGCCAATGTCGCGCAGCGAGGTCCAGTAGCGCTGGGCTTGGTCGGCGGCTTCGGCCAGGCGGCCGATGTTGGTGTTGATGCCACGGCCTTGCTCGGCAATCTCGGCCAGGTAGCGCGTGCGCTGGCCGGGAATAAGCACGGTGGCGCGCGGTTCCTTCAGCGTGGTGTCCACTTGCGGCGACCAGTCAATCGCCGTGCCCGCCTCCAACTTCAGCTTCTCGCGCATCAGGCGGCAGAGGTTGCTGAACATCCAGGTGACGCCCGGGTCGTTGAACTGGCTGGCGATGGTCGGGTACACCGGCACGTCTTCGTCCTTCATGCTGAAGGCGACGCGGTTGCGCTTCCACTGCTTGCGCACGTCGCGCAGGGCGTCTTCGGCGCCGCGCTTGTCGAACTTGTTCAGCACGACGAGTTCGGCGTAGTCGAGCATGTCGATTTTCTCGAGCTGGCTCGGGGCGCCGAAGTCGCTGGTCATTACATAGACCGGGAAGTCGACGAGGTCGACGATCTCGCTGTCGCTTTGGCCGATGCCGGCGGTTTCCACCATCACCAGGTCATAGCCCTGCCCTTTCAGGAAGGCGATGCAGTCTTTCAGCACTACATTGGTCGCCACGTGCTGGCGGCGCGTGGCCATGGAGCGCATGAACACGCGCTTGGAGCGCAGCGAGTTCATGCGGATGCGGTCGCCCAGCAGCGCGCCGCCGGTGCGGCGGCGGGTCGGGTCCACGCTGATGACGGCGATGCGCATCTGCGGGAAGGCCTGCAGGAAGCGGTTCATCAGTTCGTCGGTGACGGAGCTCTTGCCCGCGCCGCCGGTGCCGGTCAGGCCAATGACCGGAGTGCGGCCGGCGGCGAGTTGCCATTGCTTACGCAATGACGCGAGCTCGGCTTCGTCGAGCAAGCCTTCCTCGATCGCGCTCAGCATTTTTCCGACGGAGATTTCATCGTCCTTGCTGACGACGCCGGGGTGCTGCACCGGCAACCTGTGCTTCACGGTGCGCTGGACGAGGTCTTCGATCATCGCCACCAAACCCATCTGCATGCCGTCATTGGGGTGGTAAATGCGCTCGACGCCGTATTCCTGCAGTTCCTTGATCTCTTCGGGCGTAATGGTGCCGCCGCCACCACCGAACACGCGGATATGGCCGGCGCCGCGTTCGCGCAGCATGTCCACCATGTACTTGAAGTATTCGGTATGGCCGCCCTGGTAACTGGACAGGGCGATGCCGTCGGCGTCTTCCTGCAGGGCCGCGCGCACCACGTCTTCCACGCTGCGGTTGTGGCCCAGGTGCACCACTTCCACGCCCTGCGCCTGGATCAGCCGGCGCATGATGTTGATGGCGGCGTCGTGGCCGTCGAACAGGCTGGCGGCGGTGACGAAACGCAGCGGGCTGCGCTCGGGCTGGGCCTCGGTGCCGGGGATGTGGTTGGCGGGGGTGCTCATGGCGCTGTCTCGTTTTTCAGACTCATCGGCCAATTGTAGCGCCGCCCTGCCCTGACTGCGTCGCGGCCGCGTGCCGTGGTAGCGTGGCCGGGCCTTTCCGGAGCCCCGCATGAGCCTTTGCAACACCGCCGCCACGCGTTTGACCCTCGCCAGCCTGTTCCTGCTCAGCGCCACGCCGGCGTTCGCCGCCGACGGGCCCTTGGCCGATGATCTGACCAAGACCCTGATACGCGCGCCCGAATTCGAGCGGATCTCGGTGTCTCCCGACGGCAGCAAGCTGGCCATCGCCCGCCACCTGGGCGATGTCACCCAGGTGACGATCCACAACCGCAGCGACCTGAGCCCGCTGATTACTTTCGACCCCGGCAGCCAGGGCGCCATTTCCTACATGCGTTGGGTGGACGACCAGAAGTTGGTGGTTGGCGCGACGCAGTTGGGCACGCGCTACGGCTTTGCCGACTTCGATCCCATCCTGGTAATCGCCACCGTCGATGGCAAGCCGCCCACCGTGCTGCCAGGCACGTTCATCGACACGGTGGAGGGCGATGGCAACCAGATACTGGTGGAGAGTTGTTCTTCGGAAAAGGGCAAGGTCGGCTGCAAGCTGCCCGAAATCCGCCAACGTGCCCTGCTCGACAAGGGCAAGGGCGAGCTGCTGATCCAAGGCCCGGCCGAGACCGCGATGTACGTCAACCGCACGGCCACGGCGGGCTTCGCCATGAAGGTGGAGGACGACGACACCGGACGTACTTATGTCTACCACCCTGCCGACAAAAGCTGGAGCCTGCTCAACGATGCCAGCGTGACCAAGCTTGAAGTGGTGCCGATTGCCGTGTCCCGCGACGGCAAGACCGGTTACTTGCAAAGCGAGCGTAGCGAAGGCCCGGACCTGATTGAGCGCTATGACTTCGCTACCGGCACACGCACGCCCGTGTACGCCGATACGGTGTCGGACCCGGTGGACACGGTGACCTCGCTGGACGGCCAGGATGTCATCGGCGCCTATTACGATCCGACCCATCCGCGCCTGCAGCTGTGGTTGCCCGACCATCCCGATGCCAAGGTGCTGACCGAATTGCAGGCCGCGTTTCCGGGCCGCCTGGTCAGCGTGATGAGCAGCAGCAAGGACCGCAACATCCTGGTGCTGAATGTAAGCAGCGATCGCGATTCCGGCTCGTGGTACGTGTTCGACCGGCAGGCGCGCAAGGCGCAGGTGATCGCGCGCGAACGGCCGTGGCTGGATCCGGCCGCGCAAGGCACGATGAAAGCCATCACGCTGACCTCGCGCGATGGCCTGGAACTGCACGGCATGCTGACCCTGCCGGCAGGTTCGGCCGGCAAGAACCTGCCGCTGGTGGTGATGCCGCACGGCGGCCCGTTCTGGGTCAATGACACCTGGGGCTTTGACGAGGATGTGCAGGTGCTGGCCCAGCACGGCTACGCGGTGCTGCAGGTGAACTTCCGCGGTTCAGGCGGCTACGGCCGGCAGTTCCTCGACAAGGGCATCCGCCAGTGGGGCAGCGGCATGGTCAATGACATCAACGATGCCACCCACTGGGCCATCGCCCAAGGCGTGGCCGACCCCGCGCGGGTTTGCATCTATGGGGTGAGCTACGGCGGCTACGCCGCGCTGATGGCGCCGATCCTGGAGCCCAGCCTGTACCGTTGCACCGCGTCGTATGCCGCGCCCACCGATCTTTCCCTGATGTACGTGTGGGGCACGCTGCGCCGCCCGGATGTGGGCAAGGCTTACCTGGAACGCGTCCTGGGCACGGACAAGCAGGCGCTGGCGGCAATCTCGCCGGCGCAGCACGCCGACAAGCTCAAGCTGCCGGTGCTGCTGGCGCACGGCTACCTGGACTCGCGCGTGGACATCCGCCACGCCCACGCGATGCGCAGCGCCCTGCGCGATGCCGACATCAAACTGGACTATGCCGAATACAGCGGCACCGGCCATTTCCTGATTCTGGAAAAACACCGGCTGGATTTCTATGCCCGGCTGTTGCGCTTGCTCGACGCCAATATCGGGCGCGGCGCCCCCGCAACGGCGGCCCCGGCAAGCGCGATGTAACTTTTCTTTCCACCCGTGCGAATGGTGAGGGGGAGTCCAGCCGGACTCGAACCCTCACCCCAACGGGAGCTCTACATGCAAACCCAAGACCTTAGCCGCTGTTCGGGCGTCGCCCTCGCCATGCTCGCTGCCGGCCTGGCCAGCCATTCCTCGCCTTCCTTCGCCAAGACCAAGGCTGCCAGCGTCGACCTGGTGCACTGCTCGGGCATCAACGTCTGCAAGGGCCACAACGACTGCAAGACCGCCTCCAACGCCTGCAAGGGCCAGGGTTCCTGCAAGGGCCAGGGTTTTGTCGTCGCCACGGCCGAAGCCTGCGGCAACGCCGGCGGCGAAGTGATTGATGCCGGCCAGAGCGTGGCCGTGGATCCGGGCAGCTTCGTGCATTGCATGGGCGCGAACGTGTGCAAGGGCCACAACGACTGCAAGACCGCGAACAACGCCTGCAAGGGCCAGGGTTCGTGCAAGGGCCAGGGCTTCATCGCGCTGCCCAAGGCCACCTGCGGCAATATCGGCGGCACGGTCGGTTGATGGACGGCGCCCTTCCGGCGCATGCGGACAGCGGCCCCGGGAATGTCCCGGGGTCGCGGCCCTGGCTAGGCTTCGGCCTGGGCCTGCGCACCCAACATTTCGAAGACCTGCTGGCGACCGCGCCGGCGGTGGATTGGCTGGAAATAAATTCCGAAAACTTCATGGTCGCCGGCGGCAAGCCGCGCCGCTACCTGGAGCAATTCCGCCAGCGCTACCCCATCGTGATGCACGGCGTGTCGCTGAACATCGGTGGCACCGACGCGCTGGACATGAACTACCTGCGCAGCCTGCGCGTGCTGACCCGCGACATCGAACCGGCCTGGGTGTCGGACCACCTGTGCTGGACGGGCGTGGGCGGCGTGAACAGCCACGACCTTCTGCCACTGCCGCACACCGTCGAGGCGCTGGATCACGTCGTCGCGCGCGTCGGCCAGGTGCAGGATTTTCTTGGCCGCGAGCTGGTCCTGGAAAACCTGAGTTCGTATGTGCGCTTTGCCGATTCCGAATTGAGCGAGTGGGACTTCCTGGCCGAACTGAGCCGGCGCAGCGGCTGCAAGCTGCTGCTGGACGTGAACAATATCGTGGTGAGCGCGCGCAACCATGGCTTCGCGCCGCGCGAATACCTCGACGGCATTCCCGGCGATGCGGTGTGGCAGATCCACCTCGCCGGCCACAGCGACTACGGCGACTACGCCGTTGATACCCACGACCACGCGGTGCCCGACGCGGTGTGGGACGTGTACGAAGACACCGTCGCGCGTTTCGGCGCGGTCAGCAGCATGATCGAGCGCGACGACCATATTCCGCCGCTGCATGAACTGGTGGCCGAGCTCGAGCGCGTACGCGCCACCCATGCCCGCGCCTTGGCGCGCCCGGCGCTGGCGGCATGAGCGCCTTGGCCGCACTGCAGAAAGACTTCCTGCGCGCCCTGACCGGCGCCGGTGAAGAAGTGAGCATCGCGTTGGATGGCGGCCGCGGCATCGCCCCGTCACTGGGCCTGCAGATTTACGTGCACGCCTATTCGGCGCGCCTGCGCGAGGCACTGGAAAACGACCACGCCCTGCTCGCCGCCTATCTGGGTGACGAGCTGTGGCAGCAATTGGTGCTGGGCTACATCAGCGCGCATCCGTCGCGCCACACGTCCCTGCGCCATTTCGGCGAAGGGTTGCCGCAGTACTTGCGCAAGACCGCGCCCTTCTCCGCGCACCCGGTGCTGGCGGAACTGGCGGCCTTCGAACGCAGCCTGCTCGACAGCTTCGATGCCGCCGAGTCGTCGGCGGCGGCCTGGGATGAGCTGCTGCAACTGGCGCCGTCGCGCTGGCCGCAGTTGCGGCCGAGCTTCGTGCCGAGCCTGGGCAGGCTGGGCACGCGCATGAATACGGTGGATATTTGGCAGGCGCTCAAGCAGGGCCGCAAGCCGCCGACGCCGCGTGCCGTGCCCGGCGATTGGGTTATCTGGCGCGATGCCGAACAGGTCACGCGTTTTCGTTCTCTGAGCACGGAAGAAGCCGCCTTGCTCGACCACTTCCTGGCCGGCGGCGATTTCGCCAGCGCCTGCGAGTGCCTGCAACGCTGGCACCGTGCGGCCCAGGTGCCGGCGGTGGCGGTGCAGGCCCTCGGCGTGTGGTGCGCCGAGGGCTGGATTCGTGCCTGGAATGCGCGCGCCAGCTAGTCGCGGGGCGCCGGTCCGCGCTTACTTCGCGGGCGATCCTTCAATATCGCGATGCATCGGCGCGAGTTTCGCCAGCAGCTTGTTCTGCGCGCGGAAGGGAATGCCGCGCTTGTTCATGGCGATCTGCAGGTCTTCCACCAGGGCGTTGAAGTTCGAACGCTCCACGCCCATGCCGGCGTGGGCGGTCTTCATGTCGCGGCCGGTGTAGGTGCAGGGCCCGCCCAGGATCACGCAGAACTGTTCAACCAGGTGCGCCTTGATCCTGGTCTGGTCGGCTTCGGCGAAGAAGGGCCGCGTGCGCTCGTCCTTGAGCAGCTGCACCATGAAGTCGTCCATCAGCGCCTTGAGGCCATCGAGTTCGCCGAACTGCTTGTACACCGGTAGCAAGGACGGATCGGCAGGCGCCGGGTTGCCGGCGCTGGGATCACGCGCGGGAGCTTCGGCCATGGCCGCGGGCGCGTCGGGCGCGGGCGCGGCATCGCTGATCTCCATATCGTCGGCGCTGGGCGGAGTCGGCGTGGGCGTGGGCGCGGACTGCGCCAGGCACAGCGGCGCAGCGAAGGCCAGGGCCAGGCCCAGCAGCAGGCGCGAGGTTTGCATGTTCATCGGGGTTCTCCGGAAGGAAATCAGAAACCGACCTGCAGCGAGGCATACAGCCCGCGCTGGTGGTCGCGAATGACGATGTTGCCCAGGTCCGCGTAAGCCAAGGTGACCGAGACATTGCGGGTCGGCGCGTAGGCGACGAAGAGGTCGTACCAATCGTCTTCCTTGGCGATGCCCAGGTTGTCGGGCTTCATGCGGTACTCGGCGCCGATGGCGACCTTTCGGCTGACCAGGTACGCAGCCGACACTTCCAGCTGCGGCTGGTAGCCGCTGTGCTTGTCGCCACCAAAACCCAGGATGCCGGTCTGGTTGGCCTTGGTGAAGCGCAAGGTGCCATTGAGCAGGAAGCCGTCGGCCAGGAACAGCTTGGTCGCCGACACATAGAAGTCGGTGCCGGAATTGTCCTTGGCGCCGATGTAGTCGAGCACCGCGGCCTGGTTGTTGCGCTTGTACTGCACGCCGACCGAGATCTGCGGCATCTTGCTGTCCGAATCGAGCACGGCGTCGCCGGCCACGCGCAGCTTCACGCCGACGATGTCCTGCTTGAGCGTGAAACCGTCGCCCAGGCCAAGCAGGCCGCCGACCTTTTCGGTGTTGAAACGCTGCTGGGCAAAGCTGATTTCCACGCGGTCGTTGATGCCGATGAGCAAGCCGGCGTCGTCGAGGTGGTAGTCACCGACATTCACGCGGGTGTAGAAGGCACTGGCGCCGATCTGGCCGAAAGTGCCTTGACCACCGATGACCGCCCAGGGCGTGAGTCCGCCGCCGGCCGCGCCTTCAATCTGCGAGACGCCACTGGTCAGCAACAACTTGCCGCCGGTGTCGGGGGTGTCCTTGGCCTTGTCGTCGGCGAGGGCCGGCGTGCTGGCCAGGGCCAGCAGCAGGGCGCAGGCCAAAGTTGCGCGCGGGACGCGCGCGGATACGGCAGTCTTCATTGCTGGCTCACCTTTTCGTAGGGGGTTTCAGTTGCTGCAGCCGCCGGCTTCTTGCCGACCTGCACCAGATGCCACTTGTCGCTGACGCCATTGCCGCCGTGGTCGCCCCAGTTGCGGTCCGATGCCCAGCGATACAGGGGCTTGCCGCGCAGCGCCCACTGCGAGCTGCCGTCGTCGCGCGTGGCCAGGGTGAAGGGGCCCTTCGGCTGCGCACCCGCTTCGGCCATCAAGGGCGGCCACAGCAGACGGCACTGGGCGTTGCAGTTGCTCTTGCCGATCGTGGTGTCGCCGTCGTAGGTGTACAGGCCGCGACCCTTCACATCGACCAGCACGCCATCGAGCTTGCGGATCGGCGGTTCGCTGGCCGCGGGCTCGGCCGCGAAGGCTGGCAGCATGGCGCAGAGCAGCGCCGGCAGCAGCACGGAAAATCGTTTCATTTCTTCTCCCCGGAAAAAGGCGGCACGAGCGCCGCCGACTTCTGCACTACGCGCGATGCAGCGCGCGCGGATGCACGATTCAAGGGATATTTTTGAAATGTTTCCGGATGCGAAGGGCGCGCGAAGACGGCGCGAAGATGGCGTGACGAAAGCTCAGGTCGAAGACGGCGACCGGCGAATCAATCCGGGCGCTGCAAACGCGCCAAGGTGTCGACGTCCGGCACCAGTTCGCCGCGAATCAGGAACAAGGCGCCGCGCGGCGATTCAAAGCTTGAGTGGCGCTCGCCGACTTCGGCCAGCAAGTAGTCGCCGGGGAAGTATTCGACGCCGTCCTTGATGATCGAGCCTTCGATCACCAGGCACTCTTCCTCGTGGCTGTGCGGATGCGGCGGCACCACCGCGCCCGGCGCCACGCGCCAGAGCGTGGTCTGGGTGCGGCTGGCTGCGTCCTTGCGCAAGGTCTTGATGAGGATGCCGGGCAGCAGCGCCTGCCACTCGCCTTCGTCGTGGCGCAGCACATGGGTGGTGGGAGCGGACGATGCGGGCAGTTTCGCCATCAAGGCCTGGCGCATGCGCGCGCGGGCGTCGGGCGCAGGCTCGGCATCGGGCACCAGGCCGGCCAGCGCCGCCAGCAGAAGGGCCTGTTCGCGATCAGACATGCTCGCTCCCCTCGCCGCCGAGCACGGCGCGCAGGGCCGCCAGGCCACGCCGCGCATGCGACTTGACCGTGCCCAGGGGCAGTCCGGTATGGCTGGCGATGTCTTGGTGGCTCATGTCTTGTTGAAACGCCAAAGTAAGGACTTGTTGCTGCACATCGCTCAGGGTCTTGAAGGCTTGGCGCAGGGCCTGGGCCGAGGACCAGGCAGCGGCGGCGACTTCGGGCTGCAGCTCTTCACATTCTGCATACGTGTCGGCGCTGTCATCCGGATGCAGCCCGATTTCGGAAGCGTGACGGCGTTGGCGGCGCTGCCGGTCCACCGCCCGGCTCCAGGCCAGGGTGCGCAGCCAGGCCAGGGCGCCGCCGCGCTCGGGCCGATACTCGCCAGCCTTTTCCCACACCTGCATGTACAGGTCGCCGACCACTTCTTCGGCATCCGCCGGATTGCGCAGCACGCGCAGGACCAGGCCGTAGACCTTCGCCAGGGTCTGGTCGTAGAGCAAGCCCAGGGCCGTGCAGTCGCCGGCGGCGACCCGCGACAGCAAGGCTTGCAGCGCCAGTTCCTCACTGTCGGCTGGCGCGGCCGTGGCGGCGGATTGCGACTCCATGCGCTGACGATAGCCGAGAGGCCGCCGCCGATTCCAGTCGCCCTACCCGATGCGGCCGGCGCGCGGATCCTCTTCCTTGGGCTTGGGTTCCTCGATCGCCTCCATGGCCATTTCCTCCTCGCCCGCACCCTCGGGCGCCAGGCCCTGAAGGCGGATGCGCAGGGCCAGGTCGGTGCGCGAGTCGGCCACTTCGATGGCTTCGGCATAGCTGATCTTGCCGTCGCGGAAGAGCTGGAACAGCGACTCGTCGAAGGTCTGCATGCCGATCTCGGTGCTGTGCTTCATCGCTTCCTTGATGGCGCCGATCTCGCCCTTGAGGATGAGGTCGGACACATAGGGCGAGGACAGCAGCACTTCCACCGCCGGCACCCGGCGCACATTCTTGTTCACGCCCTTGAGCAGGCGCTGCGAGATGACCGCCTTCAGGTTCAGCGACATGTCCAGCAATACCTGCGCGCGCGCCTGTTCCGGGAAGAAGTTGATGATGCGGTCGAGCGTCTGGTTGGCGTTGTTGGCGTGCAGGGTGGACAGGCACAGGTGGCCGGTTTCGGCGTAGGTGATGGCCTGCTGCATGGTCTCGCGGTCGCGGATCTCGCCGATCATGATGACTTCGGGCGCTTCGCGCATGGCGTTCTTCAGCGCGGCGGCGTAGCTGTGCGTGTCCAGGCCGACCTCGCGTTGGTCTACCACCGACTGCTTGTGGGTGTGCATGTACTCGATCGGCTCCTCGACAGTGAGGATGTGGCCGGTGCGGTTCTGGTTGCGGTAGTCAATCATCGACGCCATGGTGGTGGACTTGCCCGATCCAGCCGCGCCCACGAACAGGATGAGCCCGCGTGGCAGCATGATCAGTTCCTGCAGCAACGGCGGCAGGTTCAGTTCTTCGATGGACGGAATCTTGTTGGTGACGTAGCGCACGGCCATGGCGATGTCGCCGCGCTGGCGGTAGATGTTGATGCGGAAGCGGCCGATCTCGCCCATGGCGATGGCCAGGTTCATCTCCCACTGTTCCTCGAACTCGGCTTGCTGGCGCTCGTTCATGATCGAGTACGCCATCTCGCGCACGTCGGCCGCGCTCAGCGGCTTCGCGCCCAGATGGCGGGTGAGGCCTTCGATCTTGATGTTCGGCGGCGCGCCGGGGCTCAGGAACAGGTCGGACGCCGATCGCTCGGCAAGCATTTGCAGGTAGTGCTGCAGGTCCATGGCCATTGGCGTCCCCGGGGCGTGAGCTTGGGAAGACTATAGGCCTCGGTTGGAAGGGCGTTCTTGAGGTGGGTCAAGTCAAAAAAAATGGGCGGCCGCGGAGCGGTCGCCCAATCCCTACTCAAGGGTTGTGCCGCTGCTCCCCCGGGGATGGATGGCTCAGCAGGCATATAGGCGAACGCGGCGCCCCGGCAAAACCGGACAGGGCCCGGGCCCGGCTAGAGCGATTGCTTTACACTACGCCGCGCCGGGCGCCCTGCCGCCCCGTGCCTTTCCCGCCATTTTCCTTAACTTACAGTGACTTAACAGCGCATCCTCAGGCCACTTCTGGCCCCAGAACCCGCCTGAAGCCGCGCAAAGTCCCGGAGTCGCCATGATTTTTGAAACCCTCGCCAGCACCGGCCACGAAGAAGTCGTGTTCTGCCACAACAAGGACGCCGGCCTGAAGGCGATCATCGCCATCCACAATTCGGTGCTCGGCCCGGCCCTGGGCGGCCTGCGCATGTGGAACTACGCCACCGAACAGGACGCGCTGAACGACGTGCTGCGCCTGAGCCGCGGCATGACCTACAAGGCGGCGGTGTCGGGTCTGAACCTGGGCGGCGGCAAGGCCGTCATCATCGGCGATCCCTCGCAGGACAAGTCCGAAGCGCTGTTCCGCGCCTTCGGCCGTTTCGTCAACTCGCTCAACGGCCGCTACATCACCGCCGAAGACGTGGGCATTGACGTCAACGACATGGAATTCGTCTACCGCGAAACGCCCTTCGTCACCGGCGTGCACCAGGTGCATGGCGGCTCGGGCGATCCCTCGCCCTTCACTGCCTACGGCACCCTGCAGGGCCTGATGGCCGCGCTGCAGGTGAAGTTCGGCAACGAAGACGTCGGCAAGTACGCCTACGCGGTGCAGGGCGTGGGCCATGTCGGCATGGAGTTCGTGAAGCTGCTGCGCGAGCGCGGCGCCAAGGTCTTCGTCACCGACATCAACAAGGAACTGGTGCAGCGCGCGGTGGACGACCACGGCGCCGAAGCGGTGGCCCCGGACCAGATCTACGACGTGGATGCCGAGGTCTATTCGCCTTGCGCCCTGGGCGGCACCGTCAATGCCAACACCTTGCCGCGCCTGAAGTGCAAGGTGATCTGCGGCGCGGCCAACAACCAGCTGGCCAATGACGAGATCGGCGATGAAGTGATGCGCAAGGGCATCCTGTACGCGCCCGACTACGCGGTGAATGCCGGTGGCCTGATGAACGTGTCGCTGGAGATCGACGGTTACAACCGCGAGCGCGCCATGCGCATGCTGCGCACGATCTACTTCAACCTGGGCCGCATCTTCGAGATCGCCGAGCGCGACAACATCCCGACCTACAAGGCGGCCGACCGCATGGCCGAAGAGCGCATCGCCTCGATCGGCAAGCTGCGCCTGCCGCACCTGGGCGCCACGGCGCCGCGCTTCCAGGGTCGTAGCGGCCGCTGATGCGCAGCTTCCCGCTCGGCGAAGACATCGACGCGTTGCGCGAGGCGGTCCGCCGCTTCGCGCAGGCCGAAATCGCGCCGCGCGCGGCGGATATCGACCACGCCAACGAGTTCCCGCAGGACCTGTGGCCCAAGTTGGGCGAGATGGGCTTGCTGGGCATGACCGTGCCGGGCGAATACGGTGGCTCGGAGATGGGCTACCTGGCGCACCTGGTGGCGATGGAGGAAATCTCCGTCGCGTCCGGCTCGGTGGGCCTGAGTTATGGCGCGCATTCGAACCTGTGCGTGCAGAACCTCTACGCCAATGGCAACGAAGCGCAACGCCAGAAATATTTGCCCAAGCTTTGCAGCGGCGAGCACAAGGGCGCGCTGGCGATGAGCGAACCCGGCGCCGGTTCGGACGTGGTCGGCTCCATGGCCTGCCGCGCCGAATTGCGCGATGGCAAGTGGATCGCCAACGGCAGCAAGATGTGGATCACCAATGGCCCCGAGGCCGACGTGCTGGTGGTGTACATGCGCACCGCGGGCAAGGACGCCGGCAGCCGCTGCATGACCGCCTTCATCATCGAGCGCGGCATGAAGGGTTTTTCCACCGCGCAAAAGCTCGACAAGCTGGGCATGCGCGGTTCCAACACCTGCGAACTGGTGTTCGAGAACTGCGAGATTCCCGCCGAAAACGTGCTCGGTGAAATCCACCAGGGCGTGAAGGTGCTAATGAGCGGCCTGAACACCGAACGCCTGGTGCTCAGCGGCGGCCCGATCGGCCTGATGCAGGCAGCGCTGGACATCGCCCTGCCCTACGTGCGCGAGCGCCAGCAGTTCGACGCGCCCATCGGCAGCTTCGGCCTGATGCAGGGCAAGATCGCCGACATGTACACCGCGCTGCAAAGCTCGCGCGCCTTCGCCTACCAGGTCGCCCGCGACTACGACGCCGGCCACAAGTCGCGCGCCGACGCCGCCAGCTGCCTGCTGTACGCGTCCGAGTCCGCGGTGCAAGTGACGCTTGAAGCCATCCAGGCCCTTGGCGGCAACGGCTACATCAACGAATACGCCACGGGGCGGCTTCTGCGCGATGCGAAGCTCTACGCCATCGGCGCGGGCACCAACGAAATCCGCCGAATGCTCATCGGGCGGGAATTGTTCGACGGCAAGTTCTAGAGCCAGAAGCGGTATGCGGTTTTTGGCGAAGAGCGGATGCCTGTAACGGTTTCCGCGGGACGCCGTGGATACGTCCATGTAGGCTTATCGGCGACATCCATGTCGCCGATACCCGCGGAAACCGTTACAGGCATCCGCTCTCCACAAGTTGGGCGAGACCTCTCCTCGCAAGTGCCCGCCGTCTCGCCATTCCCTTGTTTGGTCGGGGGGCCGAGGCTTCGGACGATTGCGCGCGGCGCATTGTGGCCTTGTATCCAAACTACACGAGCGAAGCGCGGCGATGCCGTGTCCGTCGGCGGCGGGAAGTGGCCGATCCCGCGAGCGCTGCGAAGCGCCTGCGGCCGAGGTGTAGGTGGGTTTGACGGGCGGTGGCCCGGTTCGGTTTGCGGGACCATCGGCGACACGGATGTCGCCGATGAGCCTACATGGACGTATTTACGGCGTGTCCCGCAAACCGAACCGGGCCACCGACCGGCAAACCCGCCGGGTTCAACGCGACCACAACGGCGGAAAACGCCAGCACTTGTCGGATCGGCCACTTCCCGCCGCCGACGGACATGGGATAATCGCGTTTTCTGCGAGGTCACCTTATGTCGGATGTAGTGATTGTCGGCGCCAAGCGCACCGCCCTCGGCGCCCTGCTCGGCCAGTTCACCGGCGTGCCCACCCCCACCCTCGGCGCCACCGCCATCCGCGCCGCGCTGGCGCAATCCGGTGTGGCCGGCGATGACGTGAGCGAAGTGATCATGGGCTGCGTGCTGCCCGCGGGCCTGGGCCAGGCGCCTGCGCGCCAGGCCGCGCTCGCCGCCGGCCTGCCGACTTCGGCCGGTTGCACCACCATCAACAAGGTCTGCGGCTCGGGCATGAAGGCGGTGATGTTGGGCCACGACCTGATCAAGGCCGGTTCGGCATCGATCGTGGTCGCTGGCGGCATGGAGAGCATGACCAATGCGCCGCACCTGTTGAACGGCTCGCGCACCGGCATTCGTTTCGGCAGCGCCGAGATGCTCGACCACATGGCCTGGGACGGCCTGGTCAATCCCTACGACAAGCAGCCGATGGGCAACTTCGGCGAGCTGTGCGTGGACAAGTACGGCTTTACTCGCGCCGAGCAGGATGCGTTCGCGTCCGAGTCGGTGCGGCGCGCGCTGACCGCGCAGATCGAAGGCCGTTTCAAGGACGAGATCGCGCCGGTGACGGTGGTCGGTCGCAAGGGCGAGGTCATCGTCGACAGCGACGAGCAGCCGGGCAAGTGCGACATCAACAAGATCCCCACGCTCAAGCCGGCGTTCAAGAAGGACGGCACCATCACTGCCGCCAGCTCATCCAGCATCAACGACGGCGCTGCGGCGCTGGTATTGATCGGCAGCGATGAAGCAGCCAGCCGCGGCCTGAAGCCGTTGGCGCGCATCGTCGCGCACAGCACGCACTCGCAGGCGCCGGAGTGGTTCACCACCGCGCCGGTGGCGGCGATGTCCAAGCTGCTCGAGAAGACCGGCTGGTCGGTGGCCGACGTCGACCTGTTCGAAGTCAATGAAGCCTTCGCCACCGTGGCCATGGCGCCGATCCGCGAACTCGGCATCCCGCACGCCAAGCTCAATGTCAACGGCGGCGCCTGCGCCCTGGGCCACCCGATTGGCGCCAGCGGCGCCCGCATCCTGGTGACCTTGTTGCACGCGCTTCAGCGCAGTGGCGGCAAAAAGGGCATCGCTGCGCTGTGCATCGGCGGCGGCGAGGCAACGGCGGTCGCGATCGAATTGGCCTGATTCCGGGGCTTTTCCCGACCGGCCCCGAAAACGGGCCGGTGTCCGGGACGAAAGTACTTGACTCTGCTGCGCTTTTTGTCATGATTCGAGCACGTGCGCCCCGGAGCGCACGTTTTTGTATTACCCCACAAACCCTGATCGTCTAGACGAGGAAATACCCATGTCCCTGAACAAGACCCTGATCGCCCTGGCCCTCGGCCTGGCCCTGTCCGCCTGCGCCAAGCAGGAAGAAGCCGCCCCGGCCGCTGACGCCGCTGCCGAAGCCCCCGCCGCTGACGCCGCTGCTGCTGCCCCGGCTGACGCCATGGCCGCCGACGCTGCTGCCGCCACCACCGCCGCTGCTGCCACCGACGCCGCCGCTTCGGCCGACGCCGCTGCTGCCAGCACCGCTGCCCCGGCCGCCGACATGGCCGCTGAAGGCGAGAAGAAGTAAGCATCCGCTTACCCTTCTGCAACACCCGAAACCGCCGGCTCACGCCGGCGGTTTTTTTTCGCCTGCGATAAGGCAAGGCTGGTCGCCGTCAGGCCCGGCCCGTACACTCCAGCGCGTCACCGCCGAGCACCACGCCATGCCCGTCATCAAGTCGCAGATAGACCCGCGCAGCTCCGAATTCCTCGACAATGCCGCCGCCCTGCGCGCGCTGGTGGCGGATCTGGAACTGCAGCTCGATCGCGTTGCCCAAGGCGGCGGTGAAAAGGCCCGGGCCAAGCACAGCGCCCGCGACAAGCTCTTGCCGCGCGAGCGCATCAGCGCCCTGCTCGACCCCGGCTCGCCCTTCCTCGAACTCTCCGCGCTCGCTGCTGACGGCATGTACGACGGCGCCTCGCCCTGCGCCGGCATCATCACCGGCATTGGCCGCGTGCATGGCCAGGAAGTGGTGGTGGTGGCCAACGACGCCACGGTGAAGGGCGGCACCTACTTCCCGATGACGGTGAAAAAGCATCTTCGCGCCCAAGAGATCGCGCTCGAAAATCGCCTGCCCTGCGTATACCTGGTCGACTCGGGCGGCGCCTTCCTGCCGCTGCAGGACGAGGTCTTCCCGGACAAGGAACACTTCGGCCGCATCTTCTACAACCAGGCCCGCCTGTCGGCGCTGAATATCCCCCAGGTCGCGGTGGTGATGGGTAGCTGCACGGCCGGCGGCGCCTATGTGCCGGCCATGTGCGATGAAAGCATCATCGTGCGCAATCAGGGCACGATCTTCCTGGGCGGCCCGCCCCTGGTGAAGGCAGCCACCGGCGAAGTGGTGGATGCCGAATCGCTCGGCGGCGCCGAGGTGCATACCTCGATCTCCGGCGTGGCCGACCATCTGGCCGAAAACGACGGCCACGCACTCGCGATCGCCCGCGATGTGCTGGCCCACCTCAACCGCCGCAAGCCGCAAACGCTGGCGGTGCAGGCACCCGTGGAGCCGCGCCACGCTGCCGAAGAGCTCTACGGCATCGTGCCGAAAGACGCGCGCCGGCCTTTCGATATCCGCGAGATCATCGCGAGAATCGTCGATGGCAGCGAGTTCCAGGAGTTCAAGGCGCGCTACGGCAAGACGCTGGTCTGCGGCTTCGCCCATATCCACGGCTACCCGGTCGGCATCATCGCCAACAACGGCATCCTGTTCGCCGAGAGCGCGCTCAAGGGCGCGCACTTCATCGAGCTGTGCAACCAGCGCGACATCCCCCTGGTGTTCCTGCAGAACATCACCGGCTTCATGGTCGGCAAGAAGTACGAGAACGCCGGCATCGCCAAGGACGGGGCCAAGATGGTCACCGCCGTGGCCTGCTCGCATGTGCCCAAGTTCACCGTGGTCATCGGCGGCAGCTTCGGCGCCGGCAACTATGCGATGTGCGGCCGGGCCTATGGCGGGCGCTTCCTCTGGACTTGGCCAAATGCGCGAATTTCGGTGATGGGCGGCGAACAGGCAGCGAGCGTGCTGGCAACGGTACGCCGCGACGGTATCGAGGCCGAGGGAAAATCCTGGAGCCCCGAGGCCGAAGAGCAGTACAAGGCGCCTATACGTGAGCAGTACGAACGACAGGGACACCCCTACTACGCCAGCGCCCGTTTGTGGGACGACGGCATCATTGATCCGGCCGATACGCGCCGGGTTTTGGGCCTGGCATTGTCGGCTGCGGGCAATGCCCCGATCGAAAAATCACGCTTCGGCGTGTTCCGGATGTAGCCAAACTACAGTCGACGCGTAGCGTCACTGCCAGAGAAATGTAACGGCCATCGCAGGCCCGGCACACGTCTCGACAGGCGTGTCGGCGAGCCGTGCCTGCCACGTTGTTTCCAATGGATTTTTTGCCGGACGCGACGGGTTCGCAAAACCGTCACGCCCAGGGCTGCGCAAAGCGCGTTTTGCGCTGCGCAAATTTGTCATTCCGAGAACCAGTTCCGCTTTGCCTGAAAGCGCGAAATCTTGAACCGGGTCACACATTGAAACCGGTCAATGATGATGTTGCGCACACATCGAGAAACTGCTTGTGGGACAAGGGTTTTCGTCCTTGACACCCCTTGTGTGCATCGGTATCCCGGGTAGTAGAAATCTACCTTCGGCTGCCCCCCAGCCCCGTAACAGGGACACCAGCTTGAAAACGAAGTTCGCCACCCGCCTCCAGACTCTCCTGACCACGGCCGCCATCGCCATGGCTTGGAGCGCCTCCGCCCTCGCCGCCTCGATGCAGGTGACCGCCCCGAAAGCGGCCGACCTGAAGGCGGACGCCAAGGCCCAGTACGGCCAGGTTCCGATCAGCTTCGAGTCCAACCGCGGCCAGACCGATGCGCAGGTTCGCTTCCTTTCGCGCGGTCCGGGTTACAGCCTGTTCCTGACTCCGGCGGAAGCCGTGCTCAGCCTGCGCACCAAGGGCAAGGCCGAGGCCAACGCAGTCGCCATGGGCAATCTGCGCCAGCCCGAGGACGCGAACGATGTCCAGGGCGCCGTTGTGCGTCTGTCCTTCGACGGCGCCAAGCGCAATCCGGCCCTGGTCGGCCAGGATCGCCAGGCGGCGACCAGCAACTACTTCCTCGGCACGAACGCAAACCAGTGGCGTCGCGACCTGCCCAACTTCGCCAAGGTCCGCTACGAGGACCTGTATCCGGGCGTGGATCTGCTGTACTACGGCAATCAGAGCCAGCTCGAGTACGACCTGATCGTCGCCGCCGGCGCCGACCCGTCCCCGATCTCGCTGCGCATCGCCGGCGCCGATCGCCTGAGCGTCAACCCGAACGGCGACCTCGTGCTCGACACGAGCTCCGGCCAGCTGCTGCAGCATGCGCCGATCGCGTTCCAGGACGTGGCCGGCAAGCGCGTTCCGGTGAGCGCCCACTACACCCTGCTGGGCGACAACCGCGTTGGCTTCCGCCTCGGCGACTACGACCGCAGCCAGGCGCTGGTGATTGACCCGGTGCTGGTCTACAGCACCTACCTCGGCGGCACCTTGGGCGACCGCGCTTACGACGTGTACGTGGACAGCGCCAAGAACGCCTACGTTACCGGTTACTCGAACTCCGCCGCCTTCCCGACCAAGGGCGGCTACCAGAGCACCAACAAGGGCGCCGGCGATGTCTTCGTTGCCAAGCTCAGCCCCACCGGCACGATCCTGTACAGCACCTACATCGGCGGCTCCGGTTCCGACGAAGCGGCGGGCATCGCGGTAGACGCCAGCGGCAACGCCTACGTCACCGGCCGCACGACCTCCATCGACTATCCGACGGTCAGTGCGTTCCAGTCCACCTTGGGTGGCGTGCAGGACGCCTTCGTCACCAAACTCAGCGCCACCGGCAACGCGCTGGTTTACAGCACTTACCTGGGCGGCAACGCCAACACCATAAACACCGCCAACCCGGGAGCCACGGGCGAATACGGCTATGGCATCGCGGTTGATGCCAATGGCAGCGCCTATGTTTCGGGCTGGACCGTGTCCACCAACTTCCCGACCGTGAACCCGATCCAGGCCACCCGCAGCGCCGCGCCCGCCGCTTGCGATCCGGCCGTTGACGCCAGCAAGTGCGCGCGTTCGGAAGCGTTCGTCAGCAAGTTCGCAGCCAATGGCGCATCGCTGATCTACAGCACCTACCTCGGTGGCACCGAGTACGACGAGTCCTATTCGCTGACCCTGGATTCCAGCGGCAACGCTTACATCACCGGCATGACGATTTCGGCGGGCTTCCCGACTGCCTCGCCCAAGCAGGTGACGAACGCCGGCAACGGTGATGCCTTTGTCACCAAGATCAATGCCGCCGGCAGCGCGCTGGTGTACAGCACCTATCTCGGCGGCGTTGGCCAGGACTTTGGCTACGGCATCGCCCTCGGCAGCGACAACTCCGCCTTTGTCGTCGGCGTGACGGCTTCGGCCAACTTCCCGACGGTCACCCCGGCCCAAGCCTACAACGGTGGCGCCGGCGGTTCCGCGACCGATGGCTTCATCACCAAGGTTGCGCCGGCGGGCAATGCCTGGACCTACAGCACCTGGGTTGGCGGCGCTGGCGCCGACTCCGCCAATGGCGTGGCCATTGACGCCGCGGACAACGCCTACATCGTTGGCCAGGGCGGTTCGGCCACCAACTTCCCGATCAGCAACGCCTTCCAGAGCACGATGGCCGGCGGTACCGCCGATGCCTTCCTCGTGAAGCTGGCGGCCTCGGGCAGCGCGTTTGTCTACGGCACCTTCCTCGGTGGCAGCGGCGATGATTTCGGCAACGACGTCGCCATTGACTCTGCCGGCGACGCCTACATCGTCGGCTACACCGCCTCGGCCAACTTCCCGGTGCTCAATGCCGCGCAGGCGACCAACGCCGGTTCGCAGGACGCTTTCGTCGCGCGCCTGAGCTCGTCGAGCGACGCCACGATCTCGGTCGGTGACGCCAGCCTGAGCGAAGGCAATTCCGGTACCAGCTCGATGACCTTCACGGTCACGCTGTCCAAGGCCCTGACCAACGCGGTGACCTTCAACATCGGCACCGGCGGTGGCACGGCCACGGCGGGCAACGACTACGTGGTGACCAGCCTGACCGGCCAGACCATCGCTGCCGGCACCACCAGCAAGACCTTCACCGTGCTGATCAACGGCGACACGACGGTGGAGCCTGACGAAACCTTCTTCATGAACCTCAGCGCCGTCAGCGGCGCGCTGATTGGCGACGGCCAGGGCCAGGGCACGATCCTCAACGACGACCAGGCCGCTCCGCTGTCGCTGAGCATCGCCGACGTGTCCTTGAACGAAGGCAACAGCGGCACGACCTCATTCACCTTCACGGTGACGCAATCGGGCGTGTCCGGCACCAACACCACCTTCAACCTTGCCACTGCCGACGGCACCGCCGTGGCCGGCAGCGACTATGTCGCCAACAGCGCCAGCGGCCTGTCCATTCCGGCCGGAAGCACGACCAAGACCTTCACCGTCCTGGTCAACGGCGACACCATCACCGAACCGAACGAAACCTTCTTCGTCAACCTGACCAATGCCAGCGGCGCGACGATTGCCGACGGCCAGGCCGTTGGCAATATCAACAACGACGACACGGCGCCGCTGCCGAGCCTGTCGGTGGGCGATGTCAGCCTCACGGAAGGCAATTCGGGTACCAGCGTGATGACCTTCACCGTGACCCTGAGCGCGGTGGCCCAGGCTGACGTGAAATTCGACGTCTTCACGTCCAACAACACCGCCGCCGCCGGCAGTGACTATGTTGCGCTGAACCTGGCAGGCCAGGTCATTCCGGCCGGCAGCAGCAACAAGACCTTCTCGGTGACCATCAACGGCGACACCGCGCTGGAGTCGAACGAGACCTTCTTCTTCAACGTCTCCAACATCACTGGCGCGACCGTGCTCGATGGCCAGGCCGTGGGCACCATCCTCAACGACGACACGGCGACATTGCCGGCCATTTCGGTCGCCGATGTGCGCGTGACCGAAGGCAACTCCGGCACGGTGATCGCCACCTTCACCGTGCAGCTGTCGGCGGTTCCGGCCAACACCGTGAGCTTCGACGTTGCCACGGCCAACGGCACCGCGACCGCGGGCTCGGACTACGTGGCCCTGGCCCTCACCGGCCAGACCATCGCCGCCGGCATCACCAGCAAGACCTTCAATGTCACCATCAATGGCGACAGCACGGTCGAAAGCGACGAGACCTTCAGCTTCAACGTCAGCAACCCGGTGAACGCCACCATCAGCGATGGCACGGCGATCGGCACCATCGTCAACGACGACACCACAGGCACGGCGCCGCCGACCATCTCGGTCAACGATGTCACGACCACCGAGGGCAACAACGGCAACAAGAGCATGACCTTCACGGTCAGCCTGTCGGCCGCCTCGGTGAATCCGGTGACCTTCGACATCAACACCAGCAACGGCACCGCCTTTGCGGGCAGCGACTATGTCGAAAATATCCAGACCAGCCAGACCATTCCGGCCGGCCAGACCAGCTACAGCTTCACCGTGACGGTGAACCCCGACACCCAGGTCGAGCCGAACGAGACCTTCACTGTCAACCTCAACAATGTCAGTGGCGCGGTCGTGCTCGATGCGCAGGGCCTGGGCGTGATCAGCAACGACGACTCGGCATCGGTTTCGGTGAATCCGACCAGCCTGACCGAAGGCAACAGCGGCCAGAGCACGGCGATCTTCACGATTACCCTGTCCATGCCGATGCCGACGCCGGTGACCTTCGACATCACCACGGGCAATGGCACCGCCACCGCCGGCAGCGACTATGTCGCCACGAGCGCGACCTCGGTGCTGATTGACGCCGGCCGCACCCGCGCCACCTTTGACGTGCAGGTGATTGGCGACACCGTTACCGAAGCTGACGAGACCTTCAAGGTCACCATCAGCAACGTCAGCGGCGCCACCATCGGCACCGCCAGCGCCAACGCGACCATCGTCAACGATGATCTTGCGGCGATGACCATCAGCCAGATCCAGGGCACCAGCCAGCTTTCGCCGGTGGTGGACCAGGAAGTGAGCACTGAAGGCGTCGTCACCGCGCTGACCAGCGAAGGCTTCTACCTGCAGTCGGCTGACAATGAGCAGGACAGCGACGCGCGCAGCTCCGAAGGCCTGTACGTGCTCGGCGCTTCGGCCGCGCAGGTGGGCGACCGCGTCAAGGTCGCGGGCATGGTTCGCGAAGCCCTGGTGGGCGCGGGCAGCGACCAGCTGACCCAGACCCAGCTTGCATCCAGCAAGATCGACACCCTGGCCCGCGGCCAGGCCCTGCCGCGCGCGATTTCGCTCGATGCGGCCACCGTCGCCGCCGATCCGTCGGTCACCGGCCTGGAGCGCTTCGAAGGCATGCGCGTCTCGGTGCCGGAACTGGTCGTGGTCGCTGCCAGCGGCGGCACCGTGAACGAAGCCACCGGCCAGGTCAGCGGCAATGGCAAGTTCTATGCCGTGGCCCGCGGCATCAACCGTCCCTTCCTCGAGCCCGGCCTGAATGTACTGGCGCGTGCGCAGGCGGTGGCCGGCGTGAGCCCGCAGATCTTCGACGCCAACCCCGAACGCTTGCTGGTCGATTCGCTTGGCCAGCGCGGCGCGCGAGCGCTTTCCACCGACGCCGGCGACAGCCTGCGCGGCATGGTGGGCGTGCTGGGTTACGGCTCGGGCAGCTTCCGCCTGTTGCCGGATCCGAATGCGTCCATCGCCGTCGCTTCGGGCGCCGCGCCGAAGGCCGTATCCGCTGCCCGCAACGGTGAAGCCACCATCGCCAGCTTCCCGCTGCGCCGCTTCTTCGACGACAGCCGCGCCAGCAACGAGCCGGTGCTGAACTCCACCGCCTACGCCACCCGCCTGGCCAAGACCGCCAACGCGATCTGCGCGTTTACCCGCAACCCGGACATCCTGGGCGTGTCGGGCGTGGAGAATCGCGCGGTGCTCGGCGACATCGCCGCCGCCACCAACGCCAAGGACGGCAACCTGCTGTTCCCGGGCAGCTGCGCCAGCTCGGCCAACTACCAGGCGGCCCTGCCCTCCGGTGCCACCAGCCAGCTCGGCTTCCTGGTGAACACCGCGCAGGTTCGCCCCGGCGTGGCCCGCGTGGAAGTGATCGCCAACAGCCAGGCCAACAACGCCAGCTTCCGCCAGCGTGATGGCAGCAGCGAAGCCCTGTTCGCGCAGGCGCCGATGTTCCTGGAAGCGCGCATCAACGAAGCCAACGGCCGCAGCAGCGCCGTGACCGTGCTCAGCGTGCAGATGAGCGCGCTGGAAGGCGACCTGCAGGCGCGTGGCACGCACGGCTGGACCAGCCGCGGCGACTACCTGCGCGCCCGCCGTGCCGCCCAGGCCCGCAGCATCGCGATGCTGGTGCAGCAGCGCCAGGCCGCGCGTCCCAACGAGAAGCTGGTTGTGCTCGGTGACTTCGAGGCCGCCCAGTTCAACGACGGCTACAGCGACTTGCTGGGTACGGTGAGCGGTCGCTCCGCCGCCCGCGCCAAGCTGCTGGACTACGTCGACAGCCCGGTGACCACCGCGCTGACCAACCTGACCACGCGCCTGCCCGCCGGCCAACGCTATACCGTTGTTCGCGAAGGCAACGCCCAGGCCGTGGACCATATCCTGGTCAATGCGGCGCTGCTGCAGTCCAGCCCGGCCGTTCGCGCCGAGGTGGCCCGCATCAACGCCGACTTTGGCGAGGACAACTACGGGGATGCCAACGTGCCGGTGCGCGTGAGCGACCACGATCCAATGGTCATGTACCTCGACCTGAACTGAGCCCCCGCCAGTGCAAGGCAAAAGGCCCCGCGCAAGCGGGGCCTTTTTTATGGCCGCCCTCTTCGACGGGCTCAGTACATTTCGTATTCCAGTTCGAAGCGAACGGTCAGGTCCGGCGCGGCCTTGTTGACGCCGGCCAGCAGCGCCGCGTCGTAAGCAAGCTTGTTGCCACTGGCCAGGCGCTTCACGCCGAACATGGCCGGGCCGAGGCTGTGCTCGGCTTCGTTACCCAGGTCGCCCAGGGCGCCAAAGCCGCCAAATCCCTGCACGCCCCACTCCAGCTCGGGCTTGCCCTGCCACTTCACCTGCCAGGTGTAGTCCAGATCGGTATCGTTCGAAGCGCCGCTGCCGATCTCGCGTTCCAGCACGAGGTTGAGGTTGGCGATGGTCGAACCGACCTGCTTTTCGAACATCGGGCCAATCTTCAATTCGTCGGGGCCGGCGGCAAAGGTGTGCTCGTACTCGACGAACAAGCCCACGTCCGCCCAGTGCTTGCCTTGTTCGGTCAGCACGAACACGTTCTCCCACTCGACCGCAGACAGCTTGCCGCCGAAGCCGGTTTCACCTTCGTATTCGAAGGCAATTTCAGTCTTCCAACGGTCGGTGACGCCGTAGCCGATGTCGAACAGGTAGGCGTACTCATCCGGACCATTCTTGAAATCGGCGTAGCCGCCCCGGAACTCGAATTCGGTTTCGCCCTTTTCCACGATGGGGCGATAGACCTTGTCGGCGGGGCCAGCGAGTACCGTCGAGCTGGCGCAAAGTGCGAGCGCAAGCGCGGCAAGCCGGGGCCAGGCCCGGGGGCTGTGGTGCAGGTTCATGGAAAGACTCTCAGGGCAAGAAAAAAGGCGGTCGGCTGCGCCGATCCGCCGGGGAAAGTGTTGGATTTATTTTGCGGTGACGATTACTTGGCGATCAGCACACCTTGCGCGGTGTCCATGTGGAACTCGCCGAAGAAGGGATAGCGGCCGGGCTTGAGCGGACCGACATAAACGGTGATCTTGCCCTTGCCGGTGACGATCTTCTCGCGGTTGAGTTCGTGGCTTTCGAACTCTTCCGGCGTGCTGTCTTCGTTGACGATGAGCAGCTTGACCTTGGTGTTGGCGGGAATGGTCAGCTGGGCCGGCACGAAGCGGTGGTTGCGAAGCGTCAGCGTGTATTCCTGCGGCGCGGCGGCATAGGCCGGAGCCAGGACCAGGCCAAGCAGCGTGATCAGGGCGAGGCGGCGGATCATCGGTTCACTCCGTATATATAAGGTCGGGTCAGGCTGCCGCGCCGGCAGCGGGGGCAATCTTGGCCGGCGGCGCCGGCAGGCGCGCCAGGCGCATGCCCAGTAGCAGCAACAGCACGGTGGCAGCGTAGAACACCATCTGGATGCCGCTGGGCTGGGCGGTGTAGCCCACCAGCACATGCATCACTCGGCCCAAAGTGGAGTCTTCGCCGAGGATCCAGCTGCTGTCCCACAGGGTGTCCACCAGAGTCGGCAGCACGTCGGCCTGCACCAGGATGCGCGCCGCCGATGCGGCCAGGCCACCTGCCAGCAGGATCAGCAAGGCATTGGTGGCGGTGAAGAAATGCCGCACCGGAATCTTCAGCAGGCCGAAGTACAGGGCCACACCCAGCGCTGAGCCGAGGGCCAGGCCGGCCAAGCCGCCGCTGACCATCGCCGGCACTGAGGCGCCGCTGGCGATCAGGCCATAGCCGAACAGCACGACTTCGGAACCTTCGCGCAAGACCGCCAGGGCGACCACCAGCAGCAGCGCCGTGATCGGGCGCGAGCCGCTGGAAACCGCGGTGCCCACGGCCTTCATATGCTGGGAGAGCTCGCGCGAGTGGCGCGCCATCCAGACCACGTGCCAGCCGATCATGCCCACGGCGGCCAGCAGCACGCCGGCGTTGAACCATTCCTGGCCCATGCCGCTCATGGACTCGCCGATGGCGCCGGCGAAGGCAGCCACGATCAAGGCGCCGACCACGCCCAGGGCCACTCCGGCGCTGATCCAGCGGCCGCGCCCGGGCAGGCCGCGGGTAGCCGCCGCGACGATGCTGATGATCAGGGCGGCCTCGAGGACTTCGCGAAAGACCAGGATCAGGTTGCCGAGCATGGGAAAGCCTTGCAGGGACGGTTTCGATGGAGCTAATGATAATGGTTCTTATTTGTAATGCAAGCATTTCCGGTCCCGCCAGCAAGCCTGCGGTTAAACTTGCGGCCTCCCTTTCGGCCCCGGAACTTCCATGTCCCCTGCCTCCTGGCAAAGCCTGAGCGTCGAGCGCCAGGGCAGCGTTGCGCGCATCGAGATGCGCCGTCCGCAGGTACATAACGCCTTCGATGCCGGATTGATCGCCGAATTGACCCAAGCTTTGGCCGAAGTGGGCGCCGACCCCGCAGTGCGCGCCGTGGTCCTGAGTGGCGCGGGATCGACCTTTTCCGCCGGCGCCGACCTGAACTGGATGCGCTCGATGGCCGTCGCCAGCGAAGCAGAAAACCGCGAGGACTCGCTGCGCCTGGCGCAGCTGATGCGCACCCTCGCCTTCCTGCCCAAGCCCACCCTCGCCCGGGTGAATGGCTCGGCTTATGGCGGCGGCGTGGGCCTGGTTGCCTGCTGCGATATTGCCATCGGCGTGGACGGTGCCAAGTTCTCGCTGAGCGAAGTGAAGCTGGGCCTGGTGCCGGCGGTAATCTCTCCTTATGTCATGTCGGCGATTGGGCCGCGCCATGCGCGGCGCATGTTCCTGAGTGCCGAAGTCTTCGACGCCGCCGAAGCCGAACGCATCGGCCTGCTGCACCAGCGCGTCGCCACTTCCGCACTCGATGAAGCGGTGGACCGCAGCCTGCACTGGCTGGGCAAGGGCGGACCGAATGCGCAGCGCGAAGCCAAGCTGCTGGCCCTGCGCCTGTCGGGCATGACGCCAGCTTCCGCCGCATCAGTGGATGCCGAGAATGCCGCGCTTATTGCCGCGCTGCGCGTGTCCTCCGAGGGCCAGGAGGGCATCACCGCCTTCCTGGACAAGCGCGCGCCCCACTGGAGCCAGGGCGAATGAGCGGCCTGCTGTTCGACAAGGTGCTGATCGCCAATCGCGGCGAGATTGCTTGCCGCATCATTCGCACTTGCCGTCGCCTGGGCATTCGCACCGTGGCCGTGTATTCCGAAGCCGATGCGCGTGCGCAGCATGTTTTGCTGGCCGACGAGGCCTGGCCGATTGGCGGGCCGCGTCCGCAGGAAAGCTATTTGCGCGGCGACGCGATTCTGCAAGTGGCGCTGCGCAGCGGCGCGCAAGCCATCCACCCGGGCTACGGCTTTCTTTCCGAAAATGCCGATTTCGCGGAGGCGGTGGCAGGCGCGGGCCTGGTGTTCATCGGCCCCGATGCCGCGTCCATGCGCAAGATGGGTAGCAAGGCCGGCGCCAAGGACCTGATGGCCGCGCACGGCGTGCCGGTGGTGCCGGGCTATACCGGCGCCGACCAGGATGCGCAGGTGCTGCAGTCCGAAGCCGACCGCATCGGTTATCCGCTGATGATCAAGGCCGCGCACGGCGGCGGCGGCAAGGGCATGCGCATCGTGCACGCCGCGGCGGACTTCGCGGCGGCGCTGGAGTCCTGCCAGCGCGAGTCGCGCAATGCCTTCGGCCGCGACCGCGTGCTGCTCGAGCGCTACATCGCCACGCCGCGCCATATCGAATTCCAGGTCTTTGCTGACCGCGCAGGCAACACCATCCACCTCGGCGAGCGCGAATGTTCCGCGCAGCGCCGCTACCAGAAGGTGATCGAGGAATCGCCCTCGCCCTTCATGACGCCAGCTTTGCGCGAGCGCATGGGTGCGGCGGCCGTGCAGGCGGCGAAGGCCATCGACTACCTCAATGCCGGCACCGTGGAGTTCATCGTCGGCGCGCAAGGCGATTTCTATTTCATGGAAATCAATACGCGCCTGCAGGTTGAGCATCCGGTCACCGAGCTTGTGACTGGTCTGGACCTGGTGGAGTGGCAGCTGCGCGTCGCGGCGGGCGAAGCCTTGCCGTTGCAGCAGCAGGACATCACGCAATCCGGCCACGCCATTGAAGTGCGCCTGTACGCTGAAGACCCGGAAAAGGGCTTCTTGCCCGGCTCCGGCAAGCTGGAGCGGCTGATCCTGCCAAGCGCGCAGGAAGGCGTGCGCATTGATGGCGGCGTGGTCGAAGGCGACACCGTCACCATCTTCTACGACCCGATGATCGCCAAACTCATCGTGCACGGCGAAGACCGCGGCACCGCCCTGGCGCGCCTGCAGGAGGCGCTCGCCGCCTGTGAAGTAGTGGGCCCGAAGTCGAACGTCGAGTTCCTGGAAAAACTCGTCCGCCACCCCGTCGTGGTGGAAGGACGCATTGATACCGGTTACCTGGACAAGCATCTCGACGAAGTCCTGCCGATGCCGCAGGCACCCGATATCGAAGCCATCGCCCTGGCCTGCGCAGCCTGCCTGCTGGTGGACGAAGCCGCCACCCGAAGTGCAGCGCTTGCGTCGAACGATCCGTATTCACCCTGGGCCATCGCCGACGGTTGGCGCCTGGGCCATGCCGGCAGCCGCAAGCTATGTCTTGGTTGGCGTGACCTGCGCATCGAAGTCAGCGCCCAGGGCAGCGAGGGCAACTACCGCATCGAAAGCGAAGGCCGTCGTGCCGTGGTCGAAGACGCGCGGCTGGAAGGCGACTGGATTTCGCTCAAGCTCGACGGCCACTCCCGCCGCCAGCGCTGCCGCGCCGATGCCGCGCGCGTCTTTAGCCATGACGGCGAGCAACGCTTCAGCCTGCAACGCCTGCCCGCCTTCCGCACCGATGCCGGCGACAGCGCCGCGGGCAGCGACCGCGTGCTGGCGCCCATGCCGGGCCGCATCGTGCTGATCCGCGTCAGCGCGGGCGATACCGTGGTCGCCGGCCAGGAACTGGGCGTGATGGAAGCGATGAAGATGGAACTGGCGCTCAAGGCGCCCAGCGCCGGCGTGGTCGCAGAGGTGCGCGTGGCCACCGGCGACTTCGTCGAAGGCGACGCGGTGCTGGTACTGATGGAGGCATCGACGTGAGCGAGCATGTGCGCATCGTCGAAGTCGGGCCGCGCGACGGCCTGCAGAACGAGAAAGCCATCATCCCGGCGGCCGACAAGATCGCCCTGATCGATCGCCTGTCGGCGACCGGCCTGCAGACGATCGAGGCCACCAGCTTTGTCAGCCCGAAATGGATCCCGCAACTGGCCGATGCCGGCGAAGTCTTTGCGGGCATCCATCGCCGCGCCGGTGTTTCCTATCCTGTGCTGGTGCCCAACGAGCAAGGCTATGATCGCGCCCGCGCCGTGGGTGCCGAGGAAATCGCCGTATTCGGCGCTGCCTCGGAAGCCTTCAGCCGCAAGAACATCAATGCTTCGATTGATGAGAGCATCGCCCGCTTCGAACCGGTGATCGCCCGCGCCATGGCCGATGGCGTGCGCGTGCGCGGTTATGTGTCCACGGTGCTCGGCTGTCCCTACCAGGGCGAGGTGCCGGTGGCGGATGTGGTGCGCGTGGCGCAGGCCCTGCACAACCTGGGTTGCTATGAGATTTCCCTGGGCGACACGATTGGTATTGGCACACCGGTGAAGGCGCGCGACATGCTGCGCGCCGTGGCCGATGCCGTGCCGATGTCGGCGCTGGCCGTGCATTTCCACGATACCCGCGGCCAGGCCCTCGCCAATATTCTTGCCTGCCTGGAAGAAGGCGTGCGCGTGGTGGATGCGGCGGTATCCGGCACCGGCGGCTGCCCGTATGCGCATGGCGCCAGCGGCAATGTCGCCACCGAAGACGTGGTGTACATGCTCGAAGGCATGGGCCTGTCCACCGGCGTGGATCTGGCCGGCCTGGTCGAGACCGGCCGCTGGCTATCACAACTTCTCGGTCGCGCCAGCGGCAGCAAAGTCACCGTGGCGAGCAGCGACGCATGAGCGAATACCTGATCCGTCCCATCACCACCGGCGATGACATCGCCATGGCCAACATCATCCGCACCGTGATGCCGGAGTTTGGCGCTACCGGAAGCGGCTTCGCCATCAGCGACCCGGAAGTGGACTGGATGAGCCGCGCCTATGCCGAGCCGCGCTGCGCCTACTTCGTGATCGAGCGCGAGGGCCAGGTGCTGGGCGGCGGCGGTGTCGCGCCCCTGGTCAATGGCGACGAGGATGTCTGCGAATTGCGCAAGATGTACTTCCTGCCCGAGGCCCGCGGCCTTGGCGCGGGCGCCGCGATGATGACCCGCTGCCTGGACGCCGCCCGCACCTTCGGCTTTCGCCGCTGCTACCTGGAAACCCTCAGCGGCATGGACTCGGCCATGCGCCTGTATGAAAAGACTGGCTTCCGGCGCATTCCCGCGGCCATGGGCGCCACCGGCCACGGCGGCTGCAATACCTTCTACCTGCTCGATCTCTAGTAAAATCCCGGTTTTTCCAGCGGAAGACTCCCATGCAAGCTGATCAAGTCCGCGCCGTTGTCACCGGCGGCGTGTCGGGCCTCGGGTTCGCGGTCGCGCAATCGCTCGTGAGCAAGGGCGGCAAGGCCGTGCTGTTCGACGTGAACGACGACAAGGCCGCCGACGCCGTGGCCGCGCTTGGCGCCGACAATGCCATGTACCTGCGCACCGACGTCACCGATGAAGCCTCAGTGCAGGCCAGCCTCGCCAAGGCGAAAGAATTTCTCGGCGGCTTGAATGTCGCGGTGAACTGCGCCGGCATCCTCGGCGCGGGGCGCGTACTCGGCCGCGAAGGCACGATGCCGCTCAAACAGTTCGCCACCACGGTAATGGTGAACCTGGTCGGCAGCTTCAACGTGGCCAAGGGCGCCGCCGACCTGATGCAGCACAACGCGCCGGGTGAAGACGGCGAGCGCGGCGTCATCATCAACACCGCGTCGGTGGCAGCGTATGAAGGACAGATCGGCCAGGCCGCGTATTCGGCGTCGAAGGGCGGCGTGGTGGGCATGACCTTGCCGATGGCACGCGAGTTCGCCCGCATCGGCGTGCGCGTGATGACCATTGCGCCGGGCATCTTCTGGACACCGATGGTGGACGGCATGCCGCCGGCGGTGCAGGAATCGCTGTCGGCGTCGATCCCCTTCCCCTCGCGACTCGGCCGCCCGGAAGAATTCGCCGACGCGGTTGGTTTCATCCTCGGCAACCGCTACCTCAACGGCGAAGTGCTGCGTCTCGACGGCGCGGTTCGCCTGGCTCCCAAGTAAGGAACTGCAATGAAGGCTTCCGAAGTCAAGAAAGGCAATGTCGTCGAACACAACGGCGTCGTCTACCAGATCCGCGACATCGAACGCAGCGCGGCGCAGGGTCGTAGCGGCAATGTCACCTTCCGTTTCATCATGTACAGCGTGCCGGGCGGAAACAAGTTCGACCTGAGCCTGCGTTCGGAAGATGAACTCAAGGAAGTCGAGCTGGTGCGGCGCGAGGCCAACTACAGCTACAAGGACGGCGAAGCCTTCGTGTTCATGGACAAGGAAGACTACACGCCCTACCAGCTGGACGCGGACGTGGTCGGCGGGATGGCCGGCTACATCACCGACGGCTTGGAAGGCTGCTACATCCAGCTGATCGACGATGCGCCGGTCGCTGTGCAGCTTCCGGCGAGCGTGGTGCTGGAAGTGGTGGAAACGCCGCCGGAACTCAAGGGCGGCACCGCCACCAAGCGCCCCAAGCCCGCGCGCCTGAACACCGGCCTGGAAATCCAGGTGCCCGAATACATCAGCAATGGCGAGAAGATCTGGGTTTCGACGGTTACCGGCGAATTCGCAGGAAGAGTCTGATTCCGATCAGCGCTGCATCCAGCGCAGCGCCATCCTTCGCACCGACGCATCCACCGATCCGTCGGCCGCGATCTCTTCCATCGTCCGCCAGGCCAGGGCCTTGGCTTCGGGCATGACGACGAAGCGCTCGTCATCGCCCGCCTGCACCACGAAGCGCACGTCGTAATGCCAGTGCTCGGCTTCGTCGCCGCGCGCGGGAATGCGGTGCCGGTCCAGGTCGAACACTTGCGGTGACACGCGCAGGCCACGCAAACCGGTTTCCTCTTCGGCCTCGCGTAGCGCGACCTGCGCGAGGTCGCCATCGCCGTCTGCATGACCGCCGGGCTGCAACCAGCGATCGAGCTTGCGGTGGTGCATCAGCAAGGCGCGCCGGCCATCGCCGGACACCAACCAGGCCGAGCCGGTGAAGTGGCCGACGGCCAGGCTGCGCTCGCAAGCGTCTTCATGACCTTCGGCAAAGTCCCTGAACAAGGCGATGACCTCGGCACCGCATTCCGCCGGTGCCTTCGACAGCAGGGCCAAGACCTTGGCCTGGTTGGGATTTCCTGCACTCATTTGGCTGCCTTTGGAGACTCGCCCCTGGCGCTTGCCGCCCCGGGCCGTCTCGCTTATGGTACCCGTGGCCCGCCGCGGGGGACTCCCTGCGGTGGGCCTTGTTCGCCTGCTCCGCCTCCGGGTGGTCGGGTGCTGGAACTGCGGCACTGGCGATCGCGGCTGATCCGCGACCGATCCATCAAACCTGGGGGAGCAACAATGCTGTTCGAACGCGTCAAGCCACTTGACCAGATTCTGGCAACTGCCGAGAAGAAGGCGCTCAAGCGCCAGCTCGGCGCCTTCTCGCTGACCATGCTCGGCATCGGCGCCGTCATCGGTACCGGTATCTTCGTGCTCACTGCGGTCGCCGCCAACAAGGCCGGCCCGGGCATGATGTACAGCTTCGTCATCGCGGGCATCGTCTGTGCGCTGACGGCCCTGATCTATTCCGAAATCGCCGCCATGATCCCGGTGGCCGGTTCGGCCTACACCTACTCCTACGGCGTGCTCGGTGAAACCGTCGCCTGGATGGTCGGCTGGGCGCTGATCCTCGAGTACGCGGTTGCCGCTGGCGCGGTGGCGGTCGGCTGGTCCGGCTATGCCAATGGCTGGCTTGCCCACCACGGCGTGGGCTTGCCCGACGTTCTCACCGCCGGCCCGTTCTGGGTCGAGCAGCTCAAGGACGGCGCCGTCATCCACCAGGTGGACGGCGTGACCCACCACGGCGGCTTCAACCTGATCGCCTTTGTGCTGTCGCTGCTGGTGACCGTGCTGCTGGTACTCGGCACCTCGAAGTCGGCCAAGGTGACCTCGGTGCTGGTGCTGGTGAAGATCATCGCGCTCACCGCCTTCATCATCGTCGCCTTCCCGGCGGTGCAGTCGTCCAACTTCGAGCCGATGCTGCCGAACGGCTGGGGCACTCCGCTCTCGGGCGTAGGCGTGCTGGGCGCCGCGGCGTCGATCTTCTTCGCTTACGTGGGCTTCGACGCGGTCTCGACCGCCTCCGAGGAAACCACCAACCCGAACCGCAACATCCCGATCGGCCTGATCGGCTCGCTGGCGGTGTGCACGGTGTTCTACCTGCTGGTGGCCTACGCCGCGGTGGGTTCGACCGGTGCCCAGCCGGGCGGCCCGCTGTCGGAGAGCAAGGAGCCCCTGGCCTTCGTGCTGCGCAACCTCGGCCACGGCGCCTTGGGTGACTGGGTCGCTGCTGCGGCCATCATCGCCCTGCCTTCGGTGGTGCTGATGATGCTGTACGGCCAGACCCGCATCCTGTTCACCATGTCGCGCGACGGCCTGCTGCCGGCCAAGCTGGCGGAAGTCCACCCGAAGTACCACACCCCGCACGTCGTCACCTGGATTACCGGCGGCTTCGTCTCGCTGTTCGCCGCCTTCTTCCCGGTGGACATCCTGGCCGACATCTCCAATGCCGGCACCCTGTTCGCCTTCTTCTGCGTGGCGCTGGGCGTGATGGTGCTGCGCAAGACCGACCCGAACCGCGCGCGGCCCTTCCGCACGCCGGTGATCTGGATCACGGGGCCCTTGGCGATGGCGGGCTGCGTGCTGCTGTTCTTCAGCCTGGGCTGGAACCCGACCATCAAGTTCTTCTGCTTCTGGGCGGTACTCGGCCTGGTCGTGTACTTCCTGTATAGCCGCCGCCGCAGCCATCTGGCCAACGGCACGGAGCACTAAGCCCTAACCCGCCTGACGGGCCGGCTGAAATAAGCCGACCAAAAACAGAAACGGCGCGGAGGAATCCGCGCCGTTTTCTTTTGTGCCGAAGACTATTTGCCGAAACAGGCGGCACCATTCAGACGCCGGAGTCGGACTCGCTGTCGTCGCCTTCGGCCTCCAAATCCACCCCGACCATCAGCTTGGTGTCGCCGAGCAGGCGCTGGGCCTCGCCTTCGGTCGCAGCTTCCACGCCGCGCAGCTTGCGTTCGATGGCGCGGGTGCGCACGTCGGCGGTGTCGATGACCTTGGTCGCTTCCTCGAGTTTCTTCTTGGTCTTTTCCAGCACGCCGGCAAACTTTCCGAACTCGGTCTTGACCGCTCCCAGCACCTGCCAGACTTCGCTGGAGCGCTGTTCGATGGCCAGGGTTCGGAAGCCCATGCGCAGGGAATTGAGGATGGCCGACAAAGTGGTCGGGCCGGCCACGACGACACGGTGGTCGCGCTGCAGGGCTTCGACGATGCCGGGCCGGCGCAGCACTTCGGCGTACAGCCCTTCGGTGGGCAGGAACAGGATGGCGAAGTCGGTGGTGTGCGGCGGCGCCACGTACTTCTGCGAGATCGTGCGTGCTTCCTCGCGGATGCGGCGCTCGAGCGCCGCGCCGGCGAGTGCGGCGGCATCGGCGTCGGCGCGCTCCTGCGCATCGAGCAGGCGCTCGTAGTCTTCGCGCGGAAACTTGGCGTCCACCGGCAGCCACACGGGCACATCCGGCCGGTCGGCCGAGCCCGGCAGGCGGATGGCGAATTCCACGCGCTCGGCCGAATGCGGAATGGTGGCGACATTGCCGGCGTACTGGTCGGCGGTGAGCACCTGCTCGAGGATGGCGGCCAGCGCCACCTCGCCAAAGATGCCGCGGGTCTTGACGTTGCCCAGCACACGCTTGAGGTCACCCACGCCCGTGGCGAGGCTTTGCATTTCGCCCAGGCCGCGCTGCACTTGTTCGAGCCGCTCGGACACGAGGCGAAACGATTCGCCCAGGCGGGTCTCCAGCGTGGTCTGAAGCTTTTCGTCCACGGTCTGGCGCATCTGCTCGAGCTTGGCGCTGTTGTCCTTCTGCAGGTCCTGCAGGCGGCCTTCCAGGGTCAGGCGAACGGCATCTAGGCGACGCTCGGTGGTCTCGTTCAATTTCTCAAGGCGCAACTGCAGCGTGGCTTCGAAACGCTTGAGGGTGTCGTTGGATTCGCTGCGGCCGGCGCGCGCGTCCTCGGCCATGGCCTGGCGCAGCGTGGCGAGACTTTCCTGCGTACGCTCGGTGAAGCCGCCCAGGCGCTGGTCAAAGCCGGTGAAGGCCACCTGCGCTTCGCCCCGGCCGCTGCGGTGCTCTTCGCGGACGCTGCGCTCGACCCGTTCGATGTCGGCGAGCAGTTGGGTGAAGCGCGCCTCGATCGCAGCGCCGGCGCCTTCGCCCGCGGCGCGGCGCCAGAGCGCGATCAGGAGCAGCAGTTGCACAACGGCCAAGGCCGCGAGAATCCAGGTGAGCTTGTCCATGCCCGGATTCTAAGCGGCCCGCCGTCTCACCGGCGAAGACGCCGGTGGCGCGACTCAGGCCTTCTTGGCCCAGGCCGTGCACCAGCCCTTGGGGCTGACGCTGAACCCGGCGAACAGCGCGCAGGCGCCGGTGGCAGGCGTGAAGAACTGGCAGTTGGCGCAGGCGCTGCCCGGCTTGTGGCCGGCGCCGGCCTTGGCGGCGTCCTCGACATAACCCAGGGCCTTGGCCTGCGGGTTGGTGGCGGGCAGCTTGGGCAGGGGCGCGGCCTGGGCTGAACCGGTGCGTCCCAGCAGGGGCAGCGCGGTGGCAGCAACGGCGGCGGTGATCAGGAAACGGCGGCGGGAATCGCGGATGTCGGACATGGCTGGGCTCCTTGGAAGCACCTATTGTAGACCCGTGCGGTGAAGACGGCTTGATGCCGGTCAAGCAGCGTGCGCGGGCCGGTTTCGCTAAACTGCCGGCATGGAAACGCAAGCCTACGACAAGCAGCGCCTGGCGGCATTGGCCGCGGAGATTGTTGCCTGCACGCGCGAGCTGGCCGGTCGCGGCTGGACCCCGGCCACCGGCGGCAACTTTTCGATGCGCCTGGACGATCGCCATGCCGCCGTCACCATGTCCGGCCGCGACAAGGGCCGCCTGGTGCCCGAGGACATCATGGTGGTGGACTTCGCCGGCAAGCCGGTGCACGAAGGCCAGAAGCCATCGGCGGAAACGGTGTTGCACACCCAACTTTACGCGCGCCATCCGGAGATCGGATGCGTGCTCCACACCCATTCCATGAACCAGACCGTGGCCTCGCGCCTGTACGCCGGCGCCGGCCAGGTGCGCTTCGAAGACTACGAGCTGATCAAGGCCTTCCGCGGCCAGGACACGCATGCCACCGGCTACGAGCTGCCCGTGCTGGCCAACAACCAGCACATCCCCACCCTCGCCGCGCAGGTGGACGTGCTGCTCGACAAGGGCTGCATGTGGGGCTACCTGATCGAAGGCCATGGCATGTACGCCTGGGGCAAGGACATGGCCGAGGCGCGCCGCCATCTGGAGGCTTTCGAATTCCTGCTGAGCTGCGAGCTGGAAATGCGGAAGCTGCGCCCATGAGCCGCCTGCGCGTCTTTGACGAAACCGCGCCGCAGCAGCCGCTGTCGGCGACGCAGGACCTGGCGCAGATCGCCGCCGAGTTGCAACGCATTGGCGTGCGCTTCGAGCAGTGGCAGGCCAGCGACGAACTGCAGCCCGGCGCCACGCCCGAGCAGGTGATGGCGGCCTACCGCAGCGATATTGACGCGCTCGTCGCCGAGAACGGCTTCAAGAGCGTGGACGTGGTGAGCATCTATCCGGAGCACCCGGACCGCGAGGCCATGCGCAAGAAATTCCTGGACGAGCATTTCCACAAGGAAGACGAAGTGCGCTTCTTCGTCGCCGGCTCGGGCCTGTTCACCCTGCATGTGGCCGGCAAGGTTTACGAGATCCTGTGCGAGTCCGGCGACCTGATCGGCGTGCCCGACGGCACCCGGCACTGGTTCGACATGGGCCCGGCGCCCTTCTTCATCGCCATCCGCTTCTTTACCGAGCCGGACGGCTGGGTCGGCTACTTCACCGGCACCGATTGGGCCTCGCGCTTCCCGCGCTATGAAAGCGGCGGCGCGCTGGCGTGAGCAAGCCCGCCATCCTGACCGACATCGAAGGCACCACCAGCTCGATTTCCTTCGTCAAGGACGTGCTGTTTCCGTATGCCCGCAAGGCCCTGCCCGCCTTCGTGCGCGAGCATGGCGGCGAGCCCGAAGTACGCTACTGGCTGGACCGTGCCGCCGCCGATGCCGGCGCCATCTGCCAGGACGACGTGCTGGTGGAGATGCTGCAGGGCTGGATTGATGAAGACCGCAAGCATCCGGCGTTGAAAGCCCTGCAAGGCATGATCTGGGCCGAAGGCTACGCCGACGGCGGCTATGCCGCGCACATCTACGACGATGCCGTGGCGGCCTTGCGCGACTGGCATGCGCGCGGCTATCCGCTCTATGTGTATTCCTCGGGCTCGGTGCCGGCGCAGAAGTTGCTGTTTGGCCATAGCACCGCGGGCAACCTGCTGCCCCTGTTCTCGGGCTATTTCGACACCGCGGTGGGTGGCAAGCGCGAGGCGCAGAGCTACCGCAACGTGATCGCCGAGCTGGGCCTGGCCGGCGAAGACGTGCTGTTCCTGTCGGATGTGGTGGAAGAACTCGATGCCGCGCGCGAAGCCGGCCTGCGCACCGTGTTGCTGGACCGGCGCGAGGACTACCCGATGCCGCGCCAGGGCGACGACTGCCATGGCCACCGGCGCGTGGAGAGTTTCAGCGCGATCGAGCCGCGCGATTTCGCGAGCTGAACCTCGCCGCGCTCAGGGCGCGGCTTCATCCAGTCGATAGTGGGTTTCGGCCGTGGCCTCGCCGGCGTCTTCCAGCTGCGCGCGAACCTCGACGCGATGATCTCCCGCCTCGAGATTGGTTGGCAGCGTGCCGCGCCACAAGTGCGTGGAAATGACGGCCTCCGGCGAGCGGTCGTAGCCGCGCAGTGCATCGGCATCGTCGTCATGGGCGTTTTCCACGGTGAGCGCCGGATCAGGCAGGGCCACCAGTTTCATGGGCTTCCATTCGCCGCCGTCCACGCGGAACTCCACTTTGGTTCCGGCATGGCCCATCCAGACATTGGCGAACACGCCGAACGCGGGATAGGCGTTGTGGCGCAGCACCTTGGGCGCATGCAGGGTCATCTGCTGGTCGAGCGGCGCGCGCGCGGAGTAGTAGCGGATGTGTGGCACGCCGTCGGCGCCGATATGCATGCGGGCGTAGCCGTTGGGGGTGCCGTCGTTCATCGTCGCATCGGGAATGCCGGCGTCGTCCTTGCGGCCGGTCCAGTAGGCGCCGCAGGCCGCGCCAATGTTGTATTCGCGCAGCGGCGCGGCGCCCTGCCAGCCGGTGCTGGCGTCGTGGAATACGGTCATCTGCTTGTGCGTGTGCGCGCTCAGGATCAGCAGCTTCGGGAAGGGCTTGAGCAGCGCGAACAGGCGCGCGCGGTCGGCCGGGTTGAAGCTCTCCGGCCCCGGCACCGGGAACAGCGGAATGTGCATGGCCAGCACCAGCAGCCGGTCCTTGGGCGCGCGCGCGAGATAGGCCTCGAGGAAGGCGAATTGCTCCGGGCGCAGGCCGCCGAGATAGTTCGACTTTGCCGGCCCCTGGAACAGCACGTCGTCCAGCACGATGAAGGCGGCTTCCGGTTCTTCCCAGGCGTAGGTGTCCGGGCCGAATGCGCTGCGGAAAGTATCGAGCGAATGGGCGTCGCCACCGGCATCGAAGTCGAGGTCGTGGTTACCGGGCGCATGTAGCCACGGCGCCTTGAGCTTGGCGTCTTCGGTCTTCAGCGCCGGATAGAGTTCCAGATGGTCGTCGACCAGATCGCCCATCGTCACCGCAAGATCCACGGGGCCTTGGGCGAGCGTGGGCTCGATGATGTCGCGGCGGTAATAGCCGACATCGGTTAGGGACTTGAACTGCGGGTCGCCGGAGAGATGGACCTGCAGCGGGTGATCGCCGCGCTTGCTGGCCTCGCGCAACGCGAAGTCGCCGCAGGCCGGACGTCGTTGCGCCGGCACGCCGCCGAAGGCGAGCTTCGGGCCGGGCTGGCGCTGCAAGTTGCGCCAGGTGTCGGGCAGGCCATCGGCGCGCGTCGCCACGGTGTAGTTTGCTGGCTTGATCAGGAACACGGTGCGGCCGTCTTCAACGCGGAAGTCGAAGCGACCCTGCGCGTCGCTGCGCAGAATACGCGTGCCGTCGGAGATGCCGACATCGGCGATGCCCGGTTCGCCGCGATCGCGAAGTCCGTCACCGTCGCGATCCAGGAACACGCGGCCTTCGCAGCGCAGCATGCCGGCATCGGCGAGGCCCACCCAGGCGAGCGACAGGATCAATACAGACAGGCGAAGGCGCATCGGCGGGAACCCTGGAGGACTGCCGCGATTATCCGCCGGGACGATGCCTTTGTTCGAGGGTTTCGACAACCTGGGCCAACGACAGGCCACGCGCGCGCAGCAGCACCAGCAGGTGATAGACCAGGTCGGCGGATTCGCCCAGCAGGGCCTCATCGTCCTGGACCACGCCGGCCAGGGCCGTTTCCACGCCCTCCTCGCCCACCTTCTGGGCGATGCGCCGCACACCGGCTTCAAACAGTTTGGTGCTGTAGCTGCCCGCGGGGCGCTCGCGCTCGCGTTGCGCGATGAGCGTGTCGAGTTCGACCAGAAAGGAAGCCGGAGCGTTGGGGAAGCAGCTGGCGCGCTCGAGATGGCAGGTCGGGCCGTTCGGGCGCGCCTGCACCAGCAGGCTGTCGCCGTCGCAGTCGGCTTCGATGCGCACCAGGTCCAGGAAGTGGCCGCTGGTTTCGCCCTTGGTCCACAGCGCGCGCCGGCTGCGGCTGTAGAAACACACGCGGCCACTGGCCAGGGTCCGGGCCAGGGCTTCGCGATTCATGTAGGCCTGCATCAGCACCCGGGCGTTGTCGGCGTCCTGGACGATGGCGGGCAGCAGTCCGTCGTGCTTGTCCCAAGCCAGGGCCTGGCTGTCGATGGCGGCGGTTTGCTGGTTCATGTCCGGATCTCCACGCCTTGTTGCTGCAGATATTGCTTCAGCGCCGGAATGCCCAGCTCGCCGCTGTGGAAAATGCTGGCAGCCAGGGCCGCGTCCACGTCGGCCTGTTCGAAGGCCCGTGCGAAATGCTCGCGCGCGCCGGCACCGCCCGAAGCCACCAACGGCACCGCGCACACGGCGCGCGCGGCGCGCAGTTGCTCGATGTCATAGCCATCGCGGGCGCCATCGGAACCCATGCAGTTGAGCACCATCTCGCCCGCGCCCAGGGACTGGGCTTCGACAATCCAGTCCAGGGTGCGTCGTGCTAGTGCCTGCGTGCGGCTGGGGTCGCCGGTGTACTGGCGCACGCGCCACTCGCCGTCTTCATCGCGCAGGCTGTCCACGCCCACCACCACGCATTGCACGCCGAAGGCTTCAGCCAATTCCGCGATCAGTCCGGGGCGCTCCAGCGCCGGCGTGTTGACCGAGATCTTGTCGGCGCCGGCGCCGAGTATGGCCTTGGCCTGTTCCACCGAGCGAATGCCACCGGCCACGCAGAAGGGAATATCAATGACCCGGGCGATGCGCTCGACCCAGGCGCGATCCACCGCGCGGCCGTCCGGGCTGGCGGTGATGTCGTAGAACACCAGCTCGTCGGCGCCTTCGTCGCGATAACGCAGGGCCAGCTCGACGATTTCGCCAACGACCACGTGGTCGCGAAAGCGCAGGCCCTTCACCACCTGGCCGTCGCGCACATCCAGGCACGGAATAATGCGCCGGCTCAGCATGGCTCGAATTCTTCAGCGAGGGCTTCGGGCAGGTCGAACTGCTGCTCGATCAACGCGCGCCCCAGGATGGCGGCCGCCGCGCCGGCTTCGCGCGCGGCGCGAATGTCCTCGATGCCGCGCACGCCACCGGAGGCTTGCACCTGCAAGGTCGGCCAGGCGCTGGCAAGCCCGCGATACAGCTCGAGATTGAAGCCCGAGAGCATGCCATCGCGCTGGATGTCGGTGCACAGCAGGTGGCGCAGCCCGGCTTTCACATAGCGTTCGAGCAACTGGTCGAAGCGCAGCGCCGAATCCGCGGTCCATCCGGACACCGGCAGGCGCCACGCGCCGTTGCCATCGCGGCGCACATCCAGCGCGAGCGTGATGCGCTCGGGGCCGAAGCGCTTCAGCCAGCCGCTTACCGTTTCCGGCTCGCGCACCGCCAGCGTGCCGATGACCACGCGGCTGGCGCCGCCCGCGAGCAGGGATTCGATCTCGCCGATGCTGCGCACGCCGCCACCGGTCTGGATGCGCAGCCCGGTTTCAGACTGCAGGCGCGCCAACAGGATCTGCTGCGAGTAGCCGCCCAAGCGCGCCGCGTCCAGATCCACCAGGTGCAACCAGCGCGCGCCCTGCTCGCGATAACTGCGCGCCAGCTCCAGCGGGTCGAGGTCGTAACCGGTCTGGCGCTGGTAATCGCCCTGGGCCAGGCGCACGACGCGGCCGGCGCGAATATCAATGGCAGGAAGAAGAGTGAAGCTCATCGGTCTATGGCCAGAAAGTTTTGCAGCAGGCGGGCACCCGGCGATGACGAGCGTTCGGGATGAAATTGCGCGCCCATCACTCGCCCGCGAGCGACCACGGCACTGAAGGCCTCGCCGTGGTGGCAACGGGCGATCTCGTGCGCGTTGGTGCGGGCGGCATAGCTGTGCACGAAGTACAGCCATTGCTGGTCGAGTCCGGCGACCAAGGGATGCGCCTGCCCAGGCACTGCCTCCAGCCGGTTCCAGCCCATGTGCGGAATACGAACGCCTGGCGCAGCCGGCAATCGCGACACTTCGCCCGGCAGCAGGCCCAGGCATTCGGTCTGGCCTTCGGCCGAGCGTTCGAACAGCAGCTGCATGCCGATGCAGATTCCGATCAACGGCTGGCTCAGGCGCGCCACCAGTTTGTCCAGGCCGTTCTCGCGCAGGCGCGCCATGCAAGCCGCCGCCGCGCCGACACCGGGCAGCACGACATGGCTGGCGGACTGGATGCGCGCCCAATCGGAAGTCACCGGTGCGTCCACACCCAGGCGCGCGAACGCGGCCTGCACCGAGCCCAGGTTCGCACCGCCCGAGTCGAGCAGCACCACGCGCGGCGTAGCGGCCATCAGAGCGTTCCCTTGGTGCTCGGCAACTCGCGGCCTTCGCGCCGCACGGCCTGGCGCAAGGCCCGCGCCACGGCCTTGAAGCAGGCCTCGACCATGTGGTGGGCATTCTCGCCTTTTACGGAAAGGTGCAGGTTCAGGCCGGCTGTCTCGCACAGGGAACGGAAGAAGTGCGGCACCAGTTCGGTCGGCAACTCGCCAACCTGCTCGCGTGGAAACTGGCCCTCGAACACGAAGTAGGGGCGCCCAGACAAATCAAGGGCGGCGCTGGCAAGCGTTTCGTCCATGGGCAGGGTGGCGCCGTAGCGGCTGATGCCGCGCTTGTCGCCCAGCGCCGACCTCAAGGCGCTGCCGATGGCCAGGCCGCAGTCTTCCACGGTGTGGTGCTCGTCAATGTGCAGGTCGCCAGCGCAGTGCAGCTCCAGCGCGAATCCGCCGTGCTTTCCCAACTGTTCGAGCATGTGGTCGAAGAAGCCGTGGCCGGTGGCGATGATCGGGTCGGCGCTGCGGTCCAGGTCCAGGCGCACGCGAATGCGGGTTTCCTTGGTCTTGCGTTCGACGGTGGCCGTGCGCGGCGCGTCGGCCAGATCGTGGGCGATCTCGTCCCAGCGGTAGTGCCCTGGCGCGAGCCGGAAACCACGCACACCGAGGTTGCGCGCGAATTCCATGTCGGTCTCGCGGTCGCCGACCATGGCGCTGGCCTGCAAATCCACGCTGCGATCGCGCAGGTAGTGCAGCACCATGCCCAGGCCCGGCTTGCGGTTGGCCGATTGCTCGGCAGGCAGGCTGCGGTCAATCAGCACTTCGCGAAATTCGATGCCTTGCGAGGCGAGGATCTGCAGCAACAACTGCTGCGGTCCCTCGAAGGATTCGATCGGGAACGATGCGGTGCCGAGGCCGTCCTGGTTGGAGACCATGACGAAGTCGAAGCCGGCATCACGCAGGCGCAGCAGCGCGGGGATTACGCCTTCGACCAGGCGCAACTTCTGGAAGCTGTCGATCTGCTCGTCGGCGGGCTCTTCGATCAGCACGCCATCGCGATCGAGGAAGACAATCCTGCTCATGCTGCCACCCGCACTTCGAGCGCGGCCAGTACCGCCGCGTTTTCGGCGGGCGTGCCCACGGTAATGCGCAGTGCATCGCCCAGGCCCGGCATGGCCCGGACATCACGCACGACCACACCGGCCGCGAGCAGGCGGGCGAACGCCGCGCTGGCGTCGTCGAAGCGCAGCAGCAGGAAATTGCCCTGGGATTCATACACCGCGCGCACACCGTCGAGCTTGCGAAGTCTCGCCGCCAGCAACGCACGCTCGGTAGTGACCTGCGCGGCACGGCGCCGGGCCTCGGCAATACCGATGTCGGAGAGCGCGGCCAGGGCGATGGCGGCCGACGGCGCCGGCACCGGATACGGCGCCGACAGATTGGACAGCACGGCGATCAAGGCCGGGTCGGCCAAGGTGACGCCGATGCGCGCGCCCGCCAGGGCGTAGGCCTTGGACAGGGTCCGCAGTACCACCAGGTTGTCGAACTCCGGCAGCAAGCTACTGGCGCTGGGGACATCACTGTATTCGCCATAGGCTTCGTCCAGCACCAGCAGCGCACGGCCGCGCAGGGCCTGCGCGAGCTCGCGAACCGGCGCCATCGCCAGCGCCTGGCCGGTCGGATTGGCCGGCGAGCTGAGGAAGACCACGCGCACGGCTCGCTGCGCGACTGCGGACTTGATCCCTTCGATGTCCAGCGACCAGGCCCCATCGCGGTCGATCAGCGGCACATCCACCAGGGGCGCGCCCTGCACGCGTGCGCAGACCGCGTACATGCCGAAGCAAGGCGACGCGATCGCCACCGCATCCACACCGGCGCGACAGAACCCGCGTACCAGCAAGTCGATGCCTTCGTCGCTGCCGCGAGTGACCAATACCTGCGCGGCCTCCACGCCATACAGCCCGGCCAGGCGCGCGCGCAGCTGCGCAGGCTGTGGCTCGGGATAGCGGTTCAGCGCCAGGCCCGGGTCGGCGGGCGATGGCGATGGGCATTCGTTGGCGTTCAACCAGATCGAGCCCGTGACGCTGGCGCGGCGGGCCGAACTGTAGCCGGCAAAGTCACGCAGGTCCGGGCGCAGCAAGTCCAATATTGCGCTCACGACACAGCCTCCAGCCTGAGCACCACGGCCTGCGCGTGTGCCTCCAGTCCCTCCGCGCGCGCCAGGGTCACCGCGCAGGGGCCAATGGCGCGAAGGCCCTCGGCCGCCACCGACTGCACACTGATGCTGGTTTGGAAACTGGCCACGCTGACGCCGCTCCAGGCGCGGGCAGCACCATTGGTAGGCAGCACATGGTTGGTGCCCGAGCAGTAGTCACCCAAGGACTCGGGCGCGAAGTCGCCGAGGAATACCGAACCGGCGCGGCGCACTTTCGGCAGCCATGTTTCGGCCTGGCGCAGCGCCAGGATAAGGTGCTCGGGTGCATAGATATTGCTGATGGCGAAGGCTTCCTCCAGCGACTCAACTTCGATCAGGCGGGCATGGGCGAGCGCGCGCTCAGCGATATCCGCGCGCGGCAGGCCGGCGCACTGGCGCCCGATCTCGACTTGCACGGCCGCGATCAGCGCCGCACTGGTGCTGAGCAGGACGACCTGCGAGTCGGCGCCATGCTCGGCCTGAGAGAGCAGATCCGAGGCAACGAAAGCCGGCGACGCATCGGCATCGGCAATGACCAGAACCTCGGAGGGCCCCGCGGGCATGTCGATCGCCGGGCCGCCGCTGCGCATGGACGCCTGCTGCTTGGCCGAGGTGACATAGCTGTTGCCGGGCCCGAACAATTTGTCGCAGGCCGGAACGGTCTCGGTGCCGAAGGCCATCGCGGCGATCGCCTGGGCGCCGCCGATCTTGAAGACCCGGGAAATGCCGCACAGACGTGCAGCGACCAGCACACTTGGATCCGCACGGCCATCGGCTCGCGGCGGCGTGCACAACACCACTTCCTCGCAGTCCGCCAGCGCCGCCGGCACGCCCAGCATCAAGGCCGTGGAAGGAAGCGGCGCGGTGCCTGCCGGCACATACAGGCCCACGCGCGAAATGCCGCGCAGCACCCGGCCACACCGCACACCGGGGGCGGTTTCGATCTCGAAGTCGGCGGCCATGCCGGCCTGGTGCCAGGCGATCAGGCGCTCGCGCGCTTCGGCCATCGCCGCCTGCACGGGAGCCGCGACCTCGCGCAGGGCCTGGGCGAATTCTTCTTCGCCAACGCGCGCGTCGCCGATTTCCACGCCGTCGAAGCGGCGCGTCAACGCGCGCACGGCGCTGTCGCCATCGGCGCGAACCTGTTCGATCACGCGCGCCACCGCGGCCTCAAGTTCGCCCTCGCTCGCGGCGATCGGTCGCGCCAGTGCTGCGGCGCGTTCGGTAGCATCCAGTTGCTTCCACCGCAGGGTCTTCATGCCAGCATCTGCTCCACCGGCAGCACCAGCAAGCCCGAGGCACCCGCGCGCTTCATGTCTTCCAGGCGCTGCCAGGTCATGGCGGTGCGGCAGAGGGCTTGCAGCGAGACTTCATCATCGCGCCCTTCAATTGTCATCACCGTTGGCGGTGCGGCGTCCGGCAGCAGCTTCATCAATTCCGGCAGGGCGCTGCGGCGGGCCTGGAACAGCAGCAACTTGCTCGCCTTCAGGCTGAGCACGCCATCGAGGCGACGCAAGAGCATCGAGGCAAGGTCAGCGCGGGCGTCGGTGAAGGCTGCGGCCGGGCCGGCCAACACGGCCTCGCTTTCCAGAATGACGGCGACTTCCTTCAATTGGTTGGCCACCAGGGTGGCGCCGGAGGACACGAGGTCGCAGATACTTTCGGCCTTGCCCAGTCGCGGCGCGATTTCAACCGAGCCCGAGAGCACCACCGGCTCGGCATCCACGCCCTGCTCGGCCAGCCATTTCGCCAGCAGGTGCGGATAGCTGGTGGCGATGCGCGTGCCCTTGAGGCGGGCATTGCCTTGCCAGTCCCACTCGTTCGGCACGGCGACGCTCAGGCGGCAACGGCCGAATCCGAGCGGGCGCAGCACGGAGAACGCCTCCGCCTGCCCGGTCGCGGCACGCTCGGCGCCCTGCTCTTCCAGGACATTCTGGCCGACGATGCCCAGGTCGCAAACGCCCTCGGCGATCAGTCCGGGGATATCGTCATCGCGCACCAGCAGCAGGTCGATGGGCAGCGAGTCGCCGTAGCAGAACAGGCGGTCGCGGCTCTCGCGAAAGCTCAGGCCCGCGCGCGCGAGCAAGTCGCGGGCGGGATCGGACAGGCGCCCGGATTTCTGGATGGCGATGCGCAATCGGTCATGCGTACGCATGGAAGGAAGTCCTTTTCTGGTGTCAGTTGCGGGCAGGCTTGGCCGCGCCCAGGGTGCGTTCGGCGGCGAGCCGGTAGCCGCCGGCGCCTAGATCCAGACAGCGCGCGATACGGCCGATGGTGGTAACGCTGACGCCGGTGCGGTCGTGGATTTCGCGATAGGCGATGCCCTCGAGTAGCAAGGGCACCACGCGCCAGCGGTCGGCGATGGCCTCCAGCTCGGCGGGCGTGCACAAGTCCAGCAGCAAGGCCCGCAGTTCGGCTTCGCTGCGCATGGACTGCACCGCCCGGAGCAAGGGCGCCAGGGAGTCGGCAGGGCGTTCAGGGGCGGCAGTGGGCTTGCGTTTCATTGTGCCAATGTAACAGCGCACTATTACATTAGCAAGGGCCGGAACCCAGGCTGGGCGCCATCAGGCGGCGCGCCAATAGCCAATCCGTACGCGGCTCGTTAAGGTGTAGGGGTTAGGGAGAGGAACCGGAGTGAGATTGGCCCTTCGCACCTTGTTGCTGCTGCTGGCCTTGGCCGGATCCGGCCTGGCGCAGGCGGATACCGATCGGGTCATCGTCAGCCCCGGCCTGGCCGATCTTTCGCTGTCGCCCCACGTGGGCTACCTGACCGATCCCGACGGACGTGCCGATGCGTCGGCGATGTTCCAGGCCGCAGCCCAGGGGAAATTCCAGCCGCTGCCCAATGGCAACGCCACCTTCGGCTTTCGCGACGAGGCGTTCTGGTTCCACACCCGCCTGTTCAATGACGGCAACAGCGAGGAACGCTGGCTGCTGGTGCTGCAGTACTCGCTGCTGGACAACGTGGACGTCTACATGCGCTATCCCGACGGGCGCGTGGACCACCTTGCCAGCGGCGACAAGCTGCCCTTCTCTGCCCGCGCAATTCGCTACCGGCACCCGAACTTCTGGCTGAACCTGCCCCAGCGCACCGAGGTGGAGGTGCTGGTGCGCGCGCAGAGCGAAAGTTCAATGCAGGCGCCGCTTCGCATCTACACCTTCGGCGCATTTGCCGAGATGGAGCGCGATGCCCAGATCGGCATCGGCCTGTACGACGGCATCCTGCTGGCGCTGTTCTTCTACAACATGGTGCTGTGGCTGTCGCTGCGCGATTCCAGCCACTTCTGGTACATGTGCCACCTGGCCGGCTTTGGCCTGGTGCTTTTCTGCCTCAATGGCCTGGCCTTCGAATACCTGTGGCCGGGTTCACCCTGGCTGGCCAACCACGCCATCCCGCTGTCCATGGCTTTTTCGCAAATGGCCATGCACCAGTTCGCGCGCCTGTTCCTGGAGTTGAAGGAGCGCTGGCCGCTGGGCGACAAGTTGTCGCTGGCTTTCATCATCTTCTACGGGCTGATGGGCGCGGGCTCCTTTTTCCTCGACTACCGCACCTCGGTGCAGCTGGGAACCTACGCCGTGTTCCCGGGCGTGTTGACCGTGCTTTACCAGACCTTCCGCTCGATCCGTGGCGGCTACCGCCCTGCCCAGTTGTTCCTGGCGGCATGGACCATGCTGCTGCTGGGCACGGCCATGTATGCCTCGGTCAGCTTTGGCCTGCTGCAGAAGAACTTCTTCACCGAGTACGGCATCCAGATCGGCTCGGCCATGGAGATGGTGCTGCTCAGCTTTGCGCTGGCCTACCGCTATGCCAACCTGCGCAGCGAAAACGAAAACGTGGTGCGCGAGGCGAACGAACAACTCGAACGCAATGTCTCGCGGCGCACGGCGGAACTGAGCGCGGCGCTGGAACAACTGGCCGATGCCAATTCGCGCCTGCGCGAGTCAAACCGGCGTGATGTGCTCACCGGCATGTTCAACCGCCGCCACTTCCGCGAAGTGTTCGAACAAATGCTGCACCACGCCGCCGAAACCCGGCAACCCATCAGCCTCTTGCTGATTGACCTGGACCACTTCAAGCGCGTGAACGATGAACACGGCCACCTGGCCGGCGATGAATGCTTGCGCGTGCTCGCGCGCAACCTCAGCGATTGCCTGGCCCAGGAAGTGGCGGTCTGCGCGCGCTTTGGTGGTGAGGAATTCGTGGTGGTGCTGCCGGGTGTGTCGGCCATGCGCGTGCTGGACATTGCCGAGCGCGTGCGCCGCCAGATCGGTTCGATGCCGGTGCGTTTCCAGGGCCAGGAAATCACCATGACCGCCAGCATTGGCGCCTACTGCGTGCCGGTCGGCAGCAATCCCAGCGCCGACGAGGTGCTGCACCAGGCCGACGATGCCCTGTACGCGGCCAAGAACGGCGGCCGCAACCGGGTGCACGTCAACGCCTGACGGGGCGATTTGCCAGACCGCAGGAAGCGCTCAGAGGGCGGCGCGCGCAGCCGCCAGCAATTCGCCGTTCGACACCAGCGCGACGGCGGTTTCCACCTCGCCGTCCATCGCCCGATCCTGGTTCATGAAGGCGATGTCCTGGCGCAGGCGCGCGAGCGCGGCGGCCACGGCGCGACCGGGGCGATATTCCTGCGCCTGCGCCAATTCGGCGCGCAGGGCCTCGACTTCGGCCAGGAATTCTGCGCGGGCCGGGGCATCGGCGCGCGGCGCGCCGTTGATCTTTTCCGCCAGCGCTTCGGCATCAGCGGTGCGCGCCAGTTCACGCGCGGCATTGATCATGTCGCGGCGGAAATCCAGGGCCTGGGCTGCGGTGTAGATTTCCAGGCCCAGCACGCGCTCCAGGTCCGGCAGCATGTCCAGCACATGGCGCGCTTCGTTGGCGCCCATGGACACATGGTCTTCGGCATTGGCGCTGGTAGGAATGGAGTACACCGACGCCGGGTGCGCGCGGCTGCACAGGTCGTTGACGATGGCGGCCGAGGTGTACTGCACGATCATGAAGCCGCTTTCGGTGCCGTCTTCATTGCCGATCAGGAAGGCCGGCAGGCCGTCGTTGGTGGCCGGGTCCACGAGCTTGTTGAGGCGGCGCTCGGAGATGCTCGCGAGCACGGGAATCGCGGCCTTCAGGTAGCTCATGGCGAGGGCCAGCGGCATGCCGTGGAAGTGGCCAGCGGAGACGACCTGGTCTTCGATATTGCGCGCGCCTTCCAGATCCGGGAACAGCAACGGATTGTCGGTGACGGCATTGAGCTCGACATCGAGCACGCGCTGCGCCTGCGCCAAAGCATCGCGTACGGCGCCATGCACCTGCGGGATGCAGCGCAGGGAATAGCTGTCCTGCGGCTGGTGCTTCTTGCCGCCGCGGAAGGGCTTGAAGCGCTGGTAGAAGCGCTCGCGGCCGTGGCGCTGGGTCAGCGGCACCCAGTCCCAACTGATGTCGAAGTCCAGGGCCTGCTGTGCGGGGGTGGCCCAGCTTTCCGGCAACCACTGCCGGAAACGCGGCACCAGGTGGTAGTCGATGTCGGCCAGCGTGGAGTCCTGCAGCAGATTGCGCAGGTTCGCAGCCACCTGAACCTGGCCCGGATGCGGGCGCAGGTCATGCACGTGGGCGTCAAAGGCACGCAGGCGGCCAGCGAAGGCATCAATCGTCATCGCCGCGGCCAGGTCGGCGCTGTCGAGCAAGTCTTCCAGGCGCGCGGCGGCCAGCACGCCGGTGGCGAGCATCTGCGCCGTGCCATTGTTCAGCGCCAGGCCCTCTTTATGCGAGAGACGAATGGGCGCCAGGCCAGCGCGCTTGAGCGCTTCGGCACCGGGCATGCGCTCGCCCTGATAGAAGGCCTCGCCTCCGCCCAGCAATACGATCGCCAGGTGCGACAAAGGCGCCAAATCGCCGCTCGCGCCAACGGATCCTTTTTGCGGCACCACCGGCACGATGCCGGCATTGAGCATGGCCGCCTGGGCTTCAAGCGTCTTGGAACGAATGCCCGAATGCCCGCGCATCAGGGTGTTGATGCGGATGACCAGCATCGCGCGCACCACTTCCGCCGGGAAGGGCTCGCCCACGCAGACGGCGTGGGTGACGATGAGGTTGCGCTGCAATTCTTCCAGCAGGCTTTCGTCTTCGGCCTTGGCGCCGGGCATGCCCTCGCGCAAGCGGTGCGCGCCGAGCAGCTTGTCGGCATTGCTGCCAAAGCCCGTGGAAACGCCGTAGATCGGCTCCTGGCGCGCGACCTGCTCGACCAGGAAGTCGGCGGCGCGCTGCACCTGGCGCAGCTGCGCGGGGTCGAGTTCGACGCTGGCGCCATAGGCCACCGCGACGACCTGCTTGCGGGTGAGCGAACGGCCGTCGAGGCGGATGGCTTTCATGTCAGCGTTCCTGCATGGCGCGTTGCTGTTCCAGTTCCACCTTGATGGCGGCGACCAGTTCGGACTGCGCGACTTCGAATTGTTCCTGGCGGCGCAGGTCCTTTACCGTGACCACGCCGCGTGCGGCCTCGTCCTCGCCCACCAGCACCATGAAGCGGATGCCGGCGCGGTCGGCGTATTGGAACTGCTTGGCGAGCTTCTTCGCTTCCAGCTGTACTTCGGTATTGATGCCGCCGGCACGCAGCAGCTGGGCGAGCGCCATGCTCTGGTCCAGGCGCGATTCGTCCATCAGGCCCACGAGGGCCTCGACCGAACTGTCGGCGGTGGAAAGGATGCCGGCTTCGCGCAACTGCCAGAACAGGCGGGTGGCACCGATGGAAATGCCCACGCCCGGCAGGTGCGACTTGCTGTAGTGGCCGGCGAGATTTTCGTAGCGGCCGCCCGAGCAGATCGAACCGATCTGCGGGTAGTCGTTGAGGATGGTTTCGTACACGGTGCCGGTGTAGTAGTCCAGGCCGCGGGCGATGGAGAAGTTGATGGCGTAGTTCGCTTCCGGCACGCCATTGGCGCGCAGGAGTTCGATGACTTCGCGCAATTCGCGCGCGCCTTCGGCGGTGGCGGCCTGCGCCTCGAGCGGCGCCAGCTTGGCCAACGCATCGGCGTGGCCGTTCGAGCGCGACTGCACGAAGGCCAGGATCTTGTCGGTGACCTCCAGGCTCAGGCCAAAGCCCTCGCCCTGCAGGGTGGCGCGGACATGGTCGGCGCCGCGCTTGTCGAGCTTGTCCACCTCGCGCAGCACCAGGGTCTGGCGCTCGCCATCGCCGATGCCCAGCGCTTCGAAGAATCCGCGCAGCAGCTTGCGGTTGTTCAGGTGCACAGTGAACGCGCCGATGCGCAGCTCGGAGAACACCGCATGGATCACCGCCGGCATCTCGGCGTCGTAGCGCACCGACAGCGAATCCTTGCCAATCACGTCAATATCGCACTGGTAGAACTCGCGGAAGCGCCCGCGCTGGGCGCGTTCGCCGCGATACACGCGCTGCATCTGGTAGCGCCGGAACGGGAAGGCCAGGTCGTGCTCGTGCTCGGCCACATAGCGCGCCAGCGGCACAGTCAGGTCGAAGCGCAGGGCCAGTTCCGGTTGGCCGCCCCCGCTTTCGGAGGAATTGTTCAGCGCGCCGGTGGACTGCACGAAGTAGACCTGGCGCTCGGTTTCACCACCGGTCTTGGTCAGCAGGACCTCGGACAGTTCGAACACCGGGGTTTCCACCGGCAGGAAGCCAAAGCGCTCGAAATTGCGGCGGATCACGTCCAGCATGCGCTGGAAGGCAATCTGGTCGCGGGGCAGCAGCTCCATGACGCCAGGTGGGGTGCGGGGCTTGATCAAGGTGGGTCTCCGGCAAGCCCGATATTCTAGCCGGGGCCATAGTCCCCGTCGAAATGAGCAGGCGCTCTCGGCGCCGTGCTGAAATCCGGCTTGCCGCAGGGCCGCCCTCCCCCTACAATATGGGGCTACCTCGGGGTGTAGCTCAGCCTGGTAGAGCGCTACGTTCGGGACGTAGAA
>CBHTVR010000004.1:0-116255 GCA_966096795.1 uncultured Gammaproteobacteria bacterium
CGCCGCGGCATCGGCTACCTGCCGCAGGAAGCCTCGGTGTTCCGCAAGCTCAGCGTGGCCGACAACCTGATGGCGGTGCTCGAGCTGCGCGCCGACCTCAATGCCGCCGGGCGCAAGCGCGAGCTGGAATCGCTGCTCGATGAATTGCAGGTCGCCGATGTCGCCGGCCAGCTCGGCGCCAGCCTGTCGGGTGGCGAGCGCCGGCGCGTGGAAATCGCCCGCGCCCTGGCCGCCAACCCGCGCTTGATCCTGCTGGACGAGCCCTTCGCGGGCGTGGACCCGATTTCGGTCGGCGAAATCCAGAAAATCGTGCGCCACCTCAAGCAACGCGGCATCGGCGTGCTCATCACCGACCACAATGTCCGCGAGACCTTGGGCATCTGCGACCGGGCGTATATCCTGAACGCAGGAAGCGTACTGGCCCAAGGATCCCCCGAAGCCGTGCTCGCCAACCCGGATGTGCGTCGCGTCTACCTCGGCGAGTCCTTCCGCCTGTAGCCCCTGCATCGCCGGCAGCGCACGGGCAATGCCGCGATGAAACCCTCCCTGCAGCTAAAACTCGGGCAATCGCTCACGCTGACGCCACAGTTGCGCCTGGCGATCCGGCTTCTGCAGTTGTCGGCGGTGGAGCTGGAGCTGGAGATCAACGAAGCCGTTGACAGCAATCCCCTGCTCGAACGCGAGGGCGAGGACTTCGAAGCCCAGCCCGCCGATCCCGGCAAGGACCAGGCCGCCAGTGAAAGCGAAGCTGCAGGCAGCGAAAGCACGGCCGAAGAAAGTTTCGAACAGGCCTTCGATGACGAGCCCGAATTCCGCTGGGAAGAAGACCGCGCCAGCGGCGGCCAGGGGGGCGAAGGCGAAGACCGCGAGGACACCCGTGCCACGCCTTTGGACCTGCGCCAGCACCTGAACTGGCAGCTGCAACTGAGCCACCTCAAACCGCGCGACCTGCGCATCGGTGAAGCCCTGATCGAGGCCATCGACGAAGACGGCTACCTGCAGGCCAGCTTCGAGGATATCCAGGCCGCGCTCGGGCCGGAGTTGACCGTGTCATCGGCCAATATCGAGACCGTCCTCAAGCTGGTCCAGCACTTCGACCCGGTCGGGGTCGGCGCCCGCAGCCTGTCCGAGTGCCTGTGCGTGCAGCTGACCTTGCTCGACCCGGACACCCCGGGCCTGGCCCTGGCCCGGCGTTTGGCCGCCAGCCATCTGGAATCCCTGGCCAAGCAGGGCGCAGCCAAACTGGCCGCCCAGCTCAAGCAAGATCCCCGGGCCATGGACGAGGCCGTGGCCTTGCTGCGCTCGCTCGACCCCCGGCCCGGCGCCCGGATTGGCGGCAGCGAGCCCGAATACATCGTTCCCGACGCCATCGCCTACCGCCAGGGCGGCGTCTGGAAGGTCGCCACCCACCAGGGCAGCCAGCCACGCATCGGCATCAACCGGCACTACGAACGCCTGATCGGCAAATCCACGCGTGAAGACGACAGTTACCTGCGCTCGCAATTGCAGGAGGCGCGCTGGCTGATCAAGAGCCTGGAAACCCGCGCCGACACCCTGCTGCGCGTGGCCAAGGCCATTGTTCGCCAGCAGAGCGGCTTCCTCGAACACGGCGCGCAGGCCATGCGTCCGTTAACGCTGCGTGATGTCGCCGAAGAACTGGGCCTGCACGAGTCCACCATCTCCCGCGCCACCACCCGCAAATACCTGCGCACGCCGCGCGGAACCTTCGAGTTCAAGCACTTCTTCAGCTCGGGCATTGCCACCGACAGCGGCGGCGGCGCCTCGGCCACCGCGATCCAGGCGATGCTGCGCGGACTGATCGAAAAAGAGAACCCGCGCACACCGCTTTCCGATGCCAGGCTTGCGGAAATCCTCAAGTCCGAAGGCATCCCCGTGGCCCGAAGAACTGTGGCAAAGTACCGGGAAGCGATGAACATTCCCTCGTCCACCGAGCGGCAAAGGCTCTAGGAGGCGCCAGCGAAATTCCCGGGCGCGAGCGCCCAACCCCTTTCAGCATTCCCAGACAGGAGCCAGCCATGCGTATCGACATCAGCGGTCACCAGATGGACGTCACCCCGGCATTGCGCGACTACGCGCAGGAAAAGTTGGGGAAGATCGCCAAGCACTTCGAGCAGCATCTGGAAACCCGCGTGATCCTGTCGGTGGACAAGCTCGAGCACAAGGCCGAAGCCACCCTGCACACTCCCGGCAAGACCCTGTTCGCCGATGCCCAGGCACCGGACATGTACGCCGCGCTTGACCTGCTGGCCGACAAGCTCGACCGGCTGGTGATCAAGCAGAAGGAAAAGACCAAGGACCACCACCGCGGCGAATCGGCCGCGCGCTCCGACAGCTTCGGCTGAGGGCACCCACCGGACCGGCCATGCGCACCCGAATCAGCGCCCGCGAACTGTACGAGCAGCTGCAGGATCGCCTGGCGCTGCGCTGGATCGGTGCGGCGCAACGCGGCGGCGAGCGCACGCTCGAACGCAGCGAGCAACAGGTACGCCGGCCCTCGCTGGCCGGCTACCTCAACGTCATCCACCCGAACAAGGTGCAGATCATCGGCGCCGCCGAGCTGGCATGGCTCGACACGCTCGACGCCCGCCAGCGTTGGGAAACCCTCGAGAAGATCGTCGGCTTCGCGCCGATGGCCCTGGTGATTACCCAGAACCAGGTCTGCCCGCCGGACCTTCGCAGCATGGCCGATGAAAACGGCACGGCGCTGTGGGTGTCCGCGAAACGCGGCTACGAATTGCTCAACCTGCTGCAATACCACCTGGCGCTGTCGCTGGCGCCGCGCGCCAGCCTGCATGGCGTGTTCATGGAAATCTTCTCGGTCGGCGTGCTGATCACCGGCGAGTCGGGCGTGGGCAAGAGCGAGCTGGCGCTGGAACTGATTTCGCGCGGGCACCGCCTGGTGGCCGACGATGCGCCCGAATTCACCCAGATCGCCCCCGACGTGCTCGACGGCACCTGCCCGGAAATGCTGCAGGACATGCTCGAAGTGCGCGGCCTGGGCGTGATGAATATCCGCCAGATGTTTGGCGACACCGCGGTGAAGCGTAACAAGTACCTGCGCCTGATCGTGCAACTGGTGCGCATGCCCGATTCCAGCGGCGATGCCATGGCGCGCCTTACGGGCGAGGCACCGGCGCCGGCCAAGGTATTGGATTTGGACGTGCCGGTGTTCCAGCTGCCGGTGGCCGCTGGCCGCAACCTGGCCGTGCTTACCGAAGCCGCCGTGCGCCTGCACATGCTGCGCGCGAAAGGCCTGGACCCCGCCGCCGCCTTCCTGGCCCGCCACGCCAACCTGCTCTCGCTCAGCCAGGACTCCTGATCCGCCATGTCCGCGTCCCGCCCCACCCTGATCATCGTCAGCGGCCTGTCCGGATCGGGCAAGTCAGTAGCCCTGCGCACCCTCGAAGACCAGGACTACTACTGCGTCGACAACCTGCCGGCGGAATTGCTGACCGACTTCGTGCGCAGCATGGCCGAGGCCGAATCGCCGCGCGCGCGCCTGGCGGTCGGCATTGACGTGCGCAATGTCGCCAGCGACCTCTCGCGCATCGGCGAATGGCTCTCGGCCGTGGCTGCACTGGGCTACGACCACCGACTGGTGTTCTTCGACACTTCCGATGAAGTGCTGGTCAAGCGCTACTCGGAAACCCGGCGCCGGCATCCGCTGTCGCACCAGGGCCGGGCGCTGTCCGATGCCATCGCCATCGAACGCGAGCGCCTGCGGCCCCTGCGTGCGCTGGCCGACACCATCATCGACAGCAGCGGCACCAATGTGCACCAGTTGCGCAAGGCCGTGCTCAGCCAGATCGACCCCGGCCTGTCGCCGCGCGTGTCGCTGTTGTTCGAATCCTTTGCCTACAAGAATGGCGTGCCGGCCGACGCCGACTTCGTGTTCGATGCGCGCTGCCTGCCCAATCCGCACTGGGACCCGCGCCTGCGCCCGCTCTCGGGGCGCGATGGCGCGGTGCGCGAACATCTGGACCATCAGGACGAGGTGCGCGAGTATGTCGCCCAGGTCTCGGGATTTCTGGACACCTGGCTACCGCGCTTCGAGTCGGAAACGCGCAGCTACCTGACCATTGCCTTCGGTTGCACCGGCGGGCGCCATCGTTCGGTGTACCTGGCCGAGAAGCTGGCACAACACTTCCGCGAACGCGGGCGCGAGGACGTACTCATCCACCACCGGGAACTGGAGTAGGCATGATCGAGCGCGACCTCACCGTCAACAGCCCGCTGGGCCTGCACGCGCAGGCCTCGGCCCGGGTGGTGCAGGTGCTCACGGCCTTTCGCAGCCAGGCCTTCCTGCAAGCCCGGGGTCGCGAGGTCAATGCCAAGTCCATCATGGGCGTGATGCTGCTGGCCGCGGGCCCGGGCAGCGTGGTGCGGGCGCGCATTGAAGGCGAGGACGAAGCCGCGGCCATGGCTGCGTTGGTGGCCTTGTTCGACGCGGGGCTGTAGCCAGGGCCAACCGGCGACTAATTCAAACTCGCCGCATACAATGGGCGGTCCCTCCGGAGTAAGCCATGGCCGAGGCCGTCCGCCACGACAAGACTGCGCGCCAGCTCCGGCTCCTGTCGGATGCGCTGGACAGCGGGCGGCTGGGTCCGGTGCGGCGCCTGGTCAACACGCTCTCGCCCGCGGAAATCGGCAACTTGCTCGAGTCCCTGCCGCCGGCCAAGCGCAACATCGTCTGGGGCCTGGTCGACGCCGAGGATGATGGCGAGGTGCTGGTGCACGTCGGTGAAGACGTGCGCGAAAGCCTGCTGGCCGAGATGGACCCCGACGAAATCGTCGCCGCGGTCGAAGACCTGGACATCGACGACCTCGCCGACCTGATCGAGGACTTGCCGGACACCGTCATCGACGAAGTCCTCAAGTCCATGGACCGCGAGAACCGCGAGCGCCTGGAACAGGCCCTGAGCTATCCCGAGGACAGCGCCGGCCGCTTGATGAACCCGGACGTCATCACGGTGCGCGCCGACGTCACCGTGGACGTGGTGCTGCGCTACCTGCGCCTGCGCGGCGAGATGCCCGAGCACACCGACCATCTGTTCGTGGTCAGCCGCCGGCACCAGTACTTGGGCCGCGTTGCCACCAATGCCCTGCTCACGCACGATCCTTCCACGCCGATCAACGAACTGATCGACGACGAACAGCCGGCCATTGCCGTGGACACCGCCGATAACGTGGTCGCCACGCAGTTCGCCGACAACGACTGGGTGTCGGCACCGGTGGTGGACGAGAACAACATCCTGCTCGGCCGCATCACCATTGACGACGTCGTCGACATCATCCGCGACCAGGCCGAGCACCAGGCCATGAGCGCGGCCGGCCTCGACGAAGACGAAGACATGTTCAGCCCGGTGCCGCGCGCGGCGCGCCGGCGCACGCTGTGGCTGGGCATCAACCTGCTCACGGCTTTCCTGGCTTCCTGGGTGATCGGTCGCTTCGAGGCCTCGCTGGAAAAAGTAGTCGCCTTGGCCGTGCTGATGCCGATCGTGGCCAGCATGGGCGGCGTGGCCGGCACGCAGGTGCTCACTCTGATGGTGCGCGGCTTGGCCTTGGGTCAGGTGGGTGTCGGCAACCTGCGCGCGCTGCTGGCCAAGGAAGTGTTGGTCGGCATGCTCAATGGCGCGGTCTGGGCGGCCGTGGTCGGGCTGGTGTCGGGCCTGTGGTTCCAGGATGCGCCGCTGGGCCTGGTCATCGGCCTGGCCATCCTGATCAACATGATCAATGCCGCGCTGGCCGGCGTGCTGGTGCCACTGACCTTGCGGCGCCTGAATATTGATCCAGCGCTGGCCGGCGGCGTGGTGCTGACCACCTTCACCGACGTGATCGGCTTCCTCAGTTTCCTCGGCCTGGGAACGCTGATCCTGCTGAAGTAGGCGCTAGCGCCGCTTCGACTCGACGCGCAGCAAACCCTGGTCCACGGCCCAGGCCGCAGCGATGGCCACCAGCGTGGCGATGACCATCGGCCAGGGCAGGCGCGGAAGTTCCAGATGCATCTCGCCCAACACCTTCGCCATGAAGGGTTGCAGGTAGAACAGCGCGCCGATGCCGAGCACGCCCAGCAGCGCTGTCATGACCCAGTCTTCCGGCGCGGCCTGTTTTTCGCGACGCGCCACCAACACCGACATGGCGCGGGCGAAGTTGGGCGAGAGCTGCGCGGCCGGTTCCTGGCGTAGCGCGCGAAGCACCAGGCGATGGCGATCGAGTTCCGGGTCGTGCCCGGAGGGCAGGCCTTCGCGTTCGGCTTTCTCGGCGGCGGCTTGCAGGCGCACTTCGCGGTCGTGTTCGTGGCTGTTCATGCGGCGACTCCCATCCTCGGTTCGAGCGTTTGCCGCAGGCGGCTACGCGCGCGAAACAGGTAGTTCTTGACCGTGCCTTCAGGCAGGCCGGTGACGGCGGAGATTTCCTGCACGGGCATCTCTTCCAGATGGTACAGCGTGATAAGCGTGCGCTGGATCGTTGGCAACTTTTCGATCGCCGCGGACAGCAGGCCCATCAGTTCGTGGTCGGCGCAGGCCGCTTCCAGGTCGAAGCCATCGCCCACCTGTTCCCAGGCCGAGGCCCCGTCTTCGTCATCGGAGGGCTCGACCATCGGCAGCTTCTTGCGCTGCAGGTGGCGGGTGGCCACCGAAAACGCCACCCGCCCGATCCAGGTCGAGAGCGCGCTTTCGAAGCGGTACTGGTTCAGGCGCTCGTGCACGCGGAAGAACACGTCCTGGCACAGCTCGCGGGCGTCCTCGGGGTGCTGCACCATGCGGTAGACCAGGTGCCAGACCAGCTTCTGGTGGCGCGCGACCAGGCGCTCGAAGGCCCCGGGGGCCCGCGCCAATACCGCCTCCACCAATGCCTGGTCCTCGCTCATGCCGCGATGGATACGCCCAGGGGGCCATCCGTTGCAAGAAAAATAAGTGCAACCGGCCCGGCCCTGCCCCTGTCCATCCTTGCGAACGGGCCGCCCTGGCCCGCCCTACCGGAGAAGTTTCATGGAATTCGGCCTGTTGGTTCCCATCACCGCCTTCATCTGCATCGTCATGGCCATCAAGTTCATCGTCGAGGCGCGCCTGCGTGGCCGCCTGGCCGATACCAATGCCTCGCAGGACCTGGTCAAGTCCATGCTGGTGGCTGACGAACAGGCCCGGCGCCTGTCGGCCCTGAAATGGGGCCTGGTGCTGACCCTGATTGGCCTGGCCTTCGGCCTGATCAGCGCCCTGCACCTGGAAAGCGACAACCCCGGCACCTGGGGCCTGCTGATCGGCGCCGCTGGCGTCGGCATGCTGGCTTACCACGCGATCGCCAACCGCGTTCGCGCCGACTGATCGCAGCGGGCCGCCTTGCGCGGCCCGCTTCGCGCTTCAACGCAGGCTGCGCGCCGTGGCCTGCTCTTCCAGGGTAAGCGCGACCTTGTCGCGCAGGTAGGCCGGCTCCAACTGGTCCGCGGCGATCATCTCGCCGCGGGCCAGGGCGGCGGCGCCGAGTCGCGCGATGTCGGCCGCATGCGGAAGCTGGGTGGCATCAATGTGCAGCAGGCGATCGCCGAGGGTTCGCGCGAGTTCGCCTTGTTCGGCGCCGAAACCGCTGCCCACGCCGAGGAAGCCGTCCTCGCCCTCGGGCAAACTCGCCAACAACGGCGTCGCCATCCATTCCTTGCCCATCGCCGTCACCAGCCCGTCGTTCGCGCGCTGGAACACGCCGAGGTAAAGCTCGCCCATGCGGGCATCAATCGCGGCGAGGATGTGCGCCTTTGGATCCTGCGGCGCACGCATCGCCAAAGCGGCAAGCGTCGAAACCGGAACGACCGGCAATTCCAGTGCCAGCGCCATGCCCTGCACCAAGGCCACGGCCAATCGCACGCCGGTGAAGGCGCCAGGGCCGCGCCCGACCGCGATGGCATCCAATTGCGATTTCGAGATGCCGGCGTTCGCCAGCAATTCATCGGCCCAGGGCAGCACGAGTTCGGTATGGCGGCGCGGCGCGATTTCGTGGCGCTCGCGCACTTCGCCATTGACAGACAGCGCGACCGAGCAAGCCTCGGTACTGGTTTCGATGGCCAGCAGTTTCATCGCCAGTCCTCCATTTCCCAGTCGGCGTCGGCCTCGTCTTCGACTTCGGCGCCGAAGAATCTTTGCACATCGGCCAGCACCCGCGTGCGTGGCAGCGGCGGCAGGCTGTCGAGGAACAGGCGGCCATAGCCCTTGCCCAGCAGGCGCGGGTCGCAGAGCACCAGTACGCCGCGATCCTCGAAGCTGCGGATCAGTCGGCCGGCGCCCTGCTTGAGCGCGATCACCGCCTGCGGCAATTGTTCGTCGCGGAAAGGATTGCCGCCGGCACGGCGCACCGCATCCAGGCGTGCTTCCAGTACCGGATCGTCGGGCGCGGCAAACGGCAGGCGATCGATCACCACCACCGACAGCGCGTCGCCGGCGACATCCACGCCTTCCCAGAAACTTGCTGCGCCCAGCAGCACGCCATTGCCAGAGGCGCGGAACTGTTCGAGCAACAAGGCCCGGGGCGCGGTTCCCTGCACGAACAGGGGCCAGGGGCCGTCGCGCAAGGCTTCCGCGGCTTCGCGCAGGGCGCGGTGCGAAGTGAACAACAAGAAGGCGCGGCCTTTCGAGGCTTCGAGTACCGGCCGGGCCTTCTCCACCACCGCCGCGCCGTAGTCGCGCGCGTTCGGCTCGGGCAGTCCGCGCGGCAAATAACACAGGGCCTGGCGGCGCCAATCGAAGGGGCTGGCCTGCAGCAACTCGCGCGGCGATTCCAAACCCAGCCGCGTGGAGATATGCGAGAAGTCACCATCCACCGCGAGCGTGGCAGAGGTGAAGATCCACGCCGCGCGCGAAGCCTCGCGGTAATCGCGCAGCGGCCCGGACACATCCAGCGGCGTGCGCTGCAGGGTGAAACCGCGCTGGGTCAGTTCGAACCAGCGCACATCGTCGTCCAGTGTCTGGCCTTCGCGCCAACGGCGCAGGCGCATGAGCGCGGCATCGGCGCGATCGGCACAGGCGGCGAAACCGGGCGAGCTGTCCACCAGGCCGCTCAGGCCTGCGCACAGTTCAGCCAGCGCAGTATCGAGCAAGGCCAACCCCGCGCCCGCGGCAGCATGGGCATTCAAGCGCGTTGCGCTGCCACGTTGCGGCAGGCCTTCCAGCGCCAGTCGGAACTCGCGCACGGCTTGTTCCAGCGCGCGCACCGGTTGCTGCACGCTGGCCAGTGCGGCGGGAACCGTAGCGCATTCGCCCAGCGCGTCGCGGGCGAGGTCGAGCAATTGCCGCGCGCCGATGGCTTCGCCGAAAAACTGCGAGGCCAGTTCCGGCAACTGGTGCGCTTCATCGAGCACGAAGGCGGCGGCGCCGGGCAGGATTTCGCCGAAGCCTTCGCGCTTGATCGCAAGGTCAGCGAGCAACAGGTGGTGGTTCACCACGACGATGTCGGCGGCCTGGGCTTCGCCGCGCGCCTTGGCCACGAAGCAATCCGACCAGAAGGGGCATTCACCGCCCAGGCAGTTGTCGGTGGTGGAGGTGACTTGCGGAAGCAGCGGGCTGTCGTCGGGTAGCTCTGGCAATTCGGCGAGGTCGCCGCGTTGGGTGCGTCCGCTCCAGGCCAGCACGCGCTGGAATTGCGCAGCGGCTTCGCGGCTGGCGAAGCGCTCGCCCTTGGCCTGTTCCATGCGATACAGGCACAGGTAGTTGGAGCGGCCCTTCAGCAGCGCGGTCTTCAAGCCGGCGCCGAGCGCGGCGCGAACCCGCGGCAGGTCGCGGTGATAGAGCTGGTCCTGCAGCGCGCGCGTGCCGGTGGAAATGATCACGCGCTGGCCGGACAGGAGCGCGGGCACCAGATAGGCGTAGGTCTTGCCGGTGCCGGTGCCAGCTTCGGCTACCAGGGTCGCGCGCTCATCGATCGCAGCGGCGACGGCATCGGCCAATTGTCCTTGCGCCTCGCGCACGACATAACCCGGCAATCCAACGGCAAGCGGGCCCTCGGCCGCCAACGCCGCGCGGGTGCGATCGGGCAAGTCGGACATGGCTAGAACCGGTTCGGCGGCGGCACAGTGCAGGCGGCCACGCGCTGCTGCGCCTGCGCGGCCGCCGGTTCATCGCCATGCGATTCGGCCACCAATTGCAGGGTCGTCCAATTGCGCCGGCAGAGGCCGCCCAGTTTTGGACCGCGCTCCCAGCTTTGGTTCGCCAGCGCGCTCGCGCGCCCCCAGTCCTTGCCAACCAGGGCCATTTCCGCCTGCCATTGCAGCAGGTCGGGGTCTTCGGGCGTGAGCTTCGCGGCCTGCGCCAACAAGCTGGCCGCAGCCGCGTAGTCCGCGCGTGCTTCGGCGGCAGTCGCCTCGTTGCGCAGGTCTTCCACGCGCGCATCGCGCAACGGCTGCACGTCCAGTTCATCGCCGACCTGGCCCGCGCTGCGCACTTGTTGCAGCAAGCTCGCCGGTGTTCCAGGGCGCACGGCGGGCTTGGTTTCGGCCAGACCGGCGCTGGTGCTGGCGCTGCACGAAGCCAGCACCATCGGCAGGGCGCAGGCGCACAGGAACGCAATGGCGCGCATCAGGGCGTACCCTGGGGCGGCGGAGTCTGCGCCGGCGCTTCGCCTTCACCGCCGAGGTGGAACCAGTCCAGCCAACTGCTCTGCTGGCAGGTCTTATGCTCGGGCGGCAGGTAGCCGGACACGAAGGCCGCGCGGCGCGCGCCGGGGCAACCTTCTTCGGTAGTGGCGTAATCGGTGGCGTCCAGCCAGGCCCATTCGATGCCATTGCTGGTGACGCGCAGCGGCTCGCTCGGCAATTGCGTGTACAAGCCCGACCACACGCGCATCGCGCCGGTGGCGCCGTACAGACCGGTCGGCTGGTTCTTGTCGTTGCCGACCCAGACCACGGCAAGGCGGTCACCGGTGTAGCCGGCAAACCAACTGTCGCGACTGTCGTTGCTGGTGCCGGTCTTTCCCGCCGGCTGCAGCGGGCCGAGGCCGTCGCTGAGCAGGGGCCGCGCCGTACCGCTGGTTACCGCGCTCTGCAGCGCCAGGCTGACCAGGCGCGAGGCGATGGCATCGCCTTCCTGCGCCGGCTCGGTCTTGTTGTCGTAGCGGCTGATTGCCTTGCCCTGCGGGTCGAGCACGCCGCGCACCGCACGCAGCGGCTGGATGCGACCGCCCGAGGCGAGGAACTGGTACATCTGCGCCATCGAGAACACCGACATGTCCACCGAGCCCAGGATCAGCGAGGGATTCGGCGGCGCCTTCACACCCGTCAATGCCTTCAGCAAATCGGCGAGTCGATCAGGGCCCACGTCCATGCCCACGCGCACCGTCGCCTGGTTGTAGGAACGCGCCAGCGCCGAACTCAGCGTGACCGTACCGTGCGACTTGCCATCGGAATTCTTCGGGCGCCAAGCCTTGCCATTGGGCTGGGTGACTTCGATCGGCGAGTCCTCCACCCAGCTCGCCAACGAATAGCGATCCGGCTGCGCGAAGGCCAGCAGATAGACGAAGGGCTTGAGCAGCGAACCCACCGGTCGCTGGGCTTCCAGCGCGCGATTGAAGCCGGGCTCGTCGGTACGGCGGTTGCCGACAATCGCCAGCACTTCGCCGGTATTGGTGTCGGTGACCACCATGCCGGCCTGCAGCGTCGGACCTTGCTTGCGTTCGATGCGCGGCAGGGTCGATGCGACCGAGCGTTCGCTGAGCGTCTGTACCGACGGCGCCAGCGTACTCATCACCGACAGGCCGGCGCCGCGCAGGTCATCGGCGGGATAGTCACGCGCCAATTGCTTGCGCACCAGGTCCAGGAAGGCCGGCGCGTTGTTGCGCGCCACGCCCGGCTTGCTGCTGACGCCCAGGGGCGTGAGCTTGGCGCGCTGCGCTTCCGCCGGCGAGATCAGGCCGGTTTCGACGAAGACATTCAGCACCACCGCGCGCCGGTGCAGGGCGCGCTCGGGGAAACGGCGCGGATCCCAATAACCCGGGCCCTGGATGATGCCCACCAGCAAGGCGATGTCTTCGGTGCGCAAGGTCGACAGATCGCGACCAAACCAGAAATCTGCACCGGCGGCGACGCCGTGGATGCTCTGCTTGCCCTGCTGGCCCAGGTACACTTGGTTGAGGTAGGACTCGAGGATGCGGCCCTTGTCGAAGCGCGCCTCGATGATCAGCGCGTACAGCGCTTCCTTGATCTTGCGCGAGATGGTCTTGGTGTTGCTCAGGAACAGGCCGCGCACCATCTGTTGGGTCAGGGTGCTGGCGCCCTGCTCGAACTCGCCTTCGCGCATGTTCACCCAGATCGCGCGCGCCACGCCCCAGGGATCGATGCCGTGGTGGTTCTTGAAGTTGCGGTCTTCCACCGCCTGCAGGCCGGTGATCAGCAGCTCCGGCACTTCCTTCATCTGCACCAGCCGGCGCTCTTCCTCGTCAATGCCATAGAGGGTGGCGATGCGCGCGGGATCGACGCGGGCGCTGCTCAGAGTCTTGCGGGTCTTGCCGTCGCGCACCTGCAATACGCGGCCGCCGCCCAGCATCACGTCGAGATGGCGTTCGGCTACAGGGCCGTCCATGTCGGTGAAGGCGCGGGTGCCGATGCGGAAGCGGTTGCCGTCACGCGAATAGGTGCCGGGCAACTGGCCGGTGGCATCCTTGCGATAGGTGGCGGCGGCAAGTTCGAGTTCGAGCGTGGCGGCGTCCATGCGCACGCCATTCTTCAGCAGCAGCGGGCGGGCGTAGACACGGGTGGGCACTTGCCACTGCAGGTGCGCGAATTCGGTGCGGACCTGCTTGTCCAGGTACCAGATATAGGGCACGCCCAGGCCGATGAAGAAACCGGCGCCGGCGAGCACAACGCGCAGCAGCCAGTAGCGCCACAGCGGCACCGGCCGGTCATCGTCGTCGGGAGGGGCAGCAGATTTGCTCAAGGACGGGGATAATTCCGGTTTCGGTCAGTTTAGCAGGCGCGAGCAAGGACCACCGGACCCCCGACCTTGGAATCCCTCCCCCACCCACCGCCGGTTCAGCCCCCCGAGTCCCGGCCGCCCGCGTCGGGGCCGCACTGGCTGGCGCGCCAGCACCTGATGCTGGCCTACCGCGCCGGCGCGTTCGCCGCCTTGTGCCGGCGTGGCTGGCGCAGCCTGGGCCAGCGCGGACTATTGCCCACCCTGCGGCTGGCCTTGCGCCGCCTGTTCCCGGCGCGCCGCCTGCCCTTCCCGCTGCAGCTGTATCCGGACCAGGGACGTGTCGCCATCCATCTGCCAAATCCGGCGGCACCACGCGCCAGCATCATCGTGCCGGTGCACGGGCAACTGGCCCTGACCCTGGGCTGCCTGCATGCCCTGGCCGCCGCTGGCGATGACAGCAGCTTCGAGGTGATCGTGGTGGACGATGCCTCGCCGGATGCTTCCGGCGACGTGCTGCCGGGCATCGACGGGCTGCGCTACCTGCGCAACGAACACAACCTCGGTTTCATCGGCAGCTGCAATGCGGGCGCTTCGCATGCGCGCGGCGAGTTCCTGGTGCTGCTCAACAACGACACCCTGGTGCAACCGGGCTGGCTCGACAGTCTTTTGTCCACCTTCGAACGCTTCCCGGACACCGGCCTGGCCGGCAGCAAGCTGGTGTATCCGGATGGCCGCTTGCAGGAAGCGGGCGGCATCGTCTTCCAGAATGGCCGCCCCGCCAACTACGGCCGCAACGGCGACCCCTCGGATCCTCGCTACAACTTCGTGCGCGAAGTCGACTACTGCTCCGGCGCCGCCATCGCCCTGCCGACGGCGCTGTTTCGCGAACTGGACGGGCTCGACGCGCACTACGCGCCCGCCTACTTCGAAGACACCGACCTTGCGATGCGCGTGCGTCGCCTGGGCCTGAAAGTACGCTACCAACCGGCCTCCGTGGTGGTGCACCTGGAAGGCGCCAGCTCCGGCACCGACGAAGGCAAGGGTATAAAAGCGTGGCAGCCAGTGAATGCCGGGCGCTTTCGTGAGCGCTGGGCCGAAGCCTTGCAGCAGCATCCGCGCGAACCCGACCCGCGCCTGATTGACGACAGTGGAATGGACCTCGCGTCCCGCCATCGCCAGCCGCGGCGCGTGCTGGTGCTCGATTCGATCACGCCTACGCCCGATCGCGACTCCGGCTCCCTGCGCATGGCCGAACTGTTGGGCCTGCTGGTGGAAGAAGGTTGCTCGGTGGTATTCCTGCCACAGAACCTGGGCCACGATGGTGTCTACACCGAAGCCTTGCAGCAGCGTGGCGTGGAAGTGTGGTGGCAACCGTGGATTCGCGACCTGCCGCGCTGGTTGGCGCGCCATGGGCGCGAGTTTGATGCAGTGATCGTGTCACGCCACTACGTGCTCAAGCCCGTGCTGAACCTGCTGCAGGAACTTGCCCCCCAGGCCCAGCGCGTGTTCGACACTGTGGACCTGCACTTCCTGCGCGAGCAGCGCGAAGCCGAACACGAGGGCCGCGCAACCGCCCTGCAAGCCGCGGCAAACACCCGCCGCATCGAGCTGGACCTGATCAGGCAGGTGGACCTGACCTGGGTGGTCAGCGAGACCGAACGCGAATTGCTCGCGCAACTGGCGCCGCAGGCGCGGGTCGGCGTGGTTTCCAACATCCACCGACTGCACGAGGACACGCTGGGGCCGCAGCAGCGTCGCGACCTGGTGTTTGTCGGCGGTTTCCGGCACCCGCCAAACGTGGATGCGGCCTTGTGGCTGGGCAAAGACATCTTTCCGCGTATTCGCTCTGCGCTGCCCGATGTGCGCCTGAAACTGGTGGGCGCGGATGCGCCGGCGGAGATCCTCCAGCTTGGCCAGCAGCCCGGCATTGACGTGCTCGGCCATGTGCCCGAACTCGAGCCGCTGCTCGATGCCAGCCGCATCAGCCTGGCCCCGTTGCGCTACGGGGCCGGCATTAAAGGCAAGGTCAACCAGAGCCTGGCGCGCGGCCTGCCGGTGGTGGCCACCCCCTGCGCCGTCGAGGGCATGTTCCTGCACGACGGTCGCGATGTGCTGGTGGCCGACAATGCCGAGGACTTCGCCACTTGCGTGGTGCGCTTGTACGGCGACGACGACCTGTGGTCGCGCCTGCGCGAAGCGGGTTTCGAAAATACCCGCGAGCATTTCTCGCGCGATGCCGCACGCGCGGCCCTGCACGTCTGGTTGGCAACGCTGCCCGTACGCGAAGACTGAATCAGCGCGCGGGTGCGCCGCGCCGGGCCGTGCGCAAGCGCAGTTCGATCGCGCGCAGGCGCGGATGCATCGGCTGCCATTGGCGCGCGCGGCGGACGGCTTTTTCGGCTTCGGGCCAATCGGCGGCGCCGATGCGTTCTTCCGCGTAGGCCAGCCAACGCTCGGCCAATTCCTGCCGCGCGACCGTGGATGCTGACGTAGCGTCCACCTGCGCGCTCGCTTCGAGGCAGGCCTGGGCGCGATTGAGGCGTCCCTGGTCAAGCGCCTGCTCGAAACAGCGCCGGCTGGCTTCGGCCAAGGCGCGCTCGAGCCTTCGCACCTGCGCCGAACCCGGTGCAATGGCACCGGCAACGCGCAATAGATCCCAGGCGCTGGCACCGGGTGGGGTGATGAAATCTTCGCGCGCGATGGCAGCCTCGGCATCGGACAGCAGTTGCGGCAGGCGCTCGCGATCCTGGCGGCCCGGCTTCGCTCCCAGGCGCAGGCTGGCCTGGCGCGACTGCCGCAAACTGCGCTCGGCGGTGGCGATCTGCGCGGCGGACGGGCTCCATTGCCGCGCTTTTTCCAGCGACGCCTGGGCTCGGCGGAATTGAAAGTCCTCGGCCTGACGCTGCGCTTGCAGGGCGATGCGGGTGGCCAGCCGTTGCAAGCCATCGCTGGCTTCGGCCAGGCCAGCATCATCGGCCAGCAAGCGCTGGTATCGCTGTGCCGCGCGCTCCAGGCGGCCGGAACTTTCATCGCGCGCAGCCTGGTCCAACTCGCGCGCCTGCTGCGCCTGCAAGCGGGCGATGGCCTCGCCCAGGCTGGCGCGGATCGGCGGCAAATCCAGGTGCGCGGGATCTTCCGCCAACACCGAGTCCACCAAAGCCTCGGCCGCGCGAACCTTTCCGGCGGACAGGAGTTTGTCGGCGTCCTGCAAGCGACTGGCTAGCAACAGGTCACGCGCCTCGATGGCGGCCGCGTTGTCACCATCCAGCGCCAGCACTTGCCGATACAGCGCCAGTGCCTGCTCGGGATCGGTACCTGGCGCGGCGGCGCGCGCAAGCAGGCCGGGGATGTCGCTGCTGGACTTGCGAAGGTCCTGCAGCCGCGCCTGTAGCGGCTGCAATTGCACCTGCGGCGCGGACAGGGCTTGGGCCAGCACCAGCGCATCGGCGGCTTCGCCAAGGTGGTGCGCGGCAAGCGCGCGTTGCGCGCGCGCCACCGCCGCGTCGCGAACTTCCAACAATCCTTGGCGGGCGCGCATCTGGTCCGGGTCCAGGGCCAGCACCGACTCGAACAATTCGCGCGCGCCGCTGCCATCGGCCGCGCTGAGTTTGCCGGCGTGCAGCGCGGCTTCGGCTTGCTCGATGCGCCGGGGCATGCGCGGGTCGGGCACGAGTTTTTCGCTCAGCCAGCTGCGGCCGATCACCAGCAACAGGCCTACGGCCAGCGCGGCGCCGAGCCAGGGCCACCAGCGCCCTCGCTCAGCCCAGGCGTCGCGCATCCTGCACTCCCGGCACCGTGTCCAGGCGCGCCAGCAATTGGCTGAGCTGGCCGAAATCGTTCACGCGCAGCTTGACGCGAATCTCGGCAAGCCCGCGCGCTTCATCCAGGCGCGAATGAATGTCCAGGATGCTGGCATCGGACTGGGCGATGACATTGGTCAGGTCCTTGAGCAGGGACTTGCGGTCGTAGGCGCGGATCTGGATGCCGGCCTCGTAGCGCGAACCGGCGGCCTGGCCCCAGTTCACCGGCAGTTCGCGCTCGGGCTGTGCTGACAACAGCCGCTGCACGGCGGCGCAATTGCGACGGTGGATGCTGACGCCGCGGCCGCGCGTCAGGTAACCAACGATGGCATCGCCGGGCACCGGCTGGCAGCAGCGCGCGAGTTGCGACAGCAGGTTGCCAACGCCTTCGACGGTGAAGCGGCTGGACTTGTCCTCGGCCTTGGCCTTGGGCGCCGGCCGCGGCGCTTCGACCCGCGCGCTTGCGCCTGACGCAGCCTGCGCCAGCGCCTGCTGGTGCTCGTGCAGGCTGCGGCTGACCTGGCTGGCACCGACATCGCCCAGCGCCAGCGCGATCTGCAGTTCTTCCACCGAGGCGAGGCGGAATTTTTCCAGGATGGGCGAAAGGTCGGCCTGCATCATGGCGACGCGGCGCAGTTCCTTGTCCAGCATCTCCTTGCCGGCCTGCAGGTTGCGCGCGCGATCCAGGCGATGGAACCAGGCGCGCACCTTGTCACGGGCGCGGCCACTGGCCAGGAAGCCATTGGTGGCCAGCAGCCAGTCGCGGCGCGGCTCGCCGTTCTTGTTGGTCAGGATTTCCACGCGATCGCCGCTGGCCGGCTTGAAGTCCAGCGGCACGATGCGGCCGTTTACCTTCGCGCCGCGGCAGCGATGCCCGACTTCGGTATGCACGTGGTACGCGAAATCCAGCACAGTGCCGCCTTGCGGCAGGTCCACCACTTCACCCTTCGGCGTCAGCAGGTAGATGCGATCTTCCAGCAGCGCGGTGTTGAAGCCCGACAGCAGCGTGGCTTCATCATCGCCTTCGCGTTGCTCGAGCAGCTGGCGCATCCAGGCGACCTTGCGCTCGAAGCTGGCCTCGCCCTTGCCGCCTTCCTTGTAACGCCAGTGCGCCGCCACGCCGAGTTCGGCATGCTCGTGCATGGCGAAGGTGCGGATCTGCACTTCCAGCGTACGCCCTTCCGGGCCGAGCACGGCGGTGTGCAAGGAGCGGTAGTCGTTGCCCTTGGGCTTGGCGATGTAATCGTCGAATTCGGAAGGAATCGGCGTCCAGAGCTGGTGCACGATGCCCAGCGCCGCGTAGCAGTCGGACACGTCCTCCACCAGCACGCGGATGGCGCGGATGTCGTAAAGCTCGCTGAAATCCAGGCCCTTGCGCTGCATCTTCTTCCAGATGCTGAAGATATGCTTCGGGCGCCCAGCGACGTCGGCCTTGATGCCGGCCTCGGCGAGGGCCGCGCGCAGCTTCTGCTTGGACTCTTCGATGAAGCGCTCGCGGCCGACGCGCTTTTCGTCGAGCAACTTGGCGATGCGCTGGTAGGTTTCCGGCTGCAGGTAGCGGAAGGCCAGGTCTTCCAGTTCCCACTTGAGTTGCCAGATGCCCAGCCGGTTGGCCAAGGGTGCATGGATGTCGGCAGTGAGCTCGGCCAGCGCGCGTTGCTCGGCCGCGGAAGCGTTGGCGGCGGCGCGCAGACGCACCAGTTGCACCGACAGCAGCACCAGCACCACGCGCAAGTCACGGATGATGGCCAGCAGGAGCCGGCGCAGGCCTTCGGCATTGCCGCGGGCTTCGCGCTGCGCATGCAGGCTCCACACTTGCTCTGATGCCCTCAGTCCGTCCAGCAAGTTCTGCAAACCCGGGGATGCGTCCAGCGAACCATGCAAGGTCTCGCGCAAACCCGGGCTTAGGTGGATTTGCGCGGCGAGTTGCACCTCGGCATCGGCGCGCAGGGTTTCCAACTCCGCCATCACCGGCGCAGCCAGTGGCGACATCGGGCCCGAGTAGGCTCGCAGCTTCGGCAACAGCGACTGCAGCGCAGCAGCGCCGGATTGGCGCTCCAGCCAGGTTTGGAAGCTCGGGTCGGGGCTGGCGATGGCGTTCAAGGCAGCGGCTCGGGGACGTGGCCCCATCTTGGCGGCTGCGCTTCGAGCGCACAACCAAACCCGTTGCCGGTGTTCAGTCCAGCTGCAGCAAGGCCTTGGCCAGGCGCTTGTGTGATACCGGCCGACGCGTGCCCAGTTCCTGGGCGAAGGTCTGTACGCGCAGTTCCTCGAGGTCCTGCTGGAACTCGCGCCAGGCCGGGGGCAAGGGCGAATACTTCGCCTGCGCGGCGGCCAGGGCCTCGGCGAAGGGCTGCAATTCCAGCCAGCGCGCCTGGTCCTTGGCCGGGTCGGCAACCGCGCGTTCCGAGCGCAGCTCCAGGGCCTTGAGGTAACGCGGGTACTCGGCGAGCAGGGTGCTGGGTGTTTCTCGCAGGAAGCCCGGGTGCACCAGTTGGCGCAACTGCGCGCCGATATCGTCGAGGTTGCCGCGCGCCCAGCCCATCAGCTTGCCTTCGAGAGCGGGCTTGATACGGGCGTAGGCGGCCAGGATGGCTTCGGCCAGTTGCAGGCCCTGCATGGCGCGCGCAAACAGGTCGCGGCCCACCACCACCAGGCGCGCTTCAAACGCTGGGCGATCGCGGATGTCTTCCAGGCCGTCGGCGAGCAAGGCGTTGGCCGCGGCCTCGACCAGGTCGCCACGCAAGCGCTCGGAAGATTCGATAGCCGCGTAGAGCAGTCCGAGCTTGGGCGACACCGGCAACTGCTTGCGCGCCTGCTTGAGCTTGTCGTGAAGGGCCAGCAGCATCAGCCGGCGCACGCCGCGGGCGTGTTCGGTGCGCGCCTGCACGGGGTCGGCAAAGACGTCCAGGTCCACCGATTCGCCGCGAACAACAAGTGCAGGGTACGCCGGCACACCACCTGCGCCGGCGAGCTGCGCGGGAATCGGCTGCTCCGGGAATTGATCCAGCCCTCGCCGCGCCAGGCGTTCCCCCGCGCGTTCGGCGAAAGCGCGCTCGGCCTGCGCGCCAAATTTCTCGCGCAGCTCTTCGAGGTTTCGCGAGGTCGCCAAGACCTTGCCCTCGCGTTCGGCCAGGCGGAAGTTCATGCGCAGGTGCGGCTCGACGGCGGCTTCATCGAAATCGGTGGCTTGCACCGGCGCGCCGGTGGCCTTGCTCAGGAAGCGCGCCAGGGTTCCGGCCAGGGAATCAGCTTCGGGTTTGGAATAGGCCTGGAAAAACGCGCGCGCGAAATCCGGCGCCGGCACGTAGTTGCGGCGCAGCGCTTTCGGTAGCGAGCGTATGAGCGCGGCGGCTTTTTCTTCTACCAGGCCGGGCACCAGCCAGCCGGCGCGCACGGGGTCAATGGCCTTGAGCAGATGCAGCGGCAAGTCCAGCGTCACGCCATCGTCGGGCGCGCCCGGCTCGAAGCGGTAATGCAAGGCCAGGCGCGAATCGCCCAGGGCAAAATATTTCGGGAAACGATCGGCCTCGCTGCCCTCGCCGGGCAAGAGATCCGCCAGCGACCACTCGATGGCCTTCTTCTTGTCCGGCGGCAGCTTGCCGTACCAGCTGTCCAGGCCCTGCACGCTGTTGATCTCGGGCGGCAGGCGGTCGAGATACCAACGCGCTTGCCAATCCTCATCCGACACCAGGCCGGCGCGGCGCTGCTTGGCCTCTTCCTCGTGGGCCTTGGCCAGCGTGGCCAGATTGCGCGCAACGAAGCTGCAGCGCGTGTTCACCTCGCCCGGCAACAGGCCCTGGCGAATAAAAATATCGCGCGACTCTTCCGGGTACAGGCCGCCGTAGTGCACGGGGCGCTTGGGCGCCAGCACCAGGCCGAACAGGCTGATCTGCTCCGAGCCGATCACCCGCCCCTGCGCCCGCGACCAATGCGGGTCAAAGTGCCGGCGCGAGAGCAGGTGCCCCAGCTCGGCAATGACCCAATCGGGCTCGATGCGCGCGCCCATCATGCCCCAGACCTTCTGGGTATCAATCATGTTCGCCACCAGCAGCCAGCTCGGCGGCTGCTTGATGAGCGCGGAGCCGGGGAAAATCTGGAAGCGGCGCTGGCGCGGGGCCTCGTACTGCCCTTTCTCGAGCTTGTGCCCGATCTGCGTGGGCAGGCCGGCGATCAAGGCGCGATGCAGGAACGGATATTCCGCCGGCGATTCATTCAAGGGCCAGCCGAGCTCTTCGCAGACCAGCAGCAACTGCCGATGCAGCTCGCGCCACTCGCGCATGCGCAGGAAGCCGAGGAAGTTCTTCTCGCACCAAGCACGTAGTTTCGACTGCGTAAGGTCTTCGTGCGCCTGCCGGTAGGCGCCCCACAACCTTAGAACGCCCGTGAATTCCGATACCGGATCGGCGAAGGCGGCGTGCGCGTTGTCGGCAGCGGCGCGAGCGTCCGCGGGACGCTCACGCGGATCCTGGATGCCGAGGAAGGAGGCCAGCACGATGACTTCGCGCAGGCAGTGATGGCCGTGCGCGGCGACCAGCATGCGCGCCAGCTTCACGTCCACCGGCAGGCGCGACATCTGCTTGCCAACGGCGGTGAGCTTGCGGTCCTTGTCCACCGCGCCGAGTTCAGTCAGCTGCTGCCAGCCATCGGCAATCGCACGCGGGTCAGGCGGGTCAATGAAGGGGAAGTCCTCGACGCGGCCAAGGCCGAGCGAAAGCATGCGCAGGATCACGCCGCCGAGCGAGGCGCGCAGGATTTCCGGATCGGTGTAGCGGCTGCGGGTGAGGAAGTCTGCTTCCGAATACAGGCGATAGCAGATGCCCGAAGCCACGCGGCCGCAACGGCCCTTGCGCTGGTCGGCGCTAGCCTGCGAGATCGCCTCGATATGCAGGCGGTCGAGCTTCATGCGCGGCGAATAGCGCTTCACGCGCGCGGCGCCCGGATCCACCACGTAGCGGATGCGCGGCACGGTCAGCGAAGTCTCGGCCACATTGGTGGACAGCACGATGCGCCGCTGCGGCCCGGGCTGGAACACGCGATCCTGGTCGCGGCTGGACAAGCGCGCGTACAGGGCCAGCACTTCGGTGCTGCGATACTTGCGTTCGGCCAGGGCCAAGTGGGCGTCGCGTATCTCGCGCTCGCCCGGAAGGAAGATGAGCACGTCGCCGCGCGGATCTTCTCGCGTGATCTCGTCCACCGCGGACACGATGGCTTCGTGCATGGAACGATCGCCCGCCGCCTCGCCCTCGCCTTCCGGCGCCCGGTAGCGCACTTCCACGGGATAGCTGCGGCCTTCCACGCTCACCACCGGCGCGTTGCCGAAATGGCGGGCGAAGCGTTCGGTATCAATCGTCGCCGAGGTGATCACCAGCTTGAGATCACGGCGCTTGACGATCAGCTGGCGCAGGTAACCCAGCAAGAAGTCAATATTCAGGCTGCGCTCGTGTGCCTCGTCAATGATCAGGGTGTCGTAGCGCGACAGCCAGGGGTCGGACTGGATTTCCGCCAGCAGGATGCCGTCGGTCATGAACTTGATATAGCTGTCTTCGCCGACGTTTTCGGTGAAGCGCACCTGGTAGCCGACGGCGCCGCCCATCGGTGTCTTCAATTCTTCCGCCACGCGCCGCGCCACCGCACGCGCGGCGATGCGGCGCGGCTGGGTGCAGCCAATCATGCCGTTGATGCCGCGCCCCGCCGCCAGACACAGCTTGGGCAACTGCGTGGTCTTGCCGGAACCTGTTTCGCCGGCGACCACCACGACCTGATGCTTGCGGATCAGCTCGATGATGCGCTCGCCTTCGCGCGCCACCGGCAAGTCTTCGTCGAAGCTTGGCGTGGGCATCTGCGCCAGGCGCCGCGCGCGCGCCGCCACCGAAACCGCCAGGGCCTGCTCGAAGGCCTCGCGCAGCTTGTCGTCCTCGGGCTTTTCCTTGCTGCGAGCCTGCATCCGGCGCAGCCGGCCCTGGTCCCGGCTCAAGGCCAGGCTGATCGAGGGCGGCGAAGGCTTGCGGCTGGCGGGGGCGGTGCTCATGGCTTGCTGCATATTGTCCCATCACTCGGGCAGACGATTCGTGATGCCGGCGGGCGCTTGACATATATGTCCATCGTGGATATATCTACATCCGACTTAAGGAACCCGCCATGGCCACCCGCTCCATCGACCCCGAACCCACTCCACTGACCCCGGCCATGCACCACATCCTGCTGGCCCTGCTGGAAGGCGACCGCCACGGCTACGCGATCATGCAGTCGGTGGATGCCCTCAGCCAGGGCGCGATGCGCCTGGGCCCTGGCACCCTGTACACCTCAATCCGCAAGTTGCTCGATGCGCGCTTGATCGAGGAAAGCCAGGAGCGCCCGGACGAGTCCGAAGACGACGAGCGCCGCCGCTACTACCGGCTTTCCACTGGCGGGCGCGAGGCCGTGAAAGCGGAAACCCAGCGCTTGGCACGCCTGGTCCGCTACGCCCAGAAGCACGCCTTTGAAGGCCTGCAGGCGTGAACCGCAGCGCTGATCCACACTGGATCGCGCTTGCCAGCCGTATCTACGGCTCCTGCCTGAAGCTGTATCCGAGCGCGCTTCAGAAAGAACACGGCGAGGAGATGAAGCTGGCCTTTCGAGACCGCTGCCGCGAAGCAATCGCGCGGGGTAACGGACCACTGGGACTGCTGTTTCGCGAATGGATGCCGGACTTCCTACGGTCGGTGGCCGAATCACACTTCTCCGGCCCGGCATTCTCCTCCAGTCCGCGCCAGATTCTTGCGCTCGGTCTGCTGTCCCTGTCCCTTCTGGGCCTGGTGATGAAAGATCAGCTGAGTGGGTTGGTGCTCGACACCGGCTTCGCGCTTCGCAACCAGTGGCGGGACTATCGTTACCGTGCCGAGCTTGAGCATCTGGAAACCCAAGCGCTTACGCAGGCTGAGTCCCTTGCTGCCTCGGGTGATGCCCAGGATCAGGCTGTAGCGGCGTACTTGTACAGTTCGCTGGCGCCAGACCGGGTCGCTACCGTGGATCTGATCAATCAGGGATTTGCGCGCCCAGGCTGGGTTGGCTTCGCCGCCGGCGCAAGTGGTGCCGCCAAGTACGCCACTCAGCTCGTCGCGCAGGTCGTTCGCACCACTTCCTCCGCCCCGGCGCTCGCCATCGCAGCCGAGGCCTGTGACCCCTCGTCGGCGGGCTGCGACCGGGCTGCGGTGGTGAAGAAGCTGCTGGCCGTTGATGGTGATAATGCTTTTGCCTGGGGCATGGCCTACTCCGAAGCCGCGAGAACCGGCGATACCGGCGCGCAAGCTTCTGCCTTGAATGGGATGGCGGCCTCGTCTCACTACGAGAACTATCGCGGCCGCATGCGCGCCCGATTGTTCGCGGCGGCGGCCGCGCTTGACGGCAGTGAGGGCCACTTGGCGGCCATCGCATGGGCAGAGCGGCGCGCTATATATGGAACGATCTCAGATTGGTACAACGATGCACGATTTGCCTGCACCACAAATCCGGAAAATGCATCCAGCCGACCGCACTGGATAGACCTGCATCCCGAGAGCGCCGCGGACTGCGCCCGGATTGTCAGCCTGCTGTCCCGATCGGGCGAGTTCAGGGAGTCGAGTTGGGCGCTGCAACGCCAGCTGACCAAGGCCGTTGGTGACGAGGCGCTGGGCACCGTTTGGGCGCAATGGCGCGAATTGGCATGGCTCGAATCCCACCATGGCGGGATGCTGCACCCCAACCAGGACAGGGAGGGCTATAGCTATGAGAGATGGAGCGAACAACAGTGGGCGCAGTGGGCGAGAGTTTCCGCCCTAGGTGACGGCGAAATACCTGCCATGCGGCGTTGGCTTGCCGCAAATGGCGAGCCGATACAGGCCCCGGCATGGTTCTTCTCCAAGCGCCCCGAGGCCAAATCCTACAGATAGTCTCGTCGATTTCCGCAGGGCATGAGCGCCGCATTTGCTACTCTGTACAGATGAGCAGCGCACGGGAAATCCTCCACAAGACTTTTGGCTATCCGAGCTTCCGCGGCGAGCAGGAGGCCGTGGTCGAGCACCTGGTGTCGGGTGGCGATGCCCTGGTGCTGATGCCCACCGGCGGCGGCAAGTCCCTGTGCTACCAGGTGCCGGCGCTATTGCGCGAAGGCACCGCCATCGTCATCTCGCCGCTGATCGCGCTGATGCAGGACCAAGTCGAAGCGCTTGGCCAATTGGGCGTAAGCGCGGCCTTCCTGAACTCGTCCCTTTCCGCGCAGGAAGCGGTTGAAGTCGAACGCGCGCTGCTGGCGGGCTCGCTGGACCTTCTCTATGTCGCACCCGAGCGCCTGTTCACCGACCGCTTCCTCAGCCTGCTCGATCGCAGCCGCATCGCCCTGTTCGCGATTGACGAGGCGCACTGCGTCTCGCAATGGGGCCACGACTTCCGCCCGGAATACCGCGAGCTGAACCTGCTGCACGAGCGCTGGCCGCAAGTGCCGCGCATCGCCCTCACCGCCACCGCCGATGCGCCCACGCGCAAGGAAATCGTCGAGCGCCTTGGCCTGGAGGACGCGCGCCAGTTCATCAGCTCCTTCGATCGCCCCAACATCCGCTATCGCGTCACCCAGAAGGACGACGCGCGTCGGCAGTTGCTCGACTTCCTGGCCGCGCACAAGGGCGAGGCCGGCATCGTCTACTGCCTGTCGCGCAAGAAAGTGGACGAAACCGCCGCCTTCCTCTGCCAGCACGGTGTCCGCGCCCTGCCCTACCACGCCGGCATGGACGCCGCCGCGCGCAGCACCCACCAGCGCCGCTTCCTGCGCGAGGACGGCATCGTCATGTGCGCCACCATCGCCTTCGGCATGGGCATCGACAAACCCGATGTGCGCTTCGTCGCGCACCTGGACCTGCCCAAATCACTGGAAGGCTATTACCAGGAAACCGGCCGCGCCGGCCGCGATGGCGAAGCCGCCGAAGCCTGGCTCTGCTATGGCCTGGGCGATGTGGTGTCGCTGCACCGCATGATTGACGACTCCGAAGCCGGCGAAGAACGGCGCTGGCTGGAGCGGCGCAAACTTGACGCCTTGCTCGGCTATTGCGAGTCCACCCATTGCCGCCGGCAATTGCTGCTGGCCGGCTTCGGCGAACAACACCCCGGCGCCTGCGGCAATTGCGACAACTGCCTGGAGCCCGCGCAAACCTGGGATGCCACCGAGGCCGCACGCAAGGCGCTCAGTTGCGTTTACCGCAGCGGCCAGCGTTTCGGCGCCGCCCACCTGATCGACATCCTGCGCGGCGCCAACAATGAGCGCATCGTGCAGTTCGGGCACCAGGCCCTGAGCACCTTCGGAATCGGCGAAGACCTCGATGCCCGCCAATGGAAAAGCGTGTTCCGCCAGCTGGTGGCGATGGGCCTGCTGCAAGTAGACAGCGAAGGCTTCGGCGGACTGCGGCTCACCGAAGCCAGCCGGCCGGTGCTGCGTGGCGAACGCCAAGTAATGTTGCGCCTCGAAATCGAACGCAAGCGCGGACGCGCGGCACGCGGCGGCAACACCAGTTCACGCGACAGCGGGCTATCGGCGGCCGATGCGCCGCTGTTCGAAGCCCTGCGCAGCTGGCGCGCCGAACTCGCGCGCGAACAGAACCTGCCGGCCTACGTCATTTTCCACGATGCCACGCTGCGCGAGATGGCGGCTGCGCGACCGACCGACATGGACTCGCTGGCTCGCATCAACGGTGTCGGCGCCAGCAAGCTCGAGCGCTACGGGCGCGGGCTGCTGGAAGTGCTGGCCGCAGCCTAGCGAAGAGGGATGGTGGGTCGTCCGAGACTCGAACTCGGGACCAAAAGATTAAAAGTCTTCTGCTCTACCAACTGAGCTAACGACCCATCCGTACCCGGCGGGGCCGGGGCGCGCATTTTAACCGAATCGTGCGCGCTGCGCGCTCAGCGATAGCGGGTCGGGTCGGCCACGCCGGCCCCGGCAAAACCCTCGGCCCGCAGGCGGCAGGCGTCGCAACGCCCGCAAGCCCGCCCCTGTTCGTCGGCCTGGTAGCAGGACACGGTGCGCGAAAAGTCCACGCCCAGGCGCAGGCCCTCGCGCACGATATCGGCCTTGGACAGGCGCATCAGCGGGGCCTGCACGCGCAGCCCGCGGCCTTCCACGCCCGCCTTGGTGGCCAGGTTGGCCAGGTTCTCGAAGGCGGCGATGAACTCCGGCCGGCAATCGGGATAGCCCGAATAGTCCACCGCGTTCACGCCGCAATGGATCTCGGTGGCGCCCACCACCTCGGCCCAACCCAAGGCGACCGACAGCATGATGGTGTTGCGCGCCGGCACATAGGTCACCGGAATACCGGCGCTGGCCTGCTCGGGCACGGCGATATCTGCAGTGAGCGCCGAACCACCAATGCTGCGCAGATCCACGGTCACCGTCTTGTGCGCCAAGGCGCCAAAGGCAGCGGCCATCTCACTCGCCGCAGCGAGCTCGGTACTATGCCGCTGCCCATAACTCACCGACAGCGCATACAGATCCAAGCCACGCTCGCGCGCGAGCGCCAGCACAACTGCCGAATCCATCCCACCAGAAACCAACACCACCGCAGATTGTTTTTCCATCCCGCCATTGTAAGGCGCGGCGGTGCGGCTGATCGACGGATTGGCCGCGTCAGCACCGCAGGCGGTGGAGGGAGGGGGTATGGCCAGAGGGCGGGCAGGATGCCCGCCCGGACCCGAGTGAGTTGGCAGGAGCGGCTTACGCCCGAGGGGCAGGACATACCCCCTCCCTCGACCGCCGGAGCGCCCCAGCGGATCAGCCGACGATCAGCGGCCCTGCGCGTCGCCCCAGAGTTGTTTGTGCAACTGCATCTGGAATCGCACTGGCAGGCGGTCCTGGATGATCCACTCGGCCAGCTCGCGCGCCGACAGGTCCGTGAAGCTGGGCGAGAACAGTACTTCGCAGCGCGAATCGAGCGCGTGTTCGGCCAGCATTCCCTTGGCCCAGTCGTAGTCTTCGCGATGGCAGATCACGAACTTCACCTGGTCATGCGCGCTGAGCAGCGGGATATTGCCGAGCAGGTTGCGGGCCATTTCGCCTGAGCCAGGGGTCTTGAGGTCGAGCACGCGCGAGACGCGCGCATCCACCGCGGAAATATCAATCGCACCGGAGGTCTCCAGCGAAACCTCGTAGCCGGCATCGCACAGGCGCTGCAGCAGGGCAATGCAGCGCTTCTGCGCCAGCGGCTCGCCGCCGGTGACGCAGACATGGCGCACGCCGTGGCTGGCGACTTCGGCGACGATGGCCTCGATGTCCCACCACTGGCCGCCATGGAAGGCATAAGCGGTATCGCAATAACCGCAGCGCAGCGGGCAGCCGGTCAGGCGTACAAACACCGTCGGCCAGCCGACGCTGCGCGCCTCGCCTTGCACCGACAGGAAGATTTCGGTCAGGCGCAGGCGACCGGCTGCTTCCGGTTCGGCGACCGACGCCATGCGTGCAACTTCAGGTTCTGCGGCCACGGTGCAATGCGCGCCTTAGCGCGCGTCCAGGCTCAGGCCGCGCAGGCGGCTTGCGGCCAGGCGCGCGGCATCGCTGTTCGGAAAGTCATTGACCACGCGATTGAGCGTCTGCCGACCAGGGCCGCTCTGGCCCATCTCGATCTGGCAGTAGCCCTTCTTGAGCATGGCATCGGCGGCCTTGGGCGAGTCCGGGAACTGGCTGAGCAAGGTGTCGAAGCTCTGCAATGCAATCGGGTAGTTCTGGGTGGCGTAATAGCTTTCGCCCAGCCAGTACCAGGCATTCGGCGCGAGCGCGCCATTGGGGTAATCACGAAGGTAGCCCTGGAAGCTGCGCGAGGACTCGACGAAATCACCCTTGCGCAGCGACGACAGCGCGGCATCGTAAGCCGCCTGTTCGCCACCGGCATTGCTCGCTGGCGCGGCCGTGGCTCCCGAAGGCGGCCGGGGCGCGTTGCCCGCACCCGCAGACGAACGCGCGGGACCGGCGGCCGGCGCTGCCACGGCGGAGCTGGCTGGCGCACCCGCCGCGGGCGCGGTTTCAAGGCGCTGCAAGCGGCTGTCCAGGTCCAGGTACTGGTCCTTGCCCTGTTGCTTGAGCTGCTCGTTCTCGTTCTGCAACTGCTCGACCTGGTTGCGCAGGGCCTGCACTTCGGTCTGCATCGCGGTCAGGCGATTGAGCAATTCGACATTGGCCTGGCCGGCGGAGCCGGTCTGCTCGGCCGACTGTTGCTCAAGCCGGGTAACGCGCTCGCCCAGGCTCAGCTTCTGGGCCGAAGCCGGAAGCGCGGAGCACAGGGCGAGCAGCAGCGAGACGCCGCCAGAAGCAATCGAGGCGCGCATGGATCAGCGAGTCGTGTAGACGATCTCGACGCGACGGTTGCGGCCCCAGCAATCCTCGGTCGAATCGGCGCAGGTCGGGCGTTCTTCGCCGTAGCTGACGACGCTGATTTGGCTGCCGGAGGCGCCATTGCCCTGGATCGCGGCGGACACGGCATTGCCGCGGCGCTCGCCCAGGCCCAGGTTGTATTCGCGGGTGCCACGTTCGTCGGCATTGCCTTCCAGGTTCATGCGCGCTTCGGGGCGGTCACGCAGGTACTTGGCGTGGCAGGCCACGGCGGCCTGGAATTCCGGGCGCAGGGTGTCCTGGTCGAAATCGAAATAGACCACGCGCGTGCGCAGGCAGGCATCGGTTTCGAGATCCGCGGGCGAATAGCGGCCCGGGGTGTTGTCGGTAATGCCACCGGTGGTCGCACCGGTCGTGTCCGAGCCCGTGTTGGCGCTGGCGTCGTCGGTCTTCACCTTCTTGGTGGAGCAGGCGGCGAGGCTGAGGGCGATGGCAGCGGCAATGAGGAGGCGGCTGGTATTGTTCATATCGTCGTCCTTTTTCTTATTGGCTCGGTTTCTTGCCGGGGTTTTGCAGCGGGAAATAAATAGCGAATCCGGGCTAGTCTGCCTGCGGCTACATCAGCGTTGCCTGAACGGACCCCAGGCCGGCTCGCGCACGTCGCCGTTGTCGGCACTGGCGATGCGCAGGCGGACCCTGCCGTCGGCGGATACCGCATAGAGTACCCCACGGCGGCCTTCCTTGGTCGCGTACAGCAGCATGCTGGCATTGGGCGCGAAGCTCGGGGATTCGTCGAGATTGCCCGGCGACAGGGTCAGCCAGCGCGCGCCACCGCCGAAGCTGCGGTCGAGGATGGCAATGCGGTAGATGTTGCCCGAACCCTGCGCCATGGCGACCTTCTTGCCGTCGAAGGAAATGCTGGCGCGGGCATTGGACTCGCCCTGGAAACTCAGGCGGGTCGGCTCGCCACCTGCAGCCGATGCCGAATACACCTGCGGCTTGCCGGCGCGATCAGACGTGAACAGCAGCGTCTTGCCATCCGGCATCCACGTCGCTTCGGTGTCAATGCCGTAGTGCTTGGTCACCTGCGTCAGGCCCTTGCTAGCCAGGTCCATCACGTAGATGTCGGGATTGCCGCCCTTGGACAGGGTCATCGCCAGGCGCTTGCCATCCGGCGAGAACGAGGGCGCACCATTGATGCCCTTGAAGCTGGCCACGACTTCACGACCGCCGGTGGTCAGGTCCTGCACGTAGATGGTGGAGTTGCCGCGCTCGAAGCTGACGTAGGCCAGGCGGCGACCATCGGGGCTCCAGGCCGGCGACAGCAGCGGTTCGGGCGAGCGCACCACGACCTGCTCGTTGTAGCCATCGGAATCGGCAACGATCAGCTTGTAGCGCGTGCCCTGCCCCAGGCCGTCGGCTTTCACATAGGCCACGCGTGTCCAGAAGGCGCCCCGCACGCCGAGGATTTTCTCGTAGATCTCGTCGGCAATTTGGTGCGCACCGTCGCGTAGCGCCTTGGCTCGCGCGAGTACCGGCAGGCCGAGCAGGCGTTGGCGCTTGGCCACGTCATACAGGTCGTATTCGATCTGGAAGCTGCCATCGGGCGCATCCACCAGGCGGCCTACGACGATGAAGTCCTGCTTCTTCAGGCGCCAGGCGTTGAAGTCGATCTCGCTGCCGCGGGTCGGTGCCGGCGAGGGAATGTTTGCCACTGCCAGGGCCTTGAACTGGCCCGAGCGATTGAGGTCGTTGCGGATGATCTCGGCGACATCGGTGTCGGGCGCGGCATTGCGGCCCTGGTAAGGCATGGGCACCACCACGATCGGCAGCGAGGCTTCGTTGCCCGACACCAGGCCAATATCCAGGCCTTGGGCCTGCACGAGGGACGCGGGCAGGAGCAGCAGGAACCAGCACAGCAATCGCTTCATGGGGTGCATTCCTCTTTCGGGTAACAGAAGGTCAACTCGACCTTGGGCATGAACACTTTGTCGAAGCCCTGGTAGGGCATGGGCTGCTTGCGCAGGGCGCGGTCGACGAACTCGCGGCCCTGATCATCGTACGGACAGCTGATGAACTCCACCCGAGTGATGACACCGCCGGGAATCTGGCTGAAACGCACCACGCAACGGCTGCGTTCGGGTGCGCCGATATGGTTCCAGTTCTGCTCGGCGGTTTGCAGCATGGCGGCGCGGTAGCGCGCACGCAGGTCGTCGTCCGGCCCCTTTTCGCCGGCCGGCGCTGCCGGGGCGGCGCGTGCGGGCGCCGGCACTGCGGCGGCATTGCGCAGGTCGGCCAGCTGCTGCAGCTTCTGCTCCTCGAGCTTGCGCTGCTTGCGCGCGGCCTCCAGTTCCTGCTCGATCTTGGCCTGCTGTTCGCGAAGACGCTGGCGCCGCTCGGCCACCTGCTGGCGCTCGAGGTCCAGGGTCAGGTTCACCTGTTCCTGTCGGCGCTTTTCTTCCTGCTCGCGCAATTGTTCGGCCTTAAGGTCGGCGACCTGCGTGACCTTCTGCTGGTCCTCGCGGTCGGGGCGGTCCTGCGGCGCCTGCGGCTTCATCTGCAGGGGCGTGTCGCTGGTCTGCGGATTGGGCTCGGGAATGGGCTGCGGCGGTGCTGGCTTGACCGGTTTGGGCTTGGGCGGCGTGGGCGCGTCCTTCTGCGCGGCGGCGATCATCGCCCGGACGCGCGTCAGGTCGGCCTGCGTGGCCTGCAGCGAGGCCTGGATCGGCTCACCCGCGGCTTGCGAATCCTTCGCCCGCAAACTCAGGTGCGCCGCCAACCACGCCAGGCCCAACAGGCCAAGGTGGAACAGCACCGACAAGGCGAAGGCGCGCAGCTGGTCGGTGGACGACTCCATCGAATCAGCGGCCCTCGGGTGGCTTGCTCATCAGGCTGATCTTTTCCACGCCCGCCGATTGCAACAACACCATGGCGGTGTAGACGGTGTCATAGCTGGCCTTCACGTCGCCGGCCACGAACACGGCGATGTCCGGATTGGTCGCCACCAGCGAGCGCATCTCGCCATCGAGCTGGGCCGCATTGACCGACTTGCGCCCGGACTCGGGCAGCTTGAGCGTGTAGTTGCCGGCCGCATCCACCGTAACCAATACCGGGTCCTTCTTGGTCTGCAGGCCGCGGGCATTGGAATTGGGCAGGTCCACATCCACGCCCAGGTTCAGCAGCGGCGCCGTCACCATGAAGATGATCAGCAGCACCAGCATCACGTCGATATAGGGAACGACGTTGATCTCGGACTTGAGCTTGCGCTTGCGCAGGCGGCGGGTGAAGGCGGCGGACATGGCGGGTTCCTCAACGCTCAACGGGGGCGAACGGGGTCAAACCCTGTGCATCAGGCCTGCTCGTCGGCGTGCGACTGCCTTTGCAGGATGGAGCTGAACTCTTCGGCAAAACTTTCGTAGCGCACCGACATGCGCTCCACGCGGGTGGCGAAGCGGTTGTAGGCCCAGACCGCCGGAATGGCCGCGAACAGGCCCATGGCGGTGGCGATCAGTGCCTCGGAAATGCCCGGCGCCACGGTGGCGATGGTCGCCTGCTTGTTGTTGGCCAGGCCGTGGAAGGAAATCATGATGCCGAACACCGTGCCCACCAGGCCCACGTAAGGCGCGGTGGAGCCGACATTCGCCAGCAGCTCGAGGTTGTGCTCCAGGCGATCGATTTCGCGCGCGAGCGTTGCACGCATCGCACGTTGGGCGCCTTCGAGCTGGCTGCGCGCATCAATGCTGCGCTGCTGCTGGCGCAGGCGCGTGAATTCGCGAAACCCTGCTTCGAAGATTGCTTCCAGGCCCGTCACCACGCGGTTGCGCTCGGTGGCGGTGCGGTACAGGGCATTGAGCTCGGCGCCGGACCAGAAGCGGCCTTCGAACTCCTCGGCCTCGCGGCTGGCGCTGCCGAACACGCCCATCTTGCGGAAGATGACGAACCAGCTCATCACCGACGCCACCAGCAGCAGGATCATCACGATCAGCACCGGCCAGCTGGCGTGCAGCACCAGGTCGAGGTAGTTCAGTCCACCCGTGGGCTCAGTGGTGACGACCGGAACCACGGCAGTTGCAAGCAGGGGCAGCAAGGCGCTCATCAGGAAGCTTCTCCGGTGGGGGTAACGCCGGGCACCCAATCTGGCAGGGCGCGCGGCCGGAAACTCGAGGCATGCAGGCAGGCGATCTTCACCTTGGCCTTCAACAGACATTGCCCGTCGCGCAGGAGTTCCTGCGCCACGGTGAAACTGGCGGAACGGCGTTCGCTCATCAGCATCGTCACCTGCAGCAGGTCGTCCAGGCGCGCGGGCTTGAGGAAGTCCAGTTCCATGTTGCGCACCGCCAGCACGAGGTCATCGCGTTCGCGCAGCTCCTGCTGGCTGACCCCGAGCGCGCGCACCCATTCGGTGCGGGCGCGCTCGAGGAAGCGCAGGTAGCTTGCGTGATAGACCACGCCACCGGCGTCGGTATCTTCCCAATACACCCGTGTCGGAAAGCTGAACACCGGGTGAGCCAACCCATTCATTCGAACAGATCCGGCCGCCGCGGCGGGGCCAGGCCCAGGTGCTGGTAGGCCTTGTTGGTGGCCATGCGGCCGCGGGCGCTGCGCACGATATAGCCCTGCTGGATCAGGTAGGGCTCGATGACGTCTTCAATGGTGCCGCGCTCTTCGCTGAGCGCCGCCGCCAGCGATTCCACGCCGACCGGGCCGCCCTCGAAGTTCTCGATGATCATGCGCAGCAGGCGGCGATCCACTTCATCGAAGCCCTGCGGGTCGACTTTGAGCATGGCCATGGCCCGGTCCGCCACGTCCTTGCTGATGTTGCCGTCGGCACGCACCTGGGCGAAGTCGCGGGCGCGGCGCAGCAGGCGATTGGCGATGCGCGGCGTGCCGCGCGAACGCGTGGCGATCTCGCCGGCGCCTTCGGCGGCGCAGGGAATATCCAGGATGCTCGCAGAACGACGCACGATGCGCGTGAGCTCTTCCGGCGAATAGAACTGCAGGCGCTGGACGATGCCGAAGCGGTCGCGCAGCGGCCCCGTCAACAAGCCCGCGCGCGTGGTCGCGCCGACCAGGGTGAAGGGCGGCAGGTCGAGCTTGATCGAACGGGCCGCGGGCCCTTCGCCGATCATGATGTCAATCTGGAAATCCTCCATCGCCGGGTACAGCACTTCTTCCACCACCGGCGAGAGGCGATGGATCTCGTCGATGAACAGCACGTCATGCGGCTGCAGGTTGGTCAGCAGCGCGGCCAGGTCGCCAGCGCGCTCGATCACCGGGCCCGAGGTCTGGCGCAGGTTCACGCCCATCTCGTGGGCAATCACATGCGCCAGCGTGGTCTTGCCCAGGCCCGGCGGCCCGAAGATCAGCACATGGTCGAGGGCTTCGCGCCGCTGCTTGGCGGCCTCGATGTAGATCTTGAGTTGCTCGCGGACGCTTTCCTGGCCCAGGTATTCGTCGAGTTTCTTCGGGCGGATGCTGGCCTCGACCGCTTCGTCTTCGCGGTTGGCGGCACTGGCCAGGACGCGGGCGTCTTCCATGTCGCCCATCATATGGTCACCTGCGTGCCCAACTCCACCAGGCGGTTGCCGGGGATGCCGAAGAACTCGGTGGCGGGCGTGGCGTTGCGCGACATGATCAGGAACAGTTTGTCGCGCCACAGCGCCATACCCTCGCCCGCCATCGCGGTCAGCGATTCGCGGCTGGCGAAATAGGTGGTGTCCATCGGATCGAAGGCCGGCCCGGGGATCTTCCATTGGGCCAGGGCCTTGGGCACGTTCGGGTCTTCCATGTAGCCGTAGCGCAAGGTCAGGCGCGAGAAGCCATGGCCCAAGTCGCTGTAGGCGACGCGCTCGACTTCATCGGCGCGCGGCACGTTCAGGGTTTCCACGCTCAGCAGCACATTGCGTTCGTGCAGCACCTTGTTGTGCTTGAGGTTGTGCAGCAGGGCCGGCGGCATGTATTCGTTCGATGGTGTCATGAACACGGCGGTGCCGGTGACGCGCGCCGGCGGATCCACCATGATCGATTGCACGAAGTGTTCGATGCGCAGGCTGTCGCGATTCACGTGTTCGCGCACCAGGTCGCGGCCATGGCGCCAGGTGCGCATGACGGTGAAGGCCAGGATGCCCAGCGCCACCGGGAACCAGGCTCCGTCAAGGAACTTCACCGCATTGGCCGACAGCAGCGCGCCGTCCACGGTCAGGAACAGCAGGGCGAAGGGCCAGATGATCTTGGGCGAGAGCCGCCACTTCTGGCTGGCCAGGATGATCAGCAGCACGGTATCAATCAGCATGCTGCCAGTGACCGACACGCCGTAGGCCGAAGCGAGGTTGCTGGACGTTTCGAACACCAGCACCAGGATCATCACCAACGCCAGCAGGATGCGGTTGACCCAGGGCAGATACACCTGACCGATGGTTTCGGCCGAGGTATGCACCAGCACCAGGCGCGGCAGGTAGCCGAGCTGGATGGCTTGGCGCGCCAGCGAAAACGCGCCGGAGATCACCGCCTGCGAAGCGATTACCGTGGCCAGAGTGGCCAGGATGATCATCGGGAACAAGCCCCAGGTCGGAACCAGCGCGTAGAACGGGTTGTGCACCGAACCCGGATGCGCCAGCAGCAGCGCGCCCTGGCCGAAATAATTCAGCAGCAGGGCCGGCATGGCGAACCACATCCAGGCGATGCGGATCGGCACGCGGCCGAAATGGCCCATGTCTGCGTACAAGGCTTCGCCGCCGGTAACGGCCAGCACCACCGCGCCCAGGGCCAGCCAGGCATGCACGCGATGCTGCACGAAGAAGTCGAAGGCGTACGCCGGGTTCAGCGCATACAGCACGTCGGGATTGCGCAGCACCTGCGCGCCACCCAGCACGGCGAGGGTCAGGAACCACACCACCATCACCGGCCCGAAAATCTTGCCGACCTTGTCGGTGCCGTGGCGCTGGAAGGCAAACAGCAGCGCGAGCACCACCAGTGTCACGGGCACGACATACTCGCCGAGCTTGGGCGCGGCCACCTTCAGGCCTTCCACCGCCGACAGCACCGAAATCGCCGGCGTGATGACACTGTCGCCGAAGAACAGGGCGGTGCCAAAAATGCCGAGTAAGCCGATGCCATAGGTCAGTGGCGAGGCGATCGGAAGGCTGCGCTGCACCACCGCCATCAGCGCCAGGATGCCGCCTTCGCCGCGGTTGTCGGCGCGCATGATCACGTTCACGTACTTCAGCGTGACCACCAGCATCATCACCCAGAACACCAGGGACAGGATGCCCAGCACGTTGGACGGGTCCGGATGCAGCCCGTACTTCTCGCCGAAGGCTTCCTTCAGGGTGTACAGGGGGCTGGTGCCGATGTCGCCGAAGACCACGCCGATGGCGCCCAGTACCAGCGGCCAGACCCGCTGCGGCGACGCAGACTGCGATTGTTGGGCCATGGGTGTTCGAGCCTGCCGGGCGTCAGCCGTTGCGAAGCATGGATTTTAGCGCTTTCCGGATGATCTCTTCCGCGCTGTCGCCGGGGGCGGCCTCGCGCAGCATCCGGGTGACCTCGGCCGGCTTGTAGCCCAGCTGCTGCAGGGCGATGCCGGCTTCGGTGGCGGGGTCGGCCGGGATCGCTGCGCTGCTGGCTCCGGGCACGCCGCCGCTGAAGTCGGCGGCGCGGTCGCGCAGTTCGACGACGATGCGTTCGGCGGTCTTCTTGCCGATGCCGGGGATGCGCGTCAGCGCGGTGACATCGCCGACCTGCACCAGGCGCGCGAACTCGTCCACGCTGGCGCCGGACAGGATGGCCAGGGCGATCTTGGCGCCGATGCCGGTGACCTTCTGCACGTCGCGGAACAGGCGCCGCTCTATCTCGCGCAGGAAGCCGTACAGGGCGATCGAGTCTTCCTTCACCGCGTAGTGGGTGAACAGTGTGACCTCGCGGCCGACTTCAGGCAGGTCGTAAAAGGTGGACATTGGCGCTTCGAGTTCATAGCCGACACCGCCGACTTCAATCATCAGCCCCGGCGGCTGCTTATGCACCAGGATGCCGCGCAGGCGACCGATCATTTGCGGCTCCAGACATCGCGCGCGCTCACGCCGATGCGGCGCGCGGTCGAACGGACGTGGGCGTGGGTAATCGCCGCGGCCAGGGCATCGGCGGCGTCGGCCTGGATCTTGCCGTGCAGGTTGAGCATGACGCCGATCATATGCTGGACCTGGACCTTGTCGGCACTGCCCTTGCCGACCACGGCCAGCTTGATCTCCTTGGCCGCGTATTCGTGCACCGGCAGGTCGCGCATGACGGCCGCGCACATGGCCGCGCCGCGGGCCTGGCCCAGCTTGAGCGCCGAGTCCGGATTGCGGGCCATGAAGACCTTCTCGATCGCCACTTCCTCGGGCCGGTACTTTTCAATGATTTCGCCCAGGCCGTCGAGCAGCATCTTCAGGCGCAGCGGAAAGCTCTCGGCCTCCAGCAGCACGATAGGCGTGTGGAAGACATGGGTCGGGCGGCCGGTGGCATCGCAGTCAATGATGCCCACGCCAGTGCGCTGCGAGCCGGGGTCGATGCCGAGGATGCGGGTCATCGTCGGGGCGGCATCAGCCGCGCGAGTGTTCCGTCACTGGAAGGCTTCCTGCGGAAGCTCGGCGTTGTGGTAGACGTTCTGCACATCGTCCAGGTCTTCGAGCATGTCGAGCATCTTCACGACCTGAAGGGCGGTGTCGCCGGCCACGGCCACATCGTTGTCGGCGCGCATCGTCACCGCCGCTTCCGCAGGCGTAAAGCCCGCCGCAACCATCGCCGCCTTCACGCTTTCGAAGGACTCGGGCGCGCACAGCACTTCGATCGAACCGTCGTCTTCGTACGACTTCACGTCGTCGGCGCCGGCTTCGATGGCGGCTTCGGTGATCGCGTCTTCGCCCGCATCGGGGCCGAAGGTCAGCACGCCGACCTTCTTGAACATGAAGGCCACCGAGCCGTCGGTGCCCAGATTGCCGCCGCACTTGTTGAAGGCGTGGCGCACGTCGGCCACGGTGCGCACCTTGTTGTCGGTGACGCATTCGACGATGACGGCGATACCGCCCGGGGCGTAGCCCTCGTAGCGAATTTCCTCGTACTCCACGCCCTCGAGTTCGCCGGTGGCTTTCTTCACCGCGCGTTCGATCACGTCCTTGGCCATGTTCTGGGCCAGGGCGCGGTCCATCGCCAGGCGCAGGCGCGGGTTGACCTTGGGGTCACCGCCGCCGGCACGTGCCGCCACGCTCAGCTCACGGATGAGCTTGGTGAAGATCTTGCCGCGACGCGCATCCTGCGCGTTCTTGCGGCCTTCGATTGCCATCAACCTGCCCATGCATCACACCTCGTTTGCGTGCCGCGATTATAGCCCGGCGCGGGCTGGGCTCAGGCGGGGTCGAAGCGGCCGGTGGCCAGGAAGCGGGCCGAGAGTTCGGCCGCCTCCCGGGATACGATCAGGCCGGAATGGCTGGCGTGGATGACGGTGTGTGCGGCCAGCCCGGGCCATTGCGTTTCTGCCACGGCCACGGTGCCATCGTGGGGCCCTTCGAAGTGGCCGAACAGGCGGCCCAGGCCCATGGGTCGCGAGCCGGCGATCATTCCAACTTCGTGCCCGCCCGGCAGCGCAGAAAGTCCGGCTCGCAGGAAGGGACCGCTGCGCCCGGACACGAAACCCAGCCCCTTGGCGGCCAGGCCGCGCGCGGCGGCGCTGCCGGCAATCGGCGAACCCAGGCAAAGCACGCGCGCCACCGGCAGTTCGGGATGCCGGCGCAAGGTTTCCAGAGCGATCACGCCGCCCAGGCTATGGCCGAGCAAATGCACGGGCGGCCCGTCGATGGAGCGAATGCGCGCGGCCAAGGACTGCACCGCGGCTTCGGGCTCGCGCCAAAGTGTGGAATAAGTGAACAGCAGTGGATCGAATCCCTGCGCACGCAGGCGCCAAGCCATCGGCAGCAAGGCCGGGCGACGCATCATCAGTCCATGCAGCAGCACGACCCGGGCGGCCACGCCGCCCGCCTCGCCCGGACGCGCCCGCTCGTCCACCCGCTTCAAGGCGCGCTTACTCTTCGCGCACCTTCACATGCAATTCCGCAAGCTGCTTGTCCGGCACCTTGGATGGCGCCGAAGTCAGCAGGCACTGCGCCGAGGCCGTCTTCGGGAAGGCGATGACGTCGCGGATCGAATCGGTACCGGCCATCAGCGCCGCGATGCGGTCAATGCCGAAGGCGATGCCGCCGTGCGGCGGCGCGCCATAGCGCAGCGCCTCGAGCAGGAAGCCGAACTTGGCCTGGGCCTCGTCCTTGGAAATGCCCAGCAGGTCGAACACCTTGCTCTGCATGTCCGAGCGGTGGATACGCACCGAACCGCCGCCGATTTCATTGCCGTTGAGCACCATGTCGTAACCGCGGCTCACGGCCGTACGCGCGTTCGCCGCGAGATCAGCGATGTCGTCGACCTTGGGCGCGGTGAAGGGATGGTGCAGGGCCACGTAGCGCTGCTCTTCCTCGTCGTATTCGAACATCGGGAAGTCGGTCACCCACAGCGGCGCCCAGCCATCGGCCACCAGGCCGGCATCGCGCGCGACCTTCAGGCGCAGCGCGCCCATGAAGTCGCACACGGTTTTCCACGGGCCGGCGCCGAAGAACACGATGTCGCCGTTCTGGGCGCCGGTGGCCTGCAGCAGCGCAGCCAGGGTAGCGTCGTCGAGGAACTTGGCGATCGGCGAATTCACGCCCTCGCGGCCCTTGGCGAGGTCTTCCGCCTTCAACCAGGCCAGACCCTTGGCGCCGTACTTGGCGGCATAGGCGCCGTTGTCATCAATCTGCTTGCGTGAGAGCGCGGCACCGCCGGGAACGCGCAGCGCGGCCACGCGGCCTTCGGGGTTATTGGCCCAGTCGGTGAAGACCTTGAACTCGCAGGTCTTCACCAGCTCGGCCACGTCCGTCAGTTCCAGCGCGATGCGCAGGTCCGGCTTGTCCGAACCGTAGCGGCGCATGGCCTCGGCATAGGTCAGGCGCGGGAACTCGGCGGCCAGTTGCACGCCCTGCACTTCCGCAAACACGTCGCGGATGAGCTTCTCGACATAGTCCTGGATGTCGCGCTCGGTGACGAAGGCGAACTCCATGTCGAGCTGGGTGAATTCGGGCTGGCGGTCGGCGCGCAGGTCCTCGTCGCGGAAGCAGCGCGCGATCTGGTAGTAGCGGTCCATGCCGGCCATCATCAGCAACTGCTTGAACAACTGCGGCGACTGCGGCAGGGCGAAGAATTCGCCCGGATGCACGCGCGAAGGCACCAGGTAGTCGCGCGCGCCTTCCGGCGTGGCCTTGGTCAGGATCGGCGTTTCTATGTCCTGGAAGCCGGCGGCATCGAGGTGGCGACGCAGCGCCTGCACCAGGGCGATGCGCTTGCGCATGCGCTTCTGCATCACCGGGTTGCGCAGGTCGAGGTAGCGGTACTTCAGGCGCACGTCCTCGCCCGGGGTTTCGTGCGAGTAGAACGGCAGCTTGTCGGCCTTGTTCAATATCTCGATGGACTCGGCGACGACCTCGACCTTGCCGGTGGCGATGCGCTCGTTGACGCTTTCACGCGCGCGCACGGTGCCGGTGACGCGCAGGCAGTACTCGTAGCCCACTTCAGCGGCAACGGCGAACACCTCCGGGCGCGCCGGATCGGCGACGACCTGGACGATGCCTTCATGGTCGCGCAGGTCAATGAAGCAGACGCCGCCCAGGTTGCGGGCGACATCGGCCCAGCCGCAAAGGGTGACGCTCTGGCCGATCTGGGCTTCGCCCACCAGGCCGCAATACTGGGTACGCATGGAACTCTCCGGGGGCCGCGCAGGCCGAATCAGCCCGCTATTTTGCCAGAGACGGGCCCGGGCCGGGACTCGCTCCGGGCCCGGGAAATGGGAATAAGCTGGCGAGGACCGGCCCTGGAGGGCCCTGCCCCGGAGTAGCCCATGCCTGCTTCCCCCTATCCCCGTCTGTTGTCCCTGTGCGCGCTGCTGCTGGCCCTCGCGGCCACCACGCCGGCCTCGGCCCAGAAACAAGGCCCCAACTACGCCCCCGAAAACATCGGCAAGCTGCCGCTGAACAGCCAGATCCAGGCCATCGAGAGCGAATACCGCGACCAGAGCGGCGGCCGAAGCATTCCCGATGATCAACTCGACTACTACCTCGACCAGGTACGCGACTCACGCTGGCCCTACAGCCGCATCCGGTCCGACATGTCCGAATCGCTGCGCGGCAACGGCGGCAACGGCGGCATCTGGCGCGCGCCGGGCAGCGGCTGGAACCAGCGCGAAATCATCTGCACCAGCGTCAACCGCCAGTACCGCGAGTGCCGCTCGCCCTTCCGCGGCCCGGCCCGGCTGTCGCAGCAGATTTCCGACACGCGCTGCGTGGAGGGCCGCAATTGGGGTTCGCGCCCCGGCCTGATCTGGGTGGACAACGGCTGCCGCGGTCGCTTCGTCGAATGGCGCCAGAACTGGCCTAACTGGGGCAATCCCGGTAACCAGCGCCAGGTGCTGTGCGAAAGCAAGGACGAGCGCTATCAGCAGTGCAATACCGGTTTCCGCGGCGACGCCCGTCTCAGCCGCCAGTTGTCACAGAACGCCTGCGTCGAGGGCCGCAGTTGGGGCCACGAACGCGGCATGGTCTGGGTGTCGCGCGGCTGCCGGGCCTGGTTCGAGGACAGCAACTGGAATGGCGGCAACAACGGCTACCCGGGCAATTCCGGCAACAGCATCACCTGTTCCAGCAATGACGGCCGCTACCAGACCTGTGCCTGGCAGGGCCGCTATGGCCGTCCCTACCTGATCCAGCAACTGTCGGACCAGCGCTGCATCGAAGGCTCCACCTGGGGTTATCGCGACGGCAGCATCTGGGTGAACAACGGCTGCCGCGGGCGCTTCGGATCGCGCTGAAATCAGCTGCCTGACTTGTCCGAAGAACCGGCCGCCGACGAGGCGGCCGGTTTGCTTTCGGGCTTGGCCTCGGCCTTCTTGTCGGCACCGGCATCGGACTTGGCGACGGGCGCATCGCCCTTGTCGGCGAGGTTTCGCTTCTTGTCGCCGTCCTTCTTGAAGTCGGTCTCGTACCAGCCGCCGCCGGCCAGGCGAAAGCTCGGCGCGGTCAACTGCCGCCGCACTTGCGGCGCGCCGCAGCTCGGGCAGTCGGTGGGATCGGCATCGGACAGGCGCTGCAGGCGCTCGAACTGGTGTCCGCAGCTGGCGCATTCGAAGGCGTAGATGGGCATGACGGTCTCTCGAAGGTTCATGGCGGCGAAGGCAGGCCGGCGCCGGAACAATTTAAGGCGAATTCGACGGTTTCAAGCCTCGGCCTGCTCGAGCAGGGCCATCCATTCGGCTTCCAGCGTCTCGCGTTCCTTCTGCAGTTCGCCCTGGCGCTGCGCCAGGCGGACCACCGCGCCGCCGCCATCGCTGGCGTACACCGCCGGATTGGCGAGCTCGTCCTCGATATGCTTGCCCTCGGACTGCAAGGTGGCCAGGCGCGATTCGATCTGGCGGATGCGCTTGTCGGCGGCATCAATGGCCTGCTTGGAACGCGCGGGCTTGGCCGCTGCGGGCGTGGGCTTGGCCACCGCCTTTTCCGTCTTCTCCGCGCGCTCGGATTTGTTGCTGCGGGTGCGCAGCCAGGCGGCGTATTCGTCCAGGTCGCCGTCGAAGGCTTCAACCTTGCCATCGGCCACGCGCCAGAAGGTTTCGCAGACCAGGCCGATCAAATGGCGGTCATGCGACACCAGTACGATGGCGCCGGGGAAATCGCTCAGCGCTTCGGCCAGGGCCTCGCGCATGTCCAGGTCCAGGTGGTTGGTCGGTTCGTCGAGCAGCAGCACATTGGGCTTGAGGTAGGCGATCAGCGCCAGCGCCAGGCGCGCGCGCTCGCCACCAGAGAAGCCATCGACGTTTTCGAAAGCGCGGTCGCCGACGAAGTTCCACTGGCCCAGGAAATTGCGCAGCTGCTGCTCGCCCGCGTTCGGGTCGATTTCCTTCAGGTGCCAGAGCGGCGTCTGGCCTTCGTGCAGGCTTTCCACCGTGTGCTGGGCGAAGTAGCCGAGCTTCAGGTCAGGGTGGGATATCCGCTCGCCGGCGAGCAGCTTCAATTCGCCCACCAGGGTCTTCACCAGGGTGGACTTGCCGGCGCCGTTCGGGCCGAGCAGGCCGACGCGATCGCCCGCTTCCAGGCCGAAGCCGACGTCATGAAGAATCGTGACATTGCCCTGCGCCGGCGCTTCCAGCGGATAGCCGGCGTCCACGTGGTTCAGGCGGATCAGCGAATGCGGCAGGCGTGCCGGTTCGGCGAAATTGATATGGAAAGCGCGCTCGGCGCGCACGGCTTCGGTGTCGGCCAGCTTGGCCAGGCGCTTCACGCGTGACTGCGCCTGCTTGGCCTTGCTGGCCTTGGCCTTGAAGCGGTCAATGAAGCTCTGCAGGTGCGCACGCTCGGCCTGCACCTTCTCGTGGTTGATCTGCTGCAGGCGCAGGTGCTCGGCGCGCTGGCGCTCGAAGCTGGTGTAGTCGCCGGTGTAGAGCTTGGCCTTGCCTTCGTGCAGGTGCAGGGTGTGGGTGGACACGCCGTCGAGAAACTCGCGGTCGTGCGAGATCAGCATCAGGGTGCCGGGGTACTTCAGCAGCCACTGCTCAAGCCACAACACGGCATCGAGGTCGAGGTGGTTGGTGGGTTCGTCCAGCAGCAGCAGGTCCGAGGGCTTCATCAGTGCGCGAGCCAGGTTCAGGCGCACGCGCCAGCCACCGGAGAAGGACGACACCGGGCGCGAATGCGTGTCGGCCGGAAAGCCCAAGCCATGCAGCAGGCGACCGGCGCGGGCACTGGCATCGTAGCCGTTCAATTCGTCCAGGCGATGGTGCGCTTCGGCAACCGCGTCGTAGTCCTCGGCATCCATGGCCGCGGCTTCGGCGCGGATCACTTCATACACCTCGGCATCGCCGCTGAGCACGAAATCAATGGCAGCGTCCGGCAGCGAAGGGGTTTCCTGCGCCACGCTGGCGATGCGCAGCCGCGTCGGCATGTCCAGGTTGCCCAGGTCCGATTCGATCTCGCCCATGATGGTGGCGAACAGGCTGGACTTGCCGCAGCCATTGCGACCGATCACGCCCACGCGCCAGCCGGCGTGCAGGGTCAGGTCGACATTGGACAGCAGCAGGCGTTCGCCGCGCCGCAGGGCGAAATTCTTGAAGGCGATCATGGGACCCGCATTCTACCAGCCCCGGGCGCCGGGCCGCTCCGGGTCGGGAAATGAGGCCGCCATCAACCCCGGTTCGTGAACTGCTTCGTTATATTTGCCGGCGATCGCAATGTCTGCCGCCATAACCCACACCGGAGTCCGACCCATGCCGTTCCCGCGCCACGCGCTTTGCGCCGCCCTGATCCTGCTAGCCGCTGCCAGCCCTGGCCATGCGGCGGATGGCTTCGGCACCGACTGCCGCATCGGCATGAGCGAGGCCGACTTCACGAAGGCCAACATCGAACACTTCGACAAGGGCATGCGCCTGGTGGACATCACCGTGGCCGAGGACAAGGGCAAGCCGGTGATCGGGGCGATCTGGCAGCGCTACAGCGAGATGCCGAAAGGCTCGCCCGAGCGCACCAAGGACCAGCTGTCCCGGGTCTTCCTGAAGCTGGACGAAGCCGGCCTGCGCGAAAAGGGGCAAGCCATGGGCGCCACCGGTTCGCAGGTCGAGGTGATTGACGCCTATCAAGCGGCCGGAAAGACCTGGTTCGCGGCTTCCTTCTCGCCGGCCAAGGAACCGATCATGCAGACCGTCGGCGCCTTCCTCACGCCGGAGATGTTCAAGGGCATGCGCGAAGACGCGACCAAGCAAGACAACGACATCGTCCGGGTGGACGCCTATGCCGACGGCGACCAGCTCAAAACCTTTCCGGTCTTCGTCGGCCGCGGCGCGTCCGAGATCCAGATGAAGATCTTCGATCGTACGATTTCCATCTATGCCGAGAGCGCCGGCCTGTACCTCCAGGACATGCACCCCTTGTCCATCTCGGTGTTCGAGCAGGGCGGCCAGACCCTGTGGCTGGCCACCTGGGACAAGTCACAATCGCGCGATTTCATCCTGACCGATGCCGGCGACGAGATTCGCGAGCGCATCGCCAAGGGTGGCGTCGTGCTGGATATTGACAGCCAGAACGCCTTCGACGGCAGCGTGTCCTACTACGCCGTAGTGCAGGGCGGGAAGTAGTCGGGCGCTGCGGTCCACGCGCGCCGCAGCGCGCGCCGATAGTGCCGGGCATTTGCCTGAGGGCGAACCCGCCCCCACTATTGGGGGATACCGCCCCCAGGATTGCCATGCCCCACGAGACTCCGCTCATCGCCATTCTCGCCGTTGGCCTGGTGCTGGCCTTTGTGCTGGGCATGGCCGCGAACCGGCTGAAGCTTTCGCCGATCGTGGGCTACCTGCTGGCCGGCGTGGTGGCTGGACCCTTTACTCCGGGCTTCGTGGCCGATGGCGCGCTGGCTGGCGAGTTGGCTGAAATCGGCGTGATCTTGCTGATGTTTGGCGTGGGCCTCCATTTTTCCTTCAAGGATTTGATGCAGGTGAAGGCCATCGCCATTCCCGGCGCGATCGCGCAGATCGCGGTGGCGACCCTGCTGGGTGGCGCGCTGGCCTGGATGATGGGCTGGGGCTTGATGGCGGGGCTGGTATTCGGTCTTGCGCTGTCGGTGGCCAGCACCGTGGTGCTGTTGCGCGCGCTGGAAGACCAGCGCTTGCTGGACACTCGCCGCGGCAAGATCGCCATCGGCTGGCTGGTGGTGGAAGACCTGATGATGGTGCTGGCCCTGGTGTTGCTGCCGGCGCTGGCGCAGTCGCTGAAGCCGGACGCGGCGCTGGATGTATCCGACACGCTCGCTGCCTTGGCCTGGACTCTTGGCAAGCTCACCGTCTTCGTGGCGCTGATGCTGGTTGTGGGGCGACGACTGATTCCCTGGTTGCTGGAACGCGTTGCAGGCACCGGCATGCGCGAGCTGTTCACCCTCGCGGTGCTCGCCATCGCCTTGGGAGTGGCCTTCGGCTCGGCGAAATTGTTCGGCGTGTCCTTCGCGCTGGGCGCCTTCTTCGCCGGCATGCTGCTCAACGAATCCGAACTCAGCCACAAGGCGGCCGCCGATTCGCTGCCGCTGCGCGATGCCTTCGCAGTGCTGTTCTTCGTGTCCATGGGCATGCTGTTCGACCCGAAGGTGCTGGTGGCGCATCCCTGGCAGGTGCTGGCGGTGTTCGCCATCATCACCGTCGGCAAGTCGGCGGCGGCCTACGCCATCGTTCGCATGTTCGGGCACCCGAACAAGACCGCGCTGACGATCTCGGCGAGCCTGGCGCAGATCGGCGAGTTCAGTTTCATCCTGGCCGGCCTGGGCGTGGAACTGTCGGTGCTGCCGGCCGATGGCCGCGACCTGATCCTGGCCGGCGCCTTGCTCTCGATCGTGGCCAACCCCTTCCTGTTCGCGGCGGTGCTGCGCTGGCAGCGGCGCAGTGAAACGCCGATTCCCGCCGATGATGTCATCGGCGAGTGCCCGGCCCTGCCCGACAGCGCACATGCCATCGTCGTCGGCTACGGCCGCGTTGGCCGCCAGCTCGCGAGCCTGCTGCGCGAACGCGGCATGAAGCTGATCATCATGGATGCCGACGCCGACCTGGTGCTGCAGGCGCGCAAGGACGGCATCGCCGCGCTGCGCGGCAATGCCGCATCCCCGGAGCAGCTTGCCGAACTGCGCCCGCAAACCGCCACGCATGCGCTGATCGCCATTCCCAATGCCTTCGAAGCCGGCGAACTGATCAAGCGCCTGCGCGCCGCCAACCCGCAGATGAGCATCCTCGCGCGTGCCCATAGCGAAGCCGAGATGCGCCACCTGCTTGCGCAAGGCGCCGATGGCGCGGTGCTGGCCGAACGCGAGCTGGCCTATTCGATGGCAGAGATGGTGCTGGCGCCCGGCGCCCCGGCAGCGGCCTAAAACAAATCGCCCTGCGCGGGCGATGGCGCAATCACCTCGACTTCGCGTGGCGCTGCCTGACGCCGCTGGCTCGGGCGGCGCGCGCGACTGCCATGGCGCGCCAATACCTCCAGGGCCTGCTCGCGAATGCCCGGGCGCCTGCGCCATTCCGACAGCTTCGCCCGCGCCTCGCGCGCGGCCTGCTCGTGATCGCGCACCGGCAACGGATAGTCGCGCCCCAGCTTCAGGCCCGCAGCGCGTTGCTGGGCGCCGCCCATCAGCCAGGGCGTGTGGATCCATTCATCGCTTACCGCGGCCAGTTCCGGCAGCCAACGGCGAATGAAGGTGCCGCGCGGATCCTGGTCGCGCGACTGTTTCACCGGGTTGTACATGCGCGGGATGTTGATGCCGGTGACGCCGGCCTGCATCTGCACCTGCGGATAGTGGATGCCCGGTTCGTAGTCGGTGAACAGGCGGGCCAGGTGCCAGGCCGGCTCCTGCCAATGCAGCCATAACTGGTAACTGCTGATGGAAACCAGCATCGCGCGCATGCGGAAGTTGATCCAGCCGATGGCCTGCAGGCTGCGCATGCAGGCATCCACGAAGGGCCAGCCGGTTTCACCGCGCGCCCATGCATGGAAGCGTTCGCGGTCGAACTCGTTTTCGCGCATGCCGTCGAAGCCGCGGTGCATGTTGCGCTGTTCGATCTCCGGTTCGCTTTCGAGCTTCTGGATGAAGTGGCAATGCCAGTGCAGGCGCTTGTCCAGCGAGACCAGGTCGCGCGGCGGCACCGGGCTGCCGTTCGCGCGGGCGCCGCGCAGCGCATGCACCACCTCGCGTAGCGACAGCGTGCCCGTGGCCAGCGCCACCGACAGGCGCGAGCAACCGGACTCGGCGGTCAGCGGGCTGCTCATGGCGCGCATATAGCCGGCGCCGCGGCCCGCGAGGAAACTGGCCAACGCGCGCTCACCCCGCGAGCGCCCGCCGCGTTGCCGGCCGGGGCAGGCATCGTTGGGCAAGCCAAGATCAACCGCGCTGGGAAGCGCGCCCATCTCCACGCCCGCCAAGGGTGCCAACTCCGGCGCTGCCAGCGGCGGGCTCGCCAGGCGCTGCTCCCACACCGAGGCCCAGCGTGACCGCCGGCGCAGGCCGCGCTGCACGCCGCCGGGCGCGATTTCCTGCCAGACGATTCCCTGTGCGCGCAACCAGGCCGCGACCCTCAGATCGCGGGCATAGGTCCAGGCATTTCCGGTTTCCTCATGCGACCAGACAGCCGCGATGCCGTGCTGCGCGTGCAGCTCATGCAACACACCGAGTGCGTCGCCACTGCGAACCACCAGGGCCTGGCCACGCGCCGCGAGCGCGGCGCGCAATTCCGCCAGCGCTTCCGACAGCACCGACCATTGCCGGCCACTGGCATCGGGCTGGCGCCAGAGCTCAGGCTCGGCGATATACAGGGGCAGCACCGGCCCGCGCGCCGCTGCCGCCACCAAAGGCGCGTGGTCAACGACGCGCAGGTCGCGCTTGAACCAGACAATCTGCAGGGCCATGGCGAGAGCATCGCCAGCGGCCCGTGCAGCGGCCGTGAGTGCTCAGGCCTTGGCGAAGGTCAGCACCACGCCATCGGTGTCCACCACCACGGTGTCGCCGGCGCCGAATTCACCCGACAGGATCTTGTTCGCCAGCGGATTCTCCAACTGCTGCTGGATGGCGCGCTTGAGCGGGCGTGCGCCATACACCGGATCGAAGCCGATATTGCCGAGCAGGGCCAGCGCACCGTTGCTGATCTCCAGCTTGATCTGGCGATCGGCCAGGCGGCCGGCCAGATACGCCGTCTGGATCCTGGCGATGGCCTGGATCTGCTGCGCGCCCAGCGGGTGGAACACCACCAGGTCGTCCAGGCGATTGATGAACTCCGGGCGGAAATGCTGCTGCACGGACGACATCACCGCGGCCTTCATGCGGCCATAGAGTTCGTCCTCGCTGGCGTCATCGCGGTCGGCTATTTCCTGGATCATCTGCGAGCCCAGGTTCGAAGTCATCACGATCACGGTGTTGCGGAAGTCCACCGTACGGCCCTGGCCGTCGGTCAGGCGGCCATCGTCGAGCACCTGCAGCAGCACATTGAAGACATCGGCATGCGCCTTCTCGACTTCATCGAGCAGGATCACGCTGTAGGGGCGGCGGCGCACGGCCTCGGTCAGATAGCCGCCCTCCTCGTAACCGACATAGCCCGGGGGCGCGCCGATCAGGCGGGCCACGGAATGCTTTTCCATGAACTCGCTCATATCAATGCGGACCATGGCGTCGCCGGAATCGAACAGGAATTCGGCCAGGGCCTTGCACAGCTCGGTCTTGCCCACGCCGGTCGGGCCCAGGAACAGGAAGCTGCCGTTCGGCCGGTTCGGGTCTGACAGCCCTGCGCGCGAACGACGGATGGCGTCGGACACGGCCTTCACGGCTTCGTCCTGGCCTATCACGCGCTTGTGCAGTTCGCTCTCCATGCGCAGCAACTTCTCGCGCTCGCCCTCGAGCATCTTGCTGACCGGAATGCCGGTCCAGCGCGACACGACTTCAGCGATTTCCTCCGCCGTCACCTTGTCCTGCAGCAGCTTGAAGCCCTTGGTCTCGGCTTCCTGCGCCGTGGTCAGCTGCTTCTCGAGTTCGGGAATGCGGCCGTACTGGATTTCGCTCATCTTGGCGAAGTCCTGGCGACGGTGGGCGGCCTCGAGTTCCAGGCGCGCCGCTTCGATCTGCTCCTTGATTTTCGTGGCGCCCGTCAGCGTGGCCTTCTCGGCCTTCCAGATTTCCTCGAGGTCGTTGAACTCGCGCTCCAGGCGCTCGATCTCGGTTTCAAGATCGGCCAGGCGCTGCTTGGACTCGGAATCCTTCTCCTTCTTCAGCGCCTCGCGCTGGATCTTGAGCTGGATCAGGCGCCGCTCCTTGCGGTCCATCTCCTCGGGCTTGGAGTCGATTTCCATGCGGATGCGCGAAGCCGCCTCGTCCATCAGGTCGATGGCCTTGTCGGGCAACTGGCGATCGGCGATGTAGCGGTGCGACAAGGTGGCCGCGGCGACGATGGCCGGGTCGGTGATCTCCACGCCATGGTGCACCGCGTAGCGCTCCTTCAGGCCGCGCAGGATGGCAATCGTGTCCTCGACCGAGGGCTCGCCCACGAACACCTTCTGGAAGCGCCGCTCCAGCGCCGCGTCCTTCTCGACGTACTTGCGGTATTCGTCCAGCGTGGTGGCGCCGATGCAATGCAGCTCGCCGCGCGCCAGCGCCGGCTTGAGCATATTGCCGGCATCCATGGAACCTTCGGCCTTGCCCGCGCCGACCATGGTGTGCAGTTCGTCAATGAACAGGATGACATTGCCTTCCTGCTTCGAAAGATCATTGAGCACCGCCTTCAGGCGCTCCTCGAACTCGCCGCGGAACTTGGCACCGGCAATCAACGCGCCCATGTCCAGCGACAGCACGCGCCGGCTGCGCAGGCCTTCGGGCACCTCGCCATTGACGATGCGCTGGGCCAGGCCTTCGACGATGGCGGTCTTGCCGACGCCGGGCTCGCCAATCAGCACCGGGTTGTTCTTGGTGCGCCGCTGCAGCACCTGGATGGTGCGGCGGATTTCCTCGTCGCGGCCGACCACGGGGTCAAGCTTGCCCTTCTCGGCACGCTCGGTCAGGTCAATGCAATATTTTTCCAGGGCCTGGCGGTTCTCTTCGGCATTCTCGTCTTGCACTTTTTCGCCTCCGCGCAGGCCTTCGATGGCCTTCTCGATCGCCGCCTTGTTCGCGCCCGCGGCCTTCAGGGCCTGGCCGGCGGCGCCCTTGTCTTCCAAGGCCGCCAGAACAAAAAGCTCGCTGGCGATAAAGGCGTCGCCACGATCCTGCGCCAGCTTGTCGGTCAGGTTCAGCAGCCGCGCCAGCTCGTTGCCGACGCTGATATTGCCCTCTTGCCCGGAAACTCTCGGCAGCTTGTCCAAGGCCTCGGAAAGACGCTGGCGCAACGTGGCCACGTTCACGCCGGCCTGGGCCAGCATCGGACGCGTGCTGCCGCCCTTCTGTTCGAGCAAGGCGAACAGGAGGTGCGCGGGTTCGATCAGGTTGTGGTCGCGGCCCACGGCCAGGGACTGGGCGTCGCCCAGGGCCTGTTGGAAGCGCGAGGTCAGTTTGTCCATTCGCATGGTGACGGGTTCCGTAATCAGGGGGCGCCGTGCGCCTATGCTGCAGAAATGGAGGGCCAATCCACCTGATTCAAGTCAATTGGGTATGCTCTGGCCTATGTCCAGCCCCCTGCCGCCCGACATTCCCGGCTATCGCATCGTCCGAGTCCTCGGGCAGGGCGGCATGGCCACCGTGTACCTGGCGGTGCAGGAGTCGCTGGGCCGCGAGGTGGCGCTGAAACTGCTGGCGCCGCGTCTGGCCCAGGACCCCGGCGCCGCCGAGCGCTTCATGCGCGAAGCACGCACCGCCGCCCGCCTGGTACACCGGCACATCGTCGGCATCCATGAAGTCGGCATACACGAGGGCCAGCCCTACCTGGCCATGGAGTTCCTGCCGGGGGACACGCTGCCCGCAGGCGCGATCTCGCCTGCCGAAGCCCTCGCCGCCGCCCGTGACATCGCCCTGGCCCTGGGCCACGCGCACACGCAGGGCGTGATCCACCGTGACATCAAGCCCGAAAACATCCTGCGCCGCGCCGACGGCTCGGCCGCGCTGGCCGACTTCGGCATCGCCCGCACCACCGATGCGGGCAGCGCCATGACCCAGGAAGGCATCACCCTGGGCACGCCGCATTACATGAGTCCGGAGCAGCTGCAGGGCAAGGCACTGGACGGTCGTTCCGACCTGTACAGCCTGGGCGTGCTGCTGTTCCAGCTGCTCTCCGGCCACCTGCCCTACCAAGGCACGGACGGCTGGAGCATCGGCATGCAGCACATCAGCGGGCCGCTGCCGAGATTGCCCGATGCGCTGTCGCGCTACCAGCCGCTGGTGGACGCGCTGATGGCCAAGGACCCGAACCAGCGCCCGCAGGACGGCGCCGCCGCGGCACGAATGTTGGACGCGGCCTTGGCCGGCACTACGCCCGCGGCCACGGTCGCGCTCGCGCTCGCGCCGATCAAGGCAAGAACACGCGCGCCGCTGTACGCGTTGATTGCGGTATTGGCGCTGTCCGTGGGCGGATGGTTCGCGTGGAAGCACTCGCAGCCCGACCTCGGCAAATCCGCGGCCGTTGCCGATGCGACAGCCGCGCAGGCGGCGCAGTCCGATCGCAGCATCGCCGTGCTGCCTCTGGCCAACCTCAGCGGCAAGGCCGAGAACGAATATTTCTCCGACGGCCTTGCCGAAACCACGCTGGACATGCTCGCGCGCGTCCCCGACCTGCGTGTCATCGCCCGCAGCTCGTCCTTTGCCTTCAAGGGCAAGGAGATGGACGCACGCGACATCGGCAAGGCCCTGGGTGTGGCGCACCTGCTGAGCGGCAGCGTCCAGCAATCTGGCGACCAAGTGCGCATCACCGTGCAGCTGGTGCGCAGCAGCGACGGCGCCAACCTGTGGTCGAACAAGTACGACCGCAAGCTGGCCGATGTCTTCAAGATCCAGGATGAAGTCGCCACTGAGGTGGTCACCGCCTTGCAGGGTGCGCTGGCGCAGGACGATCGCCGCCGGCTCACGACACGCCGCACCGAAAACGTCGCCGCCTACCAGGAATACCTCAAGGGCAATGCCCTGCTGCCATTGCGCCGGGTGGATGACCTGCGCGCGGCCCTGGCGCATTTCCAGCGCGCCATCAGAATTGACCCCGACTATGCCCGCGCCCATGCCGGCGCCGCCAATGCCTTGCTCCTGCTCAAGTCGCACGCCAGCCTGGGTCCGGACCAGTACAAGGAACTGGAAGAGCACATCCGTCGCGCCCTTGCCCTGGACCCGGAATTGGGCGAGGCCCATGTTGCCCAGGCCGGCAGCCTGCAGAGCAGCGACCCGGTCGCCGCCGATCGCGCCTTCCAGCGCGGCCTGCAGATGGCACCGAACTACGCCACCGGCTGGCAGTGGTATGCCGAGTTCCTTGCCTACGACCGCGGCCAGCCCGAGCGCGCCGTGCCCATGCTGCAGAAGGCGGTCAAGCTCGATCCCCTGGCACCGGTCATCCGCAGCGAGCTGGCGAGCATCTACCTGGGTACCGGCAAGATTGCCGAAGCCGAACGCATCTGCGACGAGCTCATCGCCAACTACCCGCAGTTCGCGCCGGGCTATGCCCTGAAGGCGAACATCGCGCGCATGCGCAATGACCTGGTCGGCACCCTGCGCGCCGCCGATCAGCGCATCGCCGCCGATCCGTCCTCGATTCGCGCGCGCGGCGAACGCTGCATGATCCTGCTCGCCGCCGGCGCCCTGGCTGAGTCCAAAGCTTGCGCGAACGCCTTGGACGGGCTGGTTGGGCACGAAGATTGGCGGCCGGACTTCGATTTCCTGATGGCCCTGCTCGAACGCGACTTCAAGCGTGCCCAGCGCGCCGTGGAAAGCCAGGCGCACCCCGCGCCCTGGCAGACGGCGTTGATGCTGCGTCAGTCAGGCAAGAACAGCGAAGCTCTCGAGATCTATCGCACGGCTTTCCCCGCCTTGCTGGCGCAACCGCTGGGGAAGCCGGAGCTCGCCAACCTGTTCGACGCCGACGACGTGGCCTCGGCCCTGCTTGGCCTAGGCCGCCGCGAACAGGCGCAGGCGCTGCTGCGCTTCGCGATCGCAGAAACCCTCGATCGTCCCCGCCCTGGCAACGCCGGTGTGGGCTTCTCGCGCGTCTACGCCTACACCCTGCTTGGCGAATACGACAAAGCCTGTGCCGACCTCGATGCCGCCGCGTCCGAAGGATTCTTCGCACAACACCCGGTGCTCCTGGCCGACCGCGACCTGATTGACTTGCGCAAGCAGCCCTGCTTCGCGCCGGCTTACGCGCGCATCAAGGCCGTGGCCGATCGTCAGTTGGGTTTGGCCCGCGCGGCCGGCCTGCTTTAGGCCTCAGCACCAGATCAGCGAAGCCATCCGGCCGCCGCGGCCATCGCGCCGGTGCGAGTAGAAGCGTGAGGCGTCGCTGATGCTGCAGGCCTCGCCGCCGAACACCTGCTCCACGCCCACCGCCGCCAGGCGGCGACGCGCCAGCGCGTACAGGTCGACCTTCCAGTGACCCAGCCGGGTCGGCACGAAGGCCTGCGCGGCGCCGGCATCCCGATCCACAAAGGCCTTGTAGACGTCTTCGCCAATTTCATAAGCCTGCGGCCCTGCCGCCGGCCCCAGCCACACCATCAGGTCTTCGGCGGGCGATGACATCGCCGCCACCGTCGCTTCCAGCACGCCCGCGGCCAGGCCGCGCCAGCCCGCATGCGCGGCGCCCACTTCGGTGCCGGCGCGATTGCAGAAAAGCGCCGGCAGGCAATCGGCGGTCAACACCGACAGCACCACGCCGGGCAAGGACGTCACGCTGGCATCGGCCACCGGTTCGGCGCGGGCGGCGGCATTCGGAGCGGACTCCACGCGATGCACGTGGACGCCGTGCACCTGCTGCAACCACACCGGCTCGGACGGCAGCCCCGCGCGCAGGCGGCGCCGGTTTTCGCGCACCAGTCCTTCATCCTCGCCGCAGCGCAGGCCCAGGTTGAAGCGGTCGAAGGGCTTCACCGAAACGCCCGGCGCACTGCGCAGCGTGGTGAACGCGCGCACGTTCGCCGGCGCGGGCCATTCGGCAGGCAGTTGCGATGCGGACACGGGTCAGCCCTTGAACGCCGCCGTGTCGGCACGCAGCACCGCCACCAGCGCCTGCATGTCAGCGGGCATGGCGGCTTCGGTGCTGATTTCCTCGTCCGTCACCGGGTGCCGGAAGCTGAGCTTCTCGGCATGCAGGGCCTGGCGCTTGAAGCCGCGCAACATCTCGGTGAGTTCCGGGGTGGCGGCCTTGGGCAGCTTGAAGGAACCGCCGTACAAGGGGTCGCCCACCAGCGGGTGCTTGGCATGCGCCATGTGCACGCGGATCTGGTGCGTACGCCCGGTTTCCAGGCGGCACTCCACCAGGGTGTGGGCACGGAATCGTTCGCGCACGCGGTAGTGGGTGATCGCCTCGCGGCCCTGGCCCTGCTTCACCACAGCCTGGCGTACGCGGTCGGTGGCGTGGCGGCCGATCGGTGCATTCACCGTGCTGCCGGCGATCATCGGGCCCACCACCACTGCCAGGTATTGGCGATGCACCTCGCGACCGGACAATTGTTCGATCAGGCCGGCGTGGGCGCGCAGCGAACGCGCGACCACCATAAGGCCCGAAGTGTCCTTGTCCAAGCGGTGGACGATGCCGGCACGCGGCAACTCGGCCAGGCGCGCGTCGAAATGCAGCAGGGCATTGACCAGGGTGCCGCGCGGGTTGCCCGCGCCCGGGTGCACCACCAGGCCCGCGGGCTTGTTGATCACCAGCACATCGGCGTCCTGGTAGACCAGGTCCAGCGGAATATTTTCGGCAACGGAGGTGGTTTCGACTTCGGTGCGCAGGTTCACGCTGACCGTTTCACCGCCCCGGACCGGGTCGCGCGGCCGGGCCGGCTGGCCGTCCAGCAGCGCATCGCCGGACTTGATCCACTCGCTCAGGCGGGACCGGGAAAAATCCGGGAACATCTCGGCCAAAGCCTGGTCGAAACGCTTGCCGGCCAGCGACAGGGGCACGGCGGCTTCCTGCAACTCGAACTCGGCGTCCTCTGAATCCGGGCCATCCGGCAAGTCGGCCGGGTCACCGGCGGGGGTCATTTTTGGGTTCATGCGGTATTATCCCTCACTCTTGTCCCACCCGCCCAGGCAACCCCGCTGATGATCCGCTCTTCCGGACTAGTGCGACTCACCCTCCTGCTGGCGCTCGCGCTGGCCCTGCCCGCCTGCAAGACCGTTGGCGGCTGGCTCGGCAAGAAGACTGCCGACAAGACCGAGACCCTGCCGGTCGAGCAGTTGTACGAGACGGCCAACAAGAACATGAAGGAAGGGGACTACAGCGAGTCCAATCGCTACTACACCCGCCTCGTCGCCCGCTTCCCCTTCGGCGCCTACGCCGAACAGTCCCAGCTGGAAGGCGCCTACGCCCTCTACAAGATGGGCAAGCCCGAAGACGCCACCTCGGCGATCGACCGCTTCATCCGCACCTATCCGCGCCACGCCCATATTGATTACGCCTATTACCTGAAGGCGGTCATCAACTTCGATCGCAACGTCAGCCTGCTGACGCGCCTGGCCCGCACCGATGTCTCGGCACGCGACCTGAACGGCCCGACCCAGAGCCTGGCCGACTTCAGTGAAGTCATCAGCCGCTATCCGAACAGCGTCTACGCCCAAGATGCGCGCCAGCGCATGGTCTACCTGCGCAACCAGCTGGCCCGCGCTGAACTCAATGTCGGCCTGTACTATTACCGTCGCGGCGCCTGGGTGGCGGCTGCCGCGCGCGGCAAGTACCTGGTGGAAACCTACCCGCGCTCGGAATACCAGTCCGATGCCGTCGCCCTGATGGCCGCTTCCTACACGGCCCTGGGCCAGAAGCAGCTGGCCGACGATGCCACCGCGGTGCTCAAGCTCAACGCCCCGGACCACCCGTATTTCAGCGGCGAATATCCGCCGAAGAAGGGCGTGTTGCGGCGCCTGAACCCGTTCAAGGGCGAGCTGAACAACTAAGCCGGTGGGCGGCCGGGACTAGTCTTGGTAGCCGGAGGTGATGGGATAGCGGCGCTCGCGCCCGAAGGCGCGGCGTGAGAGCTTCGGCCCCGGTGCCGCCTGGCGGCGCTTCCACTCGCTGATGCGCACGAGCTTGAGCACGCGCGCCACCGTGGCCGAGTCGAAACCTTCGGCGATGATTTCGGCCGGCGAGCGTTCCTGGTCCACGTAGCGCGACAGGATTCCGTCGAGCACCTCATACGGCGGCAGCGAATCCTGGTCCGTCTGGTTTTCGCGCAGCTCCGCCGAAGGCGCGCGGGTGATCACGCCCTCGGGAATCACCGGGCCGCCCGGCTGGGCATTGCGCCAGGCGCAAAGCGCGTAGACCTCGGTCTTGTACAGATCCTTGATCGGCGCGAAACCACCGCACATGTCGCCATACACTGTGGCGTAGCCCACCGCGTATTCACTCTTGTTGCCAGTGGTCAGCAGCAGGCCACCGAACTTGTTGGCCATCGCCATCAGCAGGGCGCCGCGACAGCGCGACTGCAGGTTTTCCTCGGCCACATCGGCGGGCTTGCCGGCGAAGATCGGAGCCAGCGCCGACAGGAAGCCTTCGAAGGGCGGCGCGATCGGCACGGTCTCGATGCGCACGCCCAAATGGCGCGCTTGTTCATCTGCCAGGTCATTGCTGATGCCGGCGGTGTAGCGCGAAGGCAGGCGCACTGCGGTCACATGCTCCGGCCCCAGCGCCTCGGCGGCCAGCGCCAGCACCAGCGCGGAGTCCACGCCGCCAGACAAGCCCAGCCAGGCATCCTTGAAGCCGTTCTTGCCGCAGTAGTCGCGGATGCCGCGCACGATCGCCTGCCAGGCCAGCGCCTCGTGGCATTCGTCGCCGCCGCTGGGCCATTCGATGCGCGTGAATTTCTTCGCGTCGGCGTCGTAGTCCGCCACCAGCAGCATGTCGGCGAAGGCATGCGCAGCGGGATGCACGAAGCCATCGCCGTCAGCGAGGTCGGACGCGCCGTCGAACACCAGTTCGTCCTGCCCGCCCACCACGTTCAAGTAGGCAATGCCGATGCGCGACTCGCGCACGCGGTCGGCCAGCAGCGCATCGCGTTGCTCGGACTTGCCGCGTTCGAAGGGCGAAGCGTTCGGCACCACCAGCAGTTGTGCGCCGAGCGCCACCGTTTGCGCCAACGGCTCGGGGAACCAGAGGTCCTCACAGATCACCAAGCCCACCGTCACGCCGTTGACGTCGAACACGCAGGCATCGGTGTCCGCGCTGAAATAGCGGCGCTCGTCGAACACCGCGTAATTGGGCAATTCGCGCTTGTGGTAGGTGGTTTCGATGGCGCCGTCGCGCAGCACGCTGGCGGCATTGAACACCACCGGCCCCACGGCTTGCGGCCAGCCGACCACCGCGACAATGCCCTGCACCTGCGCGGCGATGGCCTGCATCGCGGCTTCGCAGTCGGCCAAGAAGGCCGGGCGCAACAGTAGGTCCTCCGGCGGGTAGCCGGAGAGTGCGAGTTCGGGGAACAGCACCAGGTCGGCACGCTGGACATCGCGCGCCTGTTCGATCAACTCAAGGATCCGGCGCGCGTTGCCGGCGATATCCCCGACCGGGAAATCGAACTGGGCCAGCGCGATCCGGATCGGGGCAGCCATGGCGCGGCCCTCAGGCCTTGGCTTTCAGCCGCTCCGCGATCGCCTTGCCCAAGTCGCCGGGCGAACGAACCGTGGTGACGCCCGCCGCTTCCAGCGCCGCGAACTTGCCCTTCGCCGTGCCCTTGCCACCGCTGGCGATGGCGCCGGCATGACCCATGCGCTTGCCTTCCGGGGCGCTGGCGCCGGCGATGAAACCCACCACCGGCTTGGTCACATATTCGGCGATGAAGTCGGCCGCCTCTTCCTCGGCGCTGCCGCCGATTTCGCCGACCATGATGATGCCTTCAGTTTGCTCATCATCTTGAAACAGGCGCAGGCAGTCGATGAAGTTCATGCCCTGCATCGGGTCGCCGCCAATGCCGATCACCGTGCTCTGGCCGAGGCCGGCGTCGGTAGTCTGCTTGACCGCTTCATAGGTCAGGGTGCCGGAGCGCGAGACGATGGCGATCTTGCCGGGCTTGTGGATATGGCCAGGCATGATGCCGATCTTGCACTCTCCGGGGGTGATGATGCCCGGACAGTTCGGCCCGATCAGCACCACGTCCTCGTAGGACTTGAGCGCATTCTTCACGCGCAGCATGTCCAGCACCGGAATGCCTTCGGTAATGCAGACGATGACACGAATGCCGGCATCGGCGGCTTCAAGAATGGCATCGGCCGCGAACGGCGGCGGCACGTAGATCACGCTGGCGTCGGCGCCGGTTTCATCCACCGCGTCCTGCACGGTGTCGAACACGGGCAGGCCCAGGTGCTGGCTACCACCCTTGCCGGGAGTCACGCCACCGACGACCTTGGTGCCGTAGTCGAGCATCTGCTCGGCGTGGAAAGTGCCCTGCGTGCCGGTGAAACCCTGCACGATCACCTTGGTTTTCTTGTTGACCAGAACGCTCATGCGGCTTCCTTGGCGGCGGCCACGGCCTTGCGGGCGCCATCGTTGATGTCATCGGCGGCGGTGATCGCGAGCCCGGAGTTGCGCAGCAACTCCTTGCCCTTGTCCACGTTGGTGCCTTCCAGGCGCACGATCACCGGCACCTTCACGTCCACTTCCTTCACCGCCTCGATGATGCCCTCGGCGATCATGTCGCAGCGGACGATGCCACCGAAAATGTTCACGAAAATCGCCTTCACCTTGTCCGAGGACAGGATCAGCTTGAACGCTTCCGACACGCGTTCCTTGGTGGCGCCACCGCCCACGTCCAGGAAGTTCGCCGGCGAACCGCCGTTGAGCGAAATCACGTCCATCGTCGCCATGGCCAGGCCAGCGCCGTTCACCATGCAGCCGATATCGCCGTCCATGGTCACGTAGTTCAGGTCGTACTTGCTGGCCAGCACTTCGGTGTGGTCTTCCTGGGCGATATCGCGCATCGCCTGCAGCTTGGGCTGGCGGAAGGCGGCGTTGTCGTCGGAATTGATCTTGCCGTCCAGGGCCATCAGGTCGCCGTGGGCCACCATGGCCAGCGGGTTGAGCTCGATCAGCGACAGGTCGTAGTCGTTGAACAGCTTGTACATGCCCTGCATGATCTTGGTCAGCTGGTTCACGTTCTTCGGCGACAGGTCCATCGCGAAGCCGATCTTGCGGCACTGGTAGGGCTGCAGGCCCTGCACGTAATCCACGTTCACGACGTGGATGGCGTCGGGATTGGTCTCGGCGGTCTTTTCAATTTCCACGCCGCCTTCGGCGGAGCAGATGAAGGTCACCGACTTGGTGGCGCGGTCCACCAGCATCGAGATGTAGAGCTCTTTCACGATGTCGGTGGCTTCGGTCACCAGCACGCAATCCACCGGCAGCGCACGTCCGGCGCTCTGGTAGGTCTCCATGCCGGTGCCCAGCATCGCCTTGGCGGCATCGCGCACCGCGTCCACGGTCTTCACCAGCTTCACGCCGCCGGCCTTGCCGCGGCCGCCAGCGTGGATCTGCGCCTTCACCACCCAATGGTGGCCGCCGATGGCCTTGGCCGCTTCGGCCGCCTCGGTGGGAGTGCGGGCAACGCGCCCGGCGGGCACCGGGATGCCGACCTCGGCGAACAGCTGTTTGGCCTGATATTCGTGGAAATTCATGCAGCGATCTCGATCGGGGCGCGGAACGCGCGGGGGCCGGGGACGGCCTCGGGGGGCGCATTGTCTCGCACCGCGCCGGGCAAAGGCAAAAGCACACGGGTTAGGATGGGCGGCGCACCCCTGCCCGGCCCGAGCCCCCCAATGCCGCCCAGCCCACCAGCCACGGTCTCCCTGCAGCACCGCGAGCTGTACTTCTTCGCCCTGTTCCGGGTGCTGGAAGCGGGCATCCTGGGCATCGTGGCGTTTACGCCGCTGGGCCAGACCATGGCCTATATCCGCCACCCGGACCTGTTGCAGGCGGCCACGCTGGCTTACTTCGTGGTCGGCGTGCTGCTGCTTTACACCAGCCGGCAGTCGCAGTTCGGACTGCGCCGGCAAGCCGCCATCGGCCTGGTATTTGACCTTGCGGTCTGGGGAATAGCCCTGATCGTCATGAACGGCGGTGAGTCCGGCCTGGCCATGTTCATGGTCTTCAACATCGGCGCGGCCGCGTTGATCCTTACGCCGGGCATGAGCATCGGATTTGCCGTTGCCGCCGCGCTGGTGCTGCTGGCCGAATATTTCTACAACCGCATGGTGCCCTACGGCGAGCCGCGTACCGCGGCCGAAGCCACCATGTTCTCCATTACCTATCTCGGCACCGCCCTGCTCTGCCAGCAACTGCGCCGGCAGATGAGCGCCAGCGAGGCGCTCGCCAGCAAGCGCGGCGAAGACCTCGCCAATCTCAGCGAGCTCAACGAACTGGTCATCCGGCGCATGCGCACCGGCGTACTGGTGGTGGACGGCGGCCACCGCATTCGCCTCTCCAACGAAGCCGCCTGGGCCCTCATCGGCAGTTCCACGCACCAGAGCAAGGACCTGCTCGAGGTGTCCGCGGACCTGCACAAGGCGCTGTGGGAATGGCGCCAGGGCAAATTCGAAGCCCCCGCCGCCATGACCTTCTTCGAAGGCGGCGCCGAAGTACTGCCGCGCTTCGTCTCGCTCAGCCTGACCGACAAGCTGTTCCTGATCTTCCTCGACGACACCCGCGTGTATTCCGGCCGCGCCGAGGAGCTGACGCTGTTCACGCTGGGCCGCCTGTCCGCCAGCATCGCCCACGAGATCCGCAACCCGCTCGCCGCCATCAACTACTCCACGCAGTTGCTCGAAGAGTCCACCGACCTGAAGGAAACCGATCGTCGCCTGCTGGAAATCATCCATGCCCAGTGCACGCGCATGAATGGCATCGTCCAGAACATCCTGGGCCTGGCACGGCAGGAGCGATCGCAGACCGAAAGCCTGGAGCTGGTGGCCTTCAGCCGCCAGTTCGTCAGCGACTACCGCGAAAGCCATCCCCTGGAGACCGATGTACTGGCCGCCACCGACCCGGGCGTACGCGTCGTAGCTCTGGCCGACCGGCAGCAGTTGCACCAAGTGCTTACCGTACTGGTACAGAACGCCCTGACCTATGGCCGCCAGCCGGGCCAGCCGGCCAAGGTTACGGTCGCGGTGCGCCGTGACAGCGCCACCGGCTCGCCCATTGTCGAGGTCATCGACCGCGGCCCCGGCATTCCGCCGCGCGTGGCCAGCCAGATCTTCGACCCCTTCTTCACCACCAGTTCGCACGGCACCGGCCTGGGCCTGTATATCGCCCGGCAACTTTGCGAGGCGAACCAGAGCGTGCTCAGCTATGAACCGGTGGCCGCGGGAGGCAGTTGTTTCCGCATCACCCTGCCCAGCTCTCAGGGCCTATGGGAAGGCTTGAAACCCGCCGCGGGTTGAAGCTGGTAAAGTCACTCTGCCCCCCAGCCCCGCAAACAGCATGCCGAATCCCCGTAGCGCCCTGGTCATCGACGACGAACGCGATATCCGCGAACTCCTGGTGCTCACCTTGGGTCGCATGGGCCTGCGCGTGGACACCGCGGCCGACGTAGCCTCCGGCCGCGCACAGCTCGCGGCGAACAAATACGACCTGTGCCTGACGGACATGCGCTTGCCGGATGGCAGCGGCCTGGACCTGGTCAGCCATATCAGCCAGCGCTACCCGGACGTACCGGTGGCGATGATCACCGCGTACGGCAATGTCGAAGCCGCCGTGGATGCGCTGAAGGCCGGCGCGTTCGACTTCGTCACCAAGCCCGTGGATCTCAGTGTGCTGCGGCGCCTGGTGCAAAACGCGCTCGACCTGGGCGAACAGCGCAAGGCGCAACAGCCTGCGGGCATCCGCCTGGTCGGTGACTCGGCGCGCATGCAGCAGTTGCGCGGCACCATTGCCAAGCTGGCGCGCAGCCAGGCGCCGGTGTACATCGCCGGCGAATCGGGCGTCGGCAAGGAACTGGTGGCGCGCCTCATCCACGAACAAGGCCCGCGCAGCAACGGCCCCTTCGTGCCGGTGAACTGCGGCGCCATCCCGTCCGAGCTGATGGAAAGCGAATTGTTCGGCCACAAGAAGGGCAGCTTCACCGGCGCCCACGCCGACAAGGAAGGACTGTTCCAGACCGCCAACGGCGGCACCCTGTTCCTGGACGAAGTCGCCGAACTTCCCTTGCACTTGCAGGTGAAACTGCTGCGCGTCATCCAGGAAAAGAACGTGCGTCCCGTTGGCGCCTCGACCGAGATTCCGCTCGACGTGCGCATCCTGTCGGCGACCCACAAGAACCTCGGCAAGCTGGTGGAGGACGGCAAGTTCCGCCACGACCTGTACTACCGCATCAATGTCATCGAACTTCCGGTGCCGGCCCTGCGCGAACGCCGCGAGGACATCCTGCCGATTGCTGAAGCGGTTCTGGCACGCCTGGCCGGTGAACTGGGCGAATCACTTCCGCCGCTCTCGGACGCCGCCAAGCAGGCGCTGCAGGCGTATGCCTTCCCGGGCAATGTGCGCGAGTTGGAGAACATCCTGGAGCGCGCGGTGGCCATGTGCGATGGCGCCCAGATCGGCGTCGCCGACCTCAGTCTGCCTTCGAACGAGCATTCGGCCAACAACCACAGCGCCTCCGCATTGCTCTCCGGCAGCCACGCGGTCGCAGGGGGCGCCTTGCCCGATGCCTTGGAGCAGATCGAGCGTGAATCCATCCAGCGCGCGCTGGAAGCCTGCCGCTACAACAAGACCAAGGCGGCCGCCCAACTGGGCATTACCTTCCGGGCGCTGCGCTACAAGCTCAAAAAACTCGAGATGGAATGAGCATGGCTGGCTTGGGCCGAATCGAAATCCGTTTCCTGGCGATCGGCACCACCGTCTTCGCGGGCCTGGCCGGGCTGATGGCCCTCGTCCGCATGAAGCTGGCCTTGTGGTACCTCGCGCACTGCGGGCGCAGCAGCGCCTGCACTGCGGCGAACCTCGCAACGGACTACTGGTGGATCGTGCTGCTGGGCCTGGTGCTTGCGGCCGCCTGGCGAATCAACCTGCATTACCAGGCCAGCATCGCGGCCCCCGAGACCAGGGCAGACTGACGCTCAGTGTCACTAACTGACACTAGTTGGTATTGATTACACCCCTACCCCCGGCAAGTGCCTGTCAATGCGGGGTTTTGTGACCCGATTCTCGCGTTCCGGGACTAGCTTTGTTGGCATGGATAGTGCAATGCTACTACCGCACGTTCGCAGCGATCGGATGACCGAAGGACTGGAACGCTGTCGCTAGCCGTACGTGAACACAACAACCCTAGGGGATACACAATGAAGAACCAGCAAGGCTTTACCCTCATCGAACTGATGATCGTGGTCGCCATCATCGCGATCCTGGCCGCCATCGCCATCTCGCAGTACCAGGACTACGTGATTCGTTCGCAGGTCTCGGAAGGTTCGTCCCTCGTGGACGGCGTCAAGACCGCCGTGGGCGAGTTCTACAACAACCGCGGCTACTTCCCGCCGTCGAACGTCTCGGCCGGCATCGCCCAGTCGCAGTCGATCAAGGGCGAGTACGTGAGCTCGGTCAACATCGCCTCGACCACCACCGGCATCATCCAGGCTTACTACGATGGCGCCAAGGCCAATGCCAAGCTGTCGGGTATGTACCTGCAGTTCTCGGCCATTCCGAACGCCGGCAGCATCGAGTGGCACTGCAAGGCTGACGCCACCTCCGGCCTGCCGCAGAAGTGGTGCCCGAGCAGCTGCACCTGCCAGTAAGCTAGGCGCTGTGGTTCAAGAAAAGGACCGCCTTGTGCGGTCCTTTTTTTTGGGAATATGTGGCATGTATGCATAGCTATCCACCGCCGCTCCCGAGTCCACGACTGCTGCTGGCCCTCGTGTGTGCGCTGGCTTGGGCCGTCTACTCACCGGGCCTGTCCGGTGCCTTCCTGTTCGACGACTTCGCGAATCTCGATGCCCTTGGCCACTTCGGCCCGCTGGACAACGCCGCCAGCCTGCTGCGCTACCTGAGTTCGGGCACCGCCGATCCGCTCGGCCGGCCGCTATCGCTCGCCAGCTTCCTCTTGAATGCCGATGACTGGCCGAATAACCCGGCGGGTTTCCTGCGCCTCAACCTGGCGCTGCACCTGGTCAATGGCGCTCTTCTGTACGCCTTGCTGAAACGGCTGGGCGAAGCGCTGGACGGCCCAAGCCTGCGCGGGGACTTGGCGGCGTTGCTGGCAAGCGCCTGCTGGTTGCTCCACCCCCTGTTCGTATCCACAACCCTGTATGCCGTGCAACGTGAGGCCATGCTGCCGGCGACCTGGGTGCTGTGCGGCTTGCTTGCTTATTGCGCCGGACGGCGGCGCTTCCAACACTCCGACGGCCGCTCGGGCACGTGGTTGATGGTGGCAGGCCTGGTCATCGGCACTTTGCTCGGCTTGCTGAGCAAGGCCAATGGGCTACTGCTGCCCCTACTCGCCTGGACAGTGGAGAGCACCGTCTTCGCCGGGCGTGCTCGCTTGTCGTCCGCAGCGTCCCGGCGCTTGGGGAAGGTGAAGCTTCTCGTGATGGTCCTGCCGAGCGTCCTGCTGATTGCCTATGTCGCCAACTACCTGGTGTCCTGGAACTCGGTTCCGGGCAATCGGGACTGGAGCATCGGTGAGCGGGTGATGACCGAACCCCGCGTACTGGTTGATTACCTGCGCCTGCTGTTCGTTCCGCGTTCGGTTTCCAGCGGACTGTTCAACGACAACTACCCAGTCTCCACGGGCTGGCTGCAACCCTTGTCCACGTTGTTCGCCGCGATGGCCGTGGTGGCAATGCTCGCGCTGTCACTGGCCGTCCGGCGCCGTTATCCCGCGCTTGCCGCGGCCTTGCTGTTCTTTTTTGCCGGGCACCTGCTCGAATCAAGCACCATTCCTCTTGAGCTCTACTACGAACACCGCAACTACCTACCGGCCCTGCTCCTGTTCTGGCCTTTGGCGCGCATGCTTGTCGCACAAGCACCGCTACCCTGGCCGCGTGTCACTCTGGCATTGCTTATTGTCGCGATCCTTGCGGTCACGACCTATCAACGCGCCCTACTGTGGGGAAATGCGCAGCAACTGGCCGCCACTTGGTCCGCCACCAATCCCGCGTCATCCCGTGCGCAGGCCACTTCAGCCATGGCCGAGGCCAATGCAGGGCATGTTGGCAAGGCGCTGCGCCAACTGGATGCGGCGTGGTCGAAGCGCCCTGACGACCTGCAACTGGGATTCGCCTATGTAGCGGTGGCCTGCAGCCAGTCCACCTTCCCGCCGACGCTGGATTCGAGGTTGTCTGCCACCTTGCGCACGGCCCCGGGGGGACTGCGATTCATCAACCCCTGGATGAGTCGGCTGATCGAAGACCACGCCAGCGGCCAATGCCCCGGCTTGAGCTTGCCCCTGGCAAGGTCTTGGTTGAACGCTGCCCTGGAAAATCCACGCGTGGCCGTGCCCACCTTTCGCAATGAGGAAATTGAACCTGTGTTCGCGCTGCTGTCCATCCATGAGCGGGATCCGGACGCGGCCCTTGCCCACTTCAATGCCGCGCTGATCGCACGACCCTCGCCGGATGTAGCCGCCAGACAGGCCTCGCAGTTGGCCGAGGCCAACTACTTCGAGCAGGCGCTCGCGCATCTTGACCAGTACGAGTCGGTCAAAGGCAGGGTGGCGAGACCAGCGGCCGGCATGCGCAGGCTTCATGCGAAACTTCTGGATGCTCAAGCGTACTGGCCGCACGAAATGACTACCCTGCGGACCAGAATCCAGGAGCGCCTCGATCAATCCCGGCCGGCCGACGATCCGGCGAGAGACAAGCCATGACTGCGACTGCCGCGCAGGTGTACCGCACACGCTCCCGCAACCTGTGGGTAGCAGCCATCGCCCTGTTGGCGTTGGCCCTATGGGTCTACTGGCCCGGGCTGTCCGGCGGTTTCATTTTTGACGACATGCCCAATCTCGTGGAAAACCCGGCCTTGCGGGTGACCACCCTGGACTGGCGCGACTGGGTGGTCGCCACATTTTCGACGCCCTCCGGCCCCTTGCAACGACCGCTGTCGATGTTCAGCTTTGCCTTGAACCACTACTTTACCGGGCTGGATCCATGGCCCATGAAGCTAACCAACCTGAGCATCCATTTGCTCAACGGCGCTTTGGTGTTCGCATTGGCGAGGCAATTGCTGCGCGCAAGCGCGCCCGGCCTGGACCGCAGGCATCTCAACTGGGCTGCCCTCTTCGCTGCTTCGCTTTGGTGCCTGCACCCGATCAACCTGATGGCGGTGCTTTATGTGGTGCAGAGAATGGAAAGTCTCTGCCACGTGTTCGTATTTGCGGGACTGTTGATGTACGCGGTTGGTCGCTGCCGTCAGCTTGAGGGGCGCCCTGGTTGGGCCCTCGTGTTGTTCGGCCTTGTCGGCTGTACCGCAGCCGGTGTACTGGCCAAAGAGTCAGCCGTGCTACTGCCGATTTACGCTTTCTGCCTGGAACTGTGTCTGTTCCATTTCCGGATCGCCGGCCGTGGCGGGGATCGAAGCCTCCGGGCATTGTTCGCCGTAGTGCTCTTCCTGCCTGGCGCGCTTGGCATTGCCAAATACCTACCCAAAGCCCTGGCAAAGGGTGCGATGTCGGCACGCAACTTCAATCTCGGCGAGCGCTTGCTCACCGAATCACGGGTCGTGCTCGACTACCTGCATTGGACTTTGGTACCCGATCTCGGCCAGCTCAGCCTTTTCCACGATGACTATGTAGTTTCAAAGGGACTGCTCAGCCCACCGTCCACATTGTTGGCGTTGATCGCGATTCCCCTGTTGCTAGTCGCAGCTTGGCGGTTAAGGGCGCAGCGCCCCTTGGCCTCACTGGGGATTTTCTGGTTCCTTGCGGCCCAGGTCTTGACGGCAACCATCATTCCACTGGAACTCGTGTTCGAGCACCGCAATTACTTTGCCTCCTTCGGCATCTGCCTGGTGTTGACGGACTTTTTGCTGGTGAAGCCCATCGCCAACAAGCGCACGGCAACCACGGCGATTGCGCTCGGACTGCTGGCGATGTTTACAGTTGTCACCCATCTCAGGGCCCTGGAGTGGAGCAGCCCCTTGCGTTTTGCGATGAGCGAGGCGGCCAAGCACCCCCGGTCACCACGCGCCACCTATAACCTTGCGGGCCAGCTGATCGACCTCACCCAGTACCGCGCCGATTCGCCCTATGTCGGCAGGACCTGGGCGGCGCTCGATGCCGCGCGGCAGGCGCCCGGGAGCGGTTTGCTTCCTCTCCAGGCCAGCCTCATGTTCGCCGCGCGAACCGGCGCTCCGATGCCGGATCGGTGGTGGGACGAGTTTCGCGACAGGCTTCGTGCCCAGCCCCTGAACACCGAGAACCGCGTCTCCCTGATCGCCTTGAGCAACTGCGCCGTAGAAGAGGTTTGCGACTTCCCGCGCGAACAGATGCTGTCGCTTTTCGAAGTGGCGCTCGCCAAAGGGACTGATGCGGGTGTCCTGAGTATTTACGGCAAGTACGCGCTGTACGTGCTCAAGGATGTACCGCTGGCGACGCGACTCTGGCGCGACAGCGCAGCCCAGGGCCCGCGCAACCCGCAATTCCACATCAACCTCGCCATGCTCAGTACGGGCCTCGGCAACTTTGCAGAAGCGCGCCGGGAGATCGCCTTGCTCCGAAATCTTGGAATTCTTGGGCAGTATCACAAGCAGGCGGACGAGCTGGAAGTTGAGCTCCGGGCCGCTGAGCTCCGCTCCCTTCAGCAATCGACAGGGCGCGCGCAGTGACGACTTCCCTGCCCTCGGAGGGCGCGGAAGCGCTCAAACCTTCAATTTGGCCCCTGCTGCTTGGCCTTCTTGCCATCGCACTCGCCGTCTTCCTGGTCTATTGGCCCGGCCTCGGCGGCGGTTACATATTTGACGACTTCCCAAACATCGTCGAAAACGCCCGCGTACACGTAACCCACAATGTCTGGCGGGAGTGGATGGGGGCAGCTTTTTCGTCGTCGGCCAGCGACCTGCAGCGCCCCTTGGCGATGCTGAGTTTCGGCTTGAATCACTATTTCACCGGCCAGGACCCCTGGCCGATGAAGCTGACCAATGTCTGCCTGCATGCATTCAATGCCCTGTTGGTATTCGGGCTTGTCCGGCAGCTGCTGCTTGCCTGTAAAGAGCGCTTTCCCTCGATACTTCCGCAGTCAACTGAGTCAGCCGCCCTGTTTGCGGCGGCGTTGTGGGCGATTCATCCCATCAACTTCACGGCCGTCCTGTACGTAGTCCAGCGAATGGAAAGCCTGAGCCACACCTTTGTGTTTGTCGGTCTCTGGCTTTACATACTTGGGCGGCAGAGACAGCTGGCGGGCTCTGGTGGCTGGCCGCAGATGCTGCTGGCGCTCACGCTATTTCCGGCCCTGGGATTGCTGGCCAAGGAGTCAGCCGTGCTACTGCCCGTCTACGCCTTCGCCATCGAGTGGCTGGTGTTCAATTTCCGGTCTGCCGCCGGCGGACGCAGCAGACCAGTACTGTGGAGCTTTGCTCTCCTGTTGCTGTTGCCTGCGGTGGTCGGCCTCGCGTGGCTGCTCCCTGTCGTCTTGGACCCGGGCGCCTACAGCGGCAGGAATTTCACGCTTGCCGAACGCCTGCTCACCGAATCACGGGTTGTACTCGACTACTTGCGCTGGTCGCTGTTACCCAACCTCAACCAGATGGGTCTCTACCACGACGACTACGTGGTTTCCCGAGGCCTGCTCCTCCCGGCATCCACCTTGACTTCAATACTCGGCCTTTGCGGTATTGCGGCCTGTGCGGTACTCGTAAGGCAGCAGCGTCCGGTACTGAGCCTGGGCCTGGCGTGGTTTTTCACAGCTCAGCTGTTGACGGCCACGGTCATTCCACTGGAGCTGGTGTTCGAGCATCGTAACTATTTCGCCAGCTTGGGCGTTTGCCTGATCCTGACGGACCTGTTCTTCCTTCTGCCCAGCGGCCAGACGGCACGTTTTGCCAGCCGGCTTACGGCGTTCGCGGTGCTGGCATTGTTTGCCGGCGGAACCTGGGCACGCGCCCAGGAGTGGCATGATCCCTTGCGCTTTGTAGTGGCTGAGGCCAACAAACACCCTCAGTCGCCCCGAGCGACTTACGAAAAGGCGCGCACGCTGATGATCCTTTCCGGCTATCGCCACGACTCGCCCTATCTCGAGCCCGCCAGGGTCGCCCTCGAGGACGCCAGGCGCGTGCCAGGCAGCTCCGTCTTGCCTACCCAGGCGGCACTGTTGCTGGCCGCCCACACCGGCCAGCCCTTCCGCGACGACTGGTGGACAGATTTCGCCGAGAAGCTTGAGCACCAGCCTGTCGGTCCCCAGCCTTTGTCTGCCTTGGGCAAGATGGTTGATTGCGCCAATTCCGGAGACTGCAAGTTTCCGCCCGGACAGATGTTGCGCTTGTTCGCCGCAGCGCTGACCCATGGCGACAATGCCGAACTGTTCAACATATACGGCAGTTACGTGCTCAACACGCTTGGGGATACCCGGCTTGCGCTCTCGCTGTGGCGGGACGCTGTGAGACTCAAGCCCAAGACCGCGCAATACCGGATCAACCTGACCAAGCTGCTTATCGTTGTGGGCAGACACGACGAGGCCCGTGCCCAGATCGCCGAGATTCGCCACCTTGGTCGCCTCGGGCAGAACGAAGCGTCTGCGGCAGCACTCGAGGCCCGGCTAGCGAGGGCACGGCAGTGAGTGGCAGCATCGAAGCACTGCCGCACAGGAAGTTTCTCTGGCTTGCGGCCGTTATAGTCCTGTTGGCGCTACTGTTGCGCGAACAGTTCGTGCTGATGACCGACGTGAAGTTTCCGATTCAGGGCGACATCACGCACTACGTCTACTACGCCCAGAACCTGCTTCACTCCGGTGTATTTTCCTCTGTGGCACCGGGCACCGGTCCGCTGACACCAGACGACTTCCGGGGCCCGGGCTTTCCCGTGTTCCTCAGCGCGATGATGGCCCTGCGACCGGATGGCGATGACTGGTATTCACTCGCCCTGCAAGCTCAGGTCGTGCTCGGTTCGCTGACCGTGCTTTTGGCCATGGCCTTGGGTCGTTTCTGGCTGTCCCGAGGTGCCACGCTGGCAGCGGGCCTGCTGGTCGCTATTTGGCCGCACCATATTGCGGCCACCGGCGCGCTGCTGTCTGAACTGGTGTTTGGGGCGATTTTGATGCTCGCGTCCTGGTCCACTGCGGTCGCGGCCAGGAGTGGCGGTCGCAATTGGGCCCTGTTTGCCGGTTCGGCTTTCGCAGCGGCGTATCTGGTCAATCCGATCACATTGCTGTTTCCACCGATCATGGCGCTGGTGCTTTGGCGGCGTGCCCGTCCGCTGGCGCTGAGCCTGTTGCTCGTTCCGGCCTTGGTTGCCGCCGGCTGGTCTTGGCGCGGATTGGACCTGCCCGACCAGCACAAGCCCGGCCGGGCCACCATCAACTTTGTACAGGGGTCCTGGCCCACCATGCACCAGGCCTATGTCTTCCGCCGACTCGATCCTGTGGCTGCGGACATCATGCGCAAGATCGAAGCCGAGCAGAACCTGCTGGCCACCTCTCCCCGCCTGGGCTTGGCGGCAATGGCCCAACGCATGGAAACCGATCCTCTCGCTTACGCGCGCTGGTACGTGGGCAAGCCCTACCTGCTTTGGGACTGGGATATCCGGATCGGTTATGGCGACGTCTATTTCCAGACTACCGAGCATTCTCCGCTGGAGACAAATCCGATCCTGCACGGACTCAAGCAAGGCTTGCGATTACTGAATCCGGTCATTTTCGGACTGTCCGCCCTCGCTGCGCTTGCTTACCTGCTGCCCCTGCGCCGCCTGCGGAACGCAAACCCGGCGCCAGTATTGGTGGCCGCATTCTGCGTCTATGCCACCTTGGTGCATGCAATTCTCCAGGCAGAACCCAGATACTCGATCTCCTACCGGCCATTCCAGATGCTGCTTGTGGTCTCGGCTATCGGTATAGCCCTGCAGTGGCTGAAGCGCTTTCAGCTGCGCAGCAAGCGGGACGACGGCGCTGTTTCCGCTTCTGATCTTGGGTGATAATCCGCGGGTAGCCCACGCCGAGAACTGCGCTGCGCCAAGCGCCAGCCAAAATTCATGATTGCTGCCATCGCCAAGCTCATCAGCTTGTTCACCGCGGAACAGAGGCGCGCCGCCATCGCGCTGGTGTTTCTCATGCTAGGCGGCATGGTGCTCGAAACGCTCGGTATTGGCTTGGTGGTACCCGCGATCATGCTGCTGTCCCAGGACGACCTGGGATCGCGATTCCCCGCTCTTTCGCATTTGCTGGTCATGGCCGGCCTGACTGACCGGAACCAGTTGGTGATTTCCGGCATGGCAGCCGTAGCGGCAGTATTCACCCTGAAATGCTTTTACGTCGGATTCGTGACGTCACGGCAAATGCGCTTCGTGTATGGCGTGCAGGCAGAGTTGTCACGCCGGCTTTTTGTCGGATACCTGTACAAGCCTTACCCGTTCCACCTCTTGCGCAACTCCTCCGAACTCGTCAAGAACGTGGTCAACGCGACCAATGAATTGACGCTCACCGGCCTGGTCGCCGTATTGATTCTGGCGACTGAAACGCTGGTGCTGGCTGGCATCGCGTTGCTGTTGCTGTGGGTGGAGCCTGTCGCCGCGCTGATTGCCGCAGGTTTTATCGCAATATTCGGATATACCTTCAACCGGGCTACCCGCCGAGGAATCCGTCGCGCCGGTAATGCCAAGCAGATCCATGAGGAGAAGCGCATTCGCTACATGCAGCAGGCCCTCGGCGGCGCCAAGGAACTGAAGCTGCTGGGCCGCGAACAAGGCGCGATTGGCCAATACACGATCCACAACGAGGCCAGCGCCAGGATTGGTCAGTACCAAGCCACTCTTCAAGCCTTACCGAGGCTGTGGCTGGAGTTGCTGGCAGTCCTGGGCATGGTCGTCTTGGTATTGACCCTGCTTTGGCAAGGCAAGCCGATCAGCACCCTGATTCCCACCATCGGCATGTTTGCCGCCGCTGCGTTTCGCCTGATTCCATCGCTCAATCGCATCCTGGGATCGCTGCAGTACTTGCGTTACTCCATACCCATCATTGACACCTTGCACGAAGAATTGAACGAGCCCGTCCTTGCGCCGGCGATGGCCAAGCCACAGTCGGCCGCGTTCCAGCACGAAATCGAGGTCCGGGACGTTGCCGTACGCTATGCCGAATCCGAAGCGTGTGCGATCGAGAACGTAAGCTTCGTGATTGCCAAGGGAACCACGGTCGGCTTTATTGGTGGCAGCGGAGCGGGCAAGAGCACGCTCGTCGACGCTCTGCTGGGACTGCTGCCGCTGGATCGGGGGAAGATCTGCGCCGATAACGTGGATATCCACGAGGACCTGCGTGGCTGGCAGGACCAGATCGGCTATGTGCCGCAAGCTATCTTCCTCACCGACGACAGCATCCGCAGGAATATTGCGCTGGGCCTTACGGACGAACAGATCGACGAGGCCGCCGTGTGCCAGGCGATCGCGGCATCGCAGCTTGACGAATTCGTCAGCCAATTGCCTGCTGGCCTCGATACTGTCGTCGGAGAGCGCGGCGTGCGTTTGTCAGGTGGCCAACGGCAGCGGATAGGCATTGCCCGCGCGCTGTATCACAACCCGGGCATCCTGGTCCTCGATGAGGCTACCAGCTCTCTTGACGCGGACACGGAGAGCGGCGTGATGCAAGCGATCAATGCCCTGCACGGCAGCAAGACCATCCTGATCGTTACCCACCGACTGAACACCCTGCAATACTGCGACCGCGTGATTCGCGTCGACCGTCGGACCACCAGCGAAGTTTCCCCCGCCTGATCGGGCTGGCGAAGCAGGACATCCAGGACCACCCAGCGCATGCTCCTTGTCGTCGAAACCATCACCTGGAAGCCGCACATCGAGACGGCCATGGAAATCGCCTACGACCGGCACGAGTCGGGCGAAGATGTCCTGTACTGCAATCTGCGCGATGGCTTGCCGATCTGCGAAGACCAAAGTGCTAGTCACGCTCTTATCAATCTTCCCAAGATCCGGATCCGGCGCTCGCAGGATATCCTGCAGGCCCGCGGCGTTCCCTGCCTGCGTCCGGGCTACGCTCGTCGCACCCGAGCGCAGGCCCGTTCTGCGGCACGCAAGCTGCTCGCGAACTGCCGTAGCCTGGAAGACGTCAAGCAACTGAGCTACGGATCTTTCCGTGACATTGGCTGGGGCGCGATCAGCTCGACCGCTTCGCTACTGCGCGCCTCCGACATCTCGCCCGCGCGACACGGCCGCATGCTCCGCCGCTTTGTCGAGGCGTCCATCCTGGTGTATGACAAGGTGCGCGACCTTATCAACGAGTTCCAGCCGAGCGAAGTGCTGTTCTTCAACGGCCGCTTCGCCACCACTCGCGCGGTGATGCGCGCGGCTGAGTCACTCGGCGTTGCCTGGCGTATCCATGAACGTGGGCGCGACAAGGACCATTATTGGATAACTGCCTGCACGCCTCATGATGTGGATCGGATTCAGGACCAGATGCTGCAGCGCTGGACACCCGCGGAAGAAGCCATCGCCAGGGATTTCTTTGAGTCCCGACGGAGCCGCGTGGAACGGAGCTGGCATTCCTTCACAACCCGGCAAACCGTGGGCCGGCTGCCGGAGGAAATGAATGCACCAGGTGACTGGGTGACCTTCTTCACCTCCTCTGAAGACGAACTGCTGTCCATCGGCGACAGCATGGTGAACAAGGACTACCCGAGCCAACTGGGTGCCATCCGCGCCGTGGCCGATGCCGTGCAGTCCATGGCCGGAACCCGACTCTGCGTCCGGGTCCATCCCCATATTGCCCTAAAGGGGCGATCGGACCGCCGCAAGTGGGCCTCGCTCGAACTGCCGGGCGCGCTGGTCCTCGGGCCCGAAGACCCGACCGACAGCTACGCATTGATCGAGCGCTCCAAGGTGGTTTGTTCCTATGGCTCGACCGTCGGCATCGAGGCCACCTACTGGGGTCGGCCTTCCTTGCTGTTTTCGCGCTCGTACTACGACCGTTTGGGTGTCAGCACGAAGGCAGGCGATGCCGCGCAGGTAAGCGCGTTCTTGCGCGCGCCCATCGTCTGCGAGCAAGACAGGACATTGGCGTACGGTGCCTTCTGGTCCAATCTCGGCCAGCCCTATCACCATTACCAGGCCGACCAGCTGCATCGCGGCCGGATCTTTGGCACATATCTGGATGACAGCGCCGCTGTGAGGACGGCCAAGGCAATGCTGGGGCCGCTGTCACGACGGTTCGGATCGGGACACTGAGCGCGTGCCGAACGGAAACAACAAGGCTGCCAGTGGCGAACCGCTCCGGGTCTTGGTGCTGAGCAAGCGCCAGTACATGGCGCGGGACCTGATAGATGACCGGTACGGGCGATTCCGGGAGTTGCCCTTGGCGCTGGGCGCTTGTGGCGTGACGACGCAGGGACTGTGCCTGAGTTATCGAAGGCGCCCAGAAGGCCTAACCCAGGACCGCACCGATGATCAGAATGCTGTCATCTGGAACTCGCTGAATTTGCACCGCCTGCTTCCGCTCGGCCCTGCCAACTATTGGCGCGAGCTCGGCCGAATCGACCGGGAGTTTCAGCCGCATGTGATCTGGGCTTGCTCCGATGTGCCGCATGCCGTGCTTGGAGCTGCAGCTGCACGCCGCCTGGGCACCAGGCTGGTGATAGACCTGTACGATAATTTCGAGGGCTATCCTTCTTCGCATGTCCCGGGCGTCAAATTTGCCCTGCGCCGTGCCATACACGCCGCGGACGGGGTGACTTGTGTGAGTTCCCCATTGGCGCGCATGGTGCGCGAACGATATCGCTATCAGGGGCACATCGCGACCATAGAAAATGCAATACCACCTGGCGTCTTCATGCCTGCGGACAAGCAGGCCAGTCGCCAGCGTTTCGGGTTGCCAGCCGATGCGCTCCTTATCGGTACCGCAGGAGCCCTGTCGCGTGGACGCGGTACCGACTTCCTGATCGAAGCCTTCATGAGGTTGTCCCGGGACCGATCCGATGTGCACCTCGTGCTTGCTGGTCCCGTGCATCACTCGCTGACCATTCCCGATTCGGATCGAATTCATTATTTGGGACTGCTGCCCTCGGCCGACGTGCCTCATCTGCTGCCGGCATTCGACATTTCCGTGATTGGAAACCGGGACTCGGCTTTCGGTCGCTACTGCTTTCCCCAGAAACTTTACGAGAGCCTGGCGTGCCAGGTTCCAGTCGCGGTCGCGGGGGTGGGTGCGATGCTCGACTTGCTCAGCGACTACCCTGAGTGCCTGTACGACCCCGAGAGCATCGAAAGCCTTCAGCAAAAACTGGAGGTCCTTTCCCGTCGTCCAGTCCTGCCCGATCTGCCGATTCCCTCCTGGCAATCGCTCGGAGGAACACTGGCCAGCTTCTTGCGCGCCGTTGCGACGCCAGGCGCATCGCACTAACCCGCAAACTTCAGCCCTCAGGCATTTTCAAAAAGCACCGCACAATTCGACGGCATTGGGTCACGTGGGACGCTGCGTTTCAACGGTGCGTCGTGGTCAAAGTAAACCGCCCCGTGCCCGGGGAATAGTGAAAGAATTTCGGCCGTCGAATTCACCCGCTTGTCGAGTCGCGCGTCTCGAATCAGGTAGCCGCCAGTCGCCTCCTTCTCTCCCGCTTCATCGGCCGTGGCATATTCGACACTTACTCCCACGATCCCGGACTTCTTGCAGACCCTGGCGATTTCCCGAGCCGCCAACGCCGGGTTCGCGCTGTACGACAGAGTCCATCCGCAGAGAACAATATCGAATTGGCCTTCTTCAAAGGGCATCGCATGCATGTCGCCGAGCAATATCCTTGGTGAATAGCTGATCAAATCCAAGCCGACGCAGTTGTCAAACTGGAAGCCGGCCTGCTTGAGCAGGAACAGGTCCCACTCGTTCCGGGGTCCAATGACCAGTATCTTGGCATTCTTGTCCGCCTGCTCCAGGACGGACAGCGGGCTGATTAGCAGGAGCATCCGGTTCAGCTTCTTCCACAACATGCGCAGATTGTGCTTCACCGTTACCGGAAAGGCGTCGTCCGCCTCGATGGTTCGCAAGCGTGACCTGAGAGTGCAAAAGTAGAACGCGCGGACAAAGAACAGCGTGGTATTCACGGCCACCGACCGGCGCAAGTCCGTGCGAATCGCCCGGAACACCGCTCCGATTCCGCCGAAGAAGCTGCTGGCAAAATTTCTAGAAGGTCTCTTGGCCATGTCTGGTTTTCCTGCCTGCGCCTTTATCTGGATAAGAAATCAGTTTGCCTTGCGATTGCGCCGAGCTCACGCATCGCGTCGCACTTCGCAATCTGGGTAGATTCGTGGGTCCAGGGGAAGCGGAATACCCGCCTGCCCAAGCACCGTTTCGGAAAGAACAGGACCGGGATAGGTCTGTCCAAACTTGTCCAGCGTGAATTCCACCTGCAGCGCCAGCCTGTGGCCTGAGATTACCGGCAATCCCTTGTGGATGCCGCTGGTGTCGGCGGCAAATATGGTGCCCCGCGGACCACAGATCCTGCGTATGGCATCCGGCGGGTAGGCGGACTCAACCTGACCGTCAGTGAAACGAACAGGATCGCTGAGCCCGGCCGGCTTGTTCTTGTGCGAGCCAGCCACGAAAACGTGCGGACCACTTTCCAGGCTCACGTCCGTGAGGTAGACGAAAAACTTGAGGAAGACGAAACGGTCCATGTCGAAATGGAATTCCTGGGCGGCCGTCGAATAGTTCTTTTCGCCAGAACCGGTCGTCCACCACATCGCGGTAAAATCGTAGACCGGCGAGCAACGAAAATAGGCCGCCGCTATCGCCGCCAACGTGCCGTCGAACGCGACCTGGCAAGCCTCCGGGCAGGCGACGATGCTTTGCTCGGGAAAGTCATATCGAAGTGCTCGGGCATCCGCCTCGGCATATATTCCGGCATCCTTTTCGCCCATTGCCCTGCAGGGTGTCGTACGGGCAAACTCCAGCAACGCATCGCACATGGTCTCGGGAAGCATCTGCTCGAAAACCGCATAGCCTTCCAGGTCGATGCGCTGGACCAATGATTGAATCTGAGCAGGCGTAATTGTGCCCAGGAACCCGGAGACCGGGACCAGCGCTCCAACCGGCCGCCGCCAGCGCGCCAATGCCAATGCAAGGCGATTCAGCAGCCCGTGGGTTGGTCCGTACAGCCTGCGCATGGCGTGGAAGGAAACCCGCGGCGTGGGACCGCCCAGCGCATGCACCAGCAAGCCGGGCACAAACAGGCCAATCGAGACTAAGGACCAAGCCGCGCGCTTGATCGCACCCAAGCCGGGAGATTCGGAGGCAGAACTGGACGGGACGGGGTTCGGAGTCATTGGCTTGCAACGTCGGTTGGAGGCTCCTTCCGACAGACGAAGATGAAGTCTTCAATCAATCCCAGTTGGCGGTGCTCTTCCCGGGAAAATGTCTCCGAGAACCGGTGCGATTCGACTTTGAATTCAGAGGGAATCCGGCTAATGAAATCCATGCCATGGTAGTAGTAGTGATCGTTCTCCAACGGATTGGGTTCGCCGTACTCGATCGTGGCCTGCGCGCTGCTGTCGATGGGCACGGAGATCACCGCGAACCCACCCGGCTTGAGGACTCGGAAAAACTCGCGCATGCCGGCGCGATCATCGGGCAGATGTTCGATCACTCGGTGACAGACGATGTAATCCCACGCATTGTCCGGGAATGGCATGGCCATGATGTCAATGTGGAAATCGGTGTCGCCATCGGGATAGCTCGAGGTCTTGACCTCGAGACCCGGGTTTTCCCTGAAATAGAGCAGATTGCGCTCCGGAGCGAAGTACAGCAGGCGACCGCTCCGCTGGGAAAACTGCAGCCTTTGCTCGTAAAAGATCCGGTGCGCCCGGTGCCTTGGCGAACTCGCGCATGAAGGACACAGCGTGTTGAACACGATGTACCCGGTCGCAAGAAATGGCATGAAACGACTGCCTCTCCAACCGCAGCAGGGGCAGTAGCGGTCCGTAGGCCCGACCCGCACCGTTACAGGACGGAGCAAGGTCATGGCCAGGGCGGCACTCACACGCAGGACGCCGCGCAGCCCGTAGTTGCGGAAGTTACCTTGGTAGAAGCCCAGGATGCGCTGCAGGTAGTAGCGCGCGTCCTTGACATGCAATGGCGAGACGCTATCGCGCTTCATCGCACGAGGTCCTCCAGATTGACTGGTGTGCAGGCACGGACATCCCGACGCACCCGGCTGCCGATGACCTGGTCGATAAGCTTCGGCGCCGCGCCATACCCGGGGCGCACACTTCGCACCGCATCTGCGCCCACCACATCGCCCGCCGACAGGTCTTTGACGAAATACAGCGACCTGCGGAACTTCAGATTGGCCTGTTCGCTGGGCTTGCGGCTGTAGTCTACCTTTCCCATCGCCTCCCAAGCCGTGCGCGCATCGCGACACAATGCCGCAAGGTCTGCCGGCTCAAGCGAGAAGCTGTCATCCGGGCCACCCCCATTGCGGTCCAGCGTGAAGTGCTTTTCGATGATGCACGCACCCATTGCCACCGCCGCGATGGCCGTGGTGTTGTCCAGCGTGTGGTCAGACAAGCCCGTTGGAACGCCGAAGCGGCCGATCATGTCCGGGATCGTGCGCAGGTTGTACTCCGCTGCCGGCGCCGGGTAACCGCTCACGCAATGCAGGATGGCCAGTTGGGTGCAACCACCCGCCCGCGCGGCGTCAATGGCTTCCTGGATCTCCGCTTCATCGGCCATACCCGTGGAAATGATCATCGGCTTGCCAGTAGCGGCCACGTATCGGATCAACGGCAGGTCCACTGCTTCAAACGAGGCGATCTTGTAGGCAGGTGCCCCCAGGGATTCCAGCAGGTCCACGGCGGTGGCATCGAAGGGAGAGCTGAAAATCGTGATGCCCACCTCACGCGCACGTTGGAACAGAGGCGCGTGCCATTCCCAGGGCATGTGCGCTTCTTGATAGAGGTCGTACAGGGTGCGGCCATCCCACAAGCCGCCATGAATCCGGAAGTCCTCGTGATCCGATGCGAGCGTGATCGTATCTGGCTTGTAGGTCTGCAGCTTCACGGCATCGGCGCCCGCGCGCTTGGCCTCTTCAATTATCTTCAGCGCGGTCTCGAGCTTGCCGTTGTGATTCGCGGAAAGCTCGGCAATCACGAAGGGGGAGTTGCCTTCCCCGATGCGTTGGCCTGCGATTTCGATACCGGTCATCCTGTTAAATCCTCAATTCCCGACTGCCGCCAGCCATTCGCGGCGGAGCAATCCAAAGCAGATCACATCTACGTAGCTCGCGCCGACCTTGTATTGCTCGCGCAACAGGCCTTCCTGCTGGAAGCCCATTGACTTGTGAAAGCCGATCGACGCAGCGTTGCTGGCAATAACCTCACCACAAACCTTGCGCAGGCCAAGCGTCTCGAAGGCATAGGCCAGGGCCAGCCTCCCCAGCTTCCTGCCGGAACCACGCGGGGCTCCCGGCGCCACGTAAAAACCCCAGGACGCGGCGGCATCGGCCCCGAGTCCGGTGAACTGGACGAAGCCAATACCCTGGGAGCCCTCCTCAACCACCAGCAGACCTCGCGATGCATCCCTGGACGCAGCCTCGTACCAGCATCGGTGCTCGTCCCGACCAATCTCGTGCGGCTGGAGCATGTGCTCGCGAACGCTGGGATCATTTCGCCATTCCAGCACTCGACCCAGATCATCTTCACGCATGAGGCGAATGGATGCCGAATCAGGCGCACTCATTTCCAATCTCCTCGACAATCCTTGAGGTTCCGGCTCCATCGACCAAAGCCGCGGCAGAAACTTGCATGTCTCTCAATCTTTCGGGATTGGCTGCGAATTCCAGCCCCGCTCGCAGGCGTGACTCTACTACGTCCGGTCCTCCGATCAACCACGCGGCCCCTGCCCGCTCGAGCGCCTTCGCGCTTGCCAGCTGGTTGTCGGCGAGCACCATCAACAGGCTCGGCAGACCCAGGCAGCAGCGCTCCCATGCAGAAGCGCCAGCCGCACCAATGGCCAGGTCGGCCTCGGCCATCAGCTCAGCCATATCGTTAACATCGACGAGCACGCGAGTCTGCAAGGGCGACGCTGCAGCCATTGCCCTCACCTCCTGGATTGCTGGAGCATGCGGACCCAGAACAACGGTGATGGCCGTTCCAGGCGCCAAGCCGGCCGGCGCCAGCGCGGCCAGAACCCGACCCGTGACATTGTTCCTGTCCACGCCACCCAGGCTTACCAGCACGCTGCGCAGACCGGCGCCTTTTCGTCGCGACAGACTGGCCTGGCGTTGCCGCGCAAACTCGCCGCGCAGCAAGGCGTAGCGCGGTCCTGCGAAGACTCTGCATGCGCCGGGAATACGGGCTGCGTAGCGCGCCGCCTCGCTTCCGAGATTCTGGTCGAGAAGCAGGTCGCAGTCGTGATTCCGGTTCGCAAGGTCGTCAATGACCATGATTCGCCTGGCATTCGGTCGAAGCTCTCTCTCCCATTGCTCATCCAGGGAGTAGTGGTCCACCACCATACAGTCCGACACGGCGCCCGCCAGGCATTCTCGCGTGAGCCGGGCATCCTCCGCCTGCGTGCTGCCCAACCATCCTGCGTACCCCGCTTCAGGATCGGACTGCTCGGAAATTCCCGGGGGCAGCAGTCGGAGCGGGAATCCCTGTGCCATCACATGTGCGCCCAGGTGACCGGCATGCGCGCGACACACGAAGCTGCACTTCGCGGACTGTTCGCGCAGGGCCTTGGCCAAGGTCAGGCAGCGCATGAGGTGACCATTGCCGATGCGCAGAGAGGCGTCCACCCGGAACACGACGTTCAGCGCGCGCATCATTCGATGCCGTTGGACACTGCCGCGAAAAGGAGCTCCGCGCGGTGCCAGTCCTCCTCGGTGTCGATATCCTGGACCCGGTGACGCGGCAGGCGTACAGGCACTGAGCCGATGGCGAAAATCGGACGCTCTGCGAGCCAGGCGCCGACTGTCCCCCAGTAGAACTGCCCGGCATCGTGGAATGCCTCTTCGAGATCTTGGGAACGGGCCGCAGCATGCTCGGGCCAGAACATCTCTACCCTGCCGGCGGCGTTGATGCGCACGGCGCGCTGGATGGGAAAAGGGAAGCTGGTTACCGAGAATGCGTAGTCAGCATCGGAAGCCAGCACCAACTCCAGGCCTCGCCGCAGATCCGACGACCGCAGGAACGGGGCTGTCGCATAGATGCAGCAGACATGATCTGGTGCGTAGCCGTTCTGCTGCAGGCTCTCGATGGCATGGCGAATAACGGGCGCGGTAGCAGCGTGGTCGCCGCTCAGTCCAGGTGGGCGCATGAAGGGAACCTCGGCGCCCCATTCACGGGCAACGCTCGCGATTTCTTGATCATCGGTGGAGACCACGATGCGGTCGAAGCAAGCACTTGCGCGAGCCGCCTCAATCGACCAGGCGATCATCGGCTTGCCGTGGAACGCGCGGATGTTCTTGCGGGGTATCCGCTTGCTACCACCCCGCGCCGGGATGACGGCAATGCGCATCAAACAAGCACCTGGTGGAGGGCAGCGACGACCTCATCCTGCAAGGCCTCGTCGAGCCCCGGGTACATCGGCAAGGAAATCGCCTCGCGGTAGTACTGTTCCGATTGCGGGAAATCGGCAGCGGCGAAACCGCTGCCCGTATGGATCGGCTGGCTGTAGACCGGTATGTAGTGCAGGTTCACGCCGATACCGCGCGCGCGCAGACCGTCGAAAACCTCGCGGTGGGTCTTGGAAATTTCATCCAGCTTCAAGCGCACCACGTACAGGTGCAAGCCGGAATAGCTGTCGGGGTGCTGCCAGGGCAGCGTCAGCGGCAGATCGGCCAGCAAGCGGTCGTAGCGATCCGAAATCCCGTGGCGAATGCGCACGTTCTCGTGCAACTGCCGGCTCTGGCTAAGCCCCAGCACAGCCTGCAGTTCGGTCATGCGGTAGTTGTAACCCAGCGCAATCTGCTGGTAGTACCAGTCTCCGTCCGGCGCGTGCGTCATCAGTGCAGGGTCGCGGGTCATGCCGTGGCTGCGGAACAGCGCCAGCCGCGACGCCAGCGCATCGGAGTTGGTCAGCGCAGCGCCACCTTCGGCCGTGGTAATGATCTTGACCGGATGGAAACTGAAAACGGTGATGTCGCTATAGCGGCAATTGCCCACCGGCTCACCGCGGTAGCTGCCGCCGATGGCATGCGAGGCGTCCTCGACGATGGCGAAGCCGTACTCCAGGGACAGCGCGTGGATCGCCGCCATGTCGCAGGACTGGCCCGCCAGGTGTACGGGAATGACCACCTTGGGCAGCTTGCCCTGCGCGCGCGCCTGGGCCAGCTTCTTCGCCAGCGCCTGCGGGCACAGGTTGTAGGTGCGTGGGTCGATATCGACGAAGTCCACGCTGGCGCCGCAGTACAGCGCGCAATTGGCCGAAGCCAGGAAGGTGATGGGGCTTGTCCACACGCAATCGCCAGGGCCGACCTCCAGCGCCAGGCAGGCAATGTGCAGTGCAGAAGTGGCGCTGTTTACCGCCAGCGCGTGCCGTGCGCCGGTCTCGGCGCACAGTGCCTGCTCGAAGCGCGGCACCATTGGACCCTGCGTCAAGTAGTCCGAGCGCAGCACCGCCACCACCGCCTCGATGTCGGCTTCGGTGATGTGCTGGCGCCCGTAGGGGATCATCCCGCCGCAGCGAGTTCGTTGAAGGCCAAGATTTCGGGCACGCTCAGGAACTGCGGGTTTTTGCCGGAATGGTATTCGAAGCCGAACTCCACCGGCGCGCCCGTCTCGCCCAAGGCGTTGATTGCGAAATCCTTGCGCGCCGAGAATTGGATGGTCGGCTGCATGACGAAATGATCGGAAAATTCCAGCGTCAAGTGCGAGTCGTCGGCCGGGCACATGATCTCATGCAGCTTCTCGCCAGGCCGGATACCGATGATTCGCTGCTCGAGCCCCGGCGCCATGGCGGTGGCCAGGTCGACCATGTGCACCGAGGGAATCTTCGGCACGAAGATCTCGCCACCATGCATGCGCTGGAAATTCTTCAGCACGAAGTCCACGCCCTGCTGCAGGGTGATCCAGAACCGGGTCATGCGGGCATCGGTTATTGGCAGATGGTCGCTGCCTTGGGCAATCAGCTTGTTGAAGAACGGCACGACCGACCCGCGCGATCCGACCACGTTGCCGTAACGCACCGCCGCAAACCGGGTGCGACCAGTACCGGCCAGGTTATTGGCGGCGACGAACAACTTGTCGGAAGCGAGCTTGGTGGCACCATACAGATTGATCGGGTTCGCTGCCTTGTCGGTGGACAGGGCGATCACCTTCTCAACGTCATTGGCCAATGCGGCGTGGATGACGTTTTCGGCACCATGGATGTTGGTCTTGATGCACTCCATGGGGTTGTATTCGGCCGCGGGAATCTGCTTCAGGGCGGCGGCGTGGATCACGAAGTCCACGCCCTTCATGGCCTGTACCAGGCGATCACGATCGCGCACGTCACCAATGAAGTAGCGCATGCAGGGCTGGTTGAAGTCCTGCTGCATCTCGAACTGCTTGAGCTCGTCGCGCGAGAAGATCACCAGGCGCCGCGGCTTGTGCCGGGCCAACAGGGTCTTGACGTACTGCCGACCGAAGGAGCCGGTGCCGCCGGTGATGAGGATGGACTTGTCGTTGAACATTGACTGGGACACCGAAAAACCTGCGGGAATCTTAGCACCTGCGGCAAAAGTGATGGACCTGGTACTGCCAGGCCATGGGCCAAAGCGGCAGGAGCAGGGCCAGCAGCGTTCTGCCCGGCCAACTGGCCGGGCGGCCCTTCTTCACCCAGACAGAATCGAGCACATGCAGGTCACGCCAACGCGACTGCACCTGCAGGCCGACGCTTTCGAACAGCTTCTGCCATTCGTCCAAGGAATACACGTCCTCGCGAATCCGGGTTTGCCAGGTGCCCTTGAACAGGCCCAAGCGTAGCGGCAAGAACCCGGAATTCGGCACCAGAATCAGGAACCGGCCGTCGGGTTTCGCCACGCGGATCATCTCGCGCAAGGCGGCGGGCTTGTCCACGAAGTGCTCGAGCGAGCCCATGCAAGTGACCAGGTCAAAGCTGGCGTCTGCAAAAGGCAGGGTCTCGGCCGGCCCCATGTGGAACTCGCCAGCGGGAAGCCGCCGTCGGCACTGCTCGATCGCGCGATCAGAAATATCCACTCCGGCGATGCTTGCGCCCCGGTCCTGCAGCAATCCCAGCCATTGCCCCAAGCCGCAGGCAACGTCCAACACCCGCTTGCCCTGCACCGGCCCGAGGCGTCCGGCGATGACGCGGTGATGCCAAGTAATGTCCCCATGGCGAGCACCGGGCTTGCCGTAATAGACCTCGTCGTAGAAGTCCCGAACCTGGTTGAGTTCATCCTGGGATTTCAAAGTGGCACCCCTTGTGCGGAATTGCCGCCCTGCACATTCTGGTCTGGAAGCACGGGCAATAAACCGCGAATTCGTTTGCCAAATTCTGGCCAGGCCAGGCCTGCAGCGAAGCGTCTACTCTCGCGAGCATTCCGGCCACGCACTTCGGATGGGCGTTCGAGCAGGCTGATGGTGGCAGCCGCAAAGGCCGCATAGTTGCCATCGCCGACCAAGCTTCCACTGACGCCCTCCTGCACAGCGTCGGCGACGCCCCCGACCCGGAAGGCGACCGTGGACAGTCCGTGCGCCGCCGCTTCAAGAGCCACCATGCCAAAGCCTTCGACGTCTCCCGGGACGCTTCGCACCGGGAAAACATGGCAGTCCGCCGAAAGGTAGGCTTCGCTCAGTTCGTGGTCATCACAGGCCGGAAGAAACCGGAGATGGGATGCCACGCCTGCCCTCTCCGCTTCCGCGAGTATCCGCTCCCGTTCGCCGCCGACCACGCCATGCAGGGCATTCTTTGCTTCGCCACCGATCACGACCAGCATCGTCTTCGGCTGCGCCTCGACGATGCGCGGCAAAGACCGGGAGACAAACTCCGCCAGGCCCTTGCGCCGGGTCAATCGCCCGACCGACAGGAGCACGGCGAGCCCCTCCAGTCCATGGGTCTGGCGGAACAAACCGGCGGCCTCGCCTTGCTCCGGCCCGGGCTCCGCGCCGGGATGAAGCACGTGGATCCGTTCCCGTCGGACGCCCCTTTGCACGGCAAGCTCGAGGGTATTGCGGCTGTTGACGAGCACCCGGTCCATGCGCCGGATGAATGGCAACCACAGGGCTTGGTAGATGCGGCTTGGAACGATGATGTCCAGCCCATGAAGATAGGCGGCGGAGCGTGCGCCGGCGCGCCGAGCGGCCAGCCAGGCGATAGGGGCCGTCAAACCACTACCGGCCACGACCCAGCCAGGTCGCCCTGCAGCGGCGCGCCACGCATTCAAACAGGTACGAAACAGAAAAAATGCCAAGGGCGCCACCGGCGCTTCCCGGACACTGGCAGCAAAGGGTGCGAATTCGGACGCGCCCGCCGGCCCACAGATGTCCACGGAGCGATCCGTTGCCAGCGCCTGCGCCATGTGCTGATTCAGGCGCTCCATACCCCCCAAAAGCGGGGGGAAGTTTCGCGTTACCAGCAGCAGGCGCTGCTGAATATTGCGAGCGTCAGGCATCCCGGCGGTAAGTCAGCGCGGTGATCTGCTCGGAGATCAGGCCAATGAGGAAGATGATGACGGCCGCGCTGAACAACAGCGCGCTCATATTGGTAAACCGGCCCTCGGTGGCGTAGGTGTAGGCATAGTTGCCCAGCCCCAGGGCGAGGAACATGAAGCTGGCTGGCGCAAACAACTTCAGCGGCGAATATAGCGTGGCGATCTTGAAGATGATCAGCAGGAAGCGCATGCCATCGCGCAAGGGGCGGATATGGCTGGTGCCGATGCGCTGCGCCACCGGAATGGGCACGTAGGCCACCGGGTAGGCGCTGCGAAAGAAAGCCATGGTGATGGTGGTCGGGTAGGAAAATCCGTTCGGCAGCAGGTGCAGGAACTCCTTGAACTTTTCTGCGCGCACCGCCCGGAAGCCCGAGGTCAGGTCAGCCACCTTGTGCCCGGTCATCACCGTGGCGACACGGTTGTACAAACCATTGGCCATTCCGCGGCCAACGCTGGCCTGGCCGTCCCAGCCGCGGGCACCCACCGCCATGTCGTAGCCCTCGTCCAGCTTGGCCAGCACTTTTGGGATGAGGTTCACATTGTGTTGGCCGTCGGCATCCATGAACACCAGGATGTCGCCTGTCGCATCCCGGGCTCCGCGCTTGATGGCCGCGCCGTTGCCCATCGAATACGGCGAACTGAGCACCTTGGCGCCGAATTCTCGAGCGACCTGCGCCGTCTGGTCGGTGGAGCCGTCGTCAACGACGATAATCTCGGCCTCGGGCAGCACTTCGCGCACTCCCGGAAGCGCCTTTCGCAGGCCGTCTGCCTCGTTTTTCGCGGGTAGAATCAAGGAAATACGCATTCGGAGGGGCCCCTTTACCCGGCTGAGATTAACCCGGAACCCACTTCCGCCGTGAAGGCGGAGCCCGGACCGGCGATGGTACTTCCAAATCGAGGAAATTGCGGTAAAGTCCTAGTGCTACTGGGGAAATTGACGCATGAGCACAGCGACAGCCAATCTGGTCGGCATCACCGGCATCACCCGGCGACTGGTGCTGGACGGGGCGCTGACCGAAGCCGACGCCCGCAAGGCGCTGGACGAAGCCACCAAAGCCAAGAAGCAGGCGCACCTTTACCTGCTCGAGAACCGGATGGTCAGCCACGCCCAAGTGGCGGCGGCCAACTCCACCGAGTTTGGCATGCCCCTGTTTGATGCCCAGGCCCTGGACCTGCGCTACTCGGCGGTGAAGATTGTTGCCGAGGACCTGATACAGAAGCACCAGGCCCTGCCCCTGTTCAAGCGCGGCAACCGCCTGTACGTGGCGGTGTCGGACCCGACCAATACCCGCGCCCTGGACGACATCAAGTTCGCCACCAATATGACGGTGGAGCCGATCCTGGTGGACGAGGATCGCCTGCGCCGCACGATTGACCAGGCCCTGATGGCCAGCGACAGCCTGAGCCAGAACGAGGAACAGGACGAGGGCCTCGAAAACCTGGAATCCACTGGCGGCGACGACGACAGCGCCGACACCGGCATTGATTCCAAGGGCGACGACACGCCCGTGGTGCGCTTCATCAACAAGGTGCTGCTGGACGCGATCAAGCGCGGCGCATCGGACATCCACTTCGAGCCCTACGAGAACGACTTCCGCGTGCGCATGCGCATGGACGGCATCCTCAAGTCCATGGCCAAGGCCCCGGTGAAGCTGCACCCGCGCATCTCGGCGCGCCTGAAGGTGATGGCGCAGTTGGACATCGCCGAGCGCCGCGTGCCGCAGGACGGCCGCATCAAGCTCAACGTGTCCAAGACCCGGCAGATGGACTTCCGCGTCAGCACCTGCCCGACCCTGTTCGGCGAGAAGATCGTGCTGCGCTTGCTCGACGGTTCGGCGGCGAAGCTGGGTATCGACAAGCTCGGCTACGAGGACTTCCAGAAGCAGCTCTACCTGGATGCCCTGCAGAAGCCCTACGGCATGATCCTGGTGACCGGCCCGACCGGTTCGGGCAAGACCGTGTCCCTGTATACCGGCCTGAATATCCTCAATACCGAAGAGCGCAATATCTCCACCTGCGAAGACCCGGTGGAAATGCGCGTGCCCGGCATCAACCAGGTGCAGGTGAACCTCAAGAAGGGCATGACCTTCGCTGCCGCCCTGCGCAGCTTCCTGCGCCAGGACCCGGACGTGATCATGGTCGGCGAGATCCGCGACCTCGAGACCGCGGAAATCGCGATCAAGGCCGCGCAGACCGGCCATATGGTGCTGAGCACGCTGCATACGAATGATGCGCCGCAAACCATTGCCCGCCTGATGAACATGGGCATCGCGCCCTACAACATCACCAGCTCGGTGACCCTGGTCATCGCCCAGCGCCTGGCGCGCCGCCTGCACGATTGCAAGCGCGAGTTGCAACTGCCCGAGTCCGCGCTGCTAGCAGAGGGCTTCACTCCCGAAGACATCAAGGCCGGCATCACCTTGTATGAAGCCGTCGGCTGCGCCGATTGCAATGAAGGCTACAAGGGCCGCCTGGGCATCTACCAGGTCATGCCCATGACCGACGAAATCCAGAAGATTGTGCTTGAGGGCGGCAGCGCCATCGCCATCACCGAAGCAGCCGCGCGTTCTGGTGTGAACGACCTGCGCAAGTCTGCCCTGCTCAAGGCCCGGAACGGCATTACCAGCCTGGCCGAAATCAACCGCGTCACCAAGGACTAAGCCATGGCCACCACCCGAGCCGCGACCCGTGCCCCCCAGCAGCGCGCCAACCCGATGGAAGTGTTCGTCTGGGAAGGTACCGACAAGCGCGGCCAGAAGATGAAGGGCGAGACTTCTGCCAAGAGCGCCAACGTTGTCCGGGCAGACTTGCGCAAGCAGGGCATCAATCCGACGGTCGTAAAGACCAAGAAGAAGCCGATGTTCGGCTCGGCCGGCAAGAAGGTCTCGGCGCTGGAAATTGCGGTGTTCAGCCGCCAGATCGCGACCATGCTGCAGTCCGGCGTGCCCATGGTGCAGGCCTTCGACATCCTGTCGCAGGGCCAGAAAAACGAGCGCATGCGCCTGATGCTGATTGACATCCGCGACAACATTTCCGGCGGTTCAACACTGTACGAGTCCCTCGGACGCCATCCGCTGCAGTTCGACGACCTCTACCGCAACCTGGTCCGCGCCGGTGAGGGCGCCGGTGTGCTGGACACGGTGCTCGACACCCTGGCGACTTACAAGGAACGCATCGAAGCCCTGAAGGGCAAGATCCGCAAGGCGATGTTCTACCCGGCCGGCGTGATGGCCATCGCCATTGCCGTGTCCTCGATCCTGCTGATCTGGGTGATTCCGCAGTTCGAGTCGGTGTTCGCCAACTTCGGTTCGGAACTGCCCGCCTTCACCATGATGTACGTGCATGCTTCGCGCTTCATGGTGGCCTGGTGGTGGCTCGTGTTCGGTTCGGTCATCGGCGCCGTGTTCGCCTACCTCGCGCTGCTCAAGCGCTCCGCGAAGATGCGTGAACTGGTGGATCGCACAATCCTGCGCCTGCCGGTCATCGGCCAGATCATGCACCAGTCGGCCATTGCCCGCTTCGCCCGTACCCTGGCCCTGACCTTCAAGGCCGGCGTGCCCCTGGTGGAAGCCCTGGACATCTGCTCCGGCGCCACCGGCAGCATCGTCTATGACAACGCCATCAAGAAGGTCCGCGATGACGTGGCCGTCGGCTACCAGCTGAACATGTCCATGAACCAGGTCGGCCTGTTCCCGCACATGGTTACCCAGATGACTTCCATCGGTGAAGAAGCCGGCGCCCTGGACACCATGCTGTTCAAGGTGGCCGACTATTACGAGCAGGAAGTGAACAACGCGGTGGACGCGCTGGCCAGCCTGCTGGAACCGATGATCATGGTGATCATCGGCGTGATGGTCGGCGGCATGGTGATCGCGATGTACCTGCCCATCTTCAAGCTCGCCGCAACGATCTGACCGAATGATCGAGCCCCTTCTGGCAAACCCCACGGCGGCCGCACTGGCCGCCTTGGTTTTTGGGCTGCTGGTCGGCAGCTTCCTCAACGTGGTGATCCTGCGCCTGCCGCGCCGCTTGGAATGGCAGTGGAAGCAGGACAGCCGCGAGATGCTGGGCATCCAGGACACCTACGACCCGGCGCCGCCGGGCATCGTCGTGGAAAGTTCGCACTGCCCGCATTGCGGCCACAAACTCGCGCCTTGGGAGAACCTGCCGCTGGTGAGCTTCATCGCGCTCGGCGGCAAATGCCGTCAGTGCCGTTCGCCGATCAGCTGGCAGTATCCGCTGGTCGAACTGCTGACTGGCCTGTTGTTCGCGGCCTGCATCCTGCGTTTCGGCACCGGCGTGGAAGGCGGTTTGGCCCTGGTGTTCACTGGCCTGTTGATCGCCATGGCGGGCATTGACCTGCGCACGACCTGGCTGCCCGACCAACTGACGCAGCCGCTGCTGTGGATCGGCCTGCTCGCCAGCCTGGTGACGGTCTACGTGGACCCGGCATCAGCGATCCTTGGCGCGGCCGCGGGCTACCTGAGCCTGTGGAGCGTGTACAAGCTGTTCAAGCTGGTCACCGGCAAGGAAGGCATGGGCTATGGCGACTTCAAGTTGCTGGCGGCCCTGGGCGCGTGGTGCGGGATCAAGGCGATACTTTCGATACTGCTGATCTCGTCGGTGGTCGGCGCGATCGTCGGCAGCCTCTGGCTGCTATTGAAGGGCAAGGATCGCTCCACCCAGATTCCCTTCGGCCCCTACCTGGCGATTGCCGGCTGGATCGTGTTCATCAGCGGCGCCGACCTGCTGGGCATGTACCTGAGCTGGCTGGCGCCGACCTGAAATGGCGGCCTTCGTTGTTGGCGTGACCGGTGGCGTGGCTTCAGGCAAGAGCGCCGTCACGGCCTTGTTCGAATCGCTGGGCATCGTGGTGGCCGATGCCGACCTGGCGGCGCGCGCCGTGGTCGCACCGGGTCAGCCGGCCTTGGCGGAAATCGAATCGCGCTTCGGCGCCGGCATGGTGCTGGCGAACGGCATGCTCAACCGCGTGCGCATGCGCGCGCTGGTGTTCGAAGATGCGCAGGCGCGTCACGACCTCGAGGCAATCACACACCCACGCATCCGCGACATGTTGCGCAAGCAGTGCGCGGGCGCTTCCAGCCCGTATGTCATCGCTGCCATTCCCCTGCTCGCCGAAACTGGTGTCGCCCAAGCCTACGACTGGCTGGACCGGGTGCTGGTGGTGGATGTGTCCGTGGCCGTGCAGCGCGCGCGCCTGGTCGCCCGCGATGGCATTGACCTGGCCTTGGCCGAACGCATGATCCACGCCCAAGTAAGTCGCGAGCGGCGCTTGGCGCTGGCAACCGATGTGGTTCTCAACGACGGCACGATCGAGGACTTGTCTGCCCCGGTCGCAAGACTGGACCGCCTGCTGCGCGCGCAGGCCGCGGCGCGATGAACCCGGGTTCGAGGCCGCGCGTCGCGCTGGTATTGGGCGTATCCGGCCAGGACGGCGGCTACCTGGCGCGCCTGCTGCTGGACAAGGGCTACAAGGTGTTTGGTGCCAGCCGCGCGGGCCGCGCAGCGAATCTCGCCTGGCACGGCATCGCCGGACAGGTGCCCTTGATCGCCGTGGATCCCGGTGACGCCGGCAGCGTCGAGGCAGCCCTGCGCCAGAGCCAGCCCGACGAGGTCTACAACCTGTCCGGGCAAAGTTCGGTGGCGCTGAGCTTCGAGCATCCGCAAGAGACCCTGCGCAGCACGCTCGGCGCCACCATCAACTTGCTGGAAGGACTGCGCCGGCTTGATCGTCCCACGCGCTTGTTTAACGCCGGTTCCGCGGAATGTTTTGGCGACACCCAAGGCGAGCGCGCGAGCGAGAACACGCCGATGCGCCCCTGCAGCCCCTATGCCGTCGGCAAGGCTGGCGCCTATTGGCAGCTTGCCACCCACCGGAGCGCCTACGGCCTGCATGCCAGCACCGGCATCCTGTTCAACCACGAGTCGCCGCTGCGCTCGGAGCGCTTCGTGACCCAGAAGATCGTGCGCGCCGCCTGCAGGATAGCGGCAGGCGACAGCGCGCCGCTGGAGTTGGGCAACATCGATATCGAACGGGACTGGGGCTGGGCGCCCGAGTACGTCGAGGCGATGTGGCGAATGCTCCAGCAGGACCAGCCCGGTGATTTTGTACTGGCCACCGGCCAGACCCGACCGCTTGCTGACTTCATTAGCGAGGCCTTTGCTGCCGTGGGCCTGGATTGGCGCGGGCATGTAAAATGCCAGCCCCAGCTCCTGCGCCCGACCGACGTGCGCGCCAGCTTGGCCGACCCGGGTCGCGCCCGGACCGTGCTCGGCTGGGAGGCCACGACGAAGATGGCCGGCGTGGTGCGCCGGATGGTCGAGGCGGAACAGCACAGGCTCGCGGAAACCCCCGGATCCACGAATCAGGAACAAGAATGAAGAAGGCTTTGATCACCGGCGTCACCGGTCAGGACGGCGCCTACCTGGCGGAATTCCTGCTGAAGAAGGGCTATGAAGTGCACGGCATCAAGCGCCGCGCCTCGTCCTTCAACACCCAGCGCGTGGACCACCTGTACAAGGACCCGCACGAGTCGGATGGCCGCTTCGTGCTGCACTACGGCGACCTGACCGACGCCACCAACCTGATCCGCATCCTGCAGGAAGTGAAGCCCGACGAGATCTACAACCTCGGCGCCCAGAGCCACGTGCAGGTGAGCTTCGAAACGCCCGAATACACCGCCAACGGCGATGCCATGGGCACGCTGCGCCTGCTCGAGGCCATCCGCATCCTCGGCATGGAAAAGACAACGCGCTTCTACCAGGCCTCCACGTCGGAGCTGTTCGGCAAGGTGCAGGAAACACCGCAGAAGGAGACCACGCCCTTCTACCCACGCTCGCCCTATGGCGTGGCCAAGCTTTACGCCTACTGGATCGTGGTGAACTACCGCGAGTCCTACGGCATGTTTGCCTGCAACGGCATCCTGTTCAACCACGAGTCGCCGCTGCGCGGGGAAACCTTCGTGACGCGCAAGATCACCCGCGCCCTCGCCCGCATCCACCTGGGCCAGCAGGAATGCCTGTACCTGGGCAACCTCGATGCCCGCCGCGACTGGGGCCATGCCCGCGACTTCATCGAGGCGCAGTGGCTGATGCTGCAGCAGCCCGAGGCCGAGGACTTCGTAATCGCAACCGGCGAGCAACATTCGGTGCGCGACTTCGTCACGCTGTCTGCGCGCGAGCTGGGCATCGAGATTGATTGGAAGGGCCAGGGCGAGGCCGAGCAAGGCATCGTGCGTTCTGCGCCCGCTGATTCGGCGGTGAAGCCCGGCCAGGTCATTACGGCCGTGGATCCGCGCTACTTCCGCCCCGCCGAAGTCGAGACCCTGTTGGGCGACGCCAGCAAGGCCCGCAGCAAGCTAGGCTGGGCGCCGCGCACAAGTTTCAGGCAGCTAGTCGCGGAGATGATGGCGTCCGACCTGCACATCGCCAAGCGCGATGCCTTCATCGCCCAGGGTGGATTCGGAGAGCCGCGAAGCGGCGATTGATCCTGCAGCGCAATCAGCCGTTGCTGCACCACTGCCGCTCGCAGGCCACGCCATCGCCATCGCCATCCATCTCCGTGTTGGGGCAATGGGCAACGAACCAGTTCGCTTCCTCGCAGGAATGCATCTGTGGGCAGCGGGTGCGACCGTCGCAGCGAAAGCTTGAGCCTTCAGCGTTGGCTTCTGGCTCGGATTGGAGCAGCGATGCTCCTGGTCGGGCCGCCAGCTGGGGCGGCGCGGGAGTCGCAGGGGCCGCCGCAGATCCAAGCAGTGCCTGCGCCCCAGGAGAACCGATGGGAGCTACCGGGATGGGGGCCGATTCCTGCACGATCGCCGGCTGGGATTGCGCCACGCGCGTGCTGCGAGCCCATATCTGATGCGCCGCCAAGCCAATAATCGCCAGCACCAGCAGCACCAACAGAACTCGCAGCAGCGGCAGTGCTGAAAAATGCGAAGCCTGCGCTGCGGGCATGAGCCTGGCGGGCTCGGACACTGGCGCAGCCGGCACCGGCTCGTCGGCATAGCGGATGACCTTGGCCTGCCAGCGCTGCTGAAAGTCCTGCACCGCGTCGTAGCTGATTTCGTCGCCATCCACCGGGCGGCGCTGGCGGTTGAGGAAAGCGTTGATGTGCACGAAGGCGTCTTCGCCGCCGGCAAGCGGGGTGACGAAGCCGAAACCCTTGTCGTCCTTCCAGCCTTTGATGGTTCCGCGCTGGCGCATCTGCCTTCCCCCTGCCCTACCCGATAAAACGCGGGCAGCCCGCGTCTACGGCCAAAGCCCCCGGATTCCGGCGATGCCCTGGGCGCCGTTCCAGCGCGCGGCCTCGTGGTGCTCTGGCTTCATTCCGCCCAGAGCATACAGCGGCAGGCTGACGTGCTCGCGCAGGGCCGCGAAACCCGGCCAGCCGATCGGCTCGATGCCGGGATGGCTCGGCGTCGGCCCGACCGGGCCCAGTACGGCGAAATCCGCGCCGATGGCCTCAGCCCGGCGCAGCTGCGCCTCGTCGTGGCAGGAGGCGGCCAGCAGCTGATCCGTCGGGGTCGGGCGCTCGCGCAAGGCCATCAACTGCGCGGACTTCAGGTGCAGGCCGCAGCCCAGGCGCCCGGCCAGCTCAGCATCGCCGTTGACCAACATCTGTGCGCCGGCCTGGTCGCACAGGCGCTTGGCTTCGGCGGACAGCGCCAGGGTTTCTGCTGGCGGCAGGCCGCCAAAGCGCAATTGCAGGCGACGGATGCCGTTCGCCAGCGCGCGTTCGATGCGGGCCAGGAATTGCGCCGGATGGCCGACAGCCTCGGGCGTGATGAGGTAGCTGACGGGCTGGGTCAGCGCGGCCACCACCGGGCGATCGGCGGGGGGCATGGGATAGGTGTGCAGTTTTTCCGGCGGCGACCAGGCCAGGGCCTGCTGCTCGAGGCCGCGCGGCTTGCCGGAAAACTTCGAGACCCGGTACACGTCGAGGACGATGCGCTTGTCGCGATAGGCCTGCGGCACCGCGATCAGCGGATCCATGGCGTGGATGCGAATGCCGAGCTCTTCGTGGAGTTCGCGGTCGAGGGCCTGGAAAGCGGTCTCGCCGCGCTCGAGCTTGCCGCCCGGAAACTCCCAGGCACCGGCGAGATCGCGCCCTTCCGTCCGGCGCGCCAGCAACACGCGGCCGCGCGCGTCGGTGAGGACACCCGCAACCACATGCACGGGCGCTTTCATGTCAGGCCCACCGCCGCGTACGGCGGGGGCGCCGACTTCGGTCTAGACCAGCTGCCCGTGGCACTGCTTGTACTTCTTGCCCGAACCGCAGGGGCAGGGATCGTTGCGGCCGATTTTCTGGCCGGAACGGATGGCGGTCGCCGCCGCCATGGCACCGGCGGCGCTGGCGACATCGGCGGCTTCTTCATCGGCGCCATAGCCGCCCATGTCCGGATGCTGGAACTGCATGCGGTTGGCCTGGGCTTCCATGCGCGCGCGGTCCTGCTGTTCGAGCGCGGCGATTTCGTCTTCGCTGCGGATGCGCACGCGCGCCAGCATCTGGGTGACTTCGCGCTTGACCTTCTCCAGCAGTTCGGTGAACAGCTCGAAGCTCTCGCGCTTGTATTCCTGCTTGGGCTGCTTCTGCGCGTAGCCGCGCAGGTGGATGCCCTGGCGCAGGTAGTCCATGCGCGCGAGGTGTTCCTTCCAGTTCTGGTCGAGCACGTTGAGCATCAGGTGCTTTTCCAGCTGGCGCATGATGTCGGCGCCGACCTGGGCTTCCTTGGCGGCGAAGAACTCGCGCGACACCTTCAGCACGTGCTCGAGCACGCCGACATCGTCGATTTCGTGGTTGCTGTCTTCGATGGCCTTGGCCAGGCCCGCTTCGATGCCGTAGTCGTCGAACAGGCCGCGTTCCAGGCCCTCGACGTCCCACTGCGCGTCCACCGAATTTTCCGGCACATGGCGGCGCACGGTTTCGATGATGACGTCTTCGCGGATGGCCTCGATGGCATCCTGCACCGACTCGGACTCGAGCAGCTCGTTGCGCTGCTGGTAGATGACCTTGCGCTGGTCGTTGGCGACGTCGTCGTAGTCCAGCAGGTTCTTGCGGATGTCGAAGTTGTGCGCTTCGACCTTGCGCTGGGCGTTTTGGATCTGCTTGGAGACCATCGTGGACTCGATGACCTCGTCGTCCTTCATGCCCATCTTGCGCATGGCGTTCTTCACCCAGTCGGCGGCGAAGATGCGCATCAGGTTGTCTTCCAGCGACAGGTAGAAGCGCGAGGAACCGGCGTCGCCCTGGCGGCCGGAGCGGCCGCGCAACTGGTTGTCGATGCGGCGGCTTTCGTGGCGCTCGGTGCCGACGATGTGCAGGCCGCCCAGGGCCAGCACTTCGTCATGGCGCTTCTGCCATTCGGACTTCAGGCGCGCTTTCTCAAGTTCGGTGACGCCTTCGCCCAATGCCGCCAGCTCGGACTCGAGCGAACCGCCGAGCACGATGTCGGTACCGCGGCCGGCCATGTTGGTGGCGATGGTGATGGCCTTCGGGCGACCGGCCTGGGCGACGATCTGCGCTTCGCGTTCGTGCTGCTTGGCGTTGAGCACTTCGTGCGGAATGCCAGCGGCGGCCAGCTGGTTGGCCAGCAATTCGGAGGTTTCGATCGAGGTGGTGCCGACCAGGGCGGGCTGGCCGCGCTGGTAGCAATCCTTGATGTCCTCGAGCACGGCGTTGAACTTGGCTTCGCGGGTCAGGTAGACCAGGTCGGCGGAATCCTTGCGCACCATCGGGCGGTGGGTCGGGATGACCACCACTTCCAGGCCGTAGATGGTCTGGAATTCGTAGGCTTCGGTGTCGGCCGTGCCGGTCATGCCGGACAGCTTGGCGTACATGCGGAAATAGTTCTGGAAGGTGATCGAAGCGAGCGTCTGGTTCTCGCGCTGGATCTGCACGCCTTCCTTGGCCTCGACCGCCTGGTGCAGGCCGTCGGACCAGCGCCGGCCCTGCAGGGTGCGGCCGGTGAATTCGTCGACGATGATGACCTCGCCGTCGCGCACGATGTAGTCCACGTCGCGCTGGTACAGGGCGTGGGCGCGCAGGCCGGCGTTGAGGTGATGCACCACCGCCAGGTTGTTGGCCGAATACAGGGTGTCCTCGTCGGCGATGATGCCGGCGCTGCGCAGCAGCTGCTCGACATGCTCCATGCCCTGCTCGCTCAGGTGCACCTGCTTCTGCTTTTCATCAACCCAGTAGTCGCCGTCGTCGCTGTCTTCCTTTTCCTGCTTGCTCAGCTTCGGAACCAGGCTGTTGATCTTCAGGTACAGGTCGGGCGACTCGTCGGCCGGACCGGAGATGATCAGCGGGGTGCGCGCTTCGTCGATCAGGATGGAGTCGACTTCGTCAACGATGGCGAAATTCAGGCCGCGCTGGAAGCGGTCGTCCTTGGACAGCGCCATGTTGTCACGCAGGTAGTCGAAGCCGTATTCGTTATTGGTGCCGTAGGTGATGTCGGAACCGTAGGCGCCCTTCTTGTCCGAGTGCGGCATGCCCGGGTACACCACGCCGACCGACAGGCCGAGCCAGTTGTACAGGCGACCCATCCAGGCGGCGTCGCGGCGCGCCAGGTAGTCGTTCACCGTCACCAGGTGCACGCCCTTGCCGGACAGCGCATTGAGGTACACGGGCAGCGTGGCAACCAGCGTCTTGCCTTCACCGGTGCGCATTTCGGAGATGCGGCCCGAGTGCAGGACCATGCCGCCGATCAGCTGAACATCGTAGTGGCGCATGCCGAGCACGCGGCGCGAAGCTTCGCGGCAGACGGCGAAGGCTTCGGGCAGGATCTGGTCGAGCGTGGTACCGGCTTCGATGCGCTGCTTGAACTCGGCGGTCTTGGCCTGCAGCTCGGTGTCGGAGAGCTTCTCCATCTCCGGTTCCAGCGCGTTGATCTTGGCGACGTTCTTCTGGAACTGGCGCAGCAGGCGCTCGTTGCGGCTGCCGAAGATGCGGGTGAGAAGGCTGTTGAGCATGAGTGGGGCTAGGCCTGGAAAAAGGAAAAGGCAGCCGCTCCCGAGGGAGCTGGGCCGCCTAGTTTAACGTGGGGCGCGGGGCCGGGATATCAACTCCCGGCCTCTGACCGGCAGCGGTGCGGCAAAGTTCAGCCGGCGACGCGGTCCAGGAACTTGCGCGGATTGACCGGACGGCCGTTGACGTGGACTTCGAAGTGCACGTGCGGGCCGGTCGAACGGCCGGTGGAACCGGCCCGGGCCACGGTCTGGCCGGCGCGGACGATGTCGCCGACGCGGACCACCAGGCGGGAATTGTGGCCGTACAGGGTGCTGTAGCCATTGCCATGGTCGACCTCGACCACATTGCCGTAACCACTCTTGACGCCGGCAAACACCACCACGCCGCCAGCGGCCGCCGCCACCGGGTCACCGGTATTGGCGTCGAAATCAATGCCCATGTGGTGGGCCAAGCCGCCGCGGAAGGGGTCGGTGCGGGTGCCGAAACCGGAGGTGATATAGCCCTTGGACGGGCGACCGGTCGGGATCGCGGCCAGCTGCAACTGCTGGTTGTACATCATGTTCTCGAGCACGCCGAGCTGGCGGCCGGATTGATCGAATTGCTGCTGAAGCTGGTCCAGGCCCTTGAGCAGGTCGCCGGCCGGAATGTCCTCGGCCGTCTCGTCACCGCCCATGCCGGGGACCTTGTCGAAGTTGAACTCGCCATCGCTGAGCTTGCCGTCGCGGGTCAGGCGCTGGCCGAGGGCGTTGAGGCGATTGGCCTGGGCCTGCAGCTCGCCAACGCGGGCGGCCACGGCATTGATCTCGCGCTGGGCGTCCTTGCGGGCATTGCCCAGCTGGCTCTGCTGGCGGGCCAGGTCGGCCTTGAGCTGGGCGATCTGGGCATCGTTGCTGCCGGTGCTGCCGCGCAGCGCAAAGCCGCTGGCGAAGGCCAGGGACAGTACACACAAGGCGGCGCCGGTGACGGCAGCAGCGACCTTGGGTTCACCGAGCGACAATTTCTTGGGCGCCCGGAAGAATCTCGATACGATGATGATGTTGAACATGACTAAACGCACTCACTCTCAAGATCGTGGCGCTGGCCCGGCCGTATCGCCCCCGCAGGCGCTGCAAGCGGCTGCTTCGGCGGGTTTTGGCCCCCTGATCGAACGCGCCCGGATGCTGGACAGGCTCGACAAGTTGCTGCGCCAGAATCTGCCCGCCGCGATGGCCAACCAATGTCGCCTGGCCAACGTGGAAAAGGACCGACTCGTGTTTTTGGTCAACGCCCCGGTCTGGAAGAACAAGCTGCGGTTGATGGCTGACGTCCTGTTGGACGCGGCCGCCGCGGCCGGTCATCCGGCTCGTGCGCTGGTCGTCAAAGTGGTGCCGGAATTTGCCGTCTCCCCGGAGACGTCCACCGGTAAACCCCTTTCTGAAGCCGTCCGCGAATCGTTGCGGGCGACCGCCCAGTCTGTGAAGGATCCAGACCTCCGGGCTCAATTGTTGAAGCTGGCTTCCTTGCCGTAAGTACCGCTTTGCATCCGTTTCTGTCGCAGGATTGTGCCCGAGCCCTCCCTGAAGGCCGTTAAAGTCGGGTTAATCCGAGAATTGGCGACAGGCTACCGGCCCAAAGCGCGAAGCGGGTCACGAAAAAGCCTGCCCGAGGGGCAGGGATCGGTCAGCCGGAAGGGTCGGAGAAGTCCGACCCGCGAGGTTTCAGATGCCCGAAGCCGTTGGCTGGGCGTAGGAGATGGGCACGGCCGCGGCCGCTTCCTCGTCCTCGAAGGTCGCGTATTCCCAGGCGCTGGCATCGGCCAGCAGGGCGCGCAGCAGCTGGTTGTTCAAGGCGTGGCCCGACTTGTAGCCGTAGAAGGCACCGATCAGGCTGTGGCCGAGCAGGTACAGGTCGCCGATGGCGTCGAGGATCTTGTGCTTCACGAATTCGTCTTCGTAGCGAAGGCCGTCTTCGTTGAGCACGCGGTAGTCGTCGAGCACGATGGCGTTGTCCATCGAACCACCGAGCACCAGGTTGCGCTCGCGCAGGTACTCGATGTCCTTCATGAAACCGAAGGTGCGGGCGCGGCTGACTTCCTTCACGAAGGACGTCGAGCTGAAATCGATCTCGGCGCTCGACACCGACTTCTGGAACATCGGGTGCTTGAAGTCGATGGTGAAGCCGACCTTGAAGCCTTCGAAAGGCTCGAAGCGCGCCCACTTGTCGCCGTCTTCCACCTTCACCGGCTTCTTGATGCGGATGAAGCGCTTGGCCTTGTTCTGTTCTTCGATGCCTGCGGACTGCAGCAGGAACACGAAGGGACCAGCCGAGCCGTCCATGATCGGCACTTCGGCCGTGGACAGATCAACGTAGGCGTTATCAATGCCAAGGCCGGCCATGGCCGAGAGCAGGTGCTCGATCGTCTTGACCTGGACATTGCCCTGCACCAGCGCGGTGCACAGGCTGGTGTCGCCGACGAGGTGGGCCTGGGCCTTCACTTCGACCGGGCGCGGGAAGTCGGTGCGACGGAAAATGATGCCGCTGTCCGGCGCCGCGGGACGCAGGGTCATGTAAACCTTTTCGCCGCTGTGCAGCCCCACGCCCGTAGCGCGGATGACATTCTTTAGCGTGCGTTGTTTGACCATGATCGAACGGTCCCCTGCGGGCGACACGAAATTTTAACAGTTGTGAGGATAACACACGGCCCTTGGGCCGTTCCCTGCCACAAGTCCCGGTTCCCCTTTCGACTGGCCCATGGTGCGGCCTCGGCGTTCGCGGAACCGTGAAGCAGAGTGGATATCGGTGCGGCAAGTTCCTTTGGCAAGCGTATCAGCGGTGCCTGAGACTTTCCTGCAGACGCGGAAGCGGCCCCCGCCGCGACCGGACCCACCCCCTAAGGCACGGTCCGGTCGCGGCTGAAGCCGCCCCCGCGCGGGGAAACGAGGTTTCCCCGGCAGATGCTGGCGGGATCAGTCGGCTTGGCGACGCAGGAAGGCCGGGATGTCCAGATAGCTATGGTCGGTCGGCAGGTCACCCAGGGCGGTGGCCGGGGCAGCTTCGCGGCTGCCATGGCGCAGGCCCGGGTTGGGCGAGACGCTGCCCAGACCCACCGGCGGCAGGTTGCTGGTCACCGGCGACACGGCGTCGTAGTCGGCCAGGCCGGTGGTGGCGTTGCGCACCAGCTTCACCGGCGCGCGCAGGGACTCGCGCACATCGGCGTGACGCTCCGGGCGCACCGACTGGCGCGCGCTCTGGCGACCCAGGCCGGTGGCAACCACGGTGACGCGCACTTCGTCGGCCATGTTCGGGTCGAGCACGGTGCCGATGACGACGGTGGCATCTTCGGAAGAGAACTCTTCGATGATGCGGCCGACTTCGTCGAACTCGCGCATGGTGAAGTCCGGGCCGGCGGTGATGTTGACCAGCACGCCATTGGCGCCGGCGAGGTTGACCTCGTCGAGCAGCGGATTGCTGATGGCGCCTTCGGCCGCGGCCTGCGCGCGATCGTCGCCGCGGGCGGTGCCGGAACCCATCATGGCCAGACCCATCTCGCTCATGACCGTGCGCACGTCGGCGAAGTCGACGTTGATCAGGCCCGGGCGGACGATGAGATCGGCGATGCCCTGCACGGCGCCCAGCAGCACATCATTGGCCGCGCGGAAGGCCTGCATCATGGTGGCATCGCGGCCCAGGACGGTGATGAGCTTTTCGTTCGGGATGGTGATCAGCGAATCGCAATGGTTCGCCAGTTCCTCGATGCCCTTGAGCGCGACCTGCATGCGCCGCCGGCCTTCGAAGGGGAACGGCTTGGTGACCACGGCGACGGTCAGGATGCCGCGCTCCTTGGCCAGCTGCGCAACCACAGGCGCGGCGCCCGTGCCGGTGCCGCCGCCCATGCCGGCGGTGATGAAGACCATGTCGGCGCCGTCGAGCGCTTCCAGGATGCGTTCGCGATCTTCCAGCGCGGCCTGGCGGCCGACTTCCGGATTGGCGCCCGCGCCCAGGCCCTTGGTGACATTGCCGCCGAGCTGCAGCTGCTGCTTGGCGCCGGACTGCTTGATCGCCTGCGCGTCGGTGTTGGCGGTGATGAACTCCACGCCGTCCACGCCTGCGTTGACCATGTGCGCCACGGCGTTACCACCGCCGCCGCCCACGCCGATGACCTTGATGACGGCATTGGGTGCCAGTCGTTCAACCAATTCGAAAAGTGCCATGTTCGTATTCCTCGTGTAGTGCCTTAGGGGGTGTTTTCTTCAGAACTCGCCGCGGTACCAGGTCTTCAACTTGCTGAAAAGCGTTCCGGCCTTGCCTGTATTGATCCGCGGCCGGTGCGGGTGTTCCAGTTGGCTGCCCCACAGCAGCAGTCCAACCCCAGTGGCATGCACCGGATTGCCAACGACCTCGCCCAGGCCGCTGATGTGCTGCGGAATGCCGACGCGAACCGGCATGTGCAGCATTTCCTCGGCAAGCTCAACCACGCCTTCCATGCGCGAGGAACCGCCGGTCAGCACCATGCCGGCGCGGACCAGTTCCTCGAAGCCGGAACGGCGCAGTTCGGCCTGCACCATCTCGAAAATTTCCTCGTAGCGGTTCTGCACCGCTTCCGCCAAGGCCTGGCGGGCCAGGCGCCGCGGCGGACGATCGCCGACGCTGGGCACCTGGATGCTTTCCTCGGCCGTGGCCAGCTGCGCCAGCGCGCAGGCGTAGCGCACCTTGATCTGCTCGGCCTCGGGCGTGGGCGTGCGCAGCAGGTGGGCGATGTCGTTGGTGACCTGGTCGCCGGCGATGGGCAAGGACGCCGTGTGACGGATGGCGCCCTGCACAAACACCGCGATGTCGGTGGTGCCCGCGCCGATGTCGACCAGCACGACGCCGAGTTCCTTCTCGTCACCGGTGAGCACGGCGGTGCTGGAGGCGACGGAACTGAGGATGAGATCGTCAACCTGCAGCCCGCAGCGATTCACGCACTTGGTGATGTTGGCGGCCGCGCTAACGGCGCAAGTGACCAAGTGCGCGCGCACTTCCAGGCGCACGGCGCTCATGCCGACCGGATTGCGGATGCCTTCCTGCGAGTTGTCGACGATGTATTCCTGGGCGATGGCGTGCAGGATGCGCTGGTCGGCGGGCACGGCCACGGCCTTGGCCGCTTCCAGCACGCGGTCCAGGTCGGCGTAGGTCACTTCGCCGCCGGTCACCGGCACGATGCCGGGCGAGTTACGGCACAGCGTATGGCTGCCGGAGACACTGGCGTAGACGCTGCGGATTTCGCAGCCGGCCATCAGTTCGGCTTCTTCGATGGCGCGCTGGATGGACTGCACGGTGGATTCGATATCCACCACCACGCCGCGCTTCATGCCACGCGATTCATGCGAGCCGATGCCGATGACTTCGATTTCCTGGCCCGGCGAATACTCGCCCACCAGCGCGGTCACCTTGGAGGTTCCGATGTCGAGTCCGACGATTAGCGCCTTGTCGCCCTTGCGATTCATGTCTTTGCCTGTGCTGCGGGTGCGGGGGGAGCAGCGGCGGGAAGCGGCTGCCACGTCAATGCGAAGCCATTGGTGTAGCGAAGGTCGGCGCGCGCGAGCTTGCGGGTGCCACCCTCTTCGAGCTTTGGCCACATGCGCACGAAGCGCGCCAGTCGCAGCTGCGGGTCGCCGCGGCCAACTTCGATATCGGTGCCGTCAGACAGCATCAGGTTCCAGCTGCCGCGGGCGGACAGGTGCACCTCGGCAACATTCAGGCCCAGCGCCAGGAACAGCGGCTTGGCCTGGCTGTGGAAAGCCATCAGCTCGGCGCTGCGGCTGTCAGGACCGTCGAACAGCGGCAGGCGGGCGTTGTGGCCGCGCGGCGCCGGGAAGATCTCGCCGTTCTCGGACAACATGCGCTCGCTGCCCCAGCGCGCCAGCGGCTTGTATTCGACCAAAGCCACTTCCAGGCGGTCGGGCCAGCGCTTGCGCACTTCCACCGAGCGCACCCAGGGCAACTTCGACAGGCGCGTGCGCAGCTGTTCGAGGTTCACCGCGAAGAAGCCGTTCTGCACCAGCGGCAGCACTTCGCTACGTACGCGCGCATCGCTGACCTGGTTGAACTCGCCGGTGACCACCAGGTGGCGCATCGGAAAGCGCGAACCGGCGATCCAGCCGTTCAACACAGCCGCGACCGGGGAGACCACCAGAGCGATGGCCAGGACCCAGGCAGCGATGCGCAGCAAGGCGTTCACTTCAGGCTGGTCTCCAGGATCTTCCAGCACAGGTCTTCGAAGCCGATGCCCATCTGGGCCGCAGCCTTGGGGACGAGCGAGTGGCTGGTCATGCCCGGGGCGGTGTTGACCTCGAGCAGGAAGAAGCGGCCCTGGGCATCGCGCATCACGTCCACGCGGCTCCAGCCTTCGCAGCCGATGGCGTGGAAGGCGGCGAGCGCGAGATTGCGGATCTCCACTTCCGGCTGGCCCTCGAGACCGGGGCACAAGTACTGGGTGTCTTCGGCGACGTACTTGGCGTGGTAGTCGTAGTACTCGCCGGCCGGCACGATGCGGATGGACGGCAGTGCGACATCGCCGAGGATGCCGACGGTCAGTTCCTGGCCGACGACCAATTGTTCCATCAGCATTTCGCCGGGATAGCGCGCGGCGAGTTCAACGGCGGCATCAAGGTCGGCATCGTTGAACACGCGGCTGACGCCTACGCTGGAACCTTCGCAGCTGGGCTTGACGATGACCGGCAGACCAAGCGAACGCGCGGCGGCATGGACATCGTCACCTTTGGCCAGGCGCACATAACGCGGCGTCGGCAGGCCGATGGACAGCCAGACCTGCTTGCTGCGGATCTTGTCCATGGCCAGCGCGGTGCCGAGCACGCCCGAGCCGGTGCAGGGCACGCCCAGCGCTTCGAGCAGGCCTTGCAGCACACCGTCTTCGCCGCCGCCCTTGTTGCCGTGCAAGATGTTGAAGACGCGGTCGAACTTGTGGCCGCCCTCGCCCACCAGCGCGTCCACCAGCGCCGGCACGCCGTCCACGGCATGCGCATCCACGCCGCGCGCCTGCAGCGCTGCCAGCACGTTGGCGCCCGAGTTCAACGAGACTTCGCGCTCGGAACTGCTACCGCCCATCAACACCGCGACGCGGCCGAACTGGCGCGGGTCGCTGACCGTCTTGCTCACTTGCTTGCTCCCTTGAAGCCATTGCTTGCGATTTGTCCGGCCACCTGGCCGATGTCACCGGCGCCCATCACCAGCAGCAAGTCGCCGTCATGCAGAAGGTCCGGCAGCACGGCCGGCAATTCCGAAGCGCTCGCCACCAGCACCGGGTCAATACGGCCGCGCGAGCGGATCGCGCGCGCCAGCGACTTGCCATCGGCACCGACCACCGGCGCTTCGCCGGCGGCGTACACCTCGGTCAGCACCAGTGCGTCCACGCTCGACAGCACCGCGGCGAACTCGTCGAACTGGTCGCGCGTGCGGCTGTAGCGATGCGGCTGGAAGGCCACCACCAGGCGCCGATCCGGCCAGCCACCGCGGGCGGCGGCGAACACCGCTTCGAGTTCGCGCGGATGGTGGCCATAGTCATCCACCACCAGCACCTTGCCGCGACCGAAATCGATTTCGCCCTTGAGGTTGAAGCGGCGGCCGATGCCCTGGAATTTTTCCAGCGCGCGTGCCACGGCGGCCGAACCCACGCCGAGCTGCCAGCCGATGGCGGCGGCGGCGAGCGAGTTCAGCACGTTGTGGCGGCCTGGCAAGTTCAGGCGCACCGGCAGCGGCACTTCGCCGGGCAGGTGCAAGGTGAAGCGCATGCTGCCGCCTTCCTGGGCCACATCGGTGGCGCGCACGTCGGCGTCTTCGCCAAAGCCGTAGCGCATGACATGGCGCGGAATGGCCTCGGCCAGGCGCGCGACTTCCGGGTCGTCCACGCAGAGCACGGCCAGGCCGTAGAAGGGCAGGCGGTGCAGGAATTCGTCGAAGGCCGCCTTCACGCGGTTGAAGTCGCCGCCGTAGTTCTCGAGATGGTCGGCATCAATATTGGTGATGACGGCGATCAGCGGGTTCAGACGCAGGAAGCTGCCGTCGCTTTCATCGGCCTCGCCCACCAGCCACTGGCCGCTGCCGAGCTTGGCGTTGGCGCCGGCCGAGAGCAGCTGGCCGCCGATCACGAAGGTCGGGTCGAGACCACCTTCAGACAGGACGCTGGCGGTAAGCGAAGTGGTGGTGGTCTTGCCGTGCGTGCCGGCGATCGCGATGCCGCGCTTCAGGCGCATCAGCTCGGCCAGCATCTCCGCGCGCGGCACTACCGGCACGCGGCGCGCATGGGCTTCGACCAGCTCGGGGTTCTCGGGCTTGATGGCGCTGGAGATCACCACCACGTCGGCGTTGCCGATATTGCCGGCAGCGTGGCCGCGGTGCACGTTGGCGCCCATTTGCGCGAGGCGCCGCGTGACCACGGAGTCATTCTGGTCGGAGCCGGACACCTGGTAGCCCAGCGTCACCAGCACCTCGGCGATGCCGCTCATGCCGGCGCCGCCGATGCCGACGAAGTGCACGCGCGGGAAGGCGCGGGCCAGGTCGCCACTACCCATCAAGCGTCGCTGCATCATGCCCGGGCCTCCTGCAATGCAATCGCGGCCACGCGCTGCGCGGCATCGGGAAAACTGGCCGCTCGGGCGGCCTCGGCCAGGGCCAGCAACTTCGCGCGATTGCCACAAAGTTCGAGCAAGCGCGTGCGCAGGCCGTATTCGAGCTGCGCATCCTGGCGCAGCCAGCTGCCGCCGCCGCGTTCGGCCAGGAATTCGGCATTGCGCGCCTGGTGGTCATCCACCGCGCCGGGGAACGGTACGAGGATGCTGCCCACGCCTGCGGCGCAGAGCTCGGCGATGGTCAGTGCGCCGGCGCGGCCGATCACGATGTCCGCCCAGCCGTAAGCGGCGGCCATGTCGGTAATGAAGGCTTCGACGCTGGCGCTGACGCCGGCTTCGGCATAGGCCTTGCGCGCTTCCTCGATCATCTTCTCGCCGCATTGGTGGCGAATCTCGAAGACGTGGCCATCCTGCAGCGTGGCGATGACTTTCGGTACCGCGTTGTTGAGGCCGCGCGCACCTTGGCTGCCGCCCAGCACCAGCAGGCGCAGCGCGCCATCACGACCGGCGAAGCGATCGCCAGGCGCGGGCAGCGCGGCGATCTCCGGGCGCACCGGATTGCCGACGGTTTCGTTCACCACGCCGGGGAAACTGTCGGGAAAACCGCAAAGCACTCGTTTTGCGAGGCGCGCGAGTACGCGATTGGTCAGGCCCGGCGCGCGGTTCTGTTCGTGCACCAGCAGCGGGCGACGCAGCAACCAGGCCGCCAGGCCACCGGGGCCGGCGGCGAAACCGCCGAAGCTGATGACGCTGCGCGGCTTCACTTCGCGCAACACGCCGATGGCCTGCCAGAGCGAACGCAGCACCCGGAATGGCGCCAGCAGCAGCGTGAGCACGCCCTTGCCGCGCAGGCCGCTGACGGCAATCGTGCGGATGGGGAAATCATTCGCGGCGACCAGGCGCGTTTCCATGCCGCCGTCGGCGCCGAGCCAGAGCACCGGCACGTCGCGCTCGCGCAGCGCGCGCGCCACCGCGAGGCCCGGAAAGATATGGCCGCCGGTGCCGCCGGCAAGAATCATGACGGGCGCGCTCATCGCTGCACCCCGAAGCGCGGCTCGATGCGGGTGCGACCGCCACCGCGGCCAACCTGGAGGGTCGCGCTGATCGGCGGCAGGCCCGGACGCTGGCCGGTAACGGGTAGGCCATCACCCTCGCCCGCCTCCGCGGCCACCGGACCATCGCCGCGCACGCGCGCAGCGTGGCGGCGCTCGGCACGATCGAGTTCGCGGCTCACGCGCAGAAGCAATCCCACCGCCGCGCAGGTCATCAGCACGCTGGAACCGCCGGAGGAAATCAGCGGCAGGGTCAGTCCCTTGGTCGGCAGAATGCCCATGTTCACGCCCATGGACACGAAGGCCTGCAGGCTGATCCACAGGCCAATGCCAAAGGCGCAATAGCCGCCGAAGGGCAGGCGCAGTTCCATGCAGCGCATGCCGATGCGCATGGCACGCCAGGTGAACAGCGCAAACAGGGTGATGACCACGCACACGCCGATAAAGCCCAGCTCTTCCGCCGTCACCGCGAAGATGAAGTCGGTGTGCGCCTCGGGCAGGTAGTCGAGCTTGAGGATGCTGCCGCCCAGGCCGACGCCGGTCATGTCGCCGCGGCCAATGGCAATGAGCGCCTGCACCAACTGGTAGCCGCTATCGAGCGCATCGGCCCAGGGATTGCTGAAGCTGGTCAGGCGGCGCACGCGGTACGGCTCGAGCAACACAATGAAGGACATCACCGCCAGGCCCGCCGTGGCGGGAATGGCGAGGTTGCGGATGCGCGCGCCACCCAGCCAGACCATGCCGCCGGTCACCGCGAGCAGCAGCATGGCCGAACCGAAGTCCGGCTGGATCAGCAGCAGGCCAACCAAGGCGCCTGCGACGATGAGGGGCTTGAGCAAGGCCCTCCAGCTGTCGCCTATCGCATCGCGATGCCGAACCAGATAGCTGGACAGCCAGACGATCAGCATCAGCTTCACCGCTTCCACCGCCTGGAAGTTCGACACCACCAGGTTCAGCCAACGCTTGGCGCCATTTACCGTCTTGCCCAGTCCCGGCACGAACACGGCCACCAGCAGCACGAAGCACAGCAGCAATAGCACTTGGCTGTGCTGTTCGATGCGCTTCATCTCGACATTCATCAGGCTGATGGCGATGCCAAAGCCCAGGCCCAGGAAAATGACGTGGCGAATCAGGTAGTAGAACGGGCTGTCGCCATTGCTCATCGCGTAAGGCATGGAGCTCGAGGCGACCATCACCACGCCCAGGCCGACCAAGGCCAGGGACACGCACAGCAGCCACGGGTCGAAGCGGCCTTCGAGCTCGTCGAAGCGCAGGGCCTGGCTGGCGCGGTCGCCGAGAAAACCCATCAGCGCACCTTCAGGGTGGCGAGGCCCACCAGCACGAGGACCACCGATACGATCCAGAAGCGCACGATGACGCGCGGCTCCGGCCAGCCCTTCAGTTCGAAGTGGTGGTGGATGGGCGCCATGCGGAAGATGCGCTTGCCGGTGAGCTTGAAGCTGGCGACCTGGATCATCACCGACAGGGTTTCGATGACGAAGATGCCGCCCATCACCAGCAGGATGGCTTCCTGGCGCACGATGACCGCAATCGTGCCAAGTGCGGCGCCGAGCGCCAGCGCGCCGATATCGCCCATGAACACCATGGCCGGATAGGTGTTGAACCACAGGAAGCCGAGGCCCGCACCGGCAATCGCCGCACAGAAGATGCTCAATTCGCCAGCGCCAGGAATCGAAGGAATCTGGAGATACTGCGAAAACACCGCATTGCCCGAGGCATAGGCGAACACGCCCAAGGCCGCCGCCACCAGCACGGTGGGCATGATCGCCAAACCGTCCAAGCCGTCGGTCAGGTTCACCGCATTCGAGAAGCCGACGATCCAGAAGTAGGCCAGTACCACGAAACCAAAACCAAGCGGAATCGCAACGTTCTTCAGCAGTGGCAGGTACAGCGTGGTGTTGGCGGCGACATCGGCCGAGTAGTAAAGGAACAGCGCCGCCGCCAGACCGAACAGCGACTGCAGCGCGTACTTGTGCCGCGACTTCATGCCGTTCGGGTCGCGCTTGACGATCTTGATCCAGTCGTCGTACCAACCAATCGCCCCGAAGCTGACCAGCACGGCCAGCAGCACCCAGACATAACGATTGCGAAGGTCGCCCCACAGCAGCGTCGACAGCGTGATGGTCAGCAGGATCAGCGCTCCGCCCATGGTCGGCGTGCCGGCCTTGACGAAGTGCGTCTGCGGGCCGTCGCTGCGGATCGGCTGGCCGCCGGACTTCAACTTGGCCAGGCGCTCGATGATCATCGGGCCCAGCCACAGGGTCAGGGCCAGTGCGGTCAGCGCGCTGAGGATGGCGCGCATGGTGATGTAGTTGAACAGCGCGAAGAATCGCGCGAACTCCTGCATGATGCGCGCCAGTTCAAGCAGCATGCCCGGTGTCCCCTCGGTTGTTGGCCAGCAACGCGCCGGCGACCTTGTCCATCGCGCTGGAGCGCGAACCCTTCACCAGCACGCGCAGGGGCTGGCCCCGGCGCTCGGACAACTCGGCCTGCAGCGCATTCGTCAGGGCCTGCTGCGAATCAAAATGCAATGCGCCCAGGCCGAAGGCCTCGCTGGCCGAGCCGCTGAGCCGGCCCACGGTCCACAGCCGCGCGATGCCGGCCGACTTGGCCTGTGCGCCGATCTCGGCGTGCAGGGTCGCTGCGCCGAGTCCGAGCTCGGCCATATCGCCCAGCACCAACCAGGCCTCGCCACCCGATTGCGCGAGCGTGGCGATGGCTGCCAGCACGGAACCGGGATTGGCGTTGTAACTGTCGTCCACCAGCACCACGCCATTGCCCAGCGCATGTGCAATCTGTCGTCCTTTCACCGGCGCGGCATTCTCGATGCCCTGCACCACCGCATCGAAGGCCGCACCTGCGGCCAGACCGAGCGCGCTGGCGGCGAGCGCGTTCATGACGCTGTGCGCGCCGGGGAGTGGCAGGCGGATATCGGCAGTTCCCGCAGGCGTATGCAGCAGGAAGCGCGAGCCGTCAGGCTCGTGTCGAATGCGGCTGGCGCGCACATCGGCATCATTCTCGACACCGAAGCGGAAGATGCGGCGGCTGCCGGCTATCTGACTGAAGTAGGGCGCGAATGCATCGTCGGCATTGATCACCGCCACGCCATCGTCCGAAAGCGCTTCGTAGATGGCGCCCTTGGTTTCGGCGATGCCCATCAGGCTGCCCATGCGCTCCATGTGCGCGGGCGCGATGTTGTTCACCAGCGCCACGTTTGGCGGCGCGATGCTGGCGAGATAGGCGATGTCGCCAGGCTTGCCGGCGCCCATCTCGTAGATGGCGAACTCGGCGTCCTCGGGCGCTTCGATCACCGCCAGCGGCAGGCCGATTTCGTTGTTGCGATTGCCCGGGTTGATGCAGGTGCGGCCAGCGCGCGCGAGGATGCCGTGGGTGAGCATCTTCACCGAGGTCTTGCCATTGCTGCCGGTGAGCGCGACCACCACGGCGGGGCGGCCCTTCTGCATCCCGGCGGCGAACTCGCCGAGCGCTTCCTCGGTGTCGGCGCAGAGTACGCGCGGCAATTCGCTCGGCACGTCGCGGTGCATCAGCAGGGCCCCGGCACCGGCGGCCTCCGCTTGCGCGACTAGGTCGTGGGCGTCGAAATTCTCGCCGCGCAGGGCCACGAACAATGCTCCCGGTGCCAGCGCGCGGGTATCAGTGCCGACGGCGGTGATGGTGACGTCGGCGCCGAGATGGCGGCCTTCCACCCAGGCGGCGATCTGCGAGAGCTGGACCGGCCTCATGCGTGGTCCTCCAGCAGCGCGGCGGCAATCTTCAAGTCGTCGAAGGGCGTCTTGATGCCGGCGACCTCCTGATAGGCCTCGTGGCCCTTGCCAGCGATGAGGATGATGTCGTTGGCGCCAGCGCCCTTCAGCGCGCTGGCGATGGCGGCTGCGCGGTCGCGCTGCGCCTGCACGGTGGCCGGTCGTTCGAAGCCCGCCATGATCTCGGCGACGATGTCATCGCCGTTCTCGCTGCGCGGATTGTCGTCGGTGACGATGACGCGGTCGGCGCCGCGCTCGGCAATCGCCGCCATCTGCGGGCGCTTGCCACGGTCGCGATCGCCACCGCAACCGAACACGCAGGTCAGGCGGCCCGGCGTGTGTTCGCGCAAGGACGACAGCGCCTGTTCCAGCGCGTCCGGCGTGTGCGCGTAATCCACCACCACCAAGGGCTGGCCGTTGCGACCGCCGACCCGGCTCATGCGCCCGTCCACGGGTGAGAGCCGGGCCAGGGCCGCGGCGACCTCGGCCAGGGGCCAGCCGAGTGCACGCAAGCTGCCGGCCACGGCCAGCAGGTTGTCAATATTGAAGCGTCCCAGCAACGGGGAGTTCACCGCGAAGCGCTCAGCCGCCTCTACCAGATCGAAACCCAGGCCTTCGGGAGAGAGCCGCAAGCTTTCCGCGCGCAGCACCGCATCGGCGTGGCCGCGCGAACTGAAGCCGAAGCGGTGCACACCCGCTGCAACATCCGCCAGCAATTTCGGGCCGAAAGCATCGTCGAGATTCACCACCACCGCGCGCAGGCTGGGCCAGGCGAACAGCTTGGCCTTGGCTGCGCCGTAAGCTTCCATCGTGCCGTGGTAGTCGAGATGGTCACGCGTGAGGTTGGTGAATACCGCCACCTGGAAGGCGACTTCATCCACCCTGCCCTGCTCGAGCGCATGCGAGGACACTTCCATCGCCACGCGCATCGCACCCTGTTCGCGCAAGGTCGCCAGCAGGCGATGCACGGCGACCACATCCGGCGTGGTGCGCTCACCCGCCACCAGATGGCCGTACAGGCCGGCGCCGAGCGTACCGATGGTGCCCACGGTTTCGCCGCGCAGCGTCAGCGCTTGGGCGATCAGCTGCACGGTGGAAGTCTTGCCATTGGTGCCGGTGACGCCGGTCATCGCCAGCGCACGCGAAGGCGAGCCGTAGAAGCGATCGGCGAGTCGCCCAAGCTGCTGGCGAAGTCCGTCAACACCCACGGCAATCGGCGGAAGCGATGCATTGCCCGGTGCAGGCTGTTCAAACAGGATTGCCGAAACTCCGGCCGCAAGGGCCTTGGCCGCGAATTGCAGGCCGTGCGTGCTGGCGCCGGCCAGGGCGATGAAGGCATCACCCTCCGCGAGCTCACGGCTGTCGGCCGACAGCCCGCGCACCAAGGGATTGAGCGCCGGCTCGGGCGCAAAGCCCGCCAGCAACTGGCGCAGCGGCATCGCGCGTTCGGGGCGTGGAAGGCGATTGAGGCTCACAGGCCGTCCGCCTCGGCAGCATCCTGTTCGGCGCTGTCCAGCACGGCGGCCGCAGGCGTGGCAGAGGCCGTCGCAACTGCTGCCTTGGGCGAAGTCGTGGCATACCACTGCTCAACATGGTCCGGCGGCACGTCCATCAGGCGCAAGGCGCCATCCATGATGTTGTGGAACACCGGTGCCGACACCAGGCCGCCGTAGTAATCACGACCGCGCGGATTGTTGATCACCACCACGGTCGCGAACTTCGGCCGATCCATCGGCACCACGCCGGCGAACACCGAGATATAGCGCTTGGCGTAACCACCGCCGCTGGCGGTGCGCGCGGTGCCGGTCTTGCCGGCCACGTGATAACCGGTGATTGCTGCTTTTTGCGCGGTGCCACCCGGCAGGGTGACGTTCTCGAGCATCTCGAGCACTTCGCGCGCGATCTTCGGGTCCATGGCCTGGCGACCTTCGCCCTGCCCGCCCTTGATGAAGGTCGGCGGCATCAACATGCCGTGGTTGGCGAGCGCCGCGTAAGCCTGCGCCAGCTGCACCGGCGTCACCGACAAGCCCATGCCGTAGGAGATCGTGCCGCGCTTGACCATGCCCCAGGTCTGCGGCGGCGCCATCACGCCCGAGGACTCGCCAGGAAACCCTGAGGCCGTGCTCTGGCCGTAGCCGAAACGGTGCAGCACATCGAACAGTTGGTCGCTGCTCATGTCCAGGCCGATCTTGGCGGCGCCGATGTTCGAGGAGGTGCTGAGCAGGTGCGTCAGGTCCACCGCGCCGTGGTCGTGCACGTCGCTGATGCGGTACTTGCCCAGCATCATCCAGCCCGGGCTGGTCTGGATGATGACGCGCGGATCGAGCCCGTTTTCCAGCGCCGCCGCAACGGTGAAGGGTTTCATCACCGAACCCGGCTCGACCACGTCGGTGACCGCGCGATTGCGATGCGCGCCCGGGTTGGCGGCTTCGTGCGCGTTCGGGTTGTAGGCCGGCTGGTTGACCATCGCCAGGATTTCGCCAGTCGCCACATCAATCACCACCACCGAGCCACTGGCCGCGCCGTTCTCGATCAACGCGGACTTGAGTTCGCGATAGGCCAGGTACTGGATACGGCGATCAATCGAAAGCGTGATGTCCTTGCCCGGCTCGGCAGCGCGGATCAGGTCGACGTTTTCGACGATGTGCCCGCGGCGATCTCGAATGACGCGCTGCGCGCCGGGCTTGCCGGTCAGCCAGCTGTCGAAGGCCAGCTCCAGGCCTTCCTGTCCGTGATCGTCAATATTGGTGAAGCCCAGCACATGCGCCATCACCTCGCCGTGCGGGTAGAAGCGGCGGAATTCGCGCTGCTTGTACACGCCGGGAATGCCAAGCTTGACCACCGCTTCGGCATCGTCAGGATTGATGCGCCGGCGCAGGAACACGAATTCCTTGTCGGCGCGCTGGGAGATGCTTTCTTCCAGCACTTCCTGCGGAATGCCCAGGGCCTGCGCCAGCTGCGGCATGCGGTCGGCGTGCTGCAGCAATTCCTTCGGGTTCGCCCAGACCGACTCCACCGGCGTGGACACCGCCAGCGGCTCGCCGTTGCGGTCCATGATCATGCCGCGCGAGGTCGGGATCGGCACTTCACGCAGGAAGCGCTGGTCGCCCTGGTGCTGGTAGAAGTCCTTGTTCAGCAGCTGCATCTGCGCGGCGCGGCCGACCAGCACCACGCCGCAGGCGCCGAGCACGCCGGCCAGCACCATCAGTCGTACGCGAAGGTTGTAAGGGCGGGCGCGCATTTTCATGGCTGCACCACCACCAGTTCCGAGGCCGCCGGGAAAACCATGCCGATGCGCTCGGTGGCGACCTGCTCGATGCGGTTGGTTTCGGCCCAGGTGGCCTGTTCAAGCTGCAGGCGGCTGAACTCGATGTTCAGTTCATCGCGCTCGCGCAGCAGGCGATTGAGTTGCACATAGGCCTGGCGATGTTCCTGGCGCGCGTACACAACGGCGATGCCGCTGCCAAGCACCGAAGCCACCAGCAGGACCAGGATGAAGTCGCGCAGGCTCATGCCGCGACTCCCAATTTTTCGGCAACGCGCAACACCGCGCTGCGGGCGCGCGGATTCACGGCCAGTTCGGCGTCGTCGGCATGCTGGGCGCCGCCGATGTCACGCAGCGTCGCGTGGAAAGTTTCGGGCGCCGGCATGCGGCGATTGCCCGCAGGCGCCTTGGCATGGCCGGCGATGAAGCGCTTGACGATGCGATCTTCCAGCGAGTGGAAGCTGATCACCACCAGGCGGCCGCCGGGCTTGAGGCGATCGTGCGCGGCCGCCAAGCCCGACTCGAGATCCTCGAGCTCGCGATTGATGAAGATGCGGATGGCCTGGAAGCTGCGCGTGGCCGGGTGGATCTTCTGCTCGCCGCGCGGCACCACGCGGGCGATCATCTCGGCCAGCTGCGCGGTGCGGGTGAAGGGCGTGGCTGCGCGATCCATCACGATGGCGGCGGCGATCTTGCGGCTCATGCGCTCTTCGCCGTAGGTCCAGAGCACGTCGGCGATCTCGGTGGCGCTGGCGCGGGCCAGCCACTCGGCAGCGCTTTCACCGCTGTCCGGGTCCATGCGCATGTCCAGCGGGCCGTCCTGGCGAAAGCTGAAGCCGCGCTCGGCGACATCGAGTTGCGGCGAGGACACGCCGAGGTCGAACAGAACGCCATCCAGGCCGGCGGCGGTCTCGTTCCACTGGCCGAGCGTGGCGAAGGAACCCCGTTTCACAGCGACGCGTTCGTCGCCGCCAAAAATTTCGGCGGCGGTCGCGATCGCCTCGGGGTCTTTGTCCATCAGCAACAGCCTTCCTGCCGGACCCAAGCGTT
>CBHTVR010000005.1:0-99169 GCA_966096795.1 uncultured Gammaproteobacteria bacterium
AGTGCTCTCGGACGGGGGTTCAACTCCCCCCACCTCCACCATTCAAAGCGTCACGCAAGAAATGAAAAGGCCGGACTCCGCGAGGAATCCGGCCTTTTTGTTTGCACCCGGGGATTTACTTCTTCGGGTTGGTGGCATCGTCCATCTTGGCCTTCGCGGCATCAGCGGCGGCCTTGGCGGCGTCGGCCGACTGCTCGGCCTCTTCCTTCACTTCGGCACTGGCTTCGTTGCCTGCCGCGACGGCGGCGGCGCCGGCCTCCTGGGCCTTGGCGCTGGCCGCATCGGCGCTGGCGCTGGCGGCGTCGGAAATGGCGTCACCGGCCGCCTGCGCGGCATCGTTCGCGTTGGCAGCGGCGGCATCAGCGGCCGGGGCGGCAGCGTCGGCCGCTGCCTGGGCGGCATCGGCCTGGGCCTGGTCCTTCTGGGCACTGTCGCAGGCGGCGAGCGAGGCCGACAGGGCCAGGGCCAACAAGACACGGGTGGAATTATTCATGGTCATCTCCTCAGGGAAGAGTGCAGGGCTGCACGGGGGCCACCGGCCGATGCCAGCGGCAGCGCCAACTTAGGCAGGCGCGGCTGAACACCGGCCATCAGCTGCTGAACCGTTCAGTCGGCGTTGTGCGCGTACAGGCGCAGGCAGAGCGAACGGCTGAGGTTGCGCAGCACCTTCATCGCCACGCGCGGGTGCGTCTCGCCCAATTTCGCGAAGCCGTCCACGTCCAGCACCACGAGCTGGCTGTCGGCGATCGCGGTGACATCGGCGCTGCGGGGCGTGTTCATCAGGAAGGCCGCTTCGCCGAACATCTGGCCCGCGCCCAAGGTGGTCAATACGCGCCGCTGGCCGCGCGGGGACTCGGTAACTTCAACGGCGCCATCAATGATCAGGAACATTTCGGTTCCGCCATCGCCCTTGCGCAGGATACTGTCACCGGCGGCGACATCGCGATGGCCGGCGGACAGGAACAGGTGTTCCTTTTCGTCACCGTCCAAATCGTCAAGCAAGGGAATGCTCGGGTCGTTCAGGCGCGCGGCGAAGTGCAACAGGAACTCTTCCTTGCCCAGCACGCGCACCGTGGCGGGTCGACTGTGCTCGGGATAGCGCGCCTCGAACCAATCACCAAGCACCACGTTCGGCGCGTGCTGCTGGACGTTTTCGAGCAGGGGCGATTTCACCGTTTCAAAATAGGTCCAGTCACCGGTGATCATCACCATCGGTACGCGAAAGCCGGCATCACCGTCATTGCCGCCGGCCTTGTAACGGCGGCAGCCCATCACTTCATACAGGGGGACGAGGTTGGCGGTGCAGCGCAGGAACAGCAGCTCGCCACCGGCGGCACGGAAGGCATCGTAGGCGGCCGCGAGCAAGCGCGGTGCGGCCGCGCTGTTGCGATGGTCGGCGCGCACCACCATGCGTGAGATCATTGCCTGCTGCGACTCGGGCACGGGAAAGTCCTGGGTGCCGAACACGGCCCGCCAACGGCTGTCGGGGGCGAGGCCTTCGATGGGCGTGATGCGCAGGCAGGCAACCGGCAGCCCGTTCTCGAACGCGGCATAGAAAGTGGATGTGGCGTCCTCGTCCTCGGCCTGGATGGCTTGGGCATCGTCCAGACCGTTGGGGCGACGGCCCAGTTCACGCACGTAGACGTCGTAGCGAAGGCGGCCGATCGCGGCCAGTTCCTCGGGCCGGGTGGCGGCACGGATCTCGATGCTCATGGCTGTCCTTAGCGTTCCGTTTGCCCATTCTGAACCAGCTTTGCCGTCACAGAAAGGCGGGGCCTGGACCTGAACCGGGTCGACACCCATGCCCAATGGCGCTTGCAAGCCGGCCCCGGATGCCCCAAAAAGCCAGCCATGCGCCCCGCCATTCCCCTGTCCTTGCTCCTGTTGGCCGCCTTGGCTGCCCCGGCCCAGGCGCGGGTGATCTACCGCTGCGTACGTGACGGCACGCTGAGCCTGGCCACGGCACCCGAGCCCGGTTCGAAATGCACGCCGCAAACGGTGGACGACAATGCCGCCAAGCTGCCAAATCTCTGGGGCGTGAATGGCATCCAGCGCGGCACCCTGTACGAACGCGAGCAGGACGGGAAGCTCGTCTACAGCACCCGCAACCTGCCCGGCTCCACCCCCATCCTTGCCTTCACGGTGACACCGCCACCCGGAGCGCCGGCCCATGCTGGCCTGGGCCATGTCGGGAGTCCGCAAACCAAGGTGCACGCTGCGGAGTTTCGAGCCGCGGCCAAGGCCAATCGTATTGACGATGCCTGGCTGCGTGCGGTCGCCCATGCCGAGAGTGGATTCCAGGCCGATGCCGTTTCGCCCAAGGGCGCGCAGGGCATCATGCAATTGCTGCCGGCCACGGCGCGCGAGTATCGCGTGAATAATCCCTTCGAGGCCGCGCAATCGATTCGCGGTGGCGCGCGCTTCCTGGGCGAGCTGCTGCGTCGCTACAAGGGCGATCGCCGCCTGGCCACGGCCGCGTACAACGCGGGCATCGGCACTGTCACCCGGTACGGCGGCATTCCTCCTTACGCTGAAACCCAGGCCTACGTGGACAAGGTGGAGGCGCTGTATGCGCTCTATCAGCAGGCCTTGACAGCGAAGCCAACGCGCCGGAAAGGTTGAGCTGTCGCAGCAGATGAGATGGCTTCGTCAGGCAATGACGGTCCCCAACGACCGAATTTGCCATGGACACCCACGCCGCCCTCGCCCTGCTCGATGAAACACCGGGAACGCCACCACAACGCGCCGACAGCCAGCGCCTGAGCCAGGGCCTGCTGGCCAAGTACGGCGAGCGCATCACCGGCCATTTCGTACTTCCCGGCCGCGACGCGAACTGGTCGCCGCTTCCCGAAGACCTGCCACCTGCCCTCGCCAGTGCCCTGCGCAGCCGCGGCATCGAAAAGCTTTACAGCCACCAGGCGCAGGCCTGGTCGTCCATCCGTGCCGGCCGCGATGTTGTGGTGGTCACGCCCACGGCCTCGGGCAAAAGCCTTTGCTATACCTTGCCCGTGGTCGCTGCGGCGATGGCGCGCCAGGCAAAGTCACTGTACCTGTTCCCGACCAAGGCCCTGGCCCAGGACCAGGTGGCCGAATTGCTGGACCTCAATCGCGCCGGCAACCTCGGGCTGAAAGCCTTCACCTTCGACGGTGACACGCCTGGCGATGCCCGCCAGGCCATTCGCCTGCATGGCGACATCGTGGTCAGCAATCCGGACATGCTGCACCAGGCGATCTTGCCGCACCACACCAAGTGGGCGCAGTTCTTCGAGAATCTGCAGTACGTGGTGATTGACGAAGTGCACACTTACCGCGGCGTGTTCGGCTCGCATGTGGCCAATGTGCTGCGCCGTCTGCAACGCGTCTGCGCCTTCTACGGCAGCAAGCCGCAATTCATCCTGTGCTCGGCTACCATCGGCAATCCCAAGGCGCATGCCGAAGCGCTTGTGGAGCGCGAGGTCGAGGCCATCACCGAAAGCGGCGCGCCCACGGGCGAGAAGCACGTGTTGCTGTGGAACCCGCCAGTGGTGAATCCGGACCTGGGCCTGCGCGCCTCGGCGCGATCGCAGAGCAATCGCATCGCCCGCCTGGCCATCCGCGCCGGGCTCAAGACCCTGGTGTTCGCGCAGTCGCGCACCATGGTCGAGGTGCTGACCAAATACCTGAAGGATGTCTTCGACCACGACCCGCGCAAGCCCGCGCGCATCCGCGCCTACCGCGGCGGCTACCTGCCGAATGAGCGCCGCGACACCGAACAGGCCATGCGCGCCGGTCGCGTGGACGGCATTGTCAGCACCTCGGCGCTGGAGCTGGGCGTGGATATCGGCAGCCTGGACGTGGTGGTGCTCAATGGCTACCCGGGATCGATCGCCGCCACCTGGCAGCGTTTTGGCCGCGCCGGGCGCCGGCAAAAGCCCTCGCTTGGAGTATTGGTCGCCAGCAGCCAGCCGCTGGACCAATACCTGATCCGGCATCCCGAGTTTTTCTCGAACGCCACGCCCGAACAAGCGCGCATCCATCCCGACCAGCCGCTGATCCTGCTCGACCATATCCGCTGCGCCGCCTTCGAGTTGCCCTTCCTGCGCAACGAACGCTTTGGACCCAACGATGCCGCGCCCTACCTCGAGGTGCTCGGCGAAACCGGCGTGCTGCACCAGGAAAACGGCCGCTGGGAGTGGATCGCAGACAGCTATCCGGCCAATGCCGTTTCCCTGCGCTCGGTCGCCGATGGCAACTTCGTCGTGGTCGATCGCACTGACGGTCGCCAGCAAATCATTGCCGAAGTCGACTACTCCGCCGCCGCCCTGACTTTGTACGAGGGCGCCATCCACATGATCCAGGCCACGCCCTACCAGGTCGAGAAACTCGACTGGGAAGGCCGCAAGGCCTTCGGCACCCGCACCCACGTGGACTACTACACGGATGCCATCGATTACACCAAATTGAAGGTACTCGAGCGTTTCGATGGCTGCGTGGCGGGCGCCGGCAGCGCCCAGCATGGCGAGGTGCATGTGCTGCGGCGCGTGCCCGGCTACAAGAAGATCCGCTACTACACGCACGAGAACATCGGCTATGGCCCGATCACCTTGCCCGACCACGAGATGCACACCAGCGCAGTGTGGTGGTCGCTGCCGCAGGCGGCGTTGGAAGCCGCCTTTTCCTCGCGGCAGGAAGCGCTGGATGGCTTCTTGGGCGCCGCCTACGCACTGCACATTGTCGCCACCGTTGCCGTGATGGCCGAAGCCCGCGATTTGCAGAAGGCGGTGGGCAGTGGCGATGGCGGCTGGTACGCGGTCAGCGATGCTCGCGGCCGCGGACAGTTGCGCACCCAGGATGGCGCGAGCTGTGCGCCGGAGCAGGCGTCAGCCTTCACGCCCACAGTCTTTCTCTACGACAACTTCCCCGGCGGCGTTGGATTGAGCGAACCGCTGTGGCGGCGACAGGCGGAGCTCGTGCGTCTCGCACGCGAGCTGGTCGCCGCCTGCGACTGCCGTGGCGGCTGTCCGGCCTGCGTCGGGCCCGTGCTTGCCACGGATGAAACCCGCGAGCGATCTCCGCGTGCGCTGGCGGCTCAGGTCCTGTCCTTGCTGGCCTTGCCATGAGCGAACTCGCAACCCGACTCTCTGCACTGCGCCGTCAGGCGGGGGTATCGCTGCCACCGCTGCGTCCGCCTGGCCCGGTGCCCGAGGACATCCGCCGCCTGCTTGGCATCCGTGTGCGCAGCGAAGCGCGGCGAGTACCCGCGTCGCTGGATCGCGATCTGCCGGGCATCGAGCTTGCACCGGGGCTGCACCTGGTCGAGTCGCGGATGGCTTGGGATTCGGCGCCCCTGAGCATCGACCTGGGCTTCGCCGGCATGGAAGCAGTGCCGGCGGCACGACTTGTACATTTCGATACCGAAACCACGGGCCTGGCCGGCGGTACCGGTACCCGCGCCTTCATGATCGGCGTTGCCGACTGGCGTGATGACGCACTTCGCCTGCGGCAACTCACCATCACATCCATGGCAGCCGAGACGGAAATGCTCGAAGTGTTTGCTTCCTGGCTCGCCGCGGATTCGGTGCTGGTCAGCTACAACGGCCGCTGCTATGACTCGCCCCTGCTGGCAACGCGTTATCGCCTGGCGCGCATGGCCAATCCGCTTGCCGGGCTGGCCCATGCCGACTTGCTGTTTCCGGTGCGCCGGCGCTTTCGTGGCGCCTGGGAAAACTGCCGACTGTCGACCGTCGAACGGAACTGGCTGCAGGTCATTCGCGAGGACGACTTGCCCGGTTCGGAAGCGCCGCGCGCCTGGCTCGATTACCTGCGCGGCGGCAGCGCGCTGAACCTGCGCCGCGTGCTGGCGCACAACGACCAGGACCTGCGCAGCCTGGCGATGCTGGCGCTACGCCTGGAACAGGCGAGCGCGCTTCTTACTTCGCCCCAGCCAGGCGACCGACCCAGCGATAGAGCAGGAACATGACCAGGGCGAAGGCTGCGCCGCCGACCCAGGCCGACTGCGAGAAACCGCCGATCCAGGGCTGGCTCGCGTAGCCGTCGCTGACCAGGTTCAAGGGGAAATCGCGGTTGGCGAAGCCGAGCTTGTCGGAGAAAGCGACCAGGGCCGCGACCACGACACCGACCAGGCCTTCGCCGACGATCATGCCCGAGGCCAGCAACACGCCCAATTGCTTGGTCGACTCCGCCTTGGCGCCCCGATCCGCGCGGCGATCGAACCACCAGCCCACCACCGCGCCCACGACGACCATCAAGGTGCTCTGCGTCGGCAGGTAAATGCCCAGGCCGACCGCCAGCGGTGACAGGTGCGCCGACTTGGTGTTCTTGCGCAGCAGTTCATCGACAATGATCATCACCACGCCGATCGCGGCACCGATCTTGATCAGGCCCCAGTCAATATTGTTTTCAATCACGCCCGAGGCCAGCGCGGAAATCAAGCCGGCCTGCGGTGCAGCCAGCGCCTGCGGGCGCTGCGGGCCCGGCGCGCCGACGAAGCCATACGCGTGGTTGAGCAGATCCAGGATCGGCGGAATGATCGCCGCACCGGCAATCACGCCCACCACCAGCGCCCACTGCTGCTTGGAAGGCGTGGCATCGACCAGCTGGCCCGTCTTGAGATCCTGAAGGTTGTTGTTGGCAATCGCGGCTGCGGCGAAGATCACCGAGGTCACGAACAAGGCAAACGCCACCAGCGCCTTTTCACTTTCCACCGGCAGCGCCGAGCGCACTCCGAACACCAGCATCAACGCGGCGCCGATGACGACGATGATTCCGATGCCCGAGAGCGGGCTGTTCGACGAGCCGATCAGGCCGGCCATGTAGCCGCAGACCGTGGACACGAAGAAACTCATCAGGGCAACGTAGAGCAGGCCGACACCAGCCAGCAGCCAAAGATGATCCGGCAAGCCCTGGCCGGCGCTGTTGACGAAATCCATCAGCAGCCAGCCGATGGGCAACAGGCAGGCCACCGAAATGATGGCGACCTGGCCGATCGGAATGTCCTGCTCGACCCGAGGCAGTGAGCCAGCGTTTCCGGCGCTGCGTGCTTTCGATGCCGCCATGGCCGAGGCCAGCCCGCTGAAAACCGGCTTCACCAGCTTGGCCAAGGTCCAGACTGCCGCCACGCCAATCGTGCCAGCGCCGACGAAGCGCACCTTGTGGCTCCAGGTCGCGTTCGCCAGGTCGGAGATTGCCCCGCCAGCGCCCGTCAGGTCCAGGGCCGAGAAGTGCGGAACGCCCCAGCCCCAGCCGATGATTGCGCCGACCAGCATGGCCACACCGACCCACAATCCAACCAGGTGTCCGATGCCGAACAAGGCGAACGAGAGGAAGAAATCAAAACCGGTGACGCCGCCGGAGTCACCACCCACACGGAAGTAGCGCGCAACATCGCCCGCGAATACGCGAGTCGCAACCACGATGGCGAACACGCCGGAAACGATCGAGCCCCACATCACCGCGAGCAGGCCCGCACGATTGGATTCGGCTGCCTCGGCGTCACCGCCAGCGCCCACCTTAAGCACTTCGGCGCAGGCCACGCCTTCGGGATACGGCAGGTCGGAGTTGGTCACCAGGGCGCGGCGCAGCGGGATCGAATACATCACGCCGAGGATGCCGCCCAACGCGCACACCGCGAACGAAGTCCAGTAGTTGAACCCGGTCCACCAGCCGATCAGGATCAGGCCAGGCAGGACGAAGATGATCGATGACAAGGTACCGGCCGCGGAGGCGACCGTCTGCACGATATTGTTTTCCTGGATGGTCGCGCCCTTGAAGTAGCGCAGGATCGCCATCGAAATCACCGCCGCGGGAATCGAGGTGGCGAAGGTCAGGCCGGCCTTGAGCCCGAAGAAAACGTTGGCCGCAGTGAATACCACGGTGATCACGATGCCAATGATCAGGCCACGGATCGTGAGCTCGTTGCGCGGTGCGGGCGGATTCGGGGTCATGGTCGGTACCGGTCGCGGGGAATTGCGCGATGGTGGCACGAGACGGTTCCCGCTGCCTAGCTGGTCCCGGAGGCCTAATCCACGTACATGGTTTTGATATTCATGAACTCGTGAATACCGTGCTCGGCCAGTTCCCGGCCGAAACCGGAGGCCTTGGTGCCGCCGAACGGCAGGCGCACGTCGCTGCGGACGATGGCGTTGACGAAGCAGGCGCCGGCGCGGATCTGCCGGGCCACCGCCTCGCCCCGGGCCTTGTCGGCGCTCCAGACGCTGGCGCCCAGGCCGAAGCTGGTGTCATTGGCCACGCGCACGGCCTCGGCGTCATCGCTCACGCGCAGGATGCTGGCGACCGGCCCGAACAACTCCTCGCTATAGGCCGGCATGCCCGGGACGACCTGGTCCAGGATGGACGCCGGGTAGTGGCTGGCCCCCTGCCCCGGCACGCAACCGAGCAATGGCTTGGCCCCGGCGGCGATACTGCGCTGCACCTGGCCATGCAATTCGTCGCGAAGGTCAGCTCGCACCATCGGCGCCAGGGTGGTGGCGGCATCGTTCGGGTCGCCCACCCTCAGTTTGCCGGCCGCTTCCACGAAGCGGCGCACGAATTCATCGGCGATGCCAGCCGTGACGATAAAGCGTTTGGCGGCGATGCAGGTCTGCCCGGCATTGCCGAAGCGCGAGCTCACCGCCATGGGAATGGTCTTGTCGAGGTCGGCATCGTCCAGCACCACGAAGGGATCGCTGCCGCCCAATTCCATCACGCACTTCTTCAGATGGCTGCCGGCGGTGGCGGCGACGGACTTGCCGGCACGTTCGCTGCCGGTCAGTGTCACCGCCTGCACGCGCGGGTCGCCGATGACCTTCGCTGCCATCTCGTTATCAATATGCAGTACGCCGAACACGCCGTCCGGAACACCCGCGGCCTGCAACACTTCAGCAATCGCATCGGCGCAGCGCGGCACATTGGTAGCGTGCTTGAGCAAGGCCACATTGCCCGCCATCAGCGAGGGCGCCAGAAAGCGGAACACCTGCCAGATCGGGAAGTTCCAGGGCATCACCGCGAACACGCAGCCAATCGGCTCGTAGGACACATAGCTGCGCACCGCCTCGGTGGCGATGGACTGGTCACGCAGGTAGTCGGCAGCGTGGCGCGCGTAATACTCGCAGGCGCCGGCGCACTTCTCGATCTCGGCCAGGGCCTCGCGGTGGAGCTTGCCCATCTCGGCGGACATGATGCCGGCGATGCCTTCGCGCCGTTCGCGCAACACCGCGGCGCAGCGCTCCAGGTAAGCCGCGCGTTGTGCCAGGCTGAGTGCGGACCAGGAGCCGAAGGCCGCTGCCGAACGCGCCAGCGTCGCTTCCACGGTGGCAGCGTCCTGATAGTCGTAACGGTAGTCCACCTGGCCGGTCCAGGGGTTGGTGATTTCAACAGTCATGGCAACCTCTTCAGCCCTGTTGCAGGGCCATTTGCATGTCGAGCTGGCGACGCTTCTCTTCCCTGGCCATCAGCCACCAAGCCACGATCGCGGCACTGGAAACCGCCAGGATCATCAGGGTTGCAAGCGCATTGATCTTCGGGCTCAGGCCCAGGCGCACGGAAGAAAACACCTTCATCGGCAAGGTCGTGGACGAGGGGCCGGAAACGAAGCTGGCGACCACGAGGTCATCGATGGAAAGCGTGAAGGCCAGCAGCCAGCCGGAGATCAGCGCCGGCGAAATAATTGGCAAGGTGATAAGGAAGAAGGTCTTTACCCGGTTCGCGCCCAGGTCCATGGCCGCTTCCTCGATGGACTTGTCCAACTCGCTCAGGCGCGAGGACACGACAACTGCGACAAAGGCCACGCAAAAGGTGACATGGGCGATCCAGATGGTGGTCATGCCACGGGCCAGGCCCATGGACACGAACAGCAGCAGGATGGATAGGCCAGTGATGACTTCGGGCATCACCAGGGGCGCGGTGATCAGCGCGCCGAACACGGTCTTGCCGCGGAAGGGGCGGAAGCGCGTGGCCACCATCGCCGCGATCGTGGCCAACACCACCGAAGCGCAGGCGGTGAAGAAAGCGATGCGGATGCTGACCCAGGCGGCTTTCATGATCCCTTCATCGGCGAACAATTCGCCGTACCACTTCAGGGAAAAACCGGCCCACACGGTCACCAGCTTGGATTCGTTGAAGGAATAGACGATCAGGCTGAGGATCGGCGCGTACAGGAATACGAAACCGAAGATCAGCATGGTCTTGAGCAGGGGCGAAAGTCCGGAGGGCCTGCTCATGTCAGCTTGCTCTCCAGTTCCTTGTGCTCGTAGTGGTTGAATATCAGGATCGGCACAAGCAGAAGTATCAGCATCACCGTTGCCACCGCCGAGGCCACCGGCCAGTCACGGTTGTTGAAGAACTCGTCCCACAGGACCTTGCCGATCATCAGCGTGTCCGGGCCGCCGAGCAGCTCCGGGATCACGAACTCGCCTACCACCGGAATCGCCACCAGCATCGAGCCGGCGATGATGCCCGAGCGCGACAGCGGCAAGGTGATCTTCAGGAATACCTTCCAGGGGCGCGCGCCCAGATCGTAGGCGGCCTCCAGCAGGCGACCGTCCAGCTTGACCAGGTTGGTGTACAGCGGCAGCACCATGAACGGCAGGTAGGCGTAGACAATGCCGATGTACACCGCGATATTCGTATGCAATATCTGCAGCGGCTGGTCGATGATGCCGGTCCAGATGAGGAAATTGTTGAGCAGGCCGTTGTTTTTGAGGATGCCGATCCAGGCATAGATGCGGATCAGGAACGAGGTCCAGGACGGCAGGATCACCAGCATCAATGCAATATTGCGCGTTGCCACGGGCATGCGCGCGATGGCGTAGGCGATCGGGTAGCCGATCAGCAGGCAGAAAAAGGTCGAGATGACCGCGATCTTCAGCGAACTCAGATAGGCGCTGTAGTAGAGGCTGTCGGTCAGCAGGAACAGGTAGTTGCTGATATTGAGCGTGACGGTGAGGTCCTTGCCCGACCAGTTCACCAGGTCCGAATACGGCGGCATCGCGATCAGCGAGTGGCTGAAGGAAATCTTCAGCGCGATGGCGAAGGGTATGGCAAAGAACAGCAGCATCCACAAGTAGGGCGGGCCGATCACCAGCCAGCGCGGCCCCGGCAGCCAGCGGCGCAGCTTGCGGATCATGCGGTCAGCACCACGCCGGCGTTTTCGCCCCAGCTCAGCCAGACTGGATCATTCCAGGTGAAACGTTCCGAGGCCCAGCGCTGGGTGTTGACGAAGTTCGCCATCACCTTGAAACCACTCGGCAGGCGCACGTGGTAGACCGAATGGCTGCCGAAATAGGCGATGTCCTCGATCGTGCCGTAGGCCTTGTTGTGCTGGCCCTCCGGTTCTTCCTTGGTGACCGTGACCTTTTCCGGGCGCAGGGAGAAAGACACCTCCTGCCCTTCAAAGCCGGTAAGGCCATGGCCGATATAAATGGCCGCATCCAGCGCCGGCGAGCGGATGGTCACGAAATCCTTGTGGTCTTCCTCGATCTTGCCGTCGAACATATTGACCGAACCGATAAAGCCGGCGGTGAAGCGATTGTTGGGCTGCTCGTAGATTTCATCCGGCGTGCCCACCTGCATGATGCGGCCGGTGTCCATCACCGCGATGCGGTGGGCCATGGTCATGGCCTCTTCCTGATCGTGGGTGACCATGACGCAGGTAACGCCGAGCTTCTCGATGATGTTCACCAGTTCCAGCTGCATCTGCGAGCGCAGCTTCTTGTCCAGGGCGCCCATCGGCTCGTCAAGCAACAGCAACTTCGGGCTGGTGGCGACTGAGCGTGCCAGGGCTACGCGCTGCTGCTGGCCGCCGGACAGCTGGTGCGGCTTGCGCTTGGCAAACTTGCTCATCTGCACCAGGGCCAGCAGTTCTTCGACGCGCCTGGCGATGTCGGCCTTGGGCATCTTCTTCTGCTTCGGGCCGAAGGCGACATTCTCTTCCACGGTCATATGCGGGAATAGTGCATAGGACTGGAACATCATGTTCACGGCCTGCTCGTATGGCGGGATGTCATTCATCACCTGGCCATCGAGGATGATCTTGCCGCGCGTAGGCTTCTCGAATCCCGCCAGCATGCGCAGCAGCGTGGACTTGCCGCAGCCCGAGGCACCAAGCAGTGCGAAGATCTCGCCCTTGCGCACCGACAGGCTTACCTCGGCCACCGCCGGGAATCCGTCGAACTCCTTGCGCACGTCCTGGATCAGCAGGTAGTCGTCGCCGATCGGCCGCTCATTCTTTCCGGCACTGCGCGCTGCGGCCGCCGGGGCGGGAGTGTTTACCTGCGTCATGGGGAAATCCGCTGTGGGGAGAGGTCGGGGCGGGCCGAAGCCCGCCCCGGCGCGACTTACTTGCCGGTCTTGAGCTTGGTCCAGATGCGCGTGTACAGGCGATCGGTATCCGGCGGCACCACGGCGAAGGTGAAGAGCTTCTTCATTGTGTCCGGGGTCGGATACACGCCGGGATTGTCCAGCACGGCCTTGTCCACCAGCGGCGTGGACGCCTTGTTGGCATTGGCATAGGCCACGTAGTTGCTGATGCCCGCCATCACGTCCGGACGCAGGATGTAGTTCAGGAACAGATGGGCATTGTTCGGGTGCTTGGCATCCTTCGGGATGGCGATCATGTCAAACCACATGGGCGCGCCTTCCTTGGGAATGTTGTAGTTCACCTCGATGCCATTCTTGGCTTCCTCGGCGCGGCTCTTGGCCTGGAACACATCGCCAGACCAACCGACGGCCATGCAGATGTCGCCATTGGCCAGTTCGTTGATGTACTCGGACGAGTTGAACTCGGTGATGTAGGGCCGGACCTGGGTCAGGAGCGCCTCGGCCTTGCGGATCACGGCTTCGTCGGTGCTGTTCGGGTCTTCGTGCAAGTAGTTCAGCGCGATCGGGATCAACTCTCCGGGCGTGTCGAGCACGGCCACGCCGCAGCCCTTGAGCTTGGAAATATTTTCGACCTTGAACACCATGTCCCAGCTGTCCACCGGGGCCTTGTCGCCGAGCGCGGCCTTCACCTTGGCGACGTTGTAGCCGATGCCGGTGGTGCCCCACAGCCAGTTCAAGGCATGGGCATTGTCCGGATCGAGCTTGGCGATGATCGCCATGATGTCCGGATCGAGGTTGCCGTAGTTGGTGAGCTTGCTCTTGTCCAGCGGCTGGAACACGCCGGCCTGCACCTGGCGCGCCAGGTACTGGATCGACGGTACGACCAGGTCGTAGCCGGTGTTGCCGGAGACCATCTTGGCCTCGAGCAGTTCATTGCTGTCGAACACGTCGTAGGTGACCTTGATGCCGGTCTCCTTCTCGAAGTTCTTGATGGTGTCTTCGGCGATGTAGTCGGACCAGTTGTAGATGTTGAGGACCTTCTCCTCTTCACCTGCGGCTGGCGCGGACGTGCCTGCGGAGGCGGTCGGGGCGGCAGGTGCCGCGGCTTCCTTGGAACATGCGCCCAGCAGCACCGCTGCCAGGACGAAAGTGAGCGTGCGAAGCTTCATGACCAACCCTCCGTTGGGGGAACGAGCGAATCCGGACCAGGGTCACATATACAACCAGGCCGGGGGCGAAACAAGTCAGGCCGCGGGCTTGCCGATGCCGAGCGCGTCGGCGGTCTGGTCGAGCGATTTCCAGGCCTTCTCGAACATCTCGTCGATCTGGTCCCGGGTGATGATCAGGGGCGGCGACAGCAGCATGGCGTCGTTGGTGGCACGCAGGATCAGGCCGTTGCGCAGGGCGAAGTCGCGGCACATCTGGCCGACCGCGCCGCGGTCGGGGAAGTACTCGCGGCTGGGCTTGCGCGGCACCAGTTCCAAGGCGCCGACCATGCCCACCACCCTCGCCTCGCCGACCAGGCGGTGCTCGCCGAGCTCCGCCCAGCGCTGGGCCAGGTAGGGGCCGGTGTTGGACTGGATGTTCTCGACCATGCGCTCTTCCTGGAGGATGCGGATGTTCTCCAGCGCCACCGCGGTGCAGACCGGGTGCCCCGAGTAGGTGTAGCCATGCGCCAGCTCGCCACCCTTCTCACTGAGCACCTTGGAGATGCGGTCATTGAACATCACCGCGCCCAGCGGGATGTAGCCCGAGGTGATGCCCTTGGCCAGGGTCATGACATCGGGCTGGATGCCGAAATAGTCGGAAGCAAACCAGTGGCCGGTGCGGCCGAAGCCGCAGATCACCTCATCGGCCACCAGCAGCACGTCGTACTTGCGGCAGATGCGCTCGATTTCCGGCCAGTAGCTCTTCGGCGGAATGAACACGCCGGCGGCGCCCTGGATCGGCTCGCCGATAAAGGCGGCTACGCGGTCGGGGCCGAGCTCGAGAATCTTGGTTTCCAGTTCGCGCGCGCGCTGCAGGCCGAATTCCTCCGGATCCATGTCGCCGCCTTCACCGAACCAGTAGGGTTGGTTGATGTGCACGATGTCCGGAATCGGCAAGCCGCCCATGGCGTGCATGCCCTTCATGCCGCCCAGGCTGGCGCCGGCGACGGTGGAGCCGTGGTAACCGTTCCAGCGACCGATGAAGACGTTCTTCTTCGGCTGGCCCTGCACCGCCCAGAAATGGCGGACCATGCGCAGTATGGTGTCGTTGGCCTCGGAACCCGAGTTGCTGAAGAACACGTGGTTCAAATCGCCCGGCGTAAGCTCGGCGAGTTTGGCAGCCAGGCGAACGGTGGGTTCGGTGGTGCAGGAGAAGAAACTGTTGTAGTAGGCCAGTTCGGTCATCTGCTTCGACGCGACTTCGCCGAGTTCCTTGCGTCCGTAACCGATGTTCACGCACCACAAACCGGCGAAGGCATCGAGCAGCTTGTTGCCTTCCGAATCCCACACATACACACCTTCGCCGCGCGTCAGGATGCGCGTGCCGCGCTTGGCCAGGGCGGCGTTGTCGTTGAAGGGGTGCAGGTGGTGGGCGGCGTCGAGTTGCTGCAGCGCGTGGGTGTCGAGGTGGTCCATGGAGCGCTCCAAAAAATGTCGCGAGTATCGAAGTCAGACGTTGAGCAGCAGGAACTCGCGTTCCCAGGAGCTGATCACGCGGAAGTAGGTCTGGTATTCCTTGCGCTTGACGGCGATGTAGGCCTCGACGAAGCGCTGCCCGATCAATTCCTGCAGCGGCGCGCAGCCGCTGAGCAGGTCCAGCGAAAGTTCCAGCGAACGCGGCAGGCCGTAACCCAGGTCCTGGGCGCTGCCTGACAGCGCTTCGGTCGGTTCGAGCTTCTCGACGATGCCCAGGTAGCCGCAAGCCAGGGTCGCGGCCATCGCCAGGTAGGGATTGGCGTCGGAGCCGGCGAAGCGGCTTTCCACGCGCGTGTTCTCGGCGCTGTCCATGGGCACGCGCAGGCCGCAGGTGCGGTTGTCGTAGCCCCATTGCACATTGATCGGCGCCACTTCGCCCAAGGCCAGGCGGCGATAGGAGTTCACGTTCGGCGCGAAGAAGGGCATGGCCATGGGCACGTACTTCTGCAGGCCGCCCAGGTAATGCCGGAACAGCTTGCTGTGCTCGCCGGGCTTGCGGCCGGCAAAGACATTACGGCCGTCCGAATCGAGCATGCTCTGGTGAATATGCATCGAGCTGCCCGGCTCGTTCTCCATCGGCTTGGCCAGGAAGGTGGCGTAGATGCCGTGGCGCAGCGCGGCTTCGCGCATGGTGCGCTTGAACAGGAAGACCTGGTCGGCGCGCGACATCGGGTCGGAATGCTGGAAGTTCACTTCCAGCTGGGCCGCGCCGCTTTCGTGGATCAGCGTGTCCACGTCGAGCTCCATGGCCTCGGCGTAGTCGTACATCATGTCCAGGATCGGGTCGAACTCGTTGACCGCGTCAATGGAATAACTCTGGCGCGCGGTTTCCGGGCGACCGGAACGACCGGCCGGCGGCTGCAGCGGGAAATCGGGGTCGGTGTTCTTCTGCACCAGGAAGAACTCGAGCTCGGGCGCCACGATCGGGCGCAAGCCGAGATCTTCGTAGAGCTTGAGCACGCGCCGCAGCACGCTGCGCGGGGCCAGTTCGTGCGGCTTGCCGTCGCGGGTGAAGCAGTCGTGGATGATCTGCGCGGTCGGGTCCGAGGCCCAGGGCACCATGCACACCGCGTCCGGGTCCGGGCGCAGGAACATGTCCGAATCCGAAGGCGCGACCAGGTCGTAGTACTCGTCCGGATAGTCGCCGGTCACGGTGGTGACGAAGATGCCTTCGGGCAGGCGCGTGCCGTAGTCGTGCGAGAACTTGGCGGCGGGAATGATCTTGCCGCGGGCGTTGCCGGTCATGTCCGGTACCAGGCATTCGACTTCGGTGATGCGCCGTTCCTTCAGCCAGCGCAGCAGGGAGCTGCCTTCGTCATTGCTCGCAGCCGGTGCTGTGGCGATGGCCTTCTTGGCCTTGGATTTTTTCGCGGGGCTTTTCTTGCTGGCCATGGCTTGATCAATTCCGGGACGCGGCTCGTTGCCGGCAGGCGGCCGCGAAGGCCTGGAAAATGCCGAGATAAAAAGGATTCTCTCGAACCTTCCACTCCGGGTGCCATTGCACCGCCAGCAGGAAGCTGCGATCCGAATCCAGGCGCACGCCTTCGACCAGGCCGTCGGGCGCGGTAGCTTCCACCAGCAAACCAGGCGCGAGGCGATCCATGCCCTGGCCGTGCAGGGAATTGACCATGGCGCGGTCGGCGCCGGCGATTTTCGCCAGCAGGCCCTGCAGCTTCACTTCATGCGCGGGGCCGTACTGCACGTCCAGCGGGTCGCTGGTGTTCTCGCGGTGGTCCATGAAGCCGGGCACTTCCTGGACCTTGGGATGCAAGGTGCCGCCGAGGGCGACATTCACTTCCTGCATGCCGCGGCAAACCGCCAGCACCGGCAAGCCCATTTCCACCGCCGTCTTCACCAGCGGCAAACTGGTGGCGTCGCGCACGGGGTCGTGGATATTGCCCTCGTAGCTTTCCGGACCTTCGTAATGGTGCGGTTCGATATTGCTGTAAGAGCCGGTAAGGAACAGCCCGTCCATGCGCTCGAGCAACTCGCGCAGCGGCAACGGCGGCGACATCGAGGGGATCATCACCGGGATGGCGTCGGCGCCTTCGACAATGGCGCGCACATACTTCTCGCCGGCCGCCTGGTAACGGTGCAGTCCGATCGGTTTGCTGTCCGTGGGCAGGCCCACCAATGGCGCACGCGGCATACGGGACTCGGGTTCAGTGAAGGCCCAACCCTACGCCAGCCGTTTGATTTTATCAACGCATGTTCGGGATATCGAGCAGGCTCAACATCTGCTGCACCGCCGCAAAAGGCCCATTGCGGCCCTCATTGGCGCAAGCGCGGCTCCGGAGCTGTTTCGCAGGGCCCGGGCTTCGTTGAGTATTTTTTACACCCGCGACGAGCCTCTGCTAGTATCCGGCCAATTCCAGCGGAAAGCCGCCATGAGCCGATCTCCCAGCGCCCACCCTACCCTGCCCCATGTCGGCCTTCCCGATGAAGATGCGGCCGAACTGCAGCAGATCGCCGGCTGCGAGATGGTCGACCTGCTGCTGCCGGACATGAATGGCCTGCTGCGCGGCAAGCGCATCACCCGCGACGCATTGGAAAAGGTCTACGCCAATGGCGTCTGCCTGCCGATGTCGCTGATCGCCACCGACATCACCGGCAATACCGTCGAGGAAACCGGCCTGGGTTACGACATCGGCGACGAAGACCGCATCTGCCGCCCCGTGCCGGGGACGCTGCGTCCGATTCCCTGGCAGTCGCGGCCGATGGCCCAGCTGCTGCTGAGCATGGAAGACGCCCAGGGCGGCGTGTTCGAAGCCAACCCGCGCGAGGTGCTCAAGCGCGTGCTGCGCGGCTTCGCAGAACTCGGCTTGACGCCGGTGGTCGCGGTGGAACTGGAGTTCTACCTGCTCGATGCCGAGCTCAGCGTGGACGGTCGCCCCCAGACTTCGATCAACCCGGCCACCGGCGAACGCAACACCACGACCCAGGTCTATTACATGCAGGACCTGAACGACTACCAGGAGTTCACCGACGCGGTGGCCGATGCCTGCCGCGCGCAGCAGATTCCTGCCGACACCGCCGTGGCGGAGTACGCGCCGGGCCAGTTCGAGATCAACCTCAAGCACCGCAGCGACGCCCTGCTCGCCTGCGACGACGCCATCTTCCTCAAGCGCGCCATCAAGGCCATCGCCGAAGACCAGGGCATGATCGCCAGCTTCATGGCCAAGCCTTTCGTGGACCAGGCCGGCAGTGGCACGCACATCCACGTCAGCCTGCTCGACAAGGACGGCAACAACATCTTTGCCTGCACGCCTGACGCGCCGGTGGATGCGCTCAAGCACGCGGTGGCGGGCCTGCAGAAGGCGTCGAAGGACTGCATGCTAATGTTCGCGCCGCATGCCAATAGCTACCGCCGCTTCGTGCTCAATGCCTTCGTGCCCCTGAACGATTGCTGGGGCTTCAACAACCGCACGGTGGCCATGCGTATTCCACACAGCGACCCGGCCAATGTGCGCATCGAGCACCGCATCGCCGGTGCCGATGCCAATCCCTATCTGGTGACGGCCGCCGTGCTCGCCGGCATCCTGCAGGGCCTGAAGGACAAGGGCGACCCGGGCCCGGCCATCGTCGGCAATGCCTACGAACAGACCGAGCAGCGCACCCTGTTCTGGCGCGACACCATCAACGACTTCATGGCCAGCAAGTTCGTGCCGCAGGCCTTTGGCGCATCGTTCCAGCACATCTTCGGCCAGCAGAAGCTCAAGGAAATGCGCAGCTTCTACACCGAAGTCACCACCCTCGAGTACGCCTGGTACCTGCGCCAGGTCTGACATGGCGCCGACCATGACGCCATCGGCGGCGATCGAACTGCCGCGCACCGCTTACGGCGGCAGCTCGGAGTTCCCCGCGCAGCCGCGGCTGGAAGGCGCCGAGCGCGCCGACGTATGCATCCTCGGTGCCGGCTTCACCGGCCTTTCTGCGGCGATCGAATTGGCCGAAGCCGGCCTGAGCGTCATCGTGCTGGAAGCGCAGCGCGTCGGCTGGGGCGCCTCGGGGCGCAATGGCGGCCAGGTGATCTTCGGTTTCGGCTGCGACCAGTCAAAGATCGCCTCGGAAGTTGGATTGGATCTGTCGAAGCGCATGTTCGACTGGTCGCTCGAAGGCCTGCGCCTGATCCACGAACGCCGCCAGCGCTACGGGATCGATTGCGACTGGCAACCCGGCCACGCGCATGTGCCCATCAAGCCGCGGCAGGTGCACGAGCTGCAGGCATGGCGCGAAGACCTCGCCGAAAACTACGGCTACCACCTGCCCTGGTGGGATCGCGAGCAACTGCGCGCAGTGCTGGCGAGCGAGCGCTACCTCGGCGCCCTGTTCGACCCGAACAGCGGCCACCTGGACCCGCTGAAGTATGTGCGGGGACTGGCCAAGGCGGCGCTCGCTGCGGGCGTACGCATCTTCGAAGCCTCACCCGTCACGCAACTGCAGCGTGGCGAACAGCCTGTGCTGCGCACCGCGCGGGGCGAAGTGCAGTGCCAGTTCGCCGTGCTCGCGGGCAATGCCTATGTGCACGGCATCGCGCCCGAACTCGACAGCCGCATCATGCCGGTCGGCACCTATATCGGCGTCACCGAACCCCTCGGTGAAGCCCGTGCCCGCGAACTGATCGGCAACGACATGGCCGTGGCCGACGTGAACTGGGCGCTGGATTATTTTCGCCTGGGCCGCGACCAGCGCCTGCTGTTCGGCGGCCGCGCAAGCTATTCCACCCTGCCCCCGCCCAACCTGCGCGGCACCCTGCAGCGGCGCATGACGCGGGTCTTCCCGCAGCTCGCCGGCGTACGCATGGAAACGGTCTGGGGCGGCTATGTGGACATCAGCATGAACCGCGGGCCGCATTGGGGCCGCCTGGGCAGCAATGTTTATTTCGCGCAGGGCTTCTCCGGGCACGGCGTGGCGGCGACGGGATTGGCTGGCCGCGTGATCGCCGAATCCATCCGTGGCCAGGCCGAACGACTGGATGCCTTCGCGAAAATCAGCCACCGACCCTTCCCGGGCGGACGCCTGTTCCGCACACCGATGCTGGTCGCCGCCATGGCGTGGTTTAAATTGCGCGACGCCCTCTGGTGAAGCACGAACAAAAACGGCGCCCTGGGGCGCCGTTTTCAATTCGAAGCAAGTAATGGACTAGTCGCCCATCTGCTTCTGCAGGTGCTCCCAACGTTCCTGCGCGTCGAGCGTGCGCTCGGCAGTCAGGCGGGCTTCCATCCGCTCCAGGCCGATTTCATCGCCCGTGTCCACGCAGTAGCCGTAGCTGCCGTCATCGATGCGCTTGAGCGTGCTGTCGATCTTGTTGATCAGCTTGCGATAGCGGTCGCGGGTACGCAGTTCGAGCGAGTTCTCGGTCTCGCGGGTGGCGCGCTCGGCCTCGTCGCCGACGTCACGCACTTCTTCCTTGAGGTTTTCGATGGTCTGCTTGGACTCGTCGATCAGGTCGGCCTTCCACTGCAGCAGGCGCTGGCGGAAATACTCGAGCTGGAACGGGCCCATGTATTCCTCATTCGCGCTCGGCTTGTAACCAGCCGGCAACGTGACGCGCACGCGCTGAGCCTGCGGCTTCACGCGGTCCGGGCGCGGCTTCGTGGGCTTGACGTAACCAGCGCGAACGCCCGGCTCGCGCTTGGGCGCTTCGGGCTTCGCGACCGGCTTGGCTGCTGGCTCAGGAGCCGATTTGGCAGCAGGCTTTGCCGCTGGCTTCGCCGCCGCAACAACAGCCGGCTTGGCGGCGGGCTTGGCAACGGGCGCAGGTGCCGCCTTGGCAACGGGCTTGGCCTGGACAGCAGGCTTGGCAGCGGGCTTCGCCTTGGCGACCGGCTTGGCAACGGGCTTAGCCGCCGGCTTCGCCTTGGCGACGGGCTTGGCGACCTTCTTGGCCGGCTTGGCGGCGGGTTTGGCAGCAGGACGCGCCGACTTGGCGGCGGGCTTGGCAGGAGCTTTCTTGGCAGGGGTCTTGATGGTCTTCTTCACTGGTTTGGCGGCGGCCTTCCTGGCCGGGGCTTTCTTGGCGGGCGCTGCAGCCGATTTCGGCTTGGCCTTTGCAGGCTTGGCAGCGGGCTTGCCCTTCGCGGCCTTCTTGGCCGGCGGGGTGGATTTCCTTGCGGCCGCTTTCGCAGCTTTTTTCACGGGCTTCTTGGTGGCCACTCGGATATTCCTCGCTTTTCTTGAGTCACGAAGGCGGCGTGTTATAGCCTAGTCCTCGACAAGCGGCAACCTTATCCTCATCGCCATGGCCGCGCAAATGCTCAAATCACTTGTTCTTGCGCTGTTGCGCGGCTACAAGCGCTGGATCAGCCCGATGCTGGGCCAGAACTGCCGCTTTCATCCGAGCTGCTCGGTCTACACGATGCAGGCGGTGGAACGTTTTGGCGTGATTCGCGGTCTATGGTTGGGCATGAAGCGCATTTCCCGCTGCCATCCGCTGCACCCCGGCGGCTACGATCCGGTACCCGATGCTACCGACCCGGAAGCCAGGCATTGAATATCCTGTCGCCTGCAAGAATTCCCCTTGCCTTCGCCGCCCTGCTTGTGCTTGCGCCCTTGTCAGCGCGGGCGGACTGCAACTCCGCCGACATCCGCATTGCCGCCAGCGTTGCGCAAGGTAGCTTGCTGCGCGGCAGCGTTCCCGTTGGCAGCCGTCTGTTGTTGCGCGACAAGGATCCCACCCAACTCGCGCGCGAAATCCTGGTCGGCAGCAAGGGGCAGGTATTGTTGGGAGCCGGTCGCGATGAAATCGGCCCCCTGCAATTGCAATTGGTGTTGGCGGACGGCAGCAGCTGCCAGCGGCAAGTGGAAGTGAGCAAGCGCGAGTGGCTGCTCGAACGCGTGGATGGCGTACCCGAGGCCACCGTCAATCCGCCGCCAGCCATCGCCGCGCGGATCGAGCGCGAACAAGCCGCGGTTGCCGCGGCCCGCGAACGCGATGACGCCCGCGAGGACTTCGACACCAACTTCGACTGGCCACTTACGGGCCGCATCAGTGGCGTGTTCGGGAGCCAACGCATCTACAACGGCACGCCGAAGTCACCGCACTCGGGGCTCGACGTGGCCGCCGCGCAAGGCGTGCCGGTGCTGGCGCCTGCCGGCGGCATCGTCAGTTTCGCCAAGCCCGACCTCTACCTGACCGGCGGCACGGTGTTGATTGATCACGGCCATGGCCTGAGTTCGAGCTTCCTTCACCTGAGCCAGCTCGACGTGAAGCGCGGTCAGCGCGTCGAGAAAGGCCAAAAGATCGGCTTGGTCGGCGCGACCGGCCGCGCCACCGGCCCGCATATGCACTGGGGCCTGAACTGGTTCAACGTACGACTCGACCCGCAGCTGCTGGTGGACCCGCTCAAGAATCCGGGTGCGAAGCCATCAGGCGAACCACCATGAAAATGATGGCCCCCGCCGCCAGTAACAACACGCCCCACAGGATCCAAGCGCGCTTGCGTTCCGGGTCGTAAGCGCTGAGCGCGGCTTCGCCGCCTGCGGTTTGCATGGTTCCCAGGGTCGCTCGCGCCGGTTGCCAATTGCGGCCGAACTTTGCGCGTACCTGGCCGATGAGCGCTTCCAACGGATAGTTCTCGCGCAGCGCGAATGAACTGCCTGCGGCCACCTTGAACGGCGGCTTGCCATGGCTCAGCAGCAGCCAGGTTTCCGGGCGGTAGTCCATCTGCAGGATGGGCGTGTGCTTGAGTTCGGTGCCCGCTTCAATTCGCCATTCCTGCTCGCGCGAGACGGCCAGGTCCATCGCCTCGTTGTCCAGGCTCACGCCGGCGCCGCGCAGGTGGAAAGCGGTAAGCTGGCCGACATAGCGCCAATCGCGGGCGCCGGGCTCGCGCCGGCTGATGCTGAAGTTGGCGATGGTGTTGTCCTCGCCGAGGACGATGTTCACCCGATCCACGGGCACCCGAGCGGCCAGCCGGTAAACGAAGGCGCGACCATCACGACCGACGAAATCAGCGGCGATCTGGCTGCGGCGAAGCGACTCCTCCGCGCGCTGCGGGGCCTGCAGCAGAATGCGCATGCCGCGCACAGGCAAGGCCTGGTTGCCTTGCACCACCTGCAGCCTCAGGTAGTTCGCCACGGTCGCCGGAAATTCAATGCGCCGACGCACCAGGGCCTGGCCGGATTGCCGCAACTGCGCCACCGCCGCGCCATCATTCACCGGAAACCAGCGCTCGAGATCGTTGCTGCCCTCGACCCGGACACGGCTGCTGAAATCCGGCGCGTCCATGGTCAATTCCAGTTCGATGGCCTCGACCGCCAGCCCGCCACCGCGCACGTCCACCAGCATGTCGGTGAGCTCGCGGTTCGAACCATGGCTCAACGTGGCATCGAGTTGCAGGCTGCCACTGGTGTCGCGGCTGACGTGCAGGTGCAGGTCTTGCGCCTGGTAAGGATCCACCGGCGGCATCGCGAACCAGGCAGCGTCACGCCACTGCCCCGGCGGCGGGCCGTAGTCCGGCGGCATGGGACCAAAGGCCAGCGCTTGCCCGTCGGCATCGAAGGCGGCAACGTCGCCCAGGTCTGCGCGCGTGGCCTGGCGATACACTGACTCGTCCAGCACCAGCGCGAACGCGCCATCGCAGGCCAATTCCTTTTCCTTCTCGGGCATCGCCGCGGGCTTGCCCACGCCGCAGAAGCCAAGCACGGGCCACTGCCGCGCGAAATCATCCGGCTCGCTGGCGACGGCCGCGAACGAAACCAGCAGCAGTCCAAGCGCAAGGCTGGCAGCACGTGTCATGTCGTTTCTCCCGTCGCCACGCTACGCGGCGGTGAAGGCGCCACATAGCCCACGCCCACCAGCAGCAAGCCCACCGCGAGGCAAGACACGATGCCCGGCAAGTTGCCCATGTAGGTGCGGTCCACCAGGATCAGCTTGAGCAGGACAATGCCCATCAGCGCCGCACCGCCGGTCCAGACCGCGCGATTGCGCCGACGTGAACCCAGCACCCAGGCCGACACGCCGATCAAGCTCCAGACCACCGTCAGGCTGGCCTGGCTGAAACCGGAGTCGAGAATGTTCGCGCTCCAGGGTTCGCCATGCAGGTGGTGCACGGCGCGCAAGGTGGCCAGCGTTACCAGCGCCAGGGCAGGCAACGGCCAGGCCTCGCGCAGGGGCCGCAGTTGCGGCGTCGCGCCGACCAGGCCGAACAACAGCGCACCCATTCCCACCAGCGCCAATTCAAGCGGATTGATCAGGGGCAGATACGAAAGCGGCGCGGCATCGCCCTTCATGAAGCTGCCAATGACGAAGGCCGAGCCCAGCAGCAGCATCGCCGGCGCGAACCAACCCATGCGGTAGTCGGACTGGAACGCTTCGGCGCGCGGCCAAGCCAGCAGCCTGGCCCGCCGCCACAACGCAAGGGTGGCGATGGCAAGCGGCGCAGTGACCGCCAGGAATTGCCAACCCTGACTGAGCACACCATCGTCGACCTCGGCGCTGACCTGCAGGCTGATCGCGCCGACACCGGTCCACAAGACCGCCAGATGCGCGGCGCCCACAGTTGTGCTTCGTTCCTCCCGTCCGAGCCACAGCGCCAGGTATTGCGCGCCGATGAACAGCGCCCAGCCCGGGAGGGATTCGTTCCCCAGGGGCTCACCGTACTCGCCGATGGCAAAGGGCAGCAGGATCAGCCCGGACAAGGCCGTCAGCAGGAGCAGCGCATCCAGTCGCGGCCAGGGCAAGCGCTGGCGCAGCAGGCACGCAAGTACCGTGCTGGCACCGAGGTAGATGGCGCTGAAGGGCCATTGCCCGAGGTTCGTGAGGCGGGCTTCGTCGAGCTGCCCGATCGCGCCCGTCGCCCACCAGATCACGGCCCATGCAAACAGCAAAGCCGGCAGGCCCCCCACCGGGCGATGTCGGTCGTGCACCAGCGCGAGCGCAAATCCGCTGAAGGAAAGTATCGCCGCCCCGAGCCATTGCGGATTCAGCAGCAGCATCGAGGTCGCGGGTTCGAGCGTGGGCTTGGCGAAACTCATTACATAGGCGCCCGCCGCCAACCATTGCAGCCCCAGGCCAGCCAGCCAGGGGAAATTGCGGTTTTGGCGAATGCCCAGCCAGGCCGCGCCGGCGCCTTCCAGCGCCCACACGCCCGCCGTGGTGCTGGCACTGAAGGCCAGTGGCACCGCCAGCGTGGCGAAGCCGAGGGCCAGCGCTGCATACGCTTCGGTCAGCAAGCGCTCGCCGCGCTGGCGCCGCAGCCAGGCCACCAATCCGGCATAGACCAGCGCCACCACCAGCGCGCTGAAGGCCAGGCCCATGCGATCGTCCTTGAGCATGGCCGCCTGCATGGGAAAGGCCACCAACGGCGTGCCGAACACCAGGGTGCCGTCCACCCAAGGGCGCCGGTGCTCGCTCTGGCGCAGCACGTACATCAGGCCGATCAGGATGTAGAAGACGAAGAACAGCACGAGGAAAGGTTCGACGCTGCTGAACAATTCCGGGCGATAGAACTCCTTGCCCCAGGCCGCGCCGACGCCAAAAGTGAACACGAAGCCGACCAGATTGAGCAGGCGCCAACTCTGGCGCCAGGAAATGGCGAACACCGCGGCATTGAGCACTGCGTAATAACTGAAAAGCGCCACGTGGTTGTGGCTGCCGGTGGATATCAGCACCGGCGCCAGGTAGCCGCCGAGGAATCCAAGCACCGCCAGCGACATGGTGTTCTGAAGCACGGCCAGCAGCGCCGAGCCAGCAACCAGCACCACGACCAGGCCGAAAGCAAATTGCGATGGCAGCAAGTTGTACAGGCGATAGGCGGCGAACACGGTCAGCAGCAACACGCCCAGCGCGCCACCCTGAAGACTCAGGCCAAAGGCCGGGCGCCGGCTGCGTTCGCGCCAACCCAGGAACAGGCCAACCACGGCAGCAGCCGCGATCACCACCAGGCGGGCTTCGATCGACAGACTCAGGTAACCGTTGGCGACCGCCAGGCGCAGTGCCGCAGCCACGCCAAACAAGAGCACCAATACGCCGATCTTCACCGGCACATTGCCTTCGGTGAACCAGCCCTTGATGCGCGCGACCCAGACTTCTTCCCAGCCTGGCGTGGCCGGCGCCCTCGGGCGCGGAGGTGGCATCGGGGCCGGTGTACTCGCTGCGCGCTCATTGCTCGCGCCACCCGCGATGGTCGCGGAAGCGGCTGCAGACGTCGGCACCGGAGGCGGCGTGGCACTCGCGCGTACGGCGGCATCCGGCAACATCGGGCCGACCGGTGCAGGTTGTGCCCGCTCGGGCGCCGCGGCGGCTGGCGCCGGCGCGTTTGGCGACACCGCGCTCGGCGCTGGCGTGGGCCCACGAGCTTCGGCGGCGATGGCGGCAGACGCGAGCCTGGCCTTGATGGCCGCGAGGTCGCGCCGCGTGCCCTCCAGATCTGATCGCAGCTTCTGGATCGCGAACAAGCCCAGCACCAGCACGAAGCTGCAGGCAGCGCCAAACAGGTTGCGACTCTCGGCCAGTCCGGCCCCGACGATTGCCGCAATCACTGCCAGCAGCCAATTCATGCCCCGTCCCCTGCGTCGATCCCAACGCAGTCTGACCGAAGCCGATGGGCAAAAACAACGAAGGCCGGATCAACCGGCCTTCGATTGTGTTTGCAAGTCGTTAAAGCTCAGGGCGCGGGGCCGTACCCGCCCGGGATTCCCTTGGTCGCGATGGCCACGGCATTGTGCGGATGCAGGCTTTCGAAATGCGAGGCGCGAACCCAGAAATCGCTGATGCGCTCGTCTTCGTCCAAGGCCTTCTGCATGCGCCGGGCGGCGTCTTCGCAGAACATCAGGTTCTGGCCGTTGAGGCGGGCGAAAGCCTGCTCGTCCTCGCGCTTCACCGCAGTCTGCACCGGCGTCTTGAGCGCCGATTCGATGCGGTCGATGATCTCGATGAAAGGCAGGTTCTGGAACGAGGGCGCCAGGCGCGCGCGCACTTCGGCGGTGCTGCGCTGGCTATGCGGCGTGGCATTGATGCCCTGCTCGCTGCCGAGCCAGCGCAGGATGGCCTCACGGTCCAGGGGCTGGTCGTCAGAGAACTGGCTGGCGAAATTTTCCTGGATAAGCTGGCGTGCCAGCGCCGCCGAGCACGGGCAGGTGCTCGAATACGCCGCTTGCACGCCGAGCTCCAGCGAGAACTGGCCGCGGTCGAGAATGGCAGTGACGCTAACCGGATACGACTTCCAGCCTGTGTTGTCGCTCACCAGCGCCGGACGCCGCACCAGGTAATCGAAATGCAGCTGCACCATGGCCCGGTCCGACAACTCGGCATGCGAGTCGAGGAAGGACTTCAACAGGCGGCGCAGGCTGCAGGGCGACAAGGGCTCTTCGCCGAGGGCGCGGTCCACATGCAGGTACAGGCGCGACATGTGGATGCCGCGCACCTCGGGGCGATTGAGATTGACGAAGGCATTGACCTTGGCGCCACTGGCATGGATCGCGCCGGACTCATCCAGGAAGCGCACGGGCAGTTCGATCTGGCCCATGCCGACCCAGTCGAGCTTTCCGGCCACGGCAGGACGCGCTTCATTGGCGATGTCGGGCATGACGCGCGCCAGGTTCTCGGTAATCGGTGCCATGGGCGGGATTCGCATTCGTTTGGGGGACAGTGAAAGACTAGGTGGGGGCTTGTGCAGGGTACGTCAAGCCGGGTCGACCGCAGCGGACCTAGGGTGAACGGGCCGCGCGCCAGGCTTGCCACAGGTTGGACCACGGGGCCGCTGCCTGCGACTGCTTGCCGGAAGCGAGTTTCTGCATCGAAATCCGGTCGAAACGTAGGCGGCTGCGGCGCAGCCAGGCAGCCCGCGGCAGCTGCTCCGGTGTCGCCGCAAGCAATTCGCCAGCCCAATCGCGCAACAGTGCGTTCAGCGAATCGCCCGAAAGCGTTTCGGTCTGCATGCCATGTCGCGCCAGCAAATGCATGGGCAGGCGCGCCTGGTCGGCGCTGCGCAGGCCGGTCGGCAGCCGCTGCAGCAACCAGTGCGCGGCCAGCGCCTGCGCCGCCGCGTCATCAACATGGCTGGCGAAGAGTGCTGATTCCACCTGGGCCACGGCGGCGCCCAGGGGCTGCAGCAGCGCCAGCGCTTCGGGCGTGGTGGCGGCGCGCGGCGCTTCGGTCGGCTGCTCCAGCAAGCTTCGCGCAAGCAGGTTCCAGGGCGCGGCGGACCCGGCAAGCGCGAGCGTCAACGGATGCTGGGCTTGCCCGCGCGCGAGGCGAAGCAGTTCTTCCGTCCACCAATGACTTTTTGCGCGGGCAACGTCGGAGTCGCTGAGTTCGAACTGGGCTTCGCGCAGTTCATGCAGCAAGGCGCCCCAGGCGCGGAAACGCGGTTTGTCCGCCGCCGGGCAAAACACTTCCGCGAAGGCCATTTCCGGCTCGCGCTGCAACCACTTGGCGACGAAATGCGCGCTGGCCTCGTCCGGCACCGCGGCGGCCACTCAGCGCTCCAGCAGGCCGGGGCGCAGCAGGTCGCGCGGCTGCTCGGCGCAGACGTCCGGTGCCCAGGCGAGCGGGTCCTCGTGCGCCTGGCGATAGCCCCACAAGGCTGCCACCGACTTCATGCCGGCGGCGCGCGCGGCCTGGATGTCGCGTTCGTCATCGCCCACGTACACGCAGGCTTCGGCGGGCACCTGCAATTGCTCGCAGGCATGCAGCAACTGGTCGGGCTCGGGCTTTTTGCGCGGCAGGCTGTCGCCACCGAGCAGGATGGCGCTGCGCTGCGTCCAACCCATGCTCGCCACAACGCCTACGGCCAGGTAATACGGTTTGTTGGTGACGATGCCCCAGCGCGAACCACTGGCTTCAATGCCCGCCAGCACGGCCTCGACACCGTCGAAGGGCGTGCTGTGCTGCGCCACCGCGTCGGCGTAGACGTCCAGGAACGGCTGCAGCAGCAACTCGCGTTGCTCCGGGCTGCGTTCGGGGAAACCCACGCCCAGCATCGCCCTTCCACCTTTCGACACGACCGGGCGCAATTGCTCGAGCGAAACCGGCGCCTTGCCCTCACGCTGCAGGATCACGTTCAGCGCCTGCAGCAGGTCCACCGCGGAATCCACCAGGGTGCCGTCGAGGTCGAACAGCACCAGCGGCGCCATCGCGCTCACGGCCGCACCGCGCAGGCCAGGTAGTTCACCGCCGTCTGGCGCGAAACCCAGGCCTTGCGGCGCAGCGGGTCGTAGGCCAGGCCGCTGACGTCCTCGAGCTCGAAGCCGGCCTCGCGCAACCAGGCGGCCAGTTCGGCTGGCTTGATGAAACTCTTGTAGTCGTGGGTGCCCTTGGGCAACAGGCCGGCAATATATTCGGCGCCGACGATCGCGGTGGCGAAGGCCAGCGGCGTGCGATTGAGCGTGGACACGAACAGGCGGCCGCCCGGCTTGAGCAGGCTGGCGCAGGCCGCGAGCACCGAGCCCGGGTCGGGCACGTGCTCGAGCATCTCCATGCAGGTGATGGCGTCGAAGGCACCCGGCATTTGTTCGGCAAGCTCCTCGACCGACACCAATCGATAGTCCACCTTCAGGCCGGATTCGAGCAGGTGCAGCTGCGCGACATCAATGAGTTCGGGCGCGAGATCCAGCGCGGTCACCGTCGCGCCTTCGCGCGCCAGCGCCTCGCTCAGCAGGCCAGCGCCGCAGCCCACGTCCAGCACACGGGCGCCACGCAGGGCGACGCGTTCCGCGACATAGCCCAGGCGCGCTGGATTCAATTCATGCAGCGGGCGCTGCGGGCCTTCCGGGTCCCACCAGCGGCGCGCCAGCGCACCGAAGCGGGCGATTTCATCCGGGCTGACGTTGGCCTGGCTCATGCGCCGGGCTCAGCGCAGATTGCGCACGGCGGCGATGCGCTCGCGCCACTGCCGCACGCGCAGCAGCAGGCCGGGAACATCCATGTCCAGCAAGCGGCCGTCGGCCAGTTTGCGCTTGCCGGCGATCCAGACGTCGCTGACCTGGCTGCGGCCGCTCGCGTACACCAGCTGCGAGATCGCGTGATAGACCGGCTGCGCCTCGAGCGCCCCCAGGTCCACGCAGGTGATGTCGGCCTGCTTGCCGGGTTCGAGCGAACCGATGCTGTCGGCCATGCCCAAGGCACGCGCGCCGCCCATGGTCGCAGCGTGCAAGGTGGCGGCAGCATCCAGGGCCGTGGCATCGCCGGACACGCCCTTGGCCAGCAAGGCCGCGCAGCGCATCTCGTCGAACATGTCCAGGTCGTTGTTGCTGGCGCAGCCGTCGGTGCCGATGGCGACGTTCACGCCAGCACGACGCAGCTTCTCCACCGGGCTGAAGCCCGAGGCGAGCTTGAGGTTGGACTGCGGGCAATGCGCCACCGACACGCCGCGCTCGGCGCATTGCGCGATCTCGGCTTCGGTCAGTTGGGTCATGTGTACGGCGATCAGGCGCTCGTTCACCAGGCCCAGGCGGTCGAGCCGCGCCAGCGGGCGCTGGCCGTGCTGCTTGAGCGAGTCCTCGACTTCCTGCGCGCTCTCGTGGACATGGCAATGCACGGGAATGTCGAGCTGCTCGGCCAGCATGCGGATGCACTCGAAGCTTTCGTCGCTGACGGTATACGGCGCATGCGGCGCCAGGCTGAAGCTCACCAACGGGTCGCGCCGGTACTGGTCGCGCACTTCCAGGCCCTTGTCGAAGTATTCGCCGGCATTGCCGGCCCAGGCCGAGGGAAACTCGATGATCGGCAAGCCGACCATGGCGCGGAAACCGAAGCGGCGATAGGTCGCCGCCTGCATGTCCGGGAAGAAATAGTTTTCATTGCAGCAGGTGGTGCCGCCGCGCAGCATCTCGGCGATCGCCAGCTCCACGCCATCGGCGATGAAGGCCGGGCTCATCACCGCGCTCTCGATTGGCCAGATGTGCTCCTGCAGCCAGGGCATCAGCGCGAGGTCGTCGGCGACGCCGCGCATCAGGGTCATCGGGTTGTGGGTGTGGGCGTTGACCAGGCCGGGGATCAGCACGGCGTCGGGGCGGCTGAGCACTTCGCGCGCTTCGTAGCGCGCATGCGCCTCAACGCGCGGCAGCAAGTCCAGGATGCGCTCGCCCTGCACCACCAGCGCGTGGTCTTCCAGCACCACGCCCTGCGGCTGGACCGGAACGATCCAGCCGGCTTCGATCAGCAGGTCGCAGGGCGTCTTGCTCTCGCTGGCCACGGGCGGCATTTGCGCTCGGATTACTTGACGCGGCCGACGTATTCGCCGGAGCGGGTGTCAACCTTGATGGACTCGTCCTGGGCCACGAACAGCGGCACGCGCACGGTAGCACCGGTCTCGAGCTTGGCCGGCTTGCCGCCGGTGCCGGCGGTGTCGCCCTTCACGCCCGGATCGGTCTCGACGATCTTCAGCTCGACGAAGTTCGGGGCCTGCACTGCGATCGGGTTGCCGTTCCACAGCGTGACCACGCAGGCTTCCTCGCCCTTGAGCCACTGCCAGGTGTCGCCGATGGCGGCCTTGTCGGCCTGTACCTGCTCGAAGCTGTCGGAGTTCATGAAGTGCCAGTACTCGCCGTCGGCGTAGAGGAACTGCATGTCGGTGTCCATCACGTCGGCCGCCTCGAGCGAGTCGGTGGCCTTCATGGTCAGTTCCACCACGCGGCCGGACTTGATGTTGCGGTACTTGATGCGGGTGAAGGCCTGGCCCTTGCCCGGCTTGACGTATTCGGTCTCGGTGATGACGCAAGGATCGCGGTTGACCAGGATCTTCATGCCGGTCTTGACGTCATTCATGCCATAAGAGGCCATCGGAAAGCTCCAGAAGGGAATCAGGCCACCGGGATCAGCGGCTACAATAGGAACGAGCCGGGCCAGAGCCCGGTCGAGCCCGCAATGATACCCGCACAGCCCATCCCAGCCCAAGACGCCGGTTCCGGCGCCCTGCCCCGCCCCTTGCCCACGGCCGACTGGCGCCAGCTCTGGCGCGAGGCCCTGCGCGACCCGCGTGAGCTGCTGGCCATGTTGGGCCTGGACGCGCTGGCGGACCGGGTGTCGGATGCGGCGGCGGCGCAATTTCCGCTGCGGGTTCCGCGCGGATTCGCGGCGCGCATGCGCCATGGCGACCCGAACGACCCCTTGCTGCGCCAGGTCCTGCCGCTGGACGACGAGGACCGCATCGTGCCCGGCTTCGACCTCGACGCGGTCGGCGATGGCCCTGCGCTGGCCGCGACCGGGGTCATCCACAAATACGAAGGCCGCGCCCTGCTGGTCGCCACCGGCAGTTGCGCGGTGCATTGCCGCTACTGCTTCCGACGCCACTTCGACTACGCCGCCGAAACCGCGGCCAGCCAGAACTGGCACGAGGCCATCGCCTGGCTGCGCTCGGACCCGGGCATCAGCGAGCTGCTGCTCTCCGGCGGCGACCCCTTGTCCCTGGCGACCCACAAGTTGGCCGAGCTGACCGAGGCCATCCGCGACCTGCCCGGCCTGCGCCGCCTGCGCCTGCACACGCGCCTGCCCATCGTGCTGCCGGAACGCATTGACGCCGGGCTTCTGGATTGGATGGCTGGCCTGCCCTGGCCCGTCACCGTGGTCGTGCACGCCAACCACCCCCAAGAGATCGACGATTCCGTGCGCGCGGCCCTCGCGCGCCTGCGCGGCGCCGGGGCCGTACTGCTCAACCAGGCGGTGCTGCTGCGTGGGGTCAACGACACGGTCGAGGTGCTGGCCGAGCTGTCCGAGGGCCTGTTCGACGCCGGGGTCCTGCCCTACTACCTGCACCAGTTGGACCGGGTCGCCGGCACCGCGCACTTCGAAGTAGACGAAGCGCACGCTCGCGCGCTTCATTCAGGGTTACAGTCAAGCCTGCCGGGCTACCTGGTTCCGCGCCTGGTGCGCGAAATCCCCGGGGCGAGCAGCAAGACTCCACTGTGATGGCTTTCACACTGGGGCTTCTGGTATCGTTTTAAGCTAATCACGCAAGTCATTGAAGAACAAAAGGAGTGCCATTGATGGCGCAGCAGGATGCAGTCATCCGCCTGCTCCTGGTCGAGGACCAGCTTGAAGACGCCGAGCACCTGATCAGCATGCTGCGCAATGGCGGCATGGCGATCCGGCCGCAGCGCCCTGAATCGCTGGAAGACCTGGATAACCTGCTGGCGAACCAGAGCATCGACATGGTGCTGGCTCGCAGTGAGGCGAAATACATCGCCTTCGCCGATGTCGCGCGACGGGTCGAAGCCACCGGCAAGGACATTCCGGTGCTGGCCTCGGCCGATGCCCTTGATGAAAAGACCGTGCTCGCCCTGATTGCCGCCGGCGCCCGCGACGTTGCCCTGCGCACCCGCGCCGAACACGTGCAGTTCGTGGTGCGCAATGAATTCCAGAGCCTGCTGAGCCGGCGCGGCCTGCGCCACCTGGAGGCCGCGCTGCGTGAAACCGAGCGCCGCTGCGATGCCCTGATCTCCTCCTCGCGCGACCCCATCGCCTACGTCCACCAAGGCATGCACATCCGCGCCAACGAAGCCTATCTGGAGATGTTCGGTTTCGAGGAGTTCGAGGATATCGAAGGCCTGTCGGTGCTCGACCTGGTGTCACCTGCCCACGCCGATGCCTTCAAGCAATTGCTCAAGCGCATCGACAAGGGCGAAACGCCGCCGCGGCAGATGCCGATACGGGCCCAGAAGTCCGATGGCAGCGAGTTCGACGCCAGCATGGAGTTCACCCCGGCCACCTACGAGGGCGAGCCCTGCCTGCAGCTCGTGTTCCGCCAGCAGACGGTGGACGAGAACATGGTGCGCGAGCTCGACACCCTGCGCCAGCGCGACCCGGTCACCGAGCTTTACAACCGCCAGCACTTCATGACCGACGTCGAAGCTGCGGTGGCCGTAGCTGCCGACGGCAAGGGCGCGCAAAGCTTGCTGCTGATCGAACCCGACAATTACGAGAACCGCCTGGGCGAGATCGGCCTGGCCCATGCCGACGAACTGCTGCGCCAGATCGCCGCGCGCATGCGCTCGGCCCTCCAAGGCGATGTCGCTGCCGCCCGATTCAGCGACCACAGTTTCGCGGTGCTCGCGCGCAAGCACGACCACAAGCAGACCCAGGAGTTGGCCGAGCGGATCCGCGGCGCCTTCGACGGCCACATCCTGGAAATCGGCAAGCAATCGCTATCGCTCAGCGTCAGCATCGGCGGCGTGCAGATCGGCGAGAAGATCGCCAGCCTTCCGCAGATCATGGCGAAGGCCAGCCAGTGCCTGCAGTCGGCCGAGGGCGTCGGCGGCAACCGCATCGAGATCTTCGACCCGGCGGCCCGCGATCGCGCCGAGGAAGACCGAATCCAGGCCTGGGTGCAGCGCATCAAGGAAGCCCTGAAGGAAGACCAGTTCGTCCTCAACTTCCAACCCATGATCAGCCTGACCGGCGACAGCAACGAGCACTACGAAGTGCTGCTGCGCATGAAGGCGCCGAGTGGCGAAGTGGTGGCGCCGGAGCAATTCCTCGGCATCGCCGAGGAACATGGCTTGCTGATTGACCTGGACCGCTGGGTGATCGGCCGCACCATCACCCTGCTTGCGGAACGGCGCAAGGCCGGGCGCGAAACCACGCTGTTCGTGAAGGTGTCGCCGTCCTCACTGGTGGAAGGCGACCTGCACAACTTCATCGGCTCGCAACTCAAGGCGCATTCGGTGTCAGGCGGGCACCTGGTGCTGCAATTGCCCGAATCGAAGGTCTATACCCACCTGCGGCCGTTGCAGGCCTTCCAGAAGATCGTCGCCAGCTTCGGTTGCCGCTTGTGCCTGGAGCAGTTCGGCACCAGCCTCAATTCCTTCCAGATGCTCAGCCACTTCGACCCGGCCGTGCTCAAGATCGACCGCGGCTTCATCACCGACCTGGCCAAGAATGTCGAGAACCAGAAGAAGGTGCGCGAGTTCGTCACCGAGGCGCGCAAGCTGGGCAAGCAGACCATCGCCGAATTCGTGTCCGACGCCAGCAGCATGACCGTGCTGTTCTCGATCGGCGTGGACCTGGTGCAGGGCAATTTCCTTGCCCCGCCCGGACCGGCCATGAGCTACGAATTCGGCTGAGGATCAAGCGGCCTCGCGCAGGCGCTGGATGCGTTCGGCCAGTGGCGGATGGCTCATGAACAGGCCTTGCAGGCCGTGCGCGATGCCACCGGAAATGCCGAAGGCGCGTACCGCCGAAGGCAAGGTATTGGCGCCGTAGGTCTGGCCCAGGCGCTCGAGCGCGGCAATCATCTTGGGCTTGCCGGCCAGGCGCGCGCCGCCGGCATCAGCACGGAATTCGCGCTGGCGGCTGAACCACATCACCACTACCTGCGCGATCATGCCGAACACCATGTCCAGCAGGAACACGATGATGTAGTAGGCGAACCCCGGGCCGTCATTGCTGCGGTTGCCGCTGATCATCGAATCCAGGATGCGGCCGACCACGCGCGAGGCGAAGATCACGAAGGTGTTCAGCACACCCTGGATCAAGGTCAGGGTCACCATGTCGCCATTGGCAACATGCGTGATCTCGTGGCCGATGACGGCCTCGGCTTCGTCGCGGCTCATGGCGCGCAACAGGCCGGTGGACACCGCCACCAGGGAATTGTTGCGGCTCGGGCCGGTGGCGAAAGCGTTGATTTCGGGCGCGTCATAGATGCCGACCTCGGGCATCTTCACGCCGGCGGCGGCAGACTGGCGCTGCACCACTTCGAGCAGCCAGCGCTCACCCTCATTGCGTGGCTGCGTGATCATCTCCATGCCGGTGCTGCGCTTGGCCATCCACTTGGAGATCAGCAGCGACACCAAGGCGCCGCCGAAACCAAAGATCGCAGCCATCACCAGCAAGGTCGAGTTGCGACCCAGGGCGATGCCGAAATAGTTCTGCAGCACGCTCAGCACCAGGCCGAGCAGGAGCATTACCGCCATATTGGTGGCAATCAGAAGGGCGACTCGCTTGAACATGGACACTCCAACCCGCCCCGATGGCGGCCTTGCCCCTAGAATGCGGTGAAACCCGCCGATTTCAAGCCTCGTCCCGACCATGAACGCGCACGCGCCCCACCCCGCCGGCTATCGCGGCCGATTTGCGCCTTCGCCGACCGGCCCCTTGCATATGGGCTCGCTGACCACGGCCCTGGGCAGTTGGCTGCTGGCGCGCCACCACGGCGGCCGCTGGCTGGTGCGCATCGAGGACCTGGACCCGCCGCGCGAACGCCCCGGCATGGCGGACCAGCATCTCCAGGACCTGGCAGCGTTCGGCATGGCATCGGACGAGCCGGTGCTGCGCCAGAGCGAACGTTCCGAACACTACGAGCTGGCCCTGCAGCAGCTGCGCGCCGGCGGCTGGGCTTTCGAATGCCGCTGCAGCCGCAGCGACCTGGGCGCGCATCCGGGCCTGCACCTGCGCTGCGTGGCGCATCCCTCCGGTCACGAACCGGCCTGGCGTGTTCGCCTGCCGCGCGAGCGCGTCGGCTTCGACGATGCGCTGCGCGGCCGCTACGAACAAAACCTCGGCGCCGAAGTCGGCGACTTGGTCGTGCGCCGCGCCGATGGCTACTGGGCCTACCAATTGGCGGTCGTGGTCGATGACGCCATGCAGGGCATCACCCAAGTGGTGCGCGGCGCGGACCTGCTCGATTCCACGCCGCGCCAGATGGCCCTGCAAGCCTTGCTGGGCCTGCCCACGCCAGGCTACCTGCACTTGCCGGTGTTGCGTGAAGCCAATGGCGCCAAGCTCGGCAAGTCGCTGGGAGCCCTGCCGGTGGATCCGGACCAGCCGCTGCCCGCGCTGCGCGCGGCGTATGGTTTCCTGGGCCAGGATGCCGCCGCCCTGGCGGCTGGCGGGAGTGCGGCCCAGTGGCTCGATCGTGCGCTGACCGCCTTCGAACCCGACCGCCTGCCCCGGGAGGACCATTTCCTGGCAACGCAATGATCTGGCGGGCACCGGTTTCCGTAACCGCTTTCACATCCTTTCACCCCCAGTTTCTTGCAAGCTGGCCCCAGACCGGCGATGCTCGGGAAATAAGCAGCACAGATTTCCTTGCGTCATTTGCGTCATTTCCCCGGGGTGGTACATGTCACAGGTACGGATCATCAAGAAGTACCCGAATCGTCGTCTCTACGATACGGAGATCTCCAGCTACGTCACCCTCGAGGACGTGCGCCAGCTGATTGTCGAGGGCGAAGGTTTTGAAGTCCGCGATGCCAAGACCGGCAAGGACCTCACCCGCGCCGTGCTGCTGCAGATCCTCGCCGAGCATGAAGACATCGGCCAGCCCATTTTCTCCACGCAATTGCTGACCACGGTCATCCGTTTTTACGGTGATTCGCTGCAGGGCATCATCGGCAGCTACCTCGAACGCAGCATCCAGGTGTTCAGCGAACAGCAACAGCAATTGCGCGGCACCATCGGCAACCTGGTCGTGCAGAACCCCTGGAACCTGTTGAACCAGCTGACCGAACGCAATATGGAAATCTGGAAGGGCCTGCAGCAGGGCATCAAGAGCGGCCTGTCCGCCGTTGCCGACAAGCCCGAAGAAGCGCCCAGGGCCGAACCGCGCCCACGCAAGCGCGCCGCGCGGCAATGACTTCACGCCTGGCGCTGGTCACCGGTGGCCTGGGCGGCATCGGCGTTGCAACCTGCCGACAGCTGGCCGGGGATGGCTTCAAGGTCATCGCCAGCGACTTGCCGCCGACGCCGGAAAGATTGCGCACCTTCGAACAGGCCACGGCCGGATTCACGATCGCGTTCGAAGCAGCCGATGTCGCCGACATGGACAGCTGCGCGGCGATGGCCGCGCGCATCCGTGAACAGCACGGCGTCGTCAGCGTACTGGTCAACGGCGCCGGCATCACCCGCGATGTCAGCCTGCGCAAGATGGAACTGGCGCAGTGGCGACAGGTGATGCAGGTCAACCTGGACAGCGTGTTCAACCTCAGCCGGCTGCTGGTCGAGGACATGTGCGGCCAGAACTGGGGGCGTATCGTCAACCTCAGTTCCATCATCGGCCAGACCGGCGCCTTCGGCCAAAGCAACTACGCGGCGGCAAAAGCCGGCATGCATGGGTTCACCATGGCACTGGCGCGCGAAGTCGCCGGCAAGGGCGTGACGGTGAACAGCATCAGCCCCGGCTATATCGACACGCCGATGACGGCGGCAATTCCCGAAGCCCTGCGCAACCAGATGGTCTGCGCGATTCCGGTGGGCCGCATCGGTCGTCCGGAAGACGTGGCCCGTGCGATTGGCTTTCTCTGCGCTGAAGACGCCGGCTACCTCACAGGTATCAACCTGCCCGTGAACGGCGGGCTGTTCATGAGTTTCTGAGCCGCGTCAGATTTCCCGCACCACCCGGAAACCCAGGCGCGCCGTGGTTGTTTCGATGGGCATCGGCTGGCGCGCCGAAGAGCGCGCGTAGTCCGGCGAACTGCTCCAGGACGCGCCACGCGCCACCCGCTGCGGGCAACCGGGATTGACCCAGGCGCTGCCGTCCAGCGGCGCGCGCTGGTAGCTGTCGTGCCAGCAGTCCAGGGTCCATTCCATGACATTGCCGATCATGTCGAAGGTGCCGAAGCGCTCCTGCGCAAAGCTGCGCACCGGCGCCGGACCCCAGTAGGCATCGCGATAACCGGCGATCGCGTTGCTCCATTGCCGGCCGCTGCGCGACAAATCGCCATCGCCGGTGAGATTGCCGACGATGCTGGTGGGCGTATTGGCACCCCAGGGATAAAGTCCTTGGGAACCGGCCCGCAGCACATATTCGAATTCGGCTTCACTCGGCAGGCGATACACCTTCCCGGTTTCCTTCGACAACCACGCGGCGTAGGTGGCGGCATCCACCCAGGCCAGGTGCACCACCGGCAGCTGCGGGTCGGCCACGCGCCCGACGTGGTCGTTTTGCCAATCAACGTTCTCGTGTTCGCTGAACACCCCGCCCTTCTCGTCGTACACGGTGGAATGACCTGCGCGCGTGGCCAGGCTGCGATAGCCCGTTGCCTGCACGAAGCGGCGATATTCGGCGACCGTGACTTCGTTGCGGGCAATGGCGAAGCCGCGTTTGAATTCGACCGGGTGCGCGGGCAGCTCGCTGTCCTTGCGCGACACGTCTTCTTCAATGGCGCCCATGGTGAAGCGGCCATGGCGCACCACCACCAGCTCCGGGCCGGCGCCGCCGGACGCCAGCTTGTCGCTGAAATCCTGCCCGGGTTTGAACGGGCCGTAATGCCTTGCCAGGTCAATGCGCGCCGCCAAGGCCTGCACGCCGTAAGGCTGCGCAGCGATCTTCTGCGCTTGCGCGCGCAGTTGCTCGGCGCGATCCAGGCGCAGGCGATCGACCGCCGCGTTGCCGCGCTCAAGCAAGTCCCGGGTGCGCGCCTGGCGCTGTTCGACCACGCGAATGCCCAGGACACGGGCCTCATCGCTGTCCGGCAGGAAATGCGCGGACTCGAGCAGCCGTTGCTCGGCGCTGCTGAAATCATCGCTGTTCGCGGCCTTTGCAGCGACCTGCAACAAGCGCAGGTTCCAGCGCCGGCGCTGGTCGCGGGCAGGCTCAAAATCCGGATAGGCGGCCTGCGCGCGCTGGAAATAGTCCAAGGCGCTGCTTTCGAAGGGTTCGGTGTAGTGGCCGCGATGGGCCGCCGAATCTGCCTTCTCCACCCACTGCGCGGCTTCGCGCGCGGCAGCCAGGTGCGCGCGGAAACCCTTCAGGTCCGGGTGCGCGGGAAGCAGGTTGGTGGCGATGCGGACAATCCGTTCGGCATCGCGGAATCGCCCCGCACGCAGCGCAATCCGCCCGCGTTCGATCAGCGCGTCCAGGCTGGCCTGCAGGCCGGCGCGCGCCGACAAATTGTCAGGCGCAACGGCCAGCACCGCCAGATAGAGCTCCAGGGCGCCGGGCCGGCCAGCATCCTCATGGTCCAACTGGCCGTCGATCAGGGCCTGGTCGGCGCTGCGCAGTGTCGCGGCGAACTCGCTGGCCGAAAGCTTGGGCACCTTTTCGCGCCAGTTCCGGGAAGCCAGGGCTTCATCGGCCTCACTGGCCGCGCCTGCGGACTCGCTGCCTGGGGTCGGTGCCGGGGACGGGGCGACCGTGGCGGCGCCCGCGGGTGCCGGATCCGGCGCGGCCGAGCAGCCGGCAAGCGCTGCCGACACGCCGACGCTCATCAGGAGGTGATGCAGGCGAGCCATGCCGGAACCTTGCAAGCCACGAGGGCGCGGGCGAACCGCACTTAGGCTAACCTGCCCTCTTTGGCCAATCAAACCCGACGCAATGCAATGGATTGACGATGCACAAGAGCTGTCCGAGCGCCTGAAGGCCTGGGCCGGGCAGGAACTGGTGGCCATGGACACCGAGTTCATTCGCGAACGCACCTACTACCCGCAACTGGCTTTGGTGCAACTGGCCGTGCCGGGCGAAGTGTTGCTGGTGGACCCCCTGGCCCCGGGCGTGCCCGCCGTACTGGCCGGCATGCTGCAGGACCCGGCCATGACCAAGCTCATGCACAGCGCCAGCGAAGACCTGCAAGCCTTGCTGCGCGGTTGCGGCGTGGTGCCCTCGCCCGTGTTCGACACGCAGGTGGCCGCTGCGCTGTGCGGACTGGGCGCGGGCTTGAGCTACCTCAAGCTGGTCGAGCAGATCACTGGCCACACCTTGGAGAAGGGCGAGACCCGCTCGGACTGGCTACGCCGCCCGCTTAGTGATTCGCAACTCAAATACGCCGCCGACGACGTCCTGCATCTGCACGACGTGCACGCAGCACTGGCGCCCAAACTACGGGCCTTGGGTCGGCTGGAATGGCTGGCCGCGGACAGCGAACGGGCCCTGCGCAATGCCCGCAACGAGGCCGACGATCCCATGCCGCACTTGTCGGTGCGCAGCGCGCAGATGCTCGACCTGCCCGGGCAGGCGCGCTTGCGCCGCCTGCTGCGCTGGCGCGATGTCGAGGCCCGGCGCAGCGACCGCCCCAAGAGTTGGGTGCTGGACAACGAATTGGCCGTGCAACTGAGTCGACGCCCGTTCGAAGACTTCCATCGTTTCAATGCTGTGCTCGACGCCAGCCCGAAAGCGCCGCGCAAGGCCCGGCGCGAACTCTGGGAGCTGTTGTCCGCCCCGCTGGCCGATGAAGAACTGCAGATTCCACTGAACCGCAGCGGCGAAACCATCGACAAGCAGCGCCTGAAGCGAATGCAGGAAGCGGTGGCCGCCAAGGCTGCGGAACTGGAACTTCCCGAAGGACTGTTGGGCGCGCGCCGCCACCTGGAAGCGCTGCTGGAAAACGGCGAATGGCCCGATGCCCTCGCCGGTTGGCGCCGAGACCTGCTGGCACCGGTACTGGAGCCCTTGCTGCCGTGAGCTGGTCCCGCGCCTTTGCTCCGGCCAGCGTCGGCAATGTCGGCGTGGGCTTCGACATTCTCGGGCATACCGTCGCGGGCGTAGGCGACCGCGCGCGCGTGCGCCGAATCGCCAGCCGCGAAGTGATCATCGCCGCCATCGAAGGCCTTCCGATCCCGCTGCCGCTGACGGCGCGCGACAACACGGCTGGCGCTGCCCTGCTCTCGCTTCAGGCAGCGCTGGACCTCGACCATGGTTTCGAGATCGTGCTGGAAAAGGGCATCCCGCTCGGCTCCGGCATGGGCGGTTCGGCGGCATCCTGCGTCGCGGCCCTGGTGGCCGCCAATGCCTTGCTCGATACCCCGCTCTCGCGCGAAGCCCTGTATGCGCACGCGCTGGTCGGCGAGGCCGTAGCCAGCGGCGGCCTGCATGGCGACAACGTCGGACCGATGTTGCTGGGCGGCTTGGTGCTGGCCAGCCAGGATCGGCTGGTGCGCATTCCGGTGCCATCCGCTTGGCACTGCGTGCTGGTGCATCCCGAAGCGGTTCTGGAAACACGGCGCGCTCGCGAAGCCCTGCGCGGCCACTACGCGCTGCAGGAGTTCGTCGCCCAGAGCGGGCAGTTGGCGCTGGTGCTGGCGGGTTGCTTCCAGGGTGATGCCAGCCTGGTTCGCGCCGGCTTGCGCGACCTGCTGGTGGAACCGCGGCGGGCGCCACTGATCGCCGGCTTCCACGATGTGCAGACGGCGGCGATGGATGCCGGCGCGCTGGGTTCGAGCATTTCCGGCGCCGGGCCCAGCGTATTCGCCTGGTTTGAATCGCCGGCACTGGCACACGCGGCGGCACCCGCGATGCGCGCCGCATTCGCCAGCGCGGGCTTTGACAGCCAGGCGTTTGTCTCGCCCGTGGCGGGGCCGGCCGCCGAGCTGCTGGCGTGAAGTTCGTCAGCACGCGTTCGGGCAGCAATCGCCAGGGATTCAGCGCGGCGCTCGCGGCGGGGTTGGCGGCGGATGCGGGGCTCTATGTGCCCGAGCGCATTCCGTTGCTCGATCCCGGACAATTTCGCGATCCGGACAATCTTGTCGAGGTCGGCAACGAATTGCTGGCCGCGTTTGTCGAGGGCGACCCGCTGGCAAGCGCGCTGCCTGCCCTGTGCGCGGAGGCCTTCAATTTTCCGACGCCGTTGCGCGCGCTGTCGCCGGACCTGTTCCAACTCGAGTTGTTCCATGGCCCGACGGCGGCCTTCAAGGACGTCGGCGCGCGGTTCCTGGCTGCGAGTCTGCAGGCAGTACGGGGCGCGGGCGATCGTCCGCTCACCATCGTTGTAGCGACTTCGGGCGATACCGGTGCGGCGGTGGCGGCGGCATTTCACGGCCGGCCCGGGCTGAAGGTATGCGTGTTGTACCCCGAAGGCCGCGTTTCACCGCGGCAGGCGCACCAGCTCGGATGCTTCGGCGACAACGTGAGGACCTTTGCGGTGCAAGGCAGTTTCGATGACTGCCAGGCTTTGGCCAAGCAAGCGCTGTCCGATGTCGCCCTGCAGGAAGGCACGCCGCTGAGTTCGGCCAACAGCATCAGCCTGGGGCGCTGGCTGCCGCAGATGGTCTACTACGCGCAGGCGTCCTTGCAGGAGTGGCGGCGCAGCGGACGCAAGCTCAACGTCGTCGTGCCCACCGGCAACCTCGGCAACGCCATGGCCACCGCATTGGCCCGCGCGATGGGATTGCCGATCGGACGGATCGTGCTGTCGTGCAACGCCAATGCGGTGCTTCCCGAGTTCTTCGCCGGCGGCGAGTACACGCCGCGTACCAGTGTCGCCACCCTGGCCAATGCGATGGATGTGGGTGCGCCCAGCAACTTCGAGCGGATGCGCTGGCTGCAAGCCGATGCCGCGCTGCTGCGCACGCAGTTCCAGGCGTTCTCAAGCAGCGACGAACAGATTCGCGCGAGCATTCTTGCGGTCCGCGAGGAAACCGGCCTGGTGGTCTGCCCGCACACGGCCACGGCCTGGCATGCGCTGCAACGGGCAGGTCGGCAGACCGGGGAGGCCTGGGCGATCGTGGCCACGGCGCATCCGGCCAAGTTCGAGCAGGTGGTCGAGCCCCTGGTGGGTCCGGTGGCCGTGCCCGAATCGCTGGCGCGCATGCTGGAACGCCCAGCCCATGCGCAAATCCTGCCCGCCGACTATGGCCGCCTGCGCCGGGAACTGGCCGCAGACTGAATCCGGGCGAGTACGCATTGGCGTAAGCCCGGCCGCGGGTTATCATTTGCGCCTCGTGGGGCGGTAGCTCAGCTGGGAGAGCGCTACGTTCGCATCGTAGAGGTCGAGGGTTCGATCCCCTTCCGCTCCACCATTCCCGGAACCAGCATGAAGAATCTCTGGATCATCATTCTCTTGGTGGTGGTCGCGGCGGGCGCCTTCCTGCTGGGGCGCCGCAACGGCGAAACCGTCAGCGCTGCCGCGACTCCGGTGGCCGCGCCGGCAGCCCCGGCCCTGGCGCCAGGCGAGAAGCCCGAGCACGATGCCTCCGTACCCACCGAGCCGGTGCGTACTTATCGCGGCCCCGACGGTCGCGCGCACATCATCGGCTACGATGACAAGAATCCGCCGGACAGCAGCGACCCGGAACAGGTGCGCCAAGCGCTGTTGTCGGACATGAAGTCTTACCCGACCAATATCCAGAACAGCTACAACCAGAGCGCCGAAGACGTGAAGGCCATGCTGGCCGGTACCAAGCCCATTCCGGCCTTCATGCTGCCGGACCCGAACGCGCCCAAAGTCGGGAAATAGTTCGCGCTGCGCGAGTGGATTTCAGCGCCTGGAATCGAGCCATTCCACCAGTTGCGCGCGCGCTTCCAGGTTGTGCACCGGAAGCACCACCACGTCACCGGGCGAGGCCCATTCCACCAATTGCCGCGCTGCCTCGAGTTCCGACAACTGCGTACTGATGGCATCGGCAGGAACGCCCTGGCGAACCAGTTCATCGCCGAGAAGGGCGGCTACCTCGCCCTGCCCGCGCCCACGCAAGTATCCGTCAATGTCCTTGAGCAGGACTCGCGCAGGCCGCGCCGCGGCGGCAACTTCAGCGAGCGCGGCGATGGCGCTGTCCTCGCGATTGCCGGCCTGGCCCAATAACAGGCCCAGCCGGCCTTGCGGTTGCGCTCGCATGGCCTCGGCCACCGCCAGCAATCCCGCCAGGCCCTCCGGATTGTGGGCGTAGTCCAGCAAAACCGTCGCCCCTGAGATATTCCAACGCTCTAGGCGACCGGGATTGTCCTGTCGTGACAGACCAAACGTCGCGAGCAGGTTCGCGATGGTGTTCGCGGAAATACCACTGCTGGCGGCCAGCATGGCTGCGCCTGCCATGTTCGCGAGGTTGTAGCGCGCCGCTCCATCCATCGCCAGCGGCATGCCCGCAGCAACGCCAAGATCCGTTTCCCTGCCGTCCTGGCATAGCCAAAGATGTCCAGCCCGGTATGCGCAGCAGGGCTGGCCCGCATGGCGCGCCGCAGCCAGCGCGCTGCTGTTCCAGTCGAGGCCGAACCACGCCAAGGGACAATCCAGCGCCGGGGCCATGGCCAGCAAGGTGGCATCGTCGGCGTTGAGGACCAGCCGGCCTTGCGCGCCGATCGCTCGCGCCAACACCAATTTCACCCGCGCCAGGTCTTCGAGCGAGTTGACGCCGTATTCGCCGAAATGATCGGCGCTGATATTGGTGATGATGGCGGCGTTCGCGCGCTGCACGGCGAGTCCGCGGCGAAGTATGCCGCCGCGCGCAGTTTCCAGCACCGCCGCCTGCACCCGCGTCTCCCGCAGCACCACGCGCGCACCGCCCGGCCCCGAATAGTCGCCGCGCAGCACTGCCTGGCCATCGACGAACACACCATCGGTGCAATTGAAAGCGCTGCGGCGCCCGCTGGCCGCGAACATCGCCGCCAGCAAGCGCACGGTGGTGGTCTTGCCGTTGGAGCCGGTGACCAGCACGGTAGGTATGTCGGAAAGCGCGGCCCAATCCGGAGCTTCGGGCAGCGCATCGATGGGCCAGGTCTGGCTGCCCTCGCCCGCGCCCAGGCTGAGCAGTTCGTCGTCAATCAGGCAAGGCAGCTGGCGTTGCGCGGCATCCGCGGCGAGCGCGCGCAAGGCCGGTCGCGCTTCGGCCGCTGCCATGCGCTTCAGGGTTTGTTCGGCGCTGAAGCGATCACCTATCGAGGGAAACGCCGGCGACAGCGGCGCGAGCGCCTCGCCGCCTGCGGCACCCAGCCAGGCCCATTCATTGACCTCGGTCGCGGTGAAAAGCTGGTCCAGCGGCGCACTGAAAGCCAGGGACGCGCCGGCCTTGTGCCGCATCGCGCAGTACTCCGCCGCGGGCCAGTCCAGCACCTCGAGCATGGCGCGCACGCGTTCTTGCCAGGCCTGGCATTGCTCTGCCGTCGCCACAGCGGCTTCCAGCACGGCGCCAGTCGAAGCGAAGTGCCGGTTGGGTCCTGTCAGGCGACGCGAGTCCTCGAAGGGTTCGACTGCCGGAATGCTCAGTCGTCCTCCTCGCGACCCAGGCGCACGCCGCGTTCGTCGCGCACCAGGCCGTCGAGTTCCATCGCCACTTCCTCCGCCGCCACTACGGTCGCTGCCGAGGGCGCGGTTTCCGGCGCGCGCGGCGGCGGAGCGCCTTCGGGACGGAACTTGATGACCTGCTTCCAGGACCGCGTCAGCGCGTCGGCGAAGATCAGCACCAGGTCGCCGGCGCGGCCCATGCGCAGGGCGGCATCAATGGCTTCCTGCTCGTCGGGGATGCGGCTGATCTGGTCTTCGGCCACGCCGGCTTCGCGCAGGGTGCGCGCGAGGATCAGCGGCACCTCATCGCCATCGCGCCCGCGCAGGCTGTCATCGCGGCGGCAGATGTAATGGTCGAAGCGGCCGGCCACGGCCTGGGCGATTTCGCGCAGGTCTTCGTCGCGGCGATCGCCCGGGCCGGCCAGCACGACGATGCGCCGGCCCTGAACGTCCAGGCGTTGCGCAAGATCGGCCATCACGCCCACCGCGTGGGCGTTGTGGCCGTAGTCGAAGATCACCTTGAAGGGGTGCTCGTCGAACACGTTCATGCGCCCGGGCACCTGGAAGAAGCTGCTGCCGAAGGTGCGCAGGCCCTGGCGGATGGCATCGAGCTTGATGCCCATCGAGAAGGCCATCGCCGTGGCGAACATGGCGTTCTGGACGTTGTGCAGCGCACGGCCCTCCAGAGTTGCGGGCACCAGGTGCGTCCACAACAGCGGGATATGGCTGCCCTTGTCGTACAGGGTGATCATCTGGCCGTTGATGCCCGCTTCCAGCGCGCAGGCACGGCCGCCCGCACGGATATGCTCGCGCACCAGGGCATGCTGCGGATTCATGGTGACGTAGCAGATGGACTTGGCGTCGGTGTAGGCCGCCATCTTCAGCACCAGCGGATCGTCGGCATTGAGCACCGCGCAGTCGCGCGCGACCTCGACAATGATGCGCTTGACCTCGGCGAGCTGCTCGAGCGTATCAATGCCCTTCATGCCGAGATGGTCGGAGGCGATGTTCAGCACCGCGCCCACGTTCACCCAGGGCACGCCCATGCCGGCGCGCAGCAGGCCGCCGCGGGCAGTTTCAAGAATGGCCATGTCGATCTGGGGGTCGGCCAGCACCATGCGCGTGGCCACCGGGCCGGTCATGTCGCCCTCCACGGTGCGCTGGCCATCGATGTAGACGCCGTCGGTGGTGGTCAGGCCCGGCGTGTATCCCGCCATCTTGGTGATGTGCGCGAGCATGCGCGCAGTGGTGGTCTTGCCATTGGTGCCGGTGACCGCGGCGATCGGCACGCGCGCCGGCGAACCGGGCGGGAACAGCATGTCAATGACCGGGCCGGCGACATCGCGCGGCGTGCCTTCGCTGGGCGCCACGTGCATGCGGAATCCGGGCGCGGCATTGCATTCGCAGATGCCGCCGCCGTGGGTCTTATAGCTTTCGGCGATGTTGTCGGTGAGGAAATCCACGCCGCCCACATCCAGTCCTACGGCCTTGATGGCGCGCACGGCCATGTCGCGGTTGTCGGGGTGGATGATGTCGGTGACGTCCGTCGCGGTGCCGCCGGTGGACAGGTTGGCGGTGGAACGCAGGTACACGATCTGATCGACCGCGGGCACGGAATCGGCATTCAGCCCCATGCGGTCCATCATCATCTGCGCCTGGGCATCGAGCTCGAGGCGGGTCAGCACCTTCTCGTGACCGACGCCGCGGCGCGGGTCGCGGTTCACGATCTCCACCAGCTGGGCGATGGTGTGCTGGCCATCGCCGACGACATGGCCCGGCGTGCGCTTGGTCGCGGCGACCAGTTCGCCATTCACCACCAGCAAGCGGTGGTCGTCGCCGGTGACGAAGGTTTCCACGATCACCGAGCGCGAATGCTCGCGCGCGGCCTTGAAGCCAGCGATGACCTCATCGTCATTCATCAGGCGGATGGAAATGCCGCGACCGTGGTTGCCGTTGTAGGGCTTGGTGACCACCGGGAAGCCGATGCGGCGCGCGGCGCGCTTGGCCTGGTCTTCGGTCTGCACCAATTCCTGGCGCGGGACGGGCAGGCCCAGCGAGGCCAGGATCTTGTTGGTTTCTTCCTTGTCGCTGGCCAGTTCCACGGCGATGTGCGAAGTCTTGCCGGTAACGGTGGCCTGGATGCGCTGCTGATACTTGCCGTAACCCAGCTGCACCAGCGACTGCGAATTCAGGCGCAGCCACGGAATGTCGCGTTCTTCAGCAGCATGCACCAGCGAGGCCGTGGACGGCCCCAGGGCGCGCCGCTGCGCATAGCGGATGAACTCGTCGCGCGCGCCCGGCCAATCCCAGTCTTCGGGCAGCAGTCCCGGCGTGCGCAGTTCCACCGGCAGCAGGGAATCGAGCAGGCGCATGGCCAGCTCACCCGCTTCAATGCCCTCTTCACGCTGTGCGTACTCATACACCACCGAATACACGCCCGGCTTGTCGGTGCTGCGGGTCTTGCCGAAGGTCACCTGTTCACCGGCCACGTTCTGCAATTCGATGGCGACGTGCTCGAGCACGTGGCCGAGCCAGGTGCCCTCGCCTTCGCGCAGGCGGCGCAGGAAGCCACCGGGTTCGCGATACGAACAACCGTGTTCGGCCAGGCCCGGCAGCGCCAGCACCAGCCCGTTGATGAAGGACTCGCCTAGCCGCGCTGAAGGCCATGCCTCCAGTTCGCCCAGGTCCAGCTCCAGCCGGATCACCGGGAAGTGCGCGTACAGCGAGGGGCCAACGTAAACGGAACGGTCCAGGATGCGCATGCTTGCTTGCCTCGCCTTCGGTTTTTGGGCGCCCTTCCCCGGCGCGGTCAATGCCTGTGCAGCTTCAGTCTTTCTTTCTGGCCAAGGCGCCCGGCGATGCCCGGCGCCGCGACAAATCGAAACTCGCCCCGGCCACGAGCAGATGCAGGCCGACACCGAGCATACACACCGGCTCGCCCTCATCCACCAGGTCCATGTTCGAAAACTGGATGCCGCTGGCGTCGATCAAGGTGATGCCGCCGCTGCCTTCCACTTCGATCACATTGTCCGGACGGATGAACGCCGCCGTGTCCTCATCCAGGCCGATGCCCACCGCGAAAGGGTTGTAGGCCATCGCTGTCAGCAGGCGCCCGATGCGGTCGCGCTGGCGGAAGTGCTGGTCAATGATCACGCGGTTGGTCAGGCCCAGGCCCGGGGCCAGGCGCACGCTGCCGGCAATCGGCGATGCGCCTTCCTCACCAAACGCGATCATGTGCTCGCTGATGAAACTCGCACCTGCGCTGGTGCCGGCCACGTGCACGCCCTGGGCATTGCGGGTGCGCACCAGGCGCGCCACCTGCGTGCCGCCCAGGATGGTGCTCAGGCTCAGCTGGTTGCCGCCGGTGAAGAAGATGCCGTTGGCCTCGCTGATGCGGCGCAGGCGATCGGGATCCTCGCACTCGCTGCGATCATCGAAATCCACGCTCTCAACACGACCCGCACCCAGGCTGGTGAAGATGCGTTCGTAGCGCGCACCCGTGTCCGCCAGCTTGCTGGCGGTCGGCAACACCACGATGTCGGCATCCTGGCCACCGCAGATATCCACGAAACGCTGCAGGATCTTCGGGTCGTTCTCTTTTTCCTCACCGCCGCCGATCGGAACGATCCAGCCGCGGGTCCCGCCTTCGGGAATCTGGCTAGGACACATCAGGCTTGACCGATGTAGTCCCGCTTCCCGATCTCGACGCCGTTATGGCGCAGGATCGCGTAGGCCATGGTGCAGTGGAAGTTCAGGTTCGGGAGCACGTAGCCGATCAGGTAGGCCATGCCCTTGAACTCGAAGGTATTGGGGCCGGCCTGGATGCTGATGTCGCGGTCTTCGCAACCGGCGAAGGCCGACTCGGGCACCGTCTCGATGAAGGCCAGGGTCTTGGCGATGCGCGCCTTCAACTCCGGGATGCTGGTTTCGTTGTCTTCAAACTTCGGATTCTCGAGGCCGGACAGGCGCGCCATCGGGCCCTTGCCGAAATCGCAGGCGATCTGGATCTGGCGCGTCAGCGGGAACATATCGGGGGCAAGGCGGGAGCCGAGGAAGACCGAGGGGTCGATCTTGCGGGCTTCGGCCGAGGCCAGGGCCTTGTCGAGGATGGCATCGAGGTTGCGCAGGGCGCGGGTGGTGCTGGTCTTGGCCAGCGCGAACATGGTGATCTGCATGGGGAACTCCCGGGGACAAGCCGCCAATGATACGCAGGGCGGGGATTCTTGCGATAATGGCGTATTGGCCGGACCCCGCGCCGGCACCGGAATGTCCCCGTAGCTCAGCCGGATAGAGCGCGTCCCTCCTAAGGACGAGGCCACAGGTTCGACTCCTGTCGGGGACGCCAGAATTTTCAGTTTCAGACTTTGGAGTCCCCCATGCCCCACCCCGTCATCACCGCGCTCGGCCTGAGCGACAACGAATCCGGCACCTACCTCGGCCAGGGCCAGTGGTCCCAGACCCATGACGCCGGCGTCATCGAGCCGATCAACCCCAGCACCGGCGAGATCCTGGCCCGGGTGCAGGCCTCCAGCGAGGCCGATTACGAGCTGATCCTCGAGCGCGCCCAGGCCGCCTTCAAGGTCTGGCGGACCACGCCGGCCCCGCGCCGCGGCGAAGCCGTGCGCCTGTGCGCCGACGCCCTGCGCAAGCACAAGGACGCGCTCGGCTCCCTGGTCGCCCTGGAAATGGGCAAGATCAAGCCCGAGGGCGATGGCGAAGTGCAGGAAATGATCGACATCGGCGACTTCGCCGTGGGCCTGGCGCGCCAGCTGTACGGCCTGACCATGCATTCCGAGCGCCCCGGCCACCGCATGTACGAGCAGTACCAGCCGCTGGGCATCGTCGGCATCATCAGCGCCTTCAACTTCCCGGTCGCGGTCTGGGCCTGGAACGCCTTCCTGGCCGCGGCCTGCGGCGATATCTGCATCTGGAAGCCCTCGCCCAAGACCCCGCTCTCGGCGATCGCCTCGATCCGCATCTGCAATGAAGCCCTGCGCGCCGGCGGTTTCCCGGACCTGTTCTTCCTGTTCAACGACGCCGGCACCGAGCTGGCCTCGAAGTTCGTGGACGACAAGCGCATCCCGCTGATCAGCTTCACCGGTTCCACCCACGTCGGCCGCATCGTCGGCGAGCGCGTGGCCCAGCGCATGGGTCGTTCTCTGCTCGAACTCGGCGGCAACAACGCCATCATTGTCGATGAAACCGCCGACCTGAAGCTGGCGATTCCCGCCATCGTCTTCGGCGCTGTTGGCACCGCCGGACAACGCTGCACCACGACCCGTCGCCTGTTCGTGCACGAATCCATCTTCGACAACGTGCTCGAGACCCTGATCAAGGCCTACAAGCAAGTCGAAGGCAAGATCGGTGACCCGACGCTGGCGACCACCCTGATGGGCCCGCTCAACAGCCAGGCCGCCGTGCAGCAATTCCTGGGCGCGGTGGACAAGGCCAAAGCCGCCGGCGGCCAGGTTCGCACGGGTGGCAGCGCCATCGCCGGCAAGGGCAACTTCGTGCTGCCGACCATCATCACCGGCGTCGACAACTCCGACGAAGTCGTGCAGACCGAGACCTTCGCGCCGATCCTGTACGTCATGCCGTTCAAGACCCTGGACCAGGCGATTGATATGCAGAATGCCGTGCCGCAGGGCCTGTCGTCGTCCATCTTCACCGGCAAGCTCAAGGCGGCCGAGCAGTTCCTGAGCGCGGCCGGTTCGGACTGCGGCATCGCCAATGTCAACATCGGCACCTCGGGCGCGGAAATCGGTGGCGCCTTCGGTGGCGAGAAGGAAACCGGCGGTGGCCGCGAATCCGGTTCCGATGCGTGGAAGGTCTACATGCGCCGCCAGACCAACACCATCAACTACTCCGACGCGCTGCCGCTGGCCCAGGGCATCAAGTTCGACTTGTAAACCGGCCACGGCTTCAGGGAGTTCCGCTTGAACGCACCGATGCGCAGCAACAGCAACCTGGCCATCATCAGCCTGGTCTCGGGCATCCTGGGCTGGACCGCCCTGCCCTTCATCGGCAGCCTGGTGGCGGTGATCACCGGCCACCTGGCCCGCGCCGAGATCCGGCGCGAGCCCGAGCGCCTGGACGGTGACGGCATGGCGGTCGCGGGACTGGTGCTTGGCTACGCGATGCTGGTGATCAGCATCGCGGCCTTGGCCATGCTTATCCTGTTCTTTGGCGGAGTCGCCGTGTTGCTCGGCTGGCTCGGCCTGAGCGGGCACCTGGGCTGAGGCACGCAGGGTGTATTCACTCGCCAAACCCTTCCTCTTCGGCCTGGATGCAGAACGTGCCCATGGCCTGGGGCTGAAGGCCATCGAAGTCGCCTATCGCACGGGCCTGAATCCTTTGCTGGCGCAAAAACCGGCACCGTTGAAGACGCGCGTGTTTGGCGTCGAGTTTCCCAATCCGGTCGGCTGCGCCGCCGGCCTGGACAAGAACGGCGAGCACATTGACGCGTTGATGGCCCTGGGCTTCGGCTTCGTCGAGATCGGTACGACCACGCCGCGGCCGCAGGCCGGCAATCCCAAGCCACGCATGTTCCGCCTGCCCAACCAACAGGCGGTGATCAATCGCCTGGGTTTCAACAACCAGGGCGTGGATGCGCTGGTGCGCAATGTCGAACGCGCCAAGCGCAATGGCATCCTGGGCATCAACATCGGCAAGAACCGCGACACGCCAAACGAAAAGGCGGCCGAGGACTACATCCATTGCATGGAGCGCGTGTTCGCGCTGGCCGACTACATCACGGTGAACATTTCCTCGCCCAACACCAGCGGCCTGCGCGACCTGCAGGAGCAGGAAACCCTGCGCCGCTTCATTGGCGAGTTGCGCGAAGCCCAGGAAGAACTGGGCGGCGTACATGGGCATCGCACACCGATGCTGCTCAAGCTCTCGCCCGACCTGAGCGATGAGGAGATGGACGGCGTGGCTGGCGTGCTCAATGCCTCGCGCATTGACGGTGTGATCATCGGCAATACCACGCTGGACCGCAGCGAGGTTTCCGCCGAGCCGCTCGCCGCCGAAGCAGGCGGTCTGTCGGGCCAGCCGCTGTACGCGCGCTCGACCGCGGTGCTGCGCAAGCTGCGCCTGCGCCTGGACGATTCCATTCCGCTGATCGGCGTGGGTGGCATCCTCAGCGGCGCCGATGCTGCCGGCAAGATCGCTGCGGGTGCGCGCATGGTGCAGTTCTATACCGGCATGGTCTATCGCGGCCCGGAACTCATCGGCGAATGCGTCAGTTCGATCCGCCGCCTGCGCGAAGGCGTGGCCTGAAGGTGCAGGCATGAGCGGCGGCTACCAGCTGGCGGAAAACGTCTCCCTGGCCGGACGCAATACCTTCCACGTGCCGGCGCGCGCGGCCATGATGGCCGACGTAACCCACGCCGATGCGCTGGCTGAGTTGTTCGACTTCGCCATGCTGCGCAATGGCCCGGTGATCGTGCTGGGTGAAGGCAGCAACCTGCTGTTCGCCGACGACTTCCCCGGCGTCATCGTCTGCCTGACCATGGCCGGCGTACGCATACTCGAGGACGACGGCGGCCATGCCCTGGTGCGCGCCGACGCCGGCCTAAGCTGGAACGAGCTGGTGAACTGGACCCTGGCCCGCGGATTGTGCGGCCTGGAGAACACCGCGCTCATTCCCGGTACCGTCGGCGCCAGCCCGATCCAGAATATCGGCGCCTATGGCGTGGAAGTGCGCGATTTCATCGAAACGGTGGAAGCCTTCCACCGCGGCACCGGCCAGATCAAGCGCATCGCCAATGGCGATTGCCAATTCGGCTACCGCGACAGTGTGTTCAAGGCCGATCTCGACCAATGGGTCATCACCGCGGTCGAGCTGCGCCTGCCGCGCCAGCGCGAGCTGCAACTGAACTACGCCGGCGTGAAGGAAGAACTCGCCGCCATGGGCGTGGAGCAGCCGCGCGCCAGCCAGGTTGCCGAGGCGATCAGCCGCATCCGCACGCGCAAGCTGCCCAATCCCGCCTTGCTCGGCAATGCCGGCAGCTTCTTCAAGAACCCGATCGTGCCGGCGGCGCAGGCCGATGCGCTGAAGGCCGAACATCCTGGCCTGCCCGTCTATCCGGGTGGCGCCGACGACCTGCGCAAAGTATCCGCCGCCTGGCTCATCGAGCAGGCCGGCTGGAAGGGCTTTCGCGAAGGCGACGCCGGCATCGCCGCGCAGCACGCACTGGTGCTGGTGAACCATGGCAAGGCCACGGGTGCCGAGTTGCTCGCGCTTGCGCACCGCGTCGCCGACTCGGTGCAGGAACGCTACGGCGTGGCCCTGGAACCCGAACCACGGCTGATCGGCGCGCGCTGGTGAACCAGGCCTTGCCGGCGCCGCGCGACCACATCCCGCGGGCGGTGATGTTCATGGTCTCGAGCACGGTGCTGTTTGGCGCGATGGCGGTCTGCATCCGCCTGGCCTCATCGCAGTTGCATCCCTTCGAAATCGCCTTCTTCCGCAACCTGTTTGGTTTCGTGTTCACCCTGCCGCTGCTGGTGCGCCATGGCTGGGGCATCCTGCATACCAACAAGCTGTCGCTGTATTTCCTGCGCTGCTGCATCGGCATCGTCTCGATGCTGGCTGGCTTCTGGGCGATCGTGCACCTGCCCTTGGCGCAGGCGATTGCCCTGTCCTATTCCACGCCCATCTTCGTGACCATCGGCGCGGTGCTGGTGCTGGGCGAGATCGTGCGCGCGCGGCGCTGGACCGCGGTGATCGTCGGCTTCATCGGCGTGATGGTGATCATGCGGCCCTGGAGCGACCACTTCCATTACGCCAGCCTGATAGCGGTGCTGGCGGCGGTGATGAGCGCCAGCGTGGCGATCAGCATCAAATTCCTCTCGCGCACCGAGAAGGCCGATGCCATCGTCATCTACACGACCATGCTGTGGGTGCCGCTGTCGCTGGTGCCTGCGCTGTTCTATTGGACCCTGCCGACCGGCATCACCTGGCTGTGGATCGTGCTCGCCGGCTTCCTGGGCACCACCGCGCACATGTGCTGGACCCGGGCGCTGGCCCTGGCCGATGCCTCGCTGCTGACGCCGATCAGCTTCCTGCAGGTGCTGGTGGTCGGCACCTTTGGCTACTTCCTGTTCAACGAGAAGGTGGATCACTGGACCGTGCTCGGCGCGGCGATCATCTTCGGGTCGAATGTCTACATCGCCCATCGCGAGGCGCGCCTGCACCGGCGCGCGGTCACCGACCGCGACATCAATCCGGAAACGCAGAATATCTGAAGCGGCCGCGAAGGCCGGTCAGTCGTGCGCGGAAACGAACTTGCGCGCGACGTAGTCGTCGATGATGGCAACGAACTCGGCGGCGATGTTCTCGCCGCGCAGGGTCATGGCCTTCTGGCCATCAATGAACACCGGCGCCGCCGGCGCTTCGCCCGTGCCCGGCAAGGAGATGCCGATATTGGCGTGGCGCGATTCGCCCGGGCCGTTCACCACGCAACCCATCACCGCAAGCGTCAGGTTTTCCGCGCCCGGGTGGCGGATCCTCCATTCCGGCATGCGCTCGCGCACATGGCTCTGCACGGTCTGCGCCAGTTCCTGGAAGAACTCCGACGTGGTGCGGCCGCAGCCGGGGCAGGCCGTGACAAGCGGCGTGAACGCGCGCAAGCCCATGGTCTGCAGCAACTCCTGGGCGACGATGACTTCCTGGCTGCGCGAACCGCCCGGCTCGGGCGTCAGCGAAATGCGGATGGTGTCGCCAATGCCTTCCTGCAACAGCACCCCCAGCGCCGCCGTCGAAGCCACGATGCCCTTGCTGCCCATGCCAGCCTCGGTCAGCCCGAGGTGAAGGGGGAAATTGCTGCGCGTGGCGAGATCGCGATAGACCGCGATGAGCTCCTGCACACCGCTGACCTTGGCCGACAGGATGATGTGGTCCGCCGGCAATCCGATCTGCACCGCCTGCTCGGCCGAGTCCAGGGCCGAGCGCACCAGCGCCTCGCGCAATACCCGGCTGGCGCTCCAGGGTTCGGCGCGCAGGTGGTTTTCGTCCATCAGTTTTGCCGCCAGGGCCTGGTCCAGCGAGCCCCAGTTCACGCCGATGCGCACCGGCTTGTCGTACTTGATGGCGAGTTCGATGATGGCCGCGAACTGGCTGTCACGCTTCTTGCCGAAACCGACATTGCCCGGATTGATGCGGTACTTGGCCAGCGCTTCGGCGCAGGCAGGCTCGGCTGTCAGCAACTGGTGGCCGTTGTAATGGAAGTCGCCGATGATCGGCACGCTGATGCCCATCATGGCCAGGCGTTCGACGATGCGCGGCACTGCGGCGGCCGACTCGGGATTGTTCACCGTCACCCGCACCAGTTCGGAACCGGCGCGCCAGAGCTCGGCGATCTGCTTGCTGGTGGCGGCGACATCGGCGGTGTCGGTATTGGTCATGGACTGCACCACCACCGGGTTGGCGCCGCCCACGCGCACCGGGCCAATGCGCACCACGCCGGTATCCCGGCGCGGCTGTGCCGTCGCTTCGCTCACGCTTGTTCCTCGTTCTCGGCCACCAGGTCGGTGCGCAACGGCCGCAGCAGGGCGTAGTCGCCGGCATTGAGCAGCACGTCCACGCCGGCCAGGATTTCCTCGACCGGCGGCGTTTCCGGGTCACCATCGTCGTCGCGCACCACTTCGATGCGGGTGGCGCCGGCATCGAGGCTATTGGGCGCGAGGAACTGGCGTTCGCCGCCCTCGATCGAACGCATCTCCACGGCCCGGATCGGTTCGCTCTCGCCGTTCGCGCCATGCACCCGAAGGCCGACCGCCAGCGTGCGCCGCGACAGCAGTTCCACGCCCGCGGACAGGCCGCCATCGGCTTCATAACGCAGCCAGCGGATAACGCCCAGCATCCACTCCGGGTATTCATCGGCTTCGGCGAAGGTCATGCCGACCAGTTCACCAACGCGGGCACGGATCTGGTGCGCCTGGGCCCAAGCCATGCGATAGCCACCCAGGCTCTGGTCGAGCACGAAGGCTTCGAGCACCGGCACCTTCGAGGCATCGGTCGCAGCGCCGGCCCAGGAAGCACGGTCGACGATATGCACGATGTGCTGCGCCGCCTGGCGCATGAAAGATTCGAAGTCGCGCTGGCCGGCCAGGTAGAAATGCAGGCCACTCAGGCCGAACACCGTGCGCAGGGTGTGGCGGGCATGGATGCGCTTGTGCGTGCGCGCCGCCGCCAGGCCGAAGGAACGGCGCAGGCGGTCGAGCATTTCCACGCTCATGCGGATGCCGTTGCCGCGGGCTGGCAGGATTTCCGAAAAGCCCTCGTGCTGGCGCACGATCGCCGAGTCCACTTCGGTGACGAAGGCGCTCATGTCCAGCCATTGCGTGGCCGCTTCACCCACGACACCCGGGCCCGGGCCGTGGTCGATGTCCTCGGGCACTACCGGCGCGTTGTCGCGCGGCAGGGTACGTGTAAGGTTGCTGCGCCCGGCGAACTCACGCGTGCATTGCCAGAGCTGGTCCTGCTCCTGCTGGCTGAACGCCAGCGGATGCGAGATTGCCATCAGCAGCACCTGCAGGTACAGGGTGCGCACATCCACCGGCGCGCCGGCCAGCGCGTCATCCACCGAGCGCACGTCCAGCCGGGTCTCGGCTGCGAAGTGATAGACGCGGTGCAGCCCCAGCCACACGCCCGCCGCCGGCGCGCGATACACGCGCCAGGCCACGGCCAAGGCCTGGCTGTAGTGCCAGCTCGATCGCGCCAGCGCCGTAGCCACCGTGCCCGAGCGCAGCATCGGAATGCCGCCCGAGGGCGCGCACAACTCGACCGCCGCGCGCCGGTAGGCATGCGCCAACACGAGATGGAATGACTCCACCTGTTGGGCAGCAGCAGATTTCGCGGGTGCCAAGGGAAGCGCGCTGCCGGCGTACTCCCGGCGCAGCAGTCCGATGGATTCACCGATGGTGGGGCGCAGTTCTTCCAACACCGACAGTCGCTGCGAACCCTCCAGGCGCTGGCCGGCCAAGCTGTCCAGGGCCAGGGCCAGGCTTTGCTGGGTGGCGGTGGCATTGGCGCGCGGCAAAGCCTGGATCCAGGCCCGGGTCTTGCGGGCGTCCGCCGGGAACAGGCCCCCGCCCAAGCCGCGGGACCCCGGGATGCCCTCGCTCAGCAGAGGGTAGGTGTGGCTCATGCAGCGCTCCGGTTGCGTGACGCAACGCAGAGTTTACGCGACTCGCCGCCGCATGGGCCAACCGGGCCATTTCGGCTGACTAGGTAGAACTACGAATGGCGGCAGGAGGGCCAATTCCCAAAGATAGGCACAGGCCCCTCCGACCAAGCAGACGAGCCCCCCATGACTCCCCGCCGCCTCCCCACCCGGGGCTTCACCCTGATCGAACTCGCCGTGACGATCGCGGTGATGTTCATCTTTTTCATGATGGCCTTCCCCTCCTTCGCCAGCCTGAAGCAACGTTCCGCCATTCGCGGCGCCGGCGACCAGGTGCTGAGCTTCTGGAACGAGGCCCGCTTCGAGGCCGTCAAGCGCAACCAGATGGTGAAGGTCGGGTTCATGCGCGTCGGTACCAGCGGCTTCTGCATCGGCGCCGCCACCACCACCGACCCGGCCGACAGCAGCGCCTGCGACTGCAGCAGCGCCACGCCCTCCAGCAACGCCTGCGATGTGGGTCGTTATCCCAGCGTCCAGTCAGAGTGGCAGCAAGTGCGCCTGGTTGGCTCTAGCTTGGGGGGAAGCACGGGCGTTACCAACCTCAAGGCGGTGGTCATCGAGCCTCAGCGCACCTCCCTGACCGAACCCGGCGACGTCGGCGCGATCAGCCTGGCGTCACCGCCCGGGCAGTTGGCCTACAAGCTGAACCTGCGCGTGGACACGCTGGGCCGTGGCCTGCTGTGCGAGTCCACGTCCTCGACGGCGCGCCTGCCCGAATACGACAAGCGTCGCTGCGCGGACTAAGCCCATGCGCATGCCCTCCTTTTCGCGCGCACGCGGCTTCGGCTTGGTCGAGTTGATGGTCTCGATCGTGCCCGGGCTGGTAGTGTCCGGCGCGGCCGTGGCCTTCGTGGTTTCGAGCCTGAGCAGCAATACCTACTTCGTGCGCTCGACCCGCTTCAACCAGGACCTGCGCAGCAACATGGATTTCGTCACGCGCGAGCTGCGCCGTGCCGGCTACGACGAAAATGCCATGAAGTACATCGCATTGTCGGCCAGCAACAACAGCGTGTCGCCGTTCTCCGCGGTGAAGGTGGTTCGGGCCGGCGCCGACAACAGTTGCGTAATCTTTGCCTACGACAGCAAGGCGGCGGCGAGCAATGGCAGCGGCGGCCCGGGTGTGATCGACGTTGCGGCTGGCGAGATCCATGCCATCCGGCGCATGACCCGCACCGTCAACGGCAGCCTGGTGGGCGTGATGGAAGTCGCCCAGACCAGCAGCTCGGCGACCTCGCTCGACTGCGACGCGGCCGGCCCCAACTATGCCAACTATCCGGCCACCTGCAATGCCAGCACCGGCTGGTGCCCGCTGAGCGATCCCTTGCAGATTGACATCACGCGCTTTCGCATCGTCGACAACTCCTTGTGGACGCCGCCGACCCTCGTGGCCAGCGGCTCGAAGGTCCATGACATGGACTTGGTAATGAGTGGGAACCTGATCGGCGCCAGCCAAACCCAGCGCGAAGTGCAAGGCAGCGTCCGGATCCGTGCCGAATGCCTGCGCCCGGTCGCGGCCGGCGCCACCCCCGACACCACCGGAACCCTGTGCGATACTGCCCCGGGAGCCTGAATCCGCAGACAAGCAAGCTGCCGAAACCTATGCGACCAACTCAGCCAGCGGGCAACCCGGGACGCCAGCGTGGCATGGCCACGCTGCTGGTTGCGCTCGTGATCCTGGGTATCCTCACGATCATCGTGTTGTATTCGACCCAGGTGGCCTTCTTCGAGCAGCGAACCGCGACCAACGAAAATCGTTCCCGCCTGGTCGAACAGGCGGCCGAGTACAGCATCAACATGGCTGGCGAGTACTTCAAGGCCAACCGGGACTACATCATCTCGCGCACCTCCGGCACCGCCAGTACCGGCGGCTGGCTCGCTGCCGACGTGGCCACAGGCCGCAAGTGGGTAGCCTGCTCAAGCGTCAGCGGTTTCCCCAATATTCCCAATCTCAGCGACGGCAGCCCGCACCCGTGCATGGCCGAACGCGACTCGAGCGCGTCCACCGACTACCCCAGCTCGGCAGGCTCGGGCGGCCGCCGCGGCCAGCTGTATTTCTGGAGTTCTGACGGCAGCAGTTCGCCTGCCAAACTCGCGATTCCCTACACCGAGTTGATGCCCGATGCGGCCAAGCTGGAGGTTGCGGGCGTTGGAGGCTCGGCCGCCTTTCCGACCCAGACCACGGTACGCGCGGTGCTCTGCCGCATCGACAGCGCCTTGCCCAATCCCGCCTGCCGCACCTCGCCCGCCAAGGGCAACCGCATCGCCGTTGTCTTGATCGCCAATGTGGTGCTGGCGGGCGAGTCCTCCAGTTCGACGATCAAGGAAACCTGGGCAACGCTGGGTGCGATCGATTCCAACTCGGCCGTGCCCCTTATCGCCACTGGGCTCCTTAGCACCGGCGGCACCATCACCATCGTCACCAATCCCAATGCCGGTGGCTACGGCTTGCCGGCCTCGCTGTGGTCGCCCAACGATATCCAGGTCGAGAACAGCACCGGCGGCGGCACCGCCAACATCGCCTCTTGCTACATCCAGGACTTCATGAGTGGCGACCCCACGCCGAACCTGGACCGGGCCAAGGACATCTGCCCGCGCAGCGGCAGTTCGCCGCCCTGCCACTGCCCGTCGGCAAAATCGGAAGACGAGCACTGGCTGTCGGGCTCGGCCTCGGGCTCCAAGCGTGAAAACATCGATGTCCTGGATCGTGACAACAATGCCGGTGCGGCCGGTAGTCCGCGCCCGCCGGACATCAAGTTTTTCCCCGGTGCCGGACCTTCGGACGTGACCAATCCGCTCAGCGCGCCGATCGCGCTCGACCGCCACGTGGGCGATGCCCCGAACACGCTGCTCTCGAACGCCTCGGCGGCTTCGGACGATTCCCTGTTCGAGTGGATCTTCGGCGTCAACTACGTGGTCGCCGATGGCGATGTGAACGGCGTGACCCTGTCCAACTGCGGTCCCGCCAGTCCGCCCGTGCAGAACTGCGCCGACTACGCGCTGCGCAATGACCTGGGCGCGACCGTGATCGAAGGCGACTGCGCCGCCAACCAATTCAATTCCTCCTCCTTCGGCCTGTACTACGTCACCGGCAACTGCGTCATTGACGGCGTCACTGCCGGCTCAAAGAACGCGCCGGTCATCATCGTGGTCTTCGGCCAGGCCACGCTGAAGAACTCGACCTTGTTCGGCATGCTGTTCGTGCACTCGAACAACATCGCGATCGAAAACGCTTCCTCGGGCTATCGCTTCGACATGCAGGGCGCCACCGTGTTCGGTTCGATCGTGGTGGAAGGTGATATCTCCATGACTGGCAACTCGGTCATCGTCTATGACGACACCTCGCTGAACACCGACCCCTTCAAGCTGCCGTCCAAGGCGCGCTTTGCACGGGTGCCAGGCAGTTGGCTCGACCGGCAACAGGGCTTTTGAGCCATGCGTCCCCTGCCCCACAGCCGCCGCGGATTCAGCCTGATCGAAGTGCTGGTCGCCGCAGCCGTGCTCTCGGTTGGCCTGTTGGCCCTGGGCACGCTGCAGGTATCCCTGGTGCGCACCTCGGGTGAGTCGAAGGCTTATTCGGTGGCCCTGGCCTTGGCCAAGGACAAGCTCGAGGAGATGCGCAACTTCACGGGTGTGCGCGGGGCGCGTTCGTACCAGTCCATTACCGATGGCAGCGACGACCCGGGCACGGTCGCCGGCGTGCAGTACACGCGCGGCTGGACCGTTACACGCTACGTGTACAACTGGAACCCGGACGGCAATCCCGCCACCAACGACCGTCGCTTCATGCTCTACAGCGACGACACCGGCGACACGCCCAACCCCTACAACGGCAACACCTCCACCGGTTACGTCGACGACAACGAGTTCAAGCGCATCGCCGTGCGCGTGACCTGGGTGGATAACCAGGGCAATACCCAGACAGTGGCGCTTGAAGATGCCATTGCCTCGCTTTCTCCCAGCGATGGCGCGTTGATTTCGCGCAGTGGTTCGGCGGTGATCCCGCGCACCGTGGAAGTTGTCATCAACGACCCCACCCTCACCGATGGCGTGGCCAATGGCGTCATTCCACTGGCGCTGAGCAGCGACTCCAGCGTCGATGGCACCAGCACGGCGGCCACCAACCCGCAACCCAAGCTGCTGGGCGCCGACTATCGCGTTGCCGAAACCCGCTACAACATCCTGACTTATGGCCAGGTACAGAATGGTACCGCCACCGCCCAGTCGAAGATCGAGACGGTGGTGGTCGGCTGCACCTGCAGCTACTCGCTCGCCGACTCCAATGTGCAGGTACGCCGCCCGGCGTACTGGAACGGCTATCGCTACGCGCCACCCGAACGTGGCATCAATACGCAACCAGCGGGCTGGACCCAGGCCGACAACGAAAGCCCGCACTGCGGGGTGTGCTGCCGCGACCACCACGACCAGGTCAATGGCACCGATGTGAGCAACAGTGGGCCGAAATTCGATCCGCGCCGCACCACGCACATGCACTATCGCCACGATGCCAGCGGCGCCCTGGTGAGTTCAGGCAACTCAGGCACCTACGAAGAAAGCTGCCGCCTGGTGCGCGTGGACGGCATTTTCCGGGTCACACCGGACGCCTACACCGACCAGGTCAACCTGTTGCAGACCAAGAATGACGCCAGTACCACGCCCTACATCCCGACCACCCAGGCGACCAGCAACTACCAGGCTTTCGCCCTGAAGTTGCTCGACACCCGCCTGGTCAATCCGACGGGAACGAGCACGCTCAATTCCTCCCTTGCCAGCTCTACGGTCGCCGCGCTGGAGGACCCGACGCCTGCAACTTATCCCAGCACTTCGGTCAACGAGCCCGCGAGCATCAGCATCAGCAATGGCGAGCAGAAGTGGCTGCACAACCGTGGTCTGTACATCGACTGGCTGGAGCCGGAAGTGATCGCCGCCATCGTCCAGGCCAAGACCCTGTGCGCCATCGACTCGGGCCCCGGCGGCTGCGCCTCTTCGCTGGCGAAGAAGGAAGCGGCGGTGCTGCGCCTGATTCCCTTCACCTCGATCAACCTCACCGAAATCGCCAACTGGACGCCGGCAAAGCCGGTCGACACCGGCGGCCAGGACGTGCTGGTGTACAACAACTTGCTCAAGTGCACCGTGCCTGCCGCCGATGGCGGGCCGGCCACGGGCTGCACGGCGACGATCAACGGCGCCACCGTCACCATTGACCCGTCGCGACCGGTGCGTGGCCTGGTGCAGCGCATCCAGGTCAGCGCCAGTGCAGGCAATCGACCGGCGGTCGTGGCCAGTGTGTATCCCTCCAACTCCACCCTCGCGGCGCTGGCGGCCACCATTGACCCGGACGAAGGCAGCAGCCTGAGCGATCACCAGGACTTCCTGATCACCGGCACCTCGGGTGGCGGTACCAGCGCGTCCTACAAGGTCGCGCTGCTGGGCACCTATCCGCTCAGCAGCGGCGCGCGCCCGGTCATCGACACCTCGCCCTCTTCGTCCTACGTCTACCAGACCGGCACCATCATCAGCGGCTTCACCTTGCCCAACCCGATCACGGTCACGCCCAATCCGGTCGTGTTCGGCGTGCCGGTGACCCTGCGCGTGAAGAACTACAACTACGCCCAGACCGTGCTGAGCACGTCGCCCTCGCTCAACTGCACCGGCCCGTCGGGCATCAAGGTGCTGACCTCGTCCAGCACCAATACCAACTACCTCGCCAACAAGCAGACCGTGTGCAAGAACTACACCATCTCGGCCGCGGACGTGAATGGCACGGCCGTGTCCGGCACGCCCTTCCCGGTCGCGTCCACCGGCACGCCTGGCTCGCCTGACGGATCGCTCACCGAGTACACCACCATCAGCCTGCCCGGCATCAACGTGAACGATGTCATCAACATCACCACCGCCAATGGCAGCGACTACCTGCCCCTGGCCACCTGCACTTATGTGGCCAGCGACCTGACCGGTTCCGGTGGCTGGAAAAATTCGGCGGTGCCGACGGTAACTCCGGGCACCTGCCCGCCTTGAAGGCCGCTGCGCCGGTTAGAATCGGCGCATGAATGATCTGGTGCGCCAACGCCCCGTACTCAAGCCCGCGCAGCTCAATGCGCTGGCGCGCGACCTGCTTGAAGGCAGTTTCGCGCAGGTCTGGGTGCAGGGCGAGATCAGCAATTTTTCGCGCCCGGCTTCGGGGCACATGTATTTCACCCTGAAGGACGATCGCGCCCAGGTGCGCTGCGCCCTGTTCCGGCAGAAGGCCACGTACCTGCGTTTCGCGCCCCGCGACGGTGCCCTGGTGCTGGTGCGCGGAAAACTCACCGTCTATGAAGCACGCGGCGACTACCAGCTGGTGCTCGAGCATATGGAGGAAGCCGGCGAAGGCGCGCTGCGCGCCGCTTTCGAGGCCCTCAAGCTCAAGCTCGATGCCGAGGGCCTGTTTGCCCCTGAGCGCAAGCGTCCACTGCCGCGCTTCCTGCGCCGACTCGGATTGATCACATCCCCTGGCGGCGCCGCCGTGCGCGACGTCATCAGTGTGCTCGGCCGACGCTTCCCGATGCTGGAGGTGGACGTGTTGCCGGTGCCGGTGCAGGGCGAAGGCGCAGCTGCCGAAATCCGCGCGATGCTGGAGCGGGCCGGCGCCAGTGGCCGCTACGACGCGCTGCTGCTGACCCGTGGCGGCGGTTCGCTCGAAGATCTGTGGAGCTTCAACGACGAGGCACTCGCGCGCGCCATCACTGCCTCGCCCGTGCCGGTGGTATCAGCCGTGGGCCACGAGATTGATTTCAGCTTGGCCGACTTCGCCGCCGACTTGCGCGCACCGACGCCTTCAGCCGCGGCCGAGTTGCTGGTGCCCGACCAGGCCGAGCTGGGCGTGGGCCTGGAACAGTTCCGGCGTCGGCTGGACGCAGCGAATGCGCGCACCCTTTCATCCCTGGCGCAACGCGCCGACCACGCCGCGCTGCGACTGCGCGCCCTGCGCCCGCAATTGCGCCTGGAGCGCGCAAGCCACCGGATGGCGCTGTTGCGACAACGCCTTGAACAGGCACAGGGCCTGGCCCTCGATGTCCGGCGGCAGACACTGGCGCAGTCCCTGCGCAAGCTCGAAGCACAGCACCCGCGCCTGCGCCTGGCCGCGATTGGCCACCGCGCGCAGATCCTGCAGCAGCGACTGCTGGCCAGCGCCGGCCATGGACTGCGGCAGCGTCAGCTGCAGCTTGCCGGCGTGGCACGCGCGCTGCATTCCCTGAGCCCCTTCGCCACGCTCGCGCGCGGCTATTCCATCCTGCGCGATCCAGTCACCGGCCTGGTGGTGCGTAGCGCCGCGCAGGCGCAGCAGGGCCAGGCACTGGAGGCGCGCCTGGCGTCAGGCGAGTTGTCGGTGCAGGTTACCGGCATCATCAAGCGCGGCGACTAACCCCGTTCCACCGCCTGGCCCGTTCACCCGTGCGAACCCCACCACGGAAGCCCCGCCATGCGCCTGTCACCCCTGATGCTTGCCATTTCCGTCAGCCTGCTGTCCGCCTGCCAGCAGCCCAATGTTCGCGAAGAAGCCGTTGCTGCCGCCGCATCCGCCGATGCCGCCGCCGAGATGCGCGCGAAGTCCGCGCGTCGCGAAGCGATCAATGCCATCGATGTGGCTTCGGTCGAAAGCAGCTCGGTGCTTACGAGCGAGCAATTCGCCCGGCAACCCCAGCCACTCGCCCCGCCACCGCCTCCTCGTCCGGTAGGCATGGTTGCCCCGCAGCCCGCTCTGGCCTACGCGATGCTTTCTCCCATGGAGCAGCAGGTCAATACCGAGCGCTACGCCGACCACGAAGACAATCCCGTGCACCTGGCATCACAGGATCCGGTCAGCACCTTTTCCATTGACGTGGACACCGGCAGCTACAGCAATGTCCGGCGCATGCTGCTGGCCGGCGAACGCCCGCCCACCGACGCCGTGCGCGCCGAGGAGATGATCAACTACTTCGACTACGGCTACCCGCTGCCCGGCAACCGCAGCCAGCCCTTCTCGGTGAACACCGAACTGGCCGCCGCGCCCTGGAACAGCAAGCACAAGCTGCTGCAGATCGGCATCCAGGGCTACCGCGTGCCGGCGGAATCCATTCCCGCCGCCAACCTGGTGTTCCTGATTGATACCTCCGGTTCGATGCAGGACGAAGACAAGCTGCCCCTGCTCAAGCGCAGCTTCTCGGAGTTGGCCAAGCAACTGCGTCCGCAGGATCGCGTCTCCATCGTGGTCTATGCCGGCAGCGCCGGATTGGTGCTCGCGCCCACGCCCGGTGATCGCAAGGACCTGATCCTGGCCGCGCTCGATCGCCTCGAAGCCGGCGGCTCGACCAATGGCGGCGAAGGCCTGAAGCTGGCGTATGACATGGCGCGCAAGGCCTTCCTGGCGAATGGCGTGAACCGCGTGCTGCTCGCCACTGACGGCGACTTCAACGTCGGCACGGTGGACCAGACCGCGCTGGAGACGATGGTCGCCGACCAGCGCAAGTCCGGCATCGCCCTGACCACGCTGGGCTTTGGCACCGGCAACTACAACGACGAGATGGCCGAGCGCCTGGCCGACATCGGCGATGGCAACCACGCCTATATCGACTCGCCCAACGAAGGCCGCAAGGTGCTGGTGGAAGAGTTGTCATCGACCATGCTCACCATCGCCCAGGACGTGAAGATCCAGGTCGAGTTCAATCCGGCCGTGGTCGCCGAGTACCGCCTGATCGGTTACGAGAACCGCGCCTTGCGCCGAGAGGATTTCAACAACGACAAGGTGGATGCCGGCGAGATCGGCGCGGGCCATGACGTGACCGCGCTGTACGAAGTGACCCTGGTGGGCTCGGGCGGCGAAGCCGTCGATCCGCTGCGCTACGGCAGCAAGCCCGCGCCGCAGGCGCGCGGCAACGAGCTGGCCTGGCTGCGCCTGCGCTACAAGGACCCGGGCCAGTCGCAGAGCAAGCTGATCGAGTCCGCAATCTCCGCGGCCCCGACGGCGCGCGCGCCCAGCCCGGCTTTGCGCTGGTCGGCTGCCGTGGCTGCCTACGCCGATCTTCTGCGCGGCGGCGAGCACATGAATGGCTTCGGCTGGGACCAGGTGCGCGCGCTCGCCATGTCGTCCCGCGGCGACGACCGCTGGGGCTATCGCGCCGAGTTCCTGGATCTGGTCGATCGTGCAAAGTCCATCACCCGTGGCACCGCTCCGGTGGCGGTCAGCCAGTGATGGTCGTCGCCGGGCCGCTAGGCGCGGAGGTCAAGACTTCGTACGATGCTCGCCATGCAGGCGGAGCCCACGGACGAGGAATTGATGCTGGCCTACGGCTCCGGCGACGCGGCGGCGTTCGAGTTGCTGTACTCGCGCCATCGCGGGCCGCTGTTCCGGTTCATGTTGCACCAGGTGCGTGAACACGCCACCGCCGAAGAGCTCTACCAGGACGTCTGGCAGCGGGTCATCACGGCCCGCGCCCGCTACCAGGCCGATGCCCGGTTCAGCACCTGGTTGTTCCAGATCGCGCACAATCGCCTGACCGACCACTGGCGATCGCTGCAGCATCGCCCACCCGCCCCCGCCGATGCCGAGGAACGCACCGAACGGGAAGCCGACCCGCAGACACCCGAACGCCAGCTTTCCGCCTTCGAGGAAAGGCGCCGCCTGCAGTTGGCATTGGAAGAATTGCCCGCAGATCAACGTGAAGTAGTCTTGCTGCGGCTGGAACAGGAGCTGACCCTGGAACAGATCGGCGAGATCACTGGCGTCGGTCGCGAGACAGTGAAATCCCGATTGCGCTACGCCTTGGACAAATTGCGGCAAAGACTCAAGCCATGACCGAACCAAAACCACCCACTGAAACGCTGGACGAACAGGAACGCGAGCTCGCGCGCGTCCTGCGCGCCTTGCCGGGTGGCGAGCCGCCGGCGGCGCTGGACCAGAAGATCCTGCGCGCGGCCGCCAACGCGGCGGCCGCATCGCGGCGGCCGCGTTCGCGCTGGCTGGCCTCACTTGGCTCGGCCTGGGGAGTCGGTGGCGCGGCGGCAGCCGTGCTGGCACTGGGCATCAGTTGGCAATTGTTCGATCCCAGCCGCCCCGAGCGCTTTGAACCCAGCGCGCCCGCTCCCGCCGCGAGCGCCGAAGACTCTGCCGTCACCGTGGATCTCGGCGCAGCCGCCGAGGCGCCTGCCGCCGATGCCGCCGCGAGTCCCACTCCGCTGCCGGCGGCCCAGGCTCCGGTCGCCAGCGAGGCGGGTGTCGCCCGCCAGACCGCGCGTCCCGCCGCGAAAGTGACCCATCCCGCCCGCGCGCTGCCTGCGCCGGCCTTCGCTCCTGCGCCGCCACCGCCCGTTGCGGCGGGTTCCGCTGCGCCGGTGGCCGTGCCGCAGGCTTCTGCGATCAATGCAATTGATGTGGCCTCAGTCGAATCCACCAGCGTGCTCACGGCCGAGCAGGTCGGAAAGCTCTCGGCCGCACAGGACAGCGCCCGCGACAGCGCCGCAAACAAAGCCGAGGCGGCCGAGGCGCTCTCGGCCAGGGCGAAGGCTGCGCAGGCGCAAGCCGGGGCGATGACGCCCGCCGCGTGGCTGGCCAAGGTTCGCCAGCTTCGCAGCGAGGGCCGCCTGGATGAAGCCCGCAACAGCCTCGAGCTGTTCCACCGTTACTACCCGCAGTACGTCATTCCTGCCGACCTCGCGCCGCTGCTGCGGCAATGAGGCTCGACACGCTGGCCTTGCCGGCGCAGTTTTCGCTGGACGTGAAGAAGAGCCGCTTCCTGGCCTCGGCCTTTCCCCTGGCTGACAACCATGCCGCCACGGCGCTGTTGCGCGAACACAGCCAGCCCGATGCCACCCACAACTGCTGGGCCTGGCGCTTCGGCGCCGAATACCGATCCAGCGACGATGGCGAACCGGGCGGAACCGCCGGCCGCCCCATTCTGGCGGCGATCGACCAGCAAGGATTCGATCGCGTGCTGGTACTGGTGACCCGCTGGTACGGCGGCATCAACCTCGGCACCGGCGGCCTGGCCCGGGCTTATGGTGGCAGCGCGGCCGAATGCCTGCGCACGGCGGCACGCCTGCCCCTGGTGCGCAGCCGCGAAGCCCGGATCGCCTGCGATTTCGCCCTGTCCGGCGCCGTGCATGCGCTTTTCGCCAGCCTGGGCGTAGAAAAGCTCGAGGAACGCTTCGACGAAGGCGGCCTGCGCTTGCGTTTGCGCCTGCCTGCCGCCATGTATGCGGACTTGGAGCGGCGCCTGCGCGACCTCAGCCGCGGCACTGCCACCCTGGAACCCATCGAGACCGAAGGCGCATGAGCAGCGAACCCAGCACTCCCGGCCAGCGCCTGCTGTCCTTGCGCGGCCTCGTTCCTTTCCTGCGCCCGCACAAGCGCCTGTTGGTTGGTTGGCTGGCGGCGCTGGCGGTCTCATCTGGCGCGACCCTCTTCCTTCCCTGGGCCTTCCGCAAGGTCGTTGATGTCGGCCTGGTGCCGGGCGCGCCGATCGACCGCTGGTTTGTTTTGCTGTTCGGCGTCGCCGTGGTGATGGCGGTCGCGACCGGCGCGCGCTTCTTCTTCGTGTCCCTGCTCGGTGAGCGGGTGATCGCCGACCTGCGCCGCAGCCTTTACGCGCACTTGCTTTCGCTGGACCAGAGTTTCTTCGAGCGCACGCGCTCGGGTGAATTGATCTCGCGCCTGGCCGCCGACGCCGAACTGCTGCGCAGCATCGTCGGCTCGAGCATGTCGATCGCGCTGCGCAGCAGCATCACCATCATCGGCAGCGCCGTGATGCTGGCGGTGACCAGCCCGCACTTGGCCGGGCTGACCCTGGTCGGCATACCGCTGATCGTGCTGCCGATCGCCCTGGCCGGCCGGCGCGTTCGCGGCGCCGCCAAGGACAGCCAGGACCGCGTGGCCGATGCCAATGCCCGCGCTGGCGAGACCTTCAACGCCATGCACACGGTGCAGAGCTATGCGCGCGAGGTGTTCGAACGGGATCGCTTTGCCGCCGCGGTCAGCCGATCCCTGTCGGCGGCGCTGCGGCGCATCCGCTTGCAGGCGCTGCTTACCACGACGGCCATGACGCTGTTCCTCGGGGCCATCACCGCGGTGCTGTGGATTGGCATGCACCAGGTGCTGACCGGCACGCTCAGCGGCGGCACCCTGCTGCAATTCATCTTCTATGCGGTGATCGGCGCCGGTTCGGTCGCGGCCCTGACGGAAGTGTTCAATGACGTGCAGCGCGCGAGCGGTGGCATGGCGCGCATCAATGAGTTGTTCGCCGAGGATTCGCGCCTGCCCCTGCGCCAGCCGCCGTTGCCGCTGGCGACTCCGGTGCGCGGGGAACTGCGCCTGGACCATGTGACCTTCCACTACCCGACCCGCCCGGACAGCGCGGCCTTGTCGGACTTCTCGCTGCAGGTGGCCCCGGGTGAGACGGTGGCGCTGGTAGGTCCATCGGGCGCGGGCAAGAGCACGGTGTTCCAGTTGCTGCTGCGTTTCCACGACCCCGATACCGGCACCGTGTCCTTCGACGGCGTTGACCTGCACGACGCCGACCCGGTGGCGCTGCGCGAGCGCATCGCGCTGGTGCCGCAGGACCCGGTGATCTTCGGCGCGACCGCGCGCGAGAACATCCTTTACGGCCGGCTCGATGCGACGCCCGCGCAAGTAGAGGCCGCCGCCCGCAGCGCCGAGGCCCATGATTTCCTGAGCGCCTTGCCCAGCGGCTACGACAGCGAACTGGGCGAGCACGGCGCGCGCCTGTCCGGCGGCCAGCAGCAACGCCTGGCCATTGCCCGCGCATTGTTGAAGGACGCGCCGATCCTGCTGCTGGACGAAGCGACCTCAGCGCTCGACGCGCAGAGCGAGCGCGCCGTGCAACAGGCGCTCGAGCGCCTGATGGAAGGTCGCACGACGCTGGTGATCGCGCATCGCCTGGCCACTGTGCTCAAGGCCGACCGCATCGTGGTGATGGATGCGGGCCGTATCGTCGCCCAGGGCACGCATGCGGAACTTATGGCGCAGAACGGCCTGTATGCCGAACTGGCGCGCCTGCAGTTCGACCACTGAAGCCCGGCGTTTTCAGCCAACGGTCACGGCGCGCACGCGCCGCGTGATCGAGCAGGTCAGCTCGTAGCTGATGGTGCCTGCGGCCTGGGCGATCTCTTCCGCCGGCAGGCCCGGCCCCCAGAGCACGACTTCATCGCCTACTTGGGCACTGGGCGCATCGCGAAGGTCAATGGTCATCAGATCCATGGACACGCGGCCGATCAACGGCACGCGCAAGCCATTGAGCAGCACCGGCGTGCCGCTGGGCACACTGCGCGGATAGCCGTCGCCATACCCAATGGCGGCCACGCCGACGCGCATGTCCTGTGGGCATTCCCAAGTAGCGGAATAGCCCACGCGCTCGCCGCGACGCACTTCGTTGATGGCGATCAGGCGGGTGGACAGGGTCATGACGGGCTTCAGGCCGAAATCGGCGCCGGTGCGGCCATCAACGACCGACAAGCCATACAGCGCGCCACCGGCGCGCACCCAATCACGATGTGCGTCGGGCCAGCCCAGCACCGCCGCCGAATTGGACAGCGACACCGGCGCATCCACCGTTTCGGCGATGCCGGCAAATCGGCGCATTTGGTCCGGTGTCTGCGCGCCGTCAAATTCGTCCGAGCTGGCGAAGTGGCTCATCGCCACGATCTCGGGATGCACGCCCGGCAAGGCACGCAGGCGCTCGTGCAGTTCCTGCGCGCGTGCGGGATCAAAGCCCAGGCGATGCATGCCGGTGTCGAACTTCAACCAGACGCGAATGGGCGCGCCTTCGCCGCGGTCGGCGGCGAGCATGGCGAGCTGGCTGTCGTGGTGCACCACCGTGTCCACGTCCAGGGTGCGCAACAACTCGAGGTCGGCGGGGTCATCGAAACCCGACAGCAGCACGATGCGATTGCGCAGGCCGATCGCGCGCAGGCGTTCTGCATCGGACAGCGCCGCCACGCCAAAAGCCTCGGCTTCGGCCAGGGCGCGCGCCACGCGTTCCAGGCCATGGCCGTAGCCGTCGGCCTTCACCACCGCCATCACCTTGGAATGCGGCGCCAGTTCACGCACCCGCGCCAGGTTGTGGCGCAGGGCGGCAAGGTCGATCGTTACGGTGGTGGGGCGGGCCATGCCCCTATTCTAGGGCATTACTCGAAGGCGCCGATGGAATCGCGGGCCAGGTTGTCGAAGCGGGTGTATTCGCCGAAGAACTTGAGCTTGCACACGCCGGTCGGGCCGTTACGCTGCTTGCCGATGATAACCTCGGCCAGGCCCTTGTCGGTCGAGTCCTTGTTGTAGTACTCGTCGCGATAGATGAAGACGATGATGTCGGCGTCCTGCTCGATGGCGCCGGACTCGCGCAGGTCGGCCATCACCGGCCGCTTGTCGGTGCGCGATTCCAGGCCGCGATTGAGCTGCGAAAGCGCGATCACCGGCACGTTCAACTCCTTGGCCAGGGCCTTGAGCGAACGCGAGATCTCGGAAATTTCGGTGGCGCGATTCTCGCCCGTACCGGGCACCGTCATCAGCTGCAGGTAGTCGATGACAATCAGGCCAAGATCGTGCTCGCGCTTGATGCGCCGCGCCTTGGAACGCAGCACGTCGGGCGACAGCGCCGGCGTGTCGTCAATGAAGATCTTCACGTCGCTCAGCATCTTGATCGCCATGTTCACGCGCGACCAATCCTCGTCTTCCAGCTGGCCGGTGCGCAGGCGCGTGGCATTGATGCGGCCGATCGAGGAAATCAGGCGGAAAGCCAGCTGCGAGGCCGACATTTCCATCGAATACACCGCCACCGCCTTCTTGGTCTTGAGCGCGGCGAACTCGGCCATGTTCAGGGCCAGCGTGGTCTTGCCCATCGCGGGACGCGCGGCCAGGATGATCAGGTCGGACGGCTGCAGTCCGGCGGTCATCTCGTCGAAATCGTGGAAGCCGGTGGGCAGGCCGGTGACCGTACCCTGGTTCTCGTAGCGCTCCTGCAGCAGCTGGAAAGCTTCCTTCATCGCATCGCGCAGGGGCACGAAGTCGGCGCGCCCACGTCGGCCCTGCTCGGCGATCTTGAACACCTTCATTTCCGCGGCCGACAGCACTTCCTGACTGTCACGGCCTTCGGGCTGGAAGCCGTCGTTGACGATTTCGGTGCCGGCTTCAATCAGCTGGCGCATCACCGATTTTTCGCGGACGATTTCGGCGTAGGCGCGGATATTGGCGGCGCTGGGCGTGGTACTGGCCAACTCGATCAGGTAGCCGGTGCCGCCGATCTGCTCGGACAGGTTGTTGGCTTCAAACCACTCGCCCAGGGTCACGGCGTCGAAGGGCTTGCTCTTCTCCGACAGCTCGCGGATGGCGCGATAGATCAGGCGGTGGTCGCGCCGGTAGAAGTCGTGCTCGGTCAGGAAGTCGCCGACGCGGTCGAGCGATTCGGGCGCCAGCATCAGGCCGCCGATAACGGCCTGTTCGGCTTCCACCGACTGGGGTGGCACGCGCAGGCTGTCGAGACGGCTCTCGGTTCGGAACGATTCGGGTCTTGCGGACATGGGCTTCTTTTTATTGGCCGGCATCGTGGTCGGGCGCCACGACGGGAGGCTTCATCCTACGGGTCTGGCCGGAAAAGCGTTAGGCACAAGCCTGTGGATAAGCGGTGCGCATCTCAAACACTGCGACAGGATCGGCTTGCGCGTTCAGATCAGCAGACAGAAGGCCGGAGCCTGCGTTTCCTGGCAAACGTCAGGCTTGACACCGGCCGTTCTCCAATACTTCATGAGCCCAAGCTTTTCCGCCAGCGCCGGGAAGCCCGGTTCGGACAGCGCTCCCCGCATGCTCCGGTACCAGAATGTCGAGGGGCCGGGGTATTCACCGCGCAACGCCAGTCGCGACGCGAGTTCGAACGCTTCGTGGTCTGCGCCCAGCCCCCCGAGCAACAATGCGACCGCTTCGTTCTGCTGTTCCGGCGCCAGGGCGAGCAGTGCTTGTACTGCCGCTAGCCTGGCTTTGGGGTCGGCCGCTGCCAGGGCGCGATTCCCGGCCAGCAATGCCGCGCGCTTCTGCGCCGACAGGGGCGAAGTGGGGTCGAGCAGCGCTTTTGTTTCACCGGTCATGCTTGCCCCATAGGCCGATATCCATGCCGCGAAGCGCGAATCAGGAGCGAGGCCCGCGGCCGCCTCGTAATACTGCCTGGCCTCTTCGGGCTTGCCCGAGGCAACCAGCGCATCGGCCAGCGTAAGCGGGGTGTAGACATACAGCGCCAGCATGTCGTTGGCCCGACGCAGTTGATCAAGGGCGTCACCGATGCGACCGACGTTCGCCAGCATCCATCCGTACTGGTGGTGCTCGCATCCGCAGTCGAGGCGGCGCGCGCCGACGGCACGCTTGAGCAGCGCTTCCCTTTCGACCCAGTCGTGGCTATCGACGAGCAGCGACTTGATGTACATGGCTTCGCTGTTCTTCGGGTCGATCTCGATGGCGCGGTCGGCCGCCTGCCGCCCGCTCGCGCGCGCCTCTTCGGCGGATTGCGCAGTTTCCGCAGCCCCTGCCACTTTCCAGTAGGCGCCGGCGACGGCGGCCCAGCCCCAGGAGAAATCCGGAACCGCGGCCACGACTCGTTGCGCAGGAACCAACGACTTGTGACCGTCCTCGAGGTGCGGATCCCAATAGCCCTGGCAGAATTGCATGTAGTCGCGCAGGACCTCGTCAGGCAAGGGCTTGCTGTACGTGGAAGCTCCGAACAAGCCGCAGCGAACAACGTTGCCGGCATCCACGGCGATGTGGCGGGGCACCTTTGCGGACTCGCCGCCGCCGTAATCAAAGTTGTTGGTCCACAAGGTCGCGCCGGAACGCTCATTGCTCAGGCGGGTGATGACACGGATGGTGTCCGCGTCCCGCCGCAGTGTCCCGCCCAGGGCATAGGCAGGCGCCGAACCGGGCGGCGGCGCGCCGGCATTGGACACGCCGACCACGCCATCGGCATTGAATGCCGCCGTGATCTCCGCGTCCACCGTATCGCCGGTCGTTGCCGACAGTTCCCCGGACAACACCCGGAATCCGGACAACCGCACCATCATGCCGTGTGGCGCCTCCGGCGTGGGTCGAATCCACCATGCCGCAGTCGCGGTAAGCAGCACGAGCACGCTGGCGGCGACAAGCGCCCACCGGAGCCGCGAGCCACGCATCGATCCCGGGGCAGCGGGCATAGCCCCCGCGCGCCGATCGCCTGCCCGCTTTTCGGGAATGCCGACGCCAGCCGCCGGCACATGCGCCGGAGCGGCCGGCAAGGTGTCGGGCGTGACCGTCGTCGAAAGCAGGCCATCGATGCGCTGGACCAGTTCGGCGCCACTCTGCAGGCGCGCTTCCGGCTTCTTCGCGAGCAAGCCATCGAGCAGCGGCTGCAAATGCACCAGCGCCGGCGGCAAGCGCGGAATGTCGGCGCTGATGTGCTGGGTGCCGATCGACCAGGCGTCGTGGCCCGAGTATGGCGGATCGCCCGTGAGCAACTGCCACAGGACCACGCCCAGGCTGTACAGGTCGCTGCGCCCGTCCACCTTGTCGCCGCGCAATTGCTCCGGGCTCATGTACAACGGCGTGCCGACACTGGTGCCCTCGGCGGTCAGCACCGGGGCGCCCTGGAGCCGGGCAATGCCGAAGTCCGTGAGCACCGCCCCGCCGTGTTCGCCGCGAAGGATATTGTCGGGCTTGATGTCGCGGTGCACGACGCCGCGGCCATGCGCGTAGTCGAGCGCGCCGGCGATGTCGCGCACAATCCGCAGCGCGTCGCGCGGCGGCAGCCTCTCCCCTGCCAACGGCGCCACGGTGCCGCCAGGCTCGTACTCCATGGCGATGTAGGCCAGATCCCCGTGTATGCCGAAGTCGTGGATCGGCACGATGTGCGGATGACGCAGGCTGGCGGCAATGCGTGCCTCGCGCAGGAAGCGCTCGTGGGCGGTCGGGTCGTCGCCCGGCGCGCTGGCGAGCACTTTCAGCGCGATCTCGCGGCCCAGTGATTCCTGCCTGGCGAGGTAGACAGCGGCCATGCCGCCGCGCCCGAGGGGGCGAAGGATCGTGTAGCCGGGAATTTCACCCATCACGCTTCCCCAGGCGCCGGACGATCCGGCCCGTGCTGGCGGCATCATAGCCGAGCATCGGCCCGGGTTCGCAATAAGAAAAGGCCACCCGGAGGTGGCCTTCTTTCTTCACTTGTCGCAGGGATACGGATCAGGCTTCCGGAGCGACGATGACCTTGACCTTGGTTTCGACGTCGGCGTGCAGGTGCACGGTGACCTCGAATTCGCCGGTGCGGCGGATCGGGCCTTCGCCCATCACCACTTCCGACTTTTCCAGCTTGTGGCCGGCGGCGGTGAAGGCCTCGGCGATGTCGCGGGTGCCGACCGAGCCGAACAGTTTGCCTTCGGTCGAAGCATTGGCAGTGATGGTGACTTCCTTGCCTTCCAGGTCGGCCAGGCGAGCCTGGGCGGCGGCCAGCACGGCATCGGCCTTGGCTTCGTACTCGGCGCGCTTGGCTTCAAAGGCGGCGACGTTGGCGGCGGTGGCCGGCACGGCCTTGCCCTGCGGCACGAGGTAGTTGCGGCCGTAGCCCGGCTTCACGTCCACGGCATCGCCGAGGCCGCCGAGGTTCACGACTTTTTGCAGGAGGATCAGTTTCATTTATGCAGCTCCGTTTACGTTAGCAATGCCAAGGCACTGCAACTCTTGCTGTCCGTAAGGACGAAGGGTTTAGACGTTGTGGTTGTCGGTGTACGGGATCAGGGCCAGGAAGCGCGCGCGCTTGATGGCGGCCTGCAGCTGGCGCTGGTACTTGGCCTTGGTGCCGGTGATGCGGCTAGGCACGATCTTGCCGTTCTCGCTCAGGTACTGGCGCAGGGTGCCCAGGTCCTTGTAGTCGATCTCGGTGATGCCTTCGGCGGTGAACTTGCAGAACTTGCGGCGGCGGAAGAACTTGGACATGTCGTGGCTCCCAGGGCTCAGGCGTTGTCGGCGTCGAGGCCGGCTTCAGCGGAATCATCGTCGCGGCGACGGCGGTCGCCCTTCTCGTCCTTGCTCTTGAGGATCAGGCTCGGCTCGGTGTCGGCCACTTCGCGGGCCAGCACCAGGTGACGCAGGACGGCGTCGTTGAAGCGGAAGCTGTCGGTGAGCTCGGCCAGCACCTTGGCGCCGCACTCGATGTTCATGAGCACGTAGTGGGCCTTGACCAGGTTCTCGATCGGGTAAGCCAGCTGGCGGCGGCCCCAATCTTCCAGACGGTGGATCTTGCCGTTGTCGCCTTCGATCAGCGTCTTGTAACGCTCGATCATGGCCGGCACTTGTTCGCTCTGGTCCGGATGGACCATGAACACGACTTCATAGTGGCGCATGGAATTTCCTTTGCTTGCGGATGAGGACCTTGCGGTCCAACAGCTCCCGGCCGCGGCCGTGGAGCAAGACTCCCCGAGGGGAGCCGCGCATTATGCCAGAAAAATCCGGGACTTGCGCAAACCTGGCCCGGCCGGGGCGCTCAGGCGGCCTGGTCGGAGGTGGTGAAGCTCTCGCCGCAGCCGCATTCGGCGGACATCTGCGGATTGTCGAAGACGAACAGCTGGTTCAGGCCCTGGCGGACGAAGTCGATCCGGGTGCCCTCCACCTGGGGCAGGCTTTCGGCGTCCACGCGGACCGCGATGCCGTCCTGTTCGAAGACCGAGTCGCCTTCACGGGCATCGGTGGCCACATCCACCACATAGGCCCAGCCCGAGCAGCCGGACTTGCGCACGCCAAAGCGCAGGCCGAGCGCACCCGGCGTTTCGGCCAGGAACTGGCGGACGCGGTCGGCGGCGGCGGGGCTGAGGGTGACGGCCATGTGGGTGCTCCTTGCGACTCTTGCAGTATACGCCGGGCTGGGTGAACGACCCCCGGCACGTTAAACTCGCGGGATTCAAATTGGGCCCGCGGGGCCGGAGATTCAAGGCATGGCAGTGGTCAGCGTCCAGCAGGCGCTTTCGGGTGGCATCGCCCCCGGCAGCGAAGTCACCGTCCGGGGCTGGGTGCGCACGCGCCGCGAGGCCACGGCCAGCCTGAGCTTCGTGCATCTTTCCGACGGCTCCTGCTTCGCCCCGATTCAGGTCGTGGCCACCGACGCCCTGGCAAATTACGCCGACGTCGAGAAGCTCACCACCAGCTGCTCGATCATCGCCACCGGCACCCTGGTCGCGTCCCAGGGCAAGGGCCAGAGCTTCGAGATTCAGGCCACGAGCATTGAAGTGGTCGGCTGGGTCGAAGACCCCAAGACCTACCCGATGCAGCCCAAGCAACACACGCTGGAATACATGCGTGAGTTCGCCCACCTGCGTCCGCGCACCAATCTGTTCGGCGCGGTCACACGCATCCGCCACTGCATGGCGATGGCGATCCATCGCTTCTTCACTGAAGACGGCTTCTTCTGGGTCAACACGCCGATCATCTCGACCTCGGACGCCGAGGGCGCCGGCCAGATGTTCCGCATCTCGACCCTGGACATGATGAACCTGCCGCGCGACGGCAAGGGTGGCGTGGACTTCTCGAAGGACTTCTTCGGCAAGGAAGCCTTCCTGACCGTGTCCGGCCAGCTCAATGTCGAGGCCTTCTGTCTGGCGATGTCGAAGGTGTATACCTTCGGCCCGACCTTCCGCGCCGAGAACTCCAACACCACGCGCCATCTGGCCGAGTTCTGGATGATCGAGCCGGAGATCGCTTTCGCGGACCTCAACGATGACGCCCTGCTGGCCGAGCGTTTCCTCAAGTACATCTTCAAGGCCGTGCTCAACGAGCGTGCCGACGACCTGACCTTCCTGGCCGAGCGCGTCGAGAAGACCGCCATCAGCAAGCTCGAGACCTTCGTCGCCGCGCCCTTCGAGCGCATCGAATACACCGACGCGGTGACGCTGCTGCAAAAGAGCGGCGTGAAGTTCGACTTCCCGGTGGAATGGGGCCTGGACCTGCAGACCGAGCATGAGCGCTGGCTGACCGAAGTGCACGTCGGTCGCCCCGTGGTGGTGGTGAACTACCCCGAGCAGATCAAGAGCTTCTACATGCGCCTGAACGATGACGGCAAGACCGTTGCCGCCATGGACGTGCTGGCGCCGGGCATCGGCGAGATCATCGGCGGTTCGCAGCGCGAAGAGCGCCTGGACGTGTTGGACGCGCGCATCGGCCAGTTCGGCCTGGATCCTTCGCACTACGAGTGGTACCGCGACTTCCGCCGCTACGGCACGGTGCCGCACGCGGGCTTTGGCCTGGGCTTCGAGCGACTGCTGGTGTACGTCTGCGGCCTGTCGAACATCCGCGACGCCATCCCCTACCCGCGCGCCCCTGGCTTGGCGACGTTCTAGGCCATGGTGCAGGCGCTGTTGTTCCTGTTCCTGGGCCTGGCCGGTTCGGCGGGACCGGCGCATTTCGGCATGCGCGTGTTGTCGTACCGGCAGCAGCTCGATCGCAAGCTGGCCTTCGCACCGGGCACCGACGACGGCGGCCTGGCGTACAGCTGGTGGCTGATGCGTTTCGGCCAGCGACAATTGAATGATTCGGCGCTGAAGCAGTTTGGAAACATCGCCGGCGTGATGGGCTGGATCATGCTGATCGGCCTGATCGGCAGCGCCGTTTGCATCGCCGCGACTACGGGAGCTTGGCAATGAGTGACGAAGACCTCTACGAAGGCTATGCAGCCCAGCCCTTCGAGCGCGAAGAATGGTGGCTGGCTTCGCCGGAACCGCTGCTGGTCTGGGCACGACTGCGCGTGCTGGAGTCGGGCGTGGCGCAGGTCTTCGACAGCCACGGCGACACCCTGACCTACGAAAGCGAGGACATGGCCCGTGCCGCCCTGATGGACGCAGACTTTCGCGCCCTCGACGGCATGGACGATGACGACGCCGCAAGCATCGGCATGCTGCTGGAAGAGCTGCACCCGCCGCATGGCGAAGACGACGAGGCCCTGCTGCCGCAGATGATCCGCAACCTGGGCCCGAGGCACTGATGGCCCGGCACGCGCTGGTCTGCGGCGCCTCGGAGGGCATCGGCCGCGCCAGCGCCATCGCCCTCGCGCAAGCGGGCGTGTCGGTCACCCTGCTCTCGCGGCGCGAAGACAAGCTGCGCGCCCTGGCCGCCGAACTTCCGCGCGTGGCTGAAGGCCAGGCGCACGGCCATCTCGCCGCCGATGTCGCCGACAGCGCCGCGCTGGCCGCGAAGCTGCAGGCGTTGTGCACCGCGACGCCCGTGCACATCCTGGTGAACAACACCGCCGGTCCCGCGGGCGGCGCCGCGCATTCGGCCGCGCCCGAACAGTATGTGGCGGTGTTCAACCAACATCTGGTCGCCAACCAGATCCTGGTGCAAGCAGTGTTGCCGGGCATGCGCGCCGCCGGCTGGGGCCGCATCGTCAACATCATTTCCACTTCGGTGAAGGAACCGATCGCCAACCTCGGCGTGTCCAACACCGTGCGCGGCGCCGTCGCGAGCTGGGCCAAGACCCTGGCTTCGGAATTGGGCGGCTTCGGCATCACCGTGAACAATGTGCTGCCCGGTTACACGCGCACGCAGCGGCTGGAGCAGATCCTGGCTGAGCGCGCTGCCGCCACCGGCAAGTCAGAAGACGACATCGCCCAGGCCATGCTCGGCACTGTGCCCGCAGGACGCTTTGCTGAGGCCGGTGAGATCTCTGCGGCGGTAGCCTTCTTGTGCTCGCCCGAAGCGGCCTATATAAACGGCATCAACCTACCCGTGGACGGTGGCAGGACCCGATCGCTATGAACCCCCCCTCTTCTGGCGGCAACCAACGTTCCTTCGACCGCGTTCCCTTTGCGGCCGACCTGCTGGTGGTTCACGAGCGCGAAGCCTGGCGCACCGGCCTGCGTGATGTCTCCGAAGGCGGCTGCAGTGCTTTCCGCCCGCAGGACTGCGACCTGGAAGAAGGCGCGCTGGTGCGCCTGTTCTTCGTCATCGGCTCGGGCCGGGCAGTCGGCATTGACGCGCGCGTGGCCCGCGACGACGCCCGCAGCCTGGGCTTCGAATACCACGACCCGCAGCCGGTTCCACCGGTCTCACACTGAGCGCAGCGGTGATCCGGCTCTCGCACCTCATCAACGGCCAGGCCTTCGCGGCGCAACCAGGCCAATGGTTGGAGGTGTTTGAACCGGCGAACGGCAAGGCCTTCGCGCAATGCCCTGCGGGCGGAGTCGATGATGTGGATGCCGCGGTGCAAGCCGCGCAGGCGGCGTTCCCGGCATGGTCTGCTTTGCCCGGTAGCGAACGCGCACGCTGGATGAACCGGCTTGCCGATGCCCTGGAAGCGCGCATCGAAGATTTCGCCCAGGCCGAATCGCGCGACGGCGGCAAGCCCATCGCGCTGGCGCGCAATGTCGAAATCCCGCGCGCCATCAGCAACCTGCGCTTCTTCGCGGCGGCGGCCATGCAGTTCGCGAGCGAATCGCACCAGGGCGAGACCGGCCTGAACATCACGCTGCGCCAGCCACTGGGCGTGGTGGGCTGCATCAGTCCCTGGAACCTGCCGCTGTATCTGTTTACCTGGAAAATCGCGCCGGCACTGGCGGCGGGCAATTGCGTCGTGGCCAAGCCCAGCGAAGTCACGCCGGTCAGCGCCTGGATGCTCGGCGAGCTGGCGCGCGAGATCGGTTTTCCCGCGGGCGTGTTCAATATCGTGCAGGGCCTGGGCAGCGTTGCAGGGCAGGCTCTGGTCGAGCATCCCGGCGTGAAAGCCGTCAGCTTCACCGGCAGCACGGCCGTGGGTCGCGCGATTGCCACGCATTGCGCTGGCGCTCTAAAGAAGGCCTCGCTGGAACTGGGCGGCAAGAACCCTGCCCTCATCTTTGCCGACGCACCGCGCGAGCGCCTGCTCGACACGGTCCTGCGTTCGAGCTTCCAGAACTCCGGGCAAATTTGCCTGTGCGGTTCGCGCATCCTGATCGAGCGCAGCTATTACAACGAGTTCCGCGATGCCTTCGTCGAGCGCGTGCGCCAGTTGGTCGTGGGCAATCCGCTGGATCCGGCGACCACCACCGGTCCGCTGGTCTCGCAGGCGCATTTCGACAAGGTCATGGGCTACCTGCAACTCGCGCGCGAGGAAGGTGGCCGCGTGCTCTGCGGCGGGGAAGCCCTGCATCGCGACAGCGACGGCTGGTATGTCGCGCCCACGGTGATCGAAAACCTCGGCCCTGATACGCGCTGCAATCGCGAGGAAATCTTCGGGCCGGTCGTGACGTTGCAGCCGTTCGATGACGAGGCCCAGGCCATCGCGCTTGCCAATGCCTCTGATTACGGCCTGGCCGCCAGCCTGTGGACGAGCGACCTGTCACGCGCGCATCGCCTGGCCGCCCAGCTCGACACCGGCATCGTCTGGATCAATACCTGGCTCGAGCGCGACCTGCGCACGCCTTTCGGTGGCATGAAGCAGTCGGGCCTGGGCCGCGAGGGCGGCCTGGAAGCCATGCGCTTTTTCACCGAAGCCAAGAATGTCTGCATCCATCTGGAGTGAATCATGACGCAATTGCGTGTACTTCTGGAACAGAACAAGGCCTGGGCCGAGCAGGTCCGACGCGAGGATCCGAGCTTCTTCAAACGCCTGTCCACCCAGCAGGCACCGGAGTACCTGTGGATCGGTTGCTCCGATTCGCGGGTACCGGCGAACCAGATCACCGGGCTGATGCCTGGCGAGGTCTTCGTCCACCGCAATATCGCCAATCTCATGGTCCACACCGACTTGAATTGCCTGTCGGTCATACAGTTCGCGGTGGACGTGCTCAAGGTCAAGCACATCCTGGTCGTCGGCCACTACGGCTGCGGCGGTGTGCACGCGGCCGTGACCGGACAGCGCGTGGGACTGGCCGACAATTGGTTGCGCCATATCGCCGACGTCGCGCAAAAGCATTCCGCCCTCCTGGATGAAGTGGAGCTTGAAACCTTGCGCCACGCCCGCCTGTGCGAATTGAACGTGATCGAGCAGGTGGTGAACGTCTGCCAGACCACAGTTGTCGAGGACGCCTGGCTGCGCGGCCAGGATTTGTCGGTGCATGGTTGGGTGTACAGCCTGCTCGACGGCCGCGTTCGTGAAATGGGCATGGACATCGCCGGCCGCGATGAACTGCAGCCCAGCTACAGCGCCGCCATCGCCCGCTGCGCGCAACCCGGAGTGCGCGAGTGAACACGAGCGGCATCCACGCCGACAAGGCGCCCGCCGCCGTCGGCCGCTATCCGCATGCGCGCCGCGTCGGGCAGATGCTGTTCCTTTCGGGCATCGGCCCGCGCGATGCCGGCGACAATTCAATCCCCGGCAATGTGGTCAGCGAGTACGGTGGCCTGAAGAGCTACGACATCGTCGCCCAGTGCCACTCGGTATTCGCCAACGTGCGCGCCGTGCTCGAAGCCAGCGGCGCGAGCTGGGAAGACCTGGTGGACGTGACCGTCTACCTGACCGACATGGCCCGCGATTTCCCCGCCTACAACAAGGTTTGGGCTGAGTATTTCCCCGATGCCGCCAAGGCGCCTTGCCGCACCACGCTCGGCATTACCGCCCTGCCCACGCCCATCGCCATCGAACTCAAATGCCTGGCCGTGCTGCCGGAGGGACGCTGACATGCTGACGCCCGCCTTCAACCTGCAGGGCTGGATTGACGAGCACCGCCACCTGCTCAAGCCGCCGGTCGGCAACAAGTGCATCGTCGACGGCGACTTCATCGTGATGATCGTCGGCGGCCCGAACCAGCGCACCGACTACCACTTCGAGGAAGGCCCGGAATTCTTCTACCAGCTCGAGGGCGAGATGGTGCTGAAGGTGCAGGAAGACGGCAAGGTGCGGGACATCCCGATCAAGGCGGGCGACATGTTTTACCTGCCGCCCCGTACGCCGCATTCACCCCAGCGAGCGCCGCACTCTGTGGGCCTGGTGATCGAGCGCAAGCGCCTGCCGCACGAGGCCGACGGCCTGATGTGGTTCTGCCAGGCCTGCAACCACCTGCTGTACGAGGAGTACTTCCACCTGGTGGACGTGGAGAAGGACTTCTTCGAGGTCTTCGAGCATTTCTACCGCTCGGACGAGCGCCGCACCTGCAAGGAATGCGGCCAGCTCAACCCGCGGCCGGCCCGCTACGACCAGGCCGCTCGCGACCCGAGCTGAATCCGGGACCATCCACCCACGGTAGAATGGCGCCATGCTCAAGATCGACACCCACGCCCACTACCTGCCGATGGACTGGCCGGACCTCGCCGCCAAATATGGCGACAGTCGCTTCCCGGTGATCCACCACGGTGACGACGGCCGCCACCGCATCTACAAGGACGGCAAGTTCTTCCGCGAGATCTGGCCCAAGACCTGGGACCCGGACGTTCGCGTGGAGGACTACGCGCGCTTCGGCGTGCAGGTGCAGGTCATCAGCACGGTGCCGGTGATGTTCAGCTACACCTCCAAGCCGCAGCACGCGCTGGAGCTGCATGAGTCCTTGAACGAGCACATGGCGGAAACCTGCCGCACGCACCGGCGCCATTACGCCGGCATCGGCACGGTGCCGATGCAGTCGCCGCGCCTGGCCGTGCAGGAACTCGAGCGTTGCATGGAACAGCTCGGCCTGCAGGGCGTGCAGATCGGTTCGCACATCAATGACTGGAACCTCGATGCCGAGGAATTGCGGCCCTTTTTCGAAGCCGCCGAATCCCTGGGTGCCGCCATCCTCGTGCACCCCTGGGACATGATGGGCACCGACACCATGCCCAAGTACTGGATGCCCTGGCTGGTGGGCATGCCCGCCGAGCAATCGCGCGCGGCCTGCGCGCTGATCTTTGGCGGCGTGCTGGAAAAGTATCCGAAACTAAAGGTCTGCTTCGCGCACGGCGGCGGAAGTTTTCCGTACACCATTGGCCGCATCGAACATGGTTTCAACATGCGCCCGGACCTGGTGGCGGTGGACAATCCGCGCAATCCGCGCGAGTACTTCGGCAAACTGTATTTCGACTCCTGCGTGCACGATCCGCGCGCCCTGCGCTACCTGATCGACACCGTGGGCATCGACACGGTCATGCTCGGCACCGACTACCCCTTCCCGCTCGGCGAGCAGGAGCCAGGCAGCGGCATTGCTGCGCTCGGGCTGGACGAAGCCTCGCAAGCGCGGCTTTTCCATGGCACCGCGCTGGAATGGCTGGGCCTGGGCAAGGCGCGTTTTGAATGAGCGCCGACCTGTTCGACCCGGCCCACGCCGCCGCGCTGGACGCGGCCGATGCGCTGAAGGACCTCCGCGAGCAGTTCCATATCCCGCGCCACGGCGAGGCCGACCAGCTTTACTTCTGCGGCAACTCGCTGGGCCTGCAACCCAAGGCCGTGCGCCCGGCGCTGATGGAAGAGCTCGATGCCTGGGCCACGCACGGCGTGGAAGGCCATTTCCTCGGCAAGCACCCGTGGATGCCCTACCACGAGTTCGTGCGCGAATCGCTGGCCGCCTGTGTCGGCGCCAAGCCGTCCGAAGTCGTGGCCATGAACACGCTGTCGGTGAACCTGCACCTGATGATGGTCAGCTTCTACCGGCCAACGCGCGAGCGCCACGCCATCCTGATTGAAGCCGGCGCGTTTCCGTCCGACCGTTATGCGGTGGAATCGCAGATCCGCTTCCATGGCTTCGACCCGGCCACCTCGCTGATCGAACTCGAAGCCGATGAACCCGGCGGCACGATTTCCCTGCACGCCATCGAAAAAGTATTGGCCACGCGTGGGCACGAGATCGCGCTGGTGCTGTGGCCGGGCGTGCAGTACCGCAGCGGCCAGGCCTTCAACCTCAAGCAGATCGCGCGCCTGAGCCACGCCCGCGGCTGCGTGGTCGGCTTCGACCTGGCGCATGGCGTGGGCAACCTGGAATTGAACCTGCACGACAGCGACGCCGACTTCGCCGTCTGGTGCAGCTACAAGTACCTCAACTCCGGGCCGGGCGCGGTCGCCGGTTGCTTCGTGCACGAACGCCACGCGCAAAGCGATCGCCCGCGCTTCGCCGGCTGGTGGGGCCACGACCAGAACACGCGTTTCCGCATGGGCCCCGAGTTTCATCCCACGCCCGGTGCCGATGGCTGGCAGCTGAGCAATCCGCCGATCCTGGCGCTGGCGCCGCTGCGCGTGTCGCTGGAGATTTTCCAGAAGGCCAGCATCTCGGCGCTGCGCAGGAAGTCCCTGGCGCTGACCGGCTATCTGGAAGCGCTGATCCAGGAGCGCCTGGGCCATGTGCTGGAAATCGTAACACCCGCGCAGCCGGAGCGCCGCGGCTGCCAGCTCTCTCTGCGCGTGATCGGCGGACGCGAACGCGGTCGCGCCCTGTTCGACCACCTCGGCGCGATCGGCATCATCGGTGACTGGCGCGAGCCCGACGTCATCCGAATTTCCCCGGCGCCGCTGTACAACCGCTTCTCCGACGTGCTCGGCTTCGCACGCGCGGTCGATGCCTGGCAGTACACCTGATGCAGCCCACGCGCGAACCCATCACCATCGCCGGCGCCGGTTTGGCTGGCGCCTTGCTGGCCACGGTGCTGGCGAAGCAAGGCTGGCAAGTCGAAGTCTTCGAACGTCGCCCCGACCCGCGCCTGCGCGCCTATGAAGGTGGTCGCTCGATCAACCTCGCCTTGGCCGAGCGCGGGCTGCACGCTTTGCGCCAGGCTGGCCTGCAGGACGCGGTGATGGCGCAGGCGGTGATGATGCGCGGGCGCATGGTGCATGGCCAGGACGGCGGCACGCAGCTGCTGCGCTACGGCCGTGACGACAGCGAGGTGATCTGGTCGGTACACCGCGGGCGCTTGAACATCAGCCTGCTCGATGCCGCCGAAGCTGCAGGCGCACGCATCCATTTCGATTCGCGCCTGGACGGCGTGGATTTCGACAAACGCCGGCTGACCCTGGTGAATGACCACGACCGCAGCCGGCGCGATCTGGACTTCGGCGTTTTGATTGGCGCCGACGGCGCCGGCTCGGGTGTTCGCGCTGCGCTGGCTTCGCAAGTGGAACTCGGCGAGCGCTTCGAACCCCTGGGCCATGGCTACAAGGAGCTGGAAATCCCGCCGGCGGCCGATGGCGGTTTCCGCATCGAGGCCAATGCCCTGCATATCTGGCCGCGCGGCGTGTACATGTGCATCGCCCTGCCCAATACCGAGAAGACCTTCACCGTCACGCTGTTCCTGCCCAATGCCGGCGATCCGAGTTTCGCCACGCTGCCGGATGTTGCGGCTGCGCATGCATTCTTCCGCCGCGACTTCCCCGATGCGCTCGACTGCCTGCCGGACTTCGACCAGGACTGGGCCAACAATCCTGTCGGTGGGCTTGGCACCTTGCGCCTGGAGAACTGGCGCCTGGACGGCCGCGCGGTGCTGATCGGCGATGCCGCGCACGCGATGGTGCCCTTCCACGGCCAAGGCATGAACTGCGCCTTCGAGGACTGCATCGCCCTGGCACGGCATATCGCCGAATCCGAACATTGGGAAGGCGCCTTCGCCGCCTTCGAGGCCGAGCGCAAGCCCAACGCCCGCGCCATCCAGGACATGGCACTGGAAAACTATATCGAGATGCGCGACCAGGTCGATGATGCCGACTTCCTGTTGCGCCGCCAGCTCGAGCGTTTGTTGGGCGAGCGTCATCCGGGGCGCTTCGTGCCGCGCTATTCCATGGTCAGCTTCCTGCGCGTGCCTTACGCCACCGCACTGGCGCGCGGCAATGTGCAGCGCCAGCTTCTGATCGAATGCTGCGCCGGACTCACGACCATCGACCAGGTGGATCTGGCCCGCGCCGACGCCCTGGTGCTGGAACGACTGACGATGCTGGACCCGGACTGAGATGAGCGAAAGCTTCCTCTGGTACGACCTGGAAACTTTCGGCCGCGACCCCCGGCGCACGCGCATCGCCCAATTTGCCGCCATCCGCACCAATGCCGATCTCGAACCGATCGGCGAGCCGATCTCGCTGTTCTGCCAGCCCGCCGACGACCTGCTGCCCTCGCCCGAGGCCACCCTGATCACCGGCATCACTCCGCAGCAGGCGCAGCGCGAGGGCCTGCGCGAGGCCGAGTTCTTCGCCCGCCTGCACGATGAGCTGGCGCGGCCGGGCACCTGCGCCGTCGGTTACAACTCGATCCGCTTCGACGACGAGTTCATCCGCTTCGGCCTGTACCGCAATTTCTACGATGCCTACGAGCGCGAATGGCGCAATGGCAATTCGCGTTGGGACCTGCTGGACGTGATGCGCCTGTGGCGGGCGCTGCGCCCCGAAGGCATGGAATGGCCCCGGCGCGAAGACGGCGCGCCCAGCTTCAAGCTCGAAGACCTGGCGCGTGCCAACGACACCCGCGAAGGCGAGGCGCACGAGGCGCTGTCGGACGTGAGAGCCCTGCTCGGCTTGGCACGCAAAATGAAACAGACGCAGCCGCGCCTTTGGGACTATGCCCTGAAACTGCGCGACAAGCGCCACGCCGCCAGCCTGCTCGACACCGTGAACATGGAACCGGTGCTGCATATCTCCGGCAAGTACCCGGCCAGCCGCCATTGCGCAGCCCTGGTGCTGCCGCTGGCGCGGCACCCGCGCATGGAATCGCGGGTCATTGCCTGCGACCTTGATCTCGACCCCGAAGCCCTGCTGCGCCTGTCGCCGGACGAAATTGCCGACCGCCTGTACACGCCGGCTGCGGATCTGCCCGAAGGCGAATCGCGCATTCCGCTGAAGGAAATCCACAGCAATCGCTGCCCGATCCTCGTGCCCCTGCAGCACCTGCGCGAAGCCGACCTGGAACGCCTGGGCCTGGACTTGCCCGCCGCGTTGGCGAACGCCGAACGCTTGCGCGGCGCGCCCGGCCTGGCCGAGAAAGTGCGACGCGTCTTCGCCAGCGAGGCGGCGCGAGCGCCGGCAGACGCGGATGCCGCGCTCTACGACGGCTTTGTCTCCGATGCCGACAAGCGCCTGTTCCCGCGCGTGCGCAGTGCTTCCGTAGCCGGACTCGCGGCGTTGGCGGCCGAATTCAAGGACCCGCGCTACCCCGAACTGCTGTTCCGCTATCGCGCCCGCAACTGGCCCGACAGCCTGGACGGCGCCGAACGCGGGCGCTGGGATCGCTGGCGCAGACACCGCCTTCACCGCGACAGCGGCCTGTCCGAGTACAGTTTCGAATCCTATTTCGACACCCTTGCCGCGCTGCGCACAAAGCGCGAGGCTGGCCCCGACCAAGCCCTGCTCGATGCCCTCGAACGCTGGGGCCGCGATCTGCAGGCCGCGATCGGGGACGTCGGGGAAACCGCTTCGGAGAACTGAGTCGTGGCCACGCCCTACTTCACCCCCAAGACCTTCCGCTTCCTGCGTGCGTTGGCCAAGAACAACTCGCGCGAATGGTTCCATGCCCATCGCGACGACTACGAAACCCATCTTCGCAATCCCTTCCAGGCATTGATAAACGACCTGCAACCGGACTTGCGTGAGGTGAGCGAGCACTACCGTGCTGACCCGCGCGGCGTCGGCGGCTCGCTGTTTCGCATCCACCGCGACACCCGCTTTTCGAACGACAAGACGCCCTACAAGACCTGGTCGGGCGCGCGCTTCTTCCATGCCCGCAGCAAGGAAAAGCCGGCGCCGAGTTTCTACCTGCACATCCAGCCCGGCGAATGCTTCATCGGCGCCGGCATCTGGCACCCCGAGCCCGATGCGCAGCGGCAAATCCGGCAATTCATCTTCGACAGTCCCGGCAGTTGGAAGGCAGCAGCACATGCGCCGGCTTTCCTGCGCAGGTACGAACTGGGTGGCGACTCGCTCAGCCGCCCGCCGCGCGGCTACCCTGCCGACCACGAGCTGATCGAAGACCTCAAGCGCAAGGACTTCGTCGCCGTGGCGCATGTCGAGGACGAGGTCGTGCTCGGCCCGCAGCTGCGCAGGGCCGTGGCCACGCATTTCAAGGCCCTGGCGCCGATGGTGGACTACCTGTGCGCGGCACTGGACCTCGAGTTTTGAGCACCGACCCCGGCTTGCGCCGCTTCTCGATCTTCTATTTCTGCTACTACGCCGCGCTCGGCGCCTACACGCCCTACATCGGCCGCTGGGTGGATGCGATGGGCCACGGCGGCTATGTGGTCGGCGGCATGCTGGGGCTTTGGTACGGCAGCCGCATCATCGCGCCGCCCGCCTGGAGCGCGCTGCTGCAGCGCAGCCGCCAACCGGGTTACTGGTTTGTCGGCGCCTGCCTGCTGACCTTGCTGTGTTTCGCCGGCTTCACGCTGACGCGCAGTTCGATCGCGCTGTTTTCGGTGATGGCTTGCTTCGGCCTGGTTTACAACGCGGTGATGCCGCAGTTCGAAGCGATGACACTCGCCGCGCTGGGTCCGCGCAGTGCCGACTATGGGCGTATCCGGGTCTGGGGCTCGGTGGGTTTCCTGCTGGTGGCCTCAAGCTACGGCTGGGTGATGGACCGCCTGGGCAGCGACAGCTTTCCGTGGATCACCCTGCCGCTGTTTATCGCCATGCTGGCCGCCGCCTGGCCGCATCGCCACGACAAGCCGCCGGAACACCTGGACAGCGTCGAGGACGCCGAACATCTGTGGAAGCGCCCGGGCGTGCGCCGCTTCCTGCTGGTGGCACTGCTGATGCAGATGGGCTTCGGCGCCTTCTATGTCTTTTACACCCTGCATCTGCAGGCTGCGGGTCATAGCGGCGGCGCCATCGGCGCGCTCTGGGGCACGGGTGTGCTGATCGAGATCGCCATGTTCTGGCAGGCGCCGCGCCTGCTGGCGCGCTACGGCGCCGAGCGCCTGATGGCCTTCTGCATGGCCGTCACCATCTTGCGCTGGAGCGTGACGGCTTTGTTCGCCAGCGACCTGGGCCTGATGTTCGCGGCGCAGTGCCTGCATGCCTTCAGCTTTGCGATTTTCCACGCCTGCTGCATGCGCCAGATGTCGCAGTTCTTCCCGGGAAAGCGCGCCGCGGCCGGGCAAAGCCTGCTCTACGGTTTCAGCTCCGGCGTGGGCGGCGTACTGGGCGCGGGCCTGGCCGCGTTGATGTGGGATTTCGGCGGCGGCCGGGCCGCATTTCTTGCCGGCGCATGCGTTACTTCGATTGCCTGGCTGATCTATGCGCTGCGCCGTCGCGCAGTCGTTGCAGCCTGATCGTAAACGCTACCAGCCAGCCTGCGCGCCAAGTGCGTTGGTATCGAAGTAGTTGGCTTGGTAGACGATCTTGCCGCCCTTCAGGCGCACGATGGTGATGCCCTTGAAGTCGAGTTTCTGGCCGCGGCCACGCAGGTAGCTGGTCCAGTCGCCCATGTTGGTGCCGACCAGGGCCCACTCGTAACTGAAGCCATCCTCGGACACCACCGGCTCGCCGCGCAGGCTCCACTGCCCGTCGGGTACGGCGCGCAGGTACATGTCAACGACATTCGCGCGCGACTCGCCGCGGCCCTTGGAAAGATTGCCGCGCAAGGCATCGAAGACCACCACGTCGTCGGCGTAGAAGCCGGCCACGGCGTTGCCATCGTGCTGGTTCCAGGCCTGCAGGTAGCTGTCGAGCAGCTTGCGCGCGCCTGGCGGCGCGACAGCGGGTGCCTCGGCAACGGCGACCACGGGCTTGGCCGGCGCAGCGACCTGGCTCGCGGCGCCGGTGCCATCCGCGGCAGCAGCGGGAGCCTGCGGTTCCGGGCCGCCGCAAGCGGCCAGGCAAAGGCAAAAAACAAGAGTCAGCTGGCGCATGGGTCGGGGGCCCCGGATTCGGTCAGTGCTTGATCATGACATGGCGGATGGCAGTGTAGTCCTCCAGGCCATACATGGACATGTCCTTGCCATAGCCGGACTTCTTGACGCCACCGTGCGGCATCTCGCTGACCAGCATGAAATGCGTGTTCACCCAGGTGCAGCCGTACTGCAGCTCGGCGCTGACGCGCATGGCCTTGCTGATGTCGCTGGTCCAGACCGAGGAGGCCAGGCCGTAGTCGCTGTCGTTGGCGAAGGCGATGGCTTCGTCGGCGTCCTTGAAGCGCGTCACCGACACCACCGGGCCGAACACTTCCTTGCGCACAATTTCGTCATTCTGGGTGGCGCCAGCAACGACGGTGGGTTCGTAGAAGAAACCGGCGCCTGCACCGAGCTTTCCGCCGGTGACAACCTCGATATGTTTCTCGGCGCGGGCGCGGTCCACGAAGCCGGCGACACGATCGCGATGGGCCGAGGACACCAGCGGCCCGAGCTCCACGCCTTCCTCGTCCTGCGTGCCCGAGTGGATGCTGGACACCGCTGAGGCCAGGTCGGCAACGAGATTCTCGTACTTCTTGTCCTGCGCGTAGATGCGGCAGGCCGCAGTGCAGTCCTGGCCGGCGTTGTAGTAGCCGAAGGCGCGGATGCCAGCAACCACCTCTTCCATATTGGCGTCGTCGAACACGATGACCGGCGCCTTGCCGCCCAGTTCCAGGTGCGTGCGCTTGAGTGTCTGTGCGGCAACCTCGAGCATCTTCTGCCCGGTGGCGATGGAACCGGTCAGCGAAATCATGCGCACCGGATCGGCCGACACCAGCGGCTGGCCCACGGTCTGGCCGCGACCAAACACCACGTTGGCCACGCCCGGCGGCAGCAAGTCGCCGATGATCTCGAAGAAACGCAGCGTGGTCAGCGGCGTGATTTCGGAAGGCTTCAGCACGAGAGTGTTGCCGGCTGCGAGCGCCGGCGCCATCTTCCAGGCCGCCATCATCAGCGGGTAATTCCAGGGCGTGATCTGGGCAATGACACCGATCGGATCACGGCGGATCATTGAGGTATGGCCGGGCAAATACTCGGCCGCCGAGGAGCCACCCAGGCAGCGCGCAGCGCCGGCGAAGAAACGGAATACATCGGCGATGCCGGGAATCTCGTCATTCAACGCCGCCGAATAGGGCTTGCCGCAGTTGTCCGATTCCAGGCGCGCCAGCTCCTCGCCATGCGCTTCCACGCGATCGGCAATCTTCAGCAGGATGGCCGCGCGATCCTTTGGCGCCGTGCGCGCCCAGCCTGGCAGCGCGCGATCTGCAGCGGCAACCGCGGCGGCAACCTGCGCCGGGCTCGCCTCGGGAATGCGCGCCAGCTCGCGGCCACGCGCGGGGTCGAGCACGGTGAAGGCTTCGCCCTGCCCGGCTTCGAGCTGGCCATTGATGAACATGCGGGTCTGCATCGGAATCTCCTGTGCGAGGTCTATTTGCCGGCGCCGGCGACGGATTCGGTGCCGCGGGTAAGGTAGTAGGCGCCAATGATGGGCAGGGTCGTGGCCAGCATCACCATCATCGCCACCACATTGGTGATGGGCGTGTCGCGCGGCTTGCCGAGTTGATTCAGCAACCAGATTGGCAGCGTGCGTTCGGTGCCCGCGGTGAAGGTGGTGACGATGATCTCGTCGAAGCTCAGGGCGAAGGCCAGCATGCCACCCGCCAGCAAAGCCGTGGCGATCTGCGGCAGGATCACGTAGCGGAAGGTCTGGAACGGATCCGCGCCCAGGTCCATCGAGGCTTCCACCATGGACGCCGACGTACGCCGGAAACGCGCGATCACATTGTTGTAGACGACCACGATGCAGAACGTGGCGTGGCCGATGACGATGGTCAGCAGCCCGGGCTCCACGCCCACCAGCTTGAAGGCCGACAGCAAGGCAATACCGGTGACGATGCCCGGCAGCGCGATGGGCAGGATGAACAGCAGTGTGCTCAGGTCCTTGCCGAAAAAGTCGCGCCGGTACAGTGCCGCCGCGGCAAGACTGCCCAAACCAAGCGCAGCCACCGTGGCCAGCGAAGCCACCTTCACCGACAGCCAGATCGCCGAGCGCACGTCCTCACGTGCCCAGGCCTCGCCAAACCACTGCAGCGTGAATCCTTGCAGCGGAAAGCTGAAAGCGCTGCGCTCGGTGTTGAAGGCGTAGAGGAAGATCACCAGGATCGGCAGGTGCATGAAGGCCAGCCCAGCCCAGGCAAAGCCGCGCAGACCCCAGCCTGCCCGCTCGCCCGATTCAGAGCGCATCGAAGGCCCCCAGCTTGCGCGCCAGCGCCAGATACGCGGCCACCAAAATGATCGGCACCATGGTGAAGGCCGCTGCCATCGGGATATTGCCGACCGCGCCCTGCTGCACGTAAACATAGGTGCCGATGAACAGGCCCGAAGGCCCGACCAAAGTCGGAATGATGAAGTCGCCCAGCGTCAGCGAGAAGGTGAAGATCGAACCCGCCACGACGCCGGGAAAGGCGAGCGGCCAGATCACATGCCGAAAGGTTTGCGATGCCCGCGCGCCCAGGTCCATCGAAGCCTGGATCAGGTTCGGCGGCACCCGTTCCAGCGCGGCCTGGATCGGCAGGATCATGAAGGGCAGCCACAGGTAGGTGAACACCAGGAAGCGGCCGAGATGCGAGGTCGAAAGCGTGGAACCGCCCACGCCCGGGATCGTCAGCAGCCAATCCAGCAGCCACACAAGATGCAAATGCTGCAGCCCCCAAAACACGATACCGCCTTTGGCCAGGATCACCTGCCAGCTGTAGGCCTTGACGATGTAGCTGGCCCACATCGGCAGCATCACTCCGATATAGAAGAAAGCCTTGGCCCTGCCGCTGGCGAAGCGCGCCATGTAGTAGGCAATCGGAAACGCGATGACAGCCGCCGCCACGGTCACGGCGCAAGCCATCGTCAGCGTGCGCACAACGATGTCGAAATTGCCGGAATCGAAAATCTTGCCGTAGTTGGCCAGGGTGAACACCGGCTTCACCGTCATCGAAAAATCATCGAAGCTGTACAGGCCCTGCCATAGCAGGGCCAGCAGCGAGCCAAGATAGATCACGCACATCCAGATCAGGGGCGGGCCGAGCAACACCGCCAGCAGCAGGCCTTCACGCCGATACAGCAAGGCCGCCAATCGCGGCAACGGACTACGCAGGTAGGCCGCGTTGCCGTTCACACAGGCTGCGCCCGCAGGGGAATCATGGCGCTGGCGCTCCAGCAGGCCCTCAGTTCGCGACCCACTTGGCAAAGCTCTTCGCCGTCGCCGCCATTGTTGACGCTGGCGACCAGGCGCAACCCGGGTTCCACTTCCAGTTCGACGCGGTTGCTGGCGCCATGAAATTGCACATCCAGCACTTTTGCCGCCAGGCTCGGGCCGTTGCCGAAATCGGCCGGCTCGGTCTGCAGGCGAATATGTTCGGGGCGCAGCGAGAACTCGCCGACATCACCCAGGCCCAGGCGCCCGGCCTGCTCGGCCGACACCACATTGGCGCTGCCGACAAATCGCGCCACGAAGGCCGTCTGCGGGCGCAGGTAGAGATCACGCGGCGCGGCCACCTGCTCGATACGGCCATTGTTGAACACCGCCACGCGGTCGGACATGGACAGCGCCTCGCCCTGGTCGTGGGTGACGTAGACGAAGGTGATGCCCAGCTGTCGCTGCAGCGCCTTCAACTCGCCCTGCATCTGCTCGCGCAATTTCAAATCCAGCGCGCCGAGCGGTTCGTCCAGCAACAACACACGCGGGCGATTCACCAGCGCGCGCGCCAAGGCCACGCGTTGGCGTTGGCCGCCGGACAATTGCGCGGGCCGCCGGCCGCCATGCGATGCCAGCGCCACCATCTCCAGCGCTTCCTGGCTGCGGCGAACGCGTTCGGCCTTGTGCACGCCCTTCACCATCAGGCCGTAGCCGACGTTGGCGAGAACGTCCATGTGCGGGAACAGCGCGTAGTCCTGGAAGACCGTGTTCACGTCACGCGCGAACGGCGGCACGCCGCCGGCTTCCACACCGTGGATGCGAACGGAACCGGCCGTCGGTTGCTCGAAGCCCGCAATCAGTCGCAAGCAAGTGGTCTTGCCCGAGCCTGAGGGCCCGAGCATCGAAAAGAACTCGCCCTCGGCGATGGACAGGGATACCCCGTCCACCGCCTTCACCACGCCGTAGTGGCGCGAAACGCCGGCGAACTCGACGGCGGCCTTCATGCCGCCCGCTCCGCCCGGCTCAACCACCCATGATCTTGATGTAGTCCTCGGTCCAGCGGCTGTAGGGCACGCATTCGCCCTCGCTGCACTTGGCATCCGGGGTACGCCAGAAGTGGATCTTGTCGAAGTTGTCGACGCCGTTGGTCTTGCAGCCATCCGGCCCGAGAAGCGCATTGTCCTTGCACGCTGCAGGCACCGCCGGCAATGAGCCGAACCACGAAGCCACATCGCCCTGCACCTTCGGGCTGATGGACCACTCCATCCACTTGTAGGCGCAGTTCGGGTGCTTGGCCTCGGCGTGCATCATGGTGGTGTCGGCCCAACCGGTGGCGCCTTCGGCCGGAATGGTCGAGGCGATCGGCTGCTTCTCGAGCTGCAGCGCATTCACCTGATACGGCCAGGAACCGGAAGCGACCACGCCTTCGTTCTTGAAGTCGCCCATCTGCACCGTGGCGTCATGCCAGTAGCGATGCACCAGGGCCTTCTGCTTGCGCAGCAGGTCGAGCGCGGCCGCGTACTGGGCTTCGTTCAATTCGTACGGGTCCTTGATGCCCAGTTCCGGATTCTTGGTCATCAAATAGAGCGCCGCATCGGCGATATAGATCGGGCCGTCGAAGGCCTGCACGCGGCCCTTGTTGGACTTGCCATCGGGCAGGTTCTGCTGCTCGAACACCACGCTCCAACTGGTCGGCGCCTCTTTGAAAGTCTTGGTGTTGTACATCAGCACATTCGGGCCCCATTGATAGGGAACACCGTAATGTTTGCCGTCCACGGTATGCCAGGCGGCATCCTGCAGGCGCGGGTCCACGGTCGAATACGAGGGCACGCGGGCGACGTCAATCGCCTGCACCTTGCCGCCGGCGACCAGGCGCAGCGAAGCATCGCCCGAAGCGGTAACCAGGTCGTAGCCGCCCTGATTCATCAGCGACACCATCTCGTCCGAAGTGCCGGCAGTCTTCACGTTGACCTTGCAGCCGGTGTCCTTCTCGAACTGGGTAACCCAGTCGTAATTCTTGTCGCTCTCGCCGCGTTCGATGTAGCCGGGCCAGGCAATGATGTCGAGCTGGCCTTCGAGCACGGGCTCAGCCGCAGCGGCCGTAGCCGCGGGGGCCGCGGCGGGCGCGGCTTCTTCTTTCTTGCCGCAGGCCGAAAGCGCCAGGGTTACCGCCGCGACCAGGGTGACTTGCTTGACGGAAATGGACATGACCAGACGCCTCCCACGCAGGTTAAGTACCAATCGGGAACGCCGGGCGCCCCGAGCTCATGTGTCAAGGATATTAACCGCTTTGTCATTCGATTCGTCAACACAGCCAAGGGGTGCCCCAGGCCGGTGGCGAACTAGTCCCCGGTCGGGTTGCTGACGCCATGCGGCACGTGCCCGGCCGCCACATGCCGCCGGGCATTGGCGATATTGGACTGGGAATCGTCGAAGAAGATGTCGGCCCCGAAGGCCTCCAGAAAGGGCCCCTTGTCGCGGCCGCCCAGGAACAAGGCCTCGTCCAGGCGCACGCCCCACTCGCGCAGGGTCAGGATGACGCGCTTGTGCGCCGGGGCCGAACGCGCCGTCACCAAGGCCGTGCGGATCGGCGAGTCTTCCGGCGGGAACGCCGCCTGCAGGTCGTGCAGCGCCGCCAGGAAGCCGCGGAAGGGCCCACCGCTCAGCGGCTCGTGGGCGCGGTCGCGCTCGTGCTCGTGGAAAGCCAGCAGCCCGTCCTCCTGCGAAATGCGTTCGGACTCGTCGCCGAAGATCACCGCGTCGCCATCGAAGGCGATACGCAATTGCTGGTGCGTCTGGGTCGCCGCCTTGGCCGGCAGGATGGTCGCCGCCGCCACGCCCTGGCTGAGCGCGCCGCGCACCGACTCGGGATTCGCCGACAGGAACAACTGCGCGCCAAACGGCTGGATATACGGAATGGTCGGCGCGCCGCTGGTGAACACCGCGCGGGCGATGCTCAGGCCGAAATGCTCTATCGAATTGAAGATGCGCAGGCCGGTGTCGGAAGAATTGCGCGAAAGCAGCACCACTTCCACGCGCGGTTCTTCCGCGGGCGCACCTTCGTTCAGGGCCAGCAGCTTGCGCACCAGCGGGAAAGCGATGCCGGGCTCGAGGATGTCGTTCTCGTGCCGACGCTGATGCTCGGCGTAGGCGTCCAGGCCCTGGTCTTCGAACAGGGCGTGGCCCTTTTCCAGGTCGAACAGTGCACGGGCTGTTATGGCCACCACCAGCTTGTGCGGCGCGGCGGGAAGCGTGGGCAATGGCTCTGCAGCGCTCATCGGCTCAAGTCACGAACTGCTCGTTGAGGATGCGTTCCTCGAGATTGTGCTCGGGGTCGAACAGCAAGGTTACCGTGCGGTCGCGCGACTCGCGGATGCGCACTTCCACCACGTCGCGCACTTCATGCGAGTCGGCGGTGGCGCTGACCGGGCGCTTGTAGGGGTCCAGGATTTCCAGGCGCACCTCGGTATCGGCGCGCAACAGCGCACCGCGCCAGCGCCGCGGCCGGAAGGCGGCGATCGGCGTCAGCGCGATCACCGCCGAACCCAGCGGCAGGATCGGCCCATGCGCCGAGAAGTTGTAAGCCGTGCTGCCCGCCGGCGTCGCCACCAACGCGCCATCGCAGACCAGTTCCTCCAGCCGCACCTGGCCATTGAGATGCACGCGCAAGTGCGCCGTCTGCCGCGTCTGCCGCAGCAGCGAGACCTCGTTGTAGGCCAGCTCGGTGACGCTCGCCCCCGACTCGGTCACCGCCACCATCTCCAGCGGCCGCAACACCGCCGGTTCAGCGGCATGCAGGCGCTGGACAAAGTCGTCCTCGCGATAGTGATTCATCAGGAAACCCACCGCGCCCAACTTCATGCCGAACACAGGGCGACCAAGGTCGCCATGCCGGTGCAGCGTCTGCAGCATGAAGCCATCTCCACCCAGCGCGCAGATGACATCTGCCGCCTCCGGCGCATGTTGGCCATGCCGCTCGACCAACACTCGCAACGCAGCCTGCGCCTGCGGCGCCGTGCTGGCCAAAAATGCAATTCGCGGTTCGCCGGGCAAGTTCATGCCGAGCAGATTACATCAGCGCCGCTGCTTGGCGGTGACCGGCTCGGACTTCTCGGGTGGAGGCGTGAACCCGCCGGGGCCGGGGCCTATTGCTGGTCGGTCGTTCGGCAAGCCGCGTCCTGCGAACCGAAGACCGAACGGCCGGCCATCCATGGCCGGCCTCCTGCAATAGGCC